>JAFZXM010000015.1 GCA_017616775.1 Bacteroidales bacterium
ATTCTGCAAATAAGCGTGGGACACCGGACCTTCATTAAACAACAAATCCACACATGACATATTGGGAACAAAAGCCGTTCTTTCCGCAAACACCTGTCTGTATTCATCCTTAAAAAGAAAGGGATAACCGGGCTGATGTATTTTTTTGGGATGAATTACATTGCGCAAATCCAGCGCACATAACGGATTCGATTCGTAATCATCCGAATAAGAATAACCTGCTTTTATTTGAAACAATTTCAACAACACTTTCAATATTTGATTGTTAAAATCAAACAAATATTGAATATTGTTTTGACTGTAAAAAGGATATAAATAATCTTTATAATATAAAAAAAAGGGACTTGCGTTGTATATGGTTTCCAAGGTACGCCAATGCTCCCGTTGCCATGGTTGGCTATAATCAATTTCCACCTGTTGGAGGGGACAATTATGCACATGATTTCTATTCACGGGAACAGATAAGGCAAGAATTTTTTCTGCTGAAGGAACAACAGCTCTGTTACGATAGGTTTGTTTAATAAAATTTTCGTGTTGTTCCAAAACAACATCTCCTGCATAAAATGCAGCCATATATTCTACCGGAGGCAAATAAGCCGTAGATAACAATATGTTCACTAATCCAAACGTTTAATATCGGCACCTATCGCTCTCAAACGGGCATCAATATTTTGATATCCCCTGTCTATTTGTTCTATATTGCTTATCACGCTTTTGCCTTTGGCACTCAATGCTGCTATCAGCTGAGCTACTCCGGCACGTATATCGGGAGAAGTCATATTGGTACCCCTGAGCGTATTTTGGTGATTCAAACCTATGACTGTAGCTCTGTGAGGATCGCATAATATAATTTTTGCACCCATATCTATCAATTTATCCACAAAGAACAAGCGGCTTTCAAACATTTTTTGATGAATAAGCACACTTCCCTTGGCTTGTATGGCTGTTACCAAGGCTATACTGATAAGGTCAGGTGTAAAACCCGGCCAGGGCGCATCCGCTATAGTCATAATAGAACCATCCATAAACGATTCCACCTCATAACATTCTTGTTCAGGAATATAAATGTCATCGTTGACATGTTCCATTTTTACACCCAAACGGCGGAACACTTCCGGGATCAAACCCAAATGTTCATATCTCACATTTTTGATGGTGATTTCAGAACGTGTCAGAGCAGCCATGCCGATAAAACTTCCTATTTCTATCATATCGGGCAATAGTCTGTGTTCACAACCGTGCAAGCGCTCCACACCTTTAATGGTCAATAAATTGGAGCCCACGCCTGATATATCCGCCCCCATATTGTTCAGCATGGTGCATAATTGATACAAATAGGGTTCACAAGCTGCATTGAAAATAGTGGTGACACCTTCTGCCATAACGGCAGCCATCACTATATTGGCCGTACCCGTAACTGAAGCCTCGTCCAACAACATATATGAGCCTTCCAGATGATCGGCAGCAACTCTGTACAAGGAATTTTGCGCAGAATAGGTAAATGTGGCCCCCAACTTTTGTAATCCTATAAAATGGGTATCCAAACGCCTTCGTCCTATTTTATCACCTCCCGGACTGGGAGCGGCGCCTTTTTTAAAACGTCCGAGCATAGGACCCAATATCATAATAGACCCTCTTAAAGCATTGGCTTTGGACACAAATTCGGGTGTTTCCAAATAGTTGAAATTAATATCGTCCGCTTGAAACGTACAGGTGTCCTTATTAATTTTTTCCACTTTAACACCCATACCTATCAACAATTCTATCAAACGATTGACATCATGAATGTCCGGTAAATTGGATATGGTTATTTTTTCCGAAGTAAGCAAGGTGGCACTGATTACTTGTAATGCCTCATTTTTAGCGCCTTGCGGTATTAACTCCCCTTTTAGCCTATTATCTCCGTGTATTTCAAAACTACTCATATATACTTATAATGATTGAATGACAAAGGTACAATATTTTATTTATTTTTTCACTTCTGCAAAATCAGGTCATCCATACTATATCTGGACATGTATATTTGACAGAATTTTTCGGCATTGACTTTAAACGGAAGCGTCAATTCCACATTGCCCCTGTTGTAATCGAATATTTTGAATATCAAACTTATCCCTTCCGCTTTATTTTCTTTACATTGGCTGGTAATTTGATGAATTGCATCTATATAGTCGTCATCCACCCTTACCGAATGCACCCGCACTTCTATGGATTTCACCTCTCTGGACAAAACATCGGCCAAATCACCCATATTTTCCACTATCACATCGTAATCCGACGTGTTATTTCCCGCAGCTCTTGCATAGCTGCCGTCGGGATATGGTATCTTACGCAATATGGATTTGACGGTGATGCCCACCAATCGGTTGGCTTCGCAAAAATGTTTGAATTTTGCCGCCGTATCATGAAACATGCTGAATTCATGCTTTCCGCTATAATCTTCCAAGGTGAATTTACAATAATCCTGTCCTTTTTTGGTCTTAAGAACAGCGGCTTCGACTATTATTCCGGCTATTTTGACCGGCCTGTCCAACATTTTTCTTAACTCATTTACATTTTGCAATTGCGAGGTACTTCCTTTGAAAAAAGAACGTATTTCCAATTTGTAGTCATCCAGGGGGTGTCCTGAAATATAAAAGCCGGTAACATCTCTTTCTTTACGATATTTTTCTATGGAATTCCATGGCTCGCACTGAGGAAAAAGCAAAGTGTAATTGCTTTGTGCGGTATCATCTTCCATATCGAAAAGCGATGTTTGTTTGCTTTGTTTATCCTGTTGATATTTGGCCGCATATTTCAATAATTTTTCCAAAAAAGTGCTGCCGTTGCTTTCTTCAAAAAACTGAGCTCTGTGATTATCGCCCATATTATCGAATACTCCGGCATAAGCCATGGCTTCAAGCATTTTTCTATTGCATGAGCAGATATTCACTCTTTGCAGCACATCTATAGTGGATTTAAACGGACCATTGGCATTACGTTCATTAATAATATCCGTTACCGCGGCTTTTCCCACTCCTTTTATACCTGCCAGGCCAAAACGGATATCTCCTTGTTTGTTGACGGTAAAATGGGCATCCGATTCATTGATGTCCGGTCCTAACAAACGGATATTTTTGCGTTTGCAATCAGCCAACAGTTTGGTTATTTCATCCATATCGTTCAAACTATTGGTAAGGTTGGCCGCCATAAATTCTGCAGGATAATGGGCTTTGAGATAAGCCGTTTGATACGACACCCAGGAATAACAGGTCGCATGAGACTTGTTGAAAGCATATGATGCGAATTTTTCCCAATCCGCCCATATTTTTTCCAATGTTTTCTCATCATGCCCGTTTTGTTTTCCGCCTTCCAGAAATTTAGGTTTCAGCTTATCCAATTTTTCCCTTATTTTTTTACCCATAGCCTTGCGCAATTCGTCGGATTGGCCGCGGGTAAACCCTGCCAGCAAACGGGACAAAAGCATCACCTGTTCTTGATACACCGTAATACCATATGTATCACTGAGATATTTTTCCATAACAGGAATATCGTATTGTATGGCTTCCCTTCCTTGTTTGCGGGCAATAAATTGCGGAATATAATCCATGGGACCCGGTCGGTACAATGCATTCATGGCTATTAAATCCTCAAAACGTGTAGGTTTTAAATCCCGCAGATATTTTTGCATTCCCGGGGATTCAAATTGGAACACGGCAATAGTATCCCCTTTTTGATACAGCTCATATACCAACGGGTCGTCAATAGGAATAGCATCTATATCCAAATCCAAACCTTTTGATTTTTTAATATTCCGCAGGGTTTCTTGAATAATCGACAAGGTACTCAGGCCCAGAAAGTCCATTTTTATCAATCCCACCGATTCCACTTGTGAGCCTTCGTATTGCGTGACACAAATACGTTGTTTTGTTTTGTCCTTATCTTCTATGGTAGCCAAAGGTGCATGATTGGACAAATCATCTGCGCCTATAATCACGCCACAGGCGTGAATGCCCACCTGCCGCACGGTATTTTCCAACATGGAAGCATATGTCATTACATCTTTGGCATTGATATCTTGCTCGCATATCTTTTTAATTTCCTCCACATGTTCCATACAGTTTTTCACCGACATGGGATATGGTTTTTTACTTTGCGGATTAACGGGTAAATCATGCGGAATGTAAGACACCAGTCTGTTTGTTGCCTGCAAATCATAATCCTGCACCCGTGCAACATCTTTAATACTGGATTTTGTAGCCATGGTGCCATAAGTGATAATATGCGCCACACGATCTTTGCCATATTTGTCGGTTACCCATTCCAATACCTTTGCGCGTCCTTCATCATCAAAGTCCACATCTATATCGGGTAAAGACACACGGTCCGGATTCAAAAAACGCTCAAACAGCAAATCATATTTTAAAGGATCCACATCCGTAATTTTAAGGCAATACGCCACCACAGAGCCTGCCGCGGAGCCTCGGCCGGGGCCTACCGACACCCCCATATCCCGTGCTGCCCGTATAAAATCTTGCACAATAAGAAAATAACCGGGAAAACCCATATTACGCATCACCTCAAGTTCAAAATTGATGCGTTCCATAATTTCTTCCGATATGTTTTCCCCGTAGCGTTTATGCGCACCCTGCATAGTCAGTTTAGCCAAATAATCCGCTTCTAACTTGATACGATATACCCTGTCCCAACTGCCCATTTTTTTAAGCAATGTTGCTTCATCCATTTTGAAATCCTCCAAAACGGCTTCATGGCTGAACTTTTCTTTATATTGCTCTTCCGTACCGAAATCGGAGGGAATATCAAATACCGGCATCATCGGTGCACAATTCAAATTATACATTTCCACTTTTTCCGCTATTTTCATGGTATTTTCCAATGCTTGCGGAAAATCGGGAAATACGGCGGCCATTTCTTCAGGCGTTTTGAGCCATTCCTGTTTGGTATAGTGCAAACGAATGTCATCGGATAATTTTTTACCGGTACTCAAACACACAAGCCGCTCGTGAGCATCGGCATGTTCTTCTTCTACAAAATGTACATCATTGGTAGCTATCAATTCTATTCCCAATTCGTTGGCTATTTGTACCAGCACAGGATTTTGGGCTGCCTGTTTTTCGTATGTGGAACGGTCTCCTCCTTTTTTATCGGTGCGATGCCTTTGTAATTCTATATAGTAATCACTGCCGAATATTTTTTGATACCAACGGGCTGCTTCCATGGCTCCGGCTATATCGCCGTTCTCAATTTTTTGATGCAATTCCCCTCCCAAACAAGCAGAAGCCACTATCAAACCTTCGGAATATTTTTCCAACAATTCCCTGTCTATACGGGGTGTCCGGTAAAACCCTTCCGTCCAACCATGCGATATGATTTTACACAAATTGCGATATCCACGCTCGTTCTTGGCCAACAATATCAAATGGTAACCGCTTATATTTTCCGTTACTTTGCACACCCTGCGGGACGCCTCCGGATTGGTATCCGTTTTGCGGGCCACATAGGCTTCACAACCGAATATGGGTTTAAAAAAACGGGTGTGCAAATTGTCTATTTCGGCACACAAGGCGGCTATGACCGCCTCATCCTGCTTTTCTTTGGCCTGCAGCAGCAATTCTTCCTTTTCACCTATTTGCTTTTGTATATCATCATTATATTTTTTCGATAAATCAAAAAACTCTTTTATGCCGTACATATTTCCGTGATCGGTAAGCGCCATGGCATACATTCCCGAAGAGGTGGCTTTTTTGATCAAATCAGGAATATGCGACATACCATCCAATACGGAATAGTGTGAATGAACATGTAAATGAGTAAACTGTGTCATAATTTTTATTGCTAATCTTATTTTTTTTCTATCTGAAAAGTTAATATTTTATTGGTATATAGTCTTGACCCTTATAAGCCTTGCCGACTATTCTATCTCTACAAAGATATCATATTTCTCCTTTTATTTTTACCATCTTTTTATTTTTTTATTAACATTAACATTCTATTTGTGTTTGCAAAAATAGACCTTTACTATGCCAATACATGGCACAGTCGGTTTTTTATTCCGTCAGACGCTCATTGTCAAACCTTTCTTTTTTATATAGCATCACCAGCAGTTTCCTGAGCACGGGTTTGCAAATTGCTGATTGTTTATTGAATAGAAAAAACAAACAGTATGAAAAAAAAATGGTATATTTGCAAGTTTAACATGAAATGATAAGATAAAATGGCAAATATATTACAAAAACTATTCGGAACCAAATCGGATAGAGATTTAAAAGAATTACGGCCGATATTAGCGAAAATACAAGCGATATACCCTGTCATAGAGCAGCTTTCGAACGATGATTTGCGAAAGAAAACGCTTGAATTCAAACAAAAAATAAAGGATGCCACCAGTGAAGACGAGCAAAGCATTGCTCAAATCAAATCCCGATTGGACACCAATTACGACATGCCTATTGCGGAAAAAGAAAGTCTATACAAAGAGATAGAAGAATTGGAGGATTCCATCTATCACACATCGGAAGACATTCTCAATGAAATACTTCCGGAAGCTTTTTCCGTTATAAAAGAGACGGCTCGCAGATTTAAAGACAATGAATACGTAAAAGTTACGGCTACCGATTTTGACCGTGATATGGCAGCAAAATACGATTGTGTCACCATAGAGGGCAACGAAGCTATATACCAACACACATGGATGGCCGGAGGCAATCCCATCACTTGGGACATGTGCCATTACGATGTACAATTAATAGGAGGCACCGTATTGCACCAAGGTAAAATTGCAGAAATGGCTACCGGTGAAGGAAAAACCCTGGTAGCTACTTTACCGGTGTATCTCAATGCGCTTACAGGAAAAGGGGTGCATGTGGTTACTGTTAACGACTATTTGTCCAAACGTGACTCCGAATGGATGGGTATGTTATATCAATTTCATAATTTAAGTGTAGATTGTATTGACAAACACGAGCCCAACTCGGAAGAAAGAAGAAGAGCCTATATGGCGGATATCACTTTCGGCACCAACAATGAATTCGGCTTTGATTATTTAAGGGACAATATGGCCCGCAACGAAACCGAATTGGTACAGCGTCAACACAATTACGCCATTGTTGATGAGGTGGACTCCATATTAATAGACGATGCCCGTACTCCTTTGATTATTTCCGGCCCCACCCCGAAAGGCGATAACCAAGATTTTGAAAAATACAAACCCATAGTGGAAAAACTATACAATGCTCAACGCACATTGGTTACCTCTTTATTGTCGGAAGCACGTAAACTAATCAGCGAAGGCAATAAAGAAGAAGGCGGAAAATTGCTACTCAGGGCACATAGAGGTATGCCTAAAAACAAAGCCCTGATAAAATATTTAAGCGAACCGGGCATCAAGCAATTGCTTCACAATACAGAAAGTTTCTATATGGCTGAAAACAATAAGAACATGCCTATCATAGATGACGAATTGTACTTTGTGATAGAAGAGCAGCTTAACTCGGTGGACATCAAGGACAAAGGTATAGATTTGGTAAGTACCAATACGGAAGAAGCCCAATTTTTCATTATGCCCGATGTGGGCGCAGAAATAGCGGAATTGGAGAAACTATCGCTCACGCCGGAAGAAAAAGCCGAAAAGAAAAACGAGATATACCGCAATTTCTCCATTGCTTCGGAACGCATTCACACCATCAATCAATTGCTGAGAGCCTACACCATGTTTGAAAAAGACGTGGAATACATTATCACCGAAGACAATAAAGTAAAAATTGTGGACGAACAAACGGGACGTATTATGGAAGGACGCCGCTATAGTGACGGTTTGCACCAAGCTATAGAAGCCAAAGAGAACGTCAAAGTGGAAGCGGCCACACAAACCTATGCCACCATCACCTTACAGAACTATTTCCGTATGTACAAAAAATTGGCAGGTATGACCGGTACTGCAGAAACCGAGGCCGGCGAATTTTGGAACATCTATAAATTGGATGTTGTCACCATTCCTACCAACAAACCTGTTATACGTGAAGACATGGAAGATTTGGTATACAAAACCAAAAGGGAAAAATACGGTGCCGTGGTCAATGAAATTTTACGTCTTCATGAAATAGGCCGTCCCGTATTGGTAGGTACCACATCGGTAGAAATATCGGAATTAATCAGCAAAATTCTAACGGCGCGCAAAATCAAGCACAATGTGCTGAATGCCAAATTACACAAAAAGGAAGCCGATATTGTTGCGGAAGCAGGCAAAAAAGGTGCTGTAACCATTGCTACCAATATGGCAGGCCGTGGTACCGATATCAAAATTTCCCAAGAAGTGAAAGATTTGGGCGGATTGGCCATCATCGGCACCGAACGTCACGATTCCCGTCGTGTGGACAGGCAGTTGAGAGGTCGTTCCGGTCGTCAAGGAGACCCCGGCAGCTCCCAATTCTTTGTTTCATTAGAAGACGACTTAATGCGTTTGTTCGGTTCGGACAGAATAGCGAAAGTTATGGACCGTATGGGCTTTCAAGACGGTGAAGTGATACAACACAGCATGATCACCAATTCCATAGAACGTGCTCAAAAGAAAGTAGAAGAAAACAATTTCGGCATACGCAAACGTTTATTGGAATACGACGATGTAATGAACAAACAAAGGGAAAGTATTTACAACAAACGCCGTAATGCCCTCAACGGTGACAAATTGGCGATAGATATTTCCGAAATGTTTGAAAGCACCTGTTATGATATCATAGAAAATGCACAAAACAACAGAAGTTTTTCTATGTTGGAAACGGATATTCATTCTGTTTTCGGTGTTGATTGTCCATTTACGGAAAAAACATTTTTCCAAGAAAAAACCGATCAACTTGCCCGTCAACTTTACGACAGCACCTATCACAATTATCGTCAACGCATACTGAACATGTCGGAAAAAGCCATGCCCATTATCGGTGCCGTATATGAAAGAGAAGGTCAAAGATTTGAAAATATTGCCATCCCTGTTTTTGACGGTAAAAAAAGAATACAAATCATTGCCAATTTAAAACGTTGTGTGGAATTGGGAGCACGCGAAGTGGCGCTGAGTATAGAAAAGAACCTCACTTTAGCCGTTATTGACAATGCATGGAAAGAACATTTACGTGCCATGGACGATTTGAAACAATCGGTTCAAAATGCCACCTATGAGCAAAAAGACCCGCTTTTGATATACAAATTTGAATCGTTTGATCTTTTTGCCCAAATGATTAACGATATCTATCGTGAAGTGGTCACTTTCCTCAACAACGGACAAATTCCTATTCAAGAGCCGCAAAACGTCCAACAGGCTCGTTTGCCTGAATCGGACGCAAAAAAACTAAAGACAGGACGACAAGAGGTGGCTTCTGCACAAAGAACTTCCGCTCCTCAAGTTACACAACCCATCAAAGTAGAAAAGAAAGTGGGAAGAAACGATCCCTGTCCTTGCGGTAGCGGCAAAAAATATAAAAATTGCCACGGCAGGGAGAACCTATAAACCGTATTCTTATGGGGAAAACGATTATCATGACGGTCAGCACCGATTTGGTGAACGACCAGCGTGTAAAAAAAGTCTGCGACACCTTGCACAACATGGATTTTCGCATTACGCTCGTCGGCCGCAAACTCAAAAACTCCCCGCCTATGGACATCCGTCCGTACACCACCAAACGTTTACCATTGGTGTTTTCCAAAGGCAAATTATTCTATGCCGAAATGAATATCCGCCTTTTTTTCTATCTGCTCTTTCACAAATGCGACATCTATCATGCCAACGACTTGGATACACTGTTGCCCAATGTATTAATAAGCCGGCTGAAACGCAAACCGTTGATATACGACAGTCACGAATATTTTACCGAAGTGGCCGAACTGGTCACACGACCGTTTGTTCAACGTATTTGGAAACGCATTGAGCGTTATTGTATTCCTAAAGTTGACCACATGTTTACCGTTTGTCCTTCCATAGCCGGGCTCTATCAACAAGAATATCACCGGCAAGTGGATGTGATGAGGAACATTCCTCCACGACAAATGCCCGTCAACACACGCTCACGCCGTGAACTGCATCTGCCGGAAGACAGGCCTGTACTCATTTTACAAGGCACGGGTATCAACATACACCGCGGCAGTGAAGAATTGGTGGAAGCCATGCAATATATACCGCAAGCATTATTGCTTGTTATAGGCGACGGCGATGTAATACCCGCCTTAAAACAAATGAGCAAGCAGCAAGGCACCTCCGACAGAATTCTATTCATGCCGCGTATGCCTTTTGAAGAACTCTACCACTATACAGCCAATGCGGATATCGGTTTTTCGCTGGATAAAAATATCAGCATTAACCACCTCTATGCCCTGCCCAACAAATTATTTGACTATATCAGGGCGCAAATACCCGTTATAGCCAGCCCCATGATAGAAATAGCACGTATTATACAACATTATCACATAGGTATTGTGATAGATAATATCGATGCCCGCACTATTGCTCAAAACGTCAACACTCTGCTTGCCGACCCGGACCAAATAGCCGCCATGAAACACCATCTGCAAATTGCCTCTCAAGAATTATGTTGGGAAAACGAGGCCAAAAGCCTACAAAAAGTATATGAGCAATATTGCTAACGTTTAAGGTGACGATAATACACCTTCATTAACATACGCAATAAAACGGAAGTGTATTTTTCCGCCAATATCCATGTATATTGCCGCGTACCGAATTTGGAATAGGATGCGGCCACATTGGCTTCTTGTCCGCCTTCAAAATCAAAATGCTTGGTCTTGCCCCGCAAATGCCGGACAAGCTCATATACCAACATGGAAGATGCTCCTGAAGCTTTGTATTGCGGATGAATAAAATACAACAAATAACAGGCAATATCCGCATCATACACCACCAATGCAGCTGCATGACACACTTGTCCTTCATCCACTATGGCTCCTATCACACCCTGACCATGTTCCAAAGCCTGCCGGCAGACAGTCTGCAACAAAGGCTGGGAATAATAATCTTTTTTTCCTTGTAATTCATACCGGCTGTTGTGCAAACGACAAAATTCTTCCACCGGCAAGGTGGTATATTGCAAACGGGTTTCCGCTTTTTTAATATGACGGCGTTTGGACAAATGAAAAGATGACAACAGGTCTTCTCTATCTATGTCGTTCAAAATATAAGTCGGGCGCAAAGACAAAGAAAATCCGTATTTTTTCAAAATGTCAGTCCATTGTGCCTGAGGAGGAAAGGCTATTTGTATATAATGATGGCGTTTATGTAACAATTGGCACAGCAAGTCTTGCGCTATTGCTTGTTTTTCTTCCTCCGACAAATGCGGACTCACCCACCACCCGCTATAAGGTGTCAATTCAGGCTGAAGCACCATACGGAAGCCGAACTTTTTAATTTCGTGATACACCAATACGCCGTCTATTTCCTGATGGCTTTTGTGTAAAATCACATCCCATGTTTTGCCTTGGCTGCACACGGCATCCATCCACCATGCCTGCATAAAAAAAGGCATGCCGTTATGCAAACTCCACTGCCGATACAATTGTTTTTCGCTAAGCATCCACTAACAGTATACTATATTGCAAAAGTATAAAAAAAATAGGAATATTCACCCTGTATGCTTATTTTTTTGCTAATTTTGCAACATGAATTTTAATCACAGGCGGCATTTGTAACGGGAATGCTGCTAAAATTGAACAATATGGACACAAGCAACACTAAAGAAAAACGAATATATCTCCGCATACGAAATTTGTGTGGTCTTTTGGGAATCATATTACCTTGGTTAGCCCTTTTTTCGGCAGGCATAGCCCGGCCTCATCCCAGTGAGGAATGGTGGTGGAGCATTTCTGCCACCTACTATCAAAGTCCGGCCTTGGTAGGGGTATTGGTCCCGGCATGTATAGTGCTTATCACTTACATAGGCTACAACACATGGGATAATGTTATTACCTCACTGTCCGGAATATTCGGATTATGCATAGTGTTATTTCCCTGTAGCGTAAGCTGGATAGAAAGCGGCACCCCCGTAGGTTTTTTCCAAGTGCCCATGCATATATCCAATATTATACACACCGTTTGTGCCGCATTGTTCTTTATTTTGATAGCTTGTAACAGTATTTTCCTGTTCACCAAGTCAAGCGGGAATATGACCGACCGCAAACGCATACGCAATCTCATCTATCGTATTTGCGGCATCGGCATGTTGGTGACAGAAGTGATTTTTGCCATCATCATCCTTTGCGGCCTGCCCAAATACTGTATCATGATAACGGAAATACTGCTCTTGCATCTTTTCGGTATTGCATGGCTGGTAAAAGGAGAAGCTTTCCCTTTCTTAAACGACAAAACAGAAGCATCAAAAATTTAATTGATGAACATAGATATAAAACAATATTATGCCAAAGGGAAAATTAAGAAATAAAACAGGTATCTGTTTTTTCGGCTTAATAATGCTATGCATTGTCAGTTGTAACCGTACTTACCCTATATCAGAGAATGTGTTGTTATGGAATACGGGAAATCTACATCAAAAGTGGATCATTTATAATGACGGCCGGCGAGCTTGGAAAAGAACTTCGGGCTTCGTTATTATTCCTAGCGATACACAATCTATAAAAAATATCTATTCCGGGATTGATGAATATGTGGATTATTTTTCAAACAATAAGGAATGGCTCCTCGCAAAAACAATAGCTATAGCCGATTCCTGCATGGAAGAAAGATATTGGATAATCCATTTTTCGAACAACGGAAAAATGTATCAAAACGAAGTGGCAGATTCAACTATAGGACCTTTTACTAAAGCTGAATTTAATATTGTTAGTGCTCAAAAACAAATAGATCAATCTTTACTGACAGATTTTTTATCACAAAAATAGGACAATAACAACAAATATAGCCAATATCGTACTATAACCTCCTACACCGATAACAACACTAACAAACGAAAAAAACTATATATAGGCATAGAATACGAAATAGGCCTTTCTTACCCCTCCGCAAGCCCTAACAATACGGACTCCGATATACGCCATCGGGCATGTGCCATTTTTTTCAATTCAAAAAAACTACTGCCATGTTTCAACAGTTTTCACAAAAACATCCGTGTTTCTTTTTTATATTCGGCATAGCCGGGTTTGTTTTTCAGCTGCCGTTTTTCCATTAAAGGGATGCTGATAAAGAGAAACAGGCAGGTCATGGCTACAGGCCCTGTCAACGACCACACACATGCATTTACACCTTTAACCGATACATACATCAGCCATACTCCCCACCACATGCTTATTTCTCCCAAATAATTGGGATGCCGGCCATGTTTCCATAATCCTACTTTACAAATTTCCCCTTTATGCTGTTTGGAAAAAATATGTTTTTGCCTGTCGGATATCCATTGTAAGGTGGTGGCGGCAAGGCAGACAATAAAACCCGCCCATGTCAGCCATGAGGCATTTTCTTCACCATTCAACAGACACAGGCCCGGTAACAGTGCGGCAAACACCACTATGGTCGGCATCATATTCAGACCGAAAAAATTGATGATATGGAATATTACCGGTTTTTGTTCCTGCCTGTATTTGGTATAACGCCAATCTTCACTATCCAAATTACGGAAGGTATAAGCCCAATTTCCCGTAAGCCTGATTCCCCAATACCATACCGCAACCAGCAACAGCACACCTGCCTGCCCTGCAGCTTCTTTGTTTGCCGCCCACATGGTAAGCATTACGGGAGGCAACACACTCCAATACGGATCATACACCGATACATTTTTATACAACAAACCGAAGAGCCATACCCATATGGTAGCCGCCACATCGGCGACAAACAACGCCGTGTAGCATTCCATATGGCCCTGTGCCCACCTATAGGTAAACAAACCGGCAAAAACAGCCGTTATATATATAAGGATAATCATTACGAAACTCAATGTGCGTGAAGATGTGATATTTGACATGGCATAAAAATTAATATGTGCAAAAATACTCTTTTTTAGAACATCTGCAGAAAAAAGCACCGGAGAAAACCGAAAAAAAATGCTACCTTTGTAGAAAACAATTTGAACATGGAAGCCTTATTTACACATCGCAGCAAATTATCGGAGATATTACGGTCAAATTGGCAATTGGCAGTATTATTTCCACGTTTGAATATCTATTGGGGGTTCGGAGAACAAACCATAGAGCAATATTGTACTGCCCACCATCTGTCTGCCGATTTTGTGCTCATGATATGCAATGCATATACTTTTGAAAATTTTTCGCCCCAAACAAAAGATTTCATTGGTTTTAACTATCAAAATCTAACCGATTTTCTGCTCTGTTCGCATATTTATTATTTGCAGAAACGTTTGCCGCATATCAAACAACATCTGCAACATGTAGTTCCGCCGGAACACGAAATGTCTGCCATTGTCAATCGTTTTTTCAACGACTACACGCAAGAAGTGCAGCTGCATTTTGAATATGAAGAACACACGGTGTTTCCCTATATCACGCAACTTGTATCGCACCAGCCTCATGCCCGATACAGTATGGACAAATTTGAGGAACAGCATGACAACATGCAAAACAAGCTCAACGATTTAATCAGCCTTGTAATGAAATACCTGCCTTCGGAATGGAAAAATGAAGAACGGACATCACTGCTTATCAATCTTTCTTCATTATTATACGATATGCAGCATCATGCACATATAGAAGAACACATTCTGATACCTTACATAAAATATTTAGAAAACAAATAATATGAAAAAAGCGAAAATATTGGTGATAGAACCATCTGAAATGGTATTTCTGGGACTACAAACCATGCTCCGGCATAGCAACAGTCTGGATATTGCAGGTCATTGTACGGACATAGAGCAAATATTTCCTATGCTCACACGGTACAAAGCCGATATAGCACTGGTGAACCCTTCGATATTTGCCCGCCATGACATATTGGGCATACGTTCTTATTTTCAAGACTACCCCTCACTGCTATTAATAGCTTTACGATACGCCTATTATCCGCAAAATATTATCAATCAATTTGATTGTTGCATAGATATAGATGATACCCTGCACTATATAGAATCCAAAATTGACCAAACATTCCAAAAACGTCATTCAGAAATCGGCACACACGCCAATTCGGAACTCACAAAAAAAGAAAAAGAGGTGCTGGCGTTAATCATTAAAGGCAAACTGAACAAAGAGATTGCCGAAGAACTGAATTTATCCATTCACACCATTATCACCCACAGAAAGAATATCAGTAAAAAAACGGACATCAAATCCATCTCCGGACTCACCATCTATGCCTTATTGCACAATTTGATTCAAAAAGAAGATATTTTATAAGCCTATTGACGGCCTATTGTCAGCGACATACGGAAGGAAAAATTATCCGATAATCTTTCCAGGGCATATGGTCCGAAACGCCAATACACACCTACACCTACCCCCACCAGCGACACACATAATAATTTATGTATCATTGCGCCCAATTCAAAATAACCTTTCTCCATGGTTTTGAACTCCATATGCTGATGATATTCGGGGTGACTCAACCCTCCGAAAGCCATATTGAACAATATTTCGGGTTGTATAAGACAATATTTGGTTTTTAACAAACGATGAAACATTTGCGATAAATGTACGGATACGAATTTATCGGATAAAAATTCGTTGGATTTCATGGTGGCAAATTCACTTTTATCATAAAAACCGAACGCCATATAACTTCCATGCACTGCATATAAAGCAGACAGGGGCAACGGTCTGTCTATAATTCCGCCTTTTACGACATACGAAAATTTTCCCAAATACGGAATAACAATATCTTGATGCACTTTTGCCGTTAATTCGTTGTATGTAAATCCGCTTCCCAAAATATTTTTGAAACCGTGCTGATAAGCTAATTCTATAATAGGATAATTACTATGTTCGGTAAGGGTGAACAAATCCGATTCATACACTTTACGGGCAAAAGATATACGCATGCGTATGTATATATTGGCCAGAGCATATGTATATCCTTTAAACGGGGAATGATTATATCGGGGTGTAAAGTTATATTGATAACAAGTGGTGTTTTTATGATAAGATATACCCAATGTAAGTTGCATCTGACGCGTTATCAAAGAAGAAAGGCCCAATTCAAATTTAAGTTGATTGTCGTAATATTGCGACGGTATTTTATTCAGCCCTCGCAAAGCATACGAAAAATAATGTTTGAAATGCGATTCAAAACCGGCTCCGGCTTCGTGCAAATCATAGGCGAAACCTATATATGCGGAGCTGTTCCATTTTCGATTGATGATAAATTCAACATCCGTTCCTCCTTTGAACTCTTCGTCTCTGAATCCGTAACCTGCATAAGCGCCAATATTCATCCATTTTAACATACGGTCGTTGGTTCTGACACCTATTCCCAAACGGCATGCTTCGTGCTTGTTAAACGACATAATGCGCGGAATTTCTATATCAAAATACCATACAGGCACACGTCCGGAAGCCAATGCTTCCGCTATATAAATATATTTATCGAATTTGATATCATTGGATATGCTATCCCATTTCAAATAAGTGGTTCTGTCTTTTTCACTAATGGAATCCGTCCTATATTGCTGCAATACGGCATCGCTCTTATCCAAATTTTTACCTTTGGCGTCCACATACATTTCGCCGCCGATAAACAAGCTGTTTTTCAGCGGATAATCCGCTTCCAATTCGGAATACTCGTTTTGAATATAGCCCACCAGAGGATAAGTACTCACCACATTGGCATTTAACACTAATTTTGTTTTATTTTTGGTAAGGAACCAATTTCCGCTAATGGTATCATAATATTGTTCTGTTACTATATTAAGCATATTACCATCCATACAAGGCTTGAACATGACATATTGCACCGCCCAATTACGGGAAGATATATACATCACCCCCCTGAGTGCTTTAAATTGCTTGCCTTTTATAGGCTTAAAGGCGATCACATATGTGGTGTCCTCCTGCGAAAACAATGTATCCTGCAAAGAAAAATAATAATGCTTGAAGTCTGAATCATACAAAGGATTCTCATAAGATGTGCCAAGAATAATAAAATTGACGTCATAAAATGAGAATGATTGCAATTCGGATATAAGTATATGAAAAATAGGGTCTTTAAATCCGGATATTTTGGATGCCAACATTTTTTCATACACCTTGTTCTTATATTTGTAGTTTCTCTCTTTCACCGATTCCATAATAAACAGATGCTGCTTATTAAGCAAAGAGTATAATGCCAAATCTTGTTTGCTCACCTTTTGAATGGTATCCATAAAATCAGCGTGGGTAAGACTATCATTGACTATATCGGACGAAAAAAACGATTTGGAATAAACTTTGCAACGGTAACTTTTATAATGAGCCGGATTGTTTTGGTCTAAATTCGCATGCACTTTCCTCAAAATAATATGTGCCGGATTTTCTCCCGCTTTAAAATCAAAATTAGGCAACTGAGTGATTTTTTCACCCATTATCACATTCATTTTCCGTTGCCCGCCTGCTACTGTCAATGTTTGGGTATAATAACCTATACAACTAAACACTATGGTATCTATAGGCGATGACAAAACCAAAGTATAAGCACCTTTTTTATCGGTAATTGTACCTGTGTTTTGATGAGGAATCCAGATATTAACACCTTCTATGCCCAGCTGTGTAGCCGAATCTTTCACCACACCGGTAATCGTAAAATTCTGAGCTGATGACATTTGCACGCACAACAATGTCATCGCCACTATCAAAACTATCCGCTTTATCATTTTCATTTTTACTTAAGATATATTATATAGCGTAATTTTTCGTTTTTTAGTATGCGGAATATGATTTTTTTTTGTTTTTTTTCGCCAAACCTGTTTTTACAAGTTTTTTTTTATTACCTTTGCAAAATAATAATTAATTGTTAACAATCATTTAAAATCAGGTACAAAAATGAAAAAATTTGCTTTTATCTTTGCAGCAATTGCAACAGTAATAATGTTCTCCTCGTGCGACCCTGACAAGAACAAACCCGAACCCGATCCCGATCCGGATCCGGATCCGATAGAAGAACAAGGCGGCACCATGACTTATGATGGCACCTCGTATGAAATCACAACAGCTTGCCAGTATAATCAAGGAAAAACATATAATGGCAATGAACTCCCCAGGAACTATATTACTTTAACCATGTACAAACAAGTAATCAAAGAAGTTGAAGGCGGCCAATTTTACGATACTTTGCACTATATCAGCATTGGAGCTTTCTGCAATGAAGATGCTTTAAGTGAAGGAACATACACGTATGAAACCACAGCAGGTCATCAAACATGGCTCAACTCTCATGCATTGGTATGGTATGAAATCAACAATGTAGGTGAAGTATTTCAAAAATCCAGTGTTTTCAGCGGAAATGTTACCATCAAAAAATCCAACAACAATTACATCATTGATGTTGATTGGGTAGATGATGCCAACAAAGCTCTTAAAGTTCATTATGTAGGTCCTGTGCCTGCCGGTCAATTCAATTTTATCAGATAAACCATTAAAGGCAACAATAAAAAAAAGCGGACAATGTCCGCTTTTTTTTTGTCATATTTTCTTTCGTTGCCAATTAACATATTTGATATAACAATAAGACATCAAACCTATTTGTATATTATACACCCATTCAGCCATCCACACATAATGTATTGCCCAATACGAAGAGGCTATCCATGTATATACTATATATGTAACGGTCGCAAAAAAATCCAATATCATGGCCGCACTTGTATTTCCCGTACCGGATATGGATTCAAACATCACTATACCTATTGAACTGAGAACTGTTGCCACACATATGATATATATGGTAGGAACCGCTGAAGCGGCCAAATGCATATCGTTAGTATAAATACTGCATATCTGTAAAGGCACCAATAAAGTAATCAACACAAACGGAATTACACACACCAAACAATTGAGGGATACTTTCCATAACAAAGAATGCACTTGGCTGACCTTTCCTTCTCCTATAATACGGCTTACCAAAGTGTTGGCAGTGGCTGCAAATGCGAACACAGGAATCACCAGTATCATATACACGCTACGCACCAATGAGGAAACGCCCAAGGCAAATTCGCCCATTTTTTCTATCAATACAAAAAACATGAACCATGTGCCGCACGATAACAATCGCTGTATCATGGCGGGAAAAGCCACCTTTAAGATATTTCCCCACAAAGCCGTCTCGATACGATGAGGTTTAAACAGTTCATATTCTTTCGGCACTTTGCAATAGGAATACACCCAAAAGAATACAAATGCCGCCATTTCGGCCATTAACGATGCTATTGCCGCCCCAGTAACGCCCAACTGCGGAAATCCCCATTGTCCGAATATCAATACATAATCCAAAAAAATGTTCGTGATTGCCATCAATATGGTGGAATAGGTAATACTACGCGTGTTTGACAGCCCCACATACAACGACCTGAACAGATAATTCACCGTAACAAACACTATTCCAAATTGTCTGACTTTAATATAATCTTTGGCAAAAAACAATATATCCGGCGATGCGATTATGTGCGACAATAACATATTGCTGCACAGCAACAATATTGCAAGTAAAGTTATTCCCAATAACAATACAAATACCAAACCATGAGCAAACACGACGCCTATCTGCGACAAACGGCCTTCTCCCAAACGCCGGGCGACAAATATTTGCACCCCCACTGCAAAACCCATAGCCAAAGTGGTAAAAACAAAATAATATATGCCCGCCATCATAGAGGCGCTCAATTCTATCATACCCACATGACCCAAAAACGCCGTATCGGTAAAGGTAATGATGGTTTGTGCCAAATAGCCTATCATTATCGGCAAAGCTATTTGCCATATTTCTTTATTGGTAATATTGACCTTTATGCCGCTCATATTTTTCTTGAATCTTTTGAATACAAAAAAAATGCGAAACCAAGGTTTTGCATTTTTTTTGAACATACCGCAAGAAGTATGTTTGGGTGAACTTTATTGCTCCATCACCAAACGCAAACCCACTATACTGCTGCGCTTGGTTCCGTCTGCCTGACCACGGGCCGACACACGGCAACCTGAGGGCTGTGAATTCCAACAGCCTCCCCTGATGGAACGGGAATATTTATTCCATCCGTTTGCTCTTTCCGGACCCTGAGGATCCACACTAGGAGTACTTTGATAATAAGTGGAGGAATAATAATCACTGCACCATTCGTATATATTACCGCTCATATCATACAAATTCAACTCATTGGGATTTTTACCGCCCACTTTTTCGGCTCCCATAAAACCGGCATGCCATGCTACAGAATAAATATCATCACTGCCGGCATACACATAGCCTTTTGACTTATTGCCGCCACGTGCCGCAAATTCCCATTCAGCCTCGGTAGGCATACGGAATGTTTTGCCTGTAAGCTCATTCAATTGGGCTAAAAATGTTTGACATTCTGTCCAACTGATAAAATAGGCAGGATAATCATCTCCCAAGCCATAGTCACCGGACCATTGCTCTCCGCTGTTTTCACCCATCACGGCTTTCCATAATTTTTGTGTTACGGGATATCTGCCCATATAAAAATCTTTACTGATAGTTACTTCATGAGTGGGTATTTCATGACCGAGCGCACCGGCAGACACACTATCCACTTGAGATTCAGGCGTGCCCATGGTAAATGTACCATGCTCCACTTTCACCATTTCAAAACTTACTCCGTTCA
Organism: Bacteroidales bacterium; assembly: GCA_017616775.1. Classification (GTDB taxonomy): domain Bacteria; phylum Bacteroidota; class Bacteroidia; order Bacteroidales; family WCHB1-69; genus UBA1205. The sequence goes on from JAFZXM010000015.1 coordinate 20,760, forward strand.
CCGTAATATCTTCCGACTTTTCTTTGCCGGGTTTGCCTTTACATGCAGAAAAAACTACTACGGACAAAATCAATACTAAAACATTTAACTTTTTCATATACTATCATTTATTAAAAATATATCCGTTATATTCAATTCAAGTGCAACATAAATAGCTAAACAACAATACTTTACAATTAATGCATTACTGTTACTATCACTTTGCAAATATAGCAAAATAATATAAACAACTCATCTTCCGAAGATTATTTATCAACAAATTTATTAACGTATCCCGTTTCACCCTTGCAAAGCCATCCGCTTTTTTTTGCGGCCGCCTCAAAAAAAAATGCAAAACCAAAGTTTTGCATTTTTTTGGAAATCTTGTATGATAAATTTCTATTTAATCTTCATCTTCCATTACCAAACGGAATCCCACTAGACTGAGACGCTGGCTTTTACCCGCAGAGCCCCTGGCCGATACACGACACCCTGACGGCTGTGCATTCCAACATCCGCCCCGTTTGGCTGCTCCGTTAGGAGAATTTCCTATAGGATCTATATGATTTTCATCACTATAATTGGCATAATCAATACACCATTCGTATATATTGCCGCTCATATCGTACAAATCCAATTCATTGGGACGTTTTCCTCCCACTTTTTCGGCACCCATAAAGCCACCGAACCATGCCACTTCGAAAATATCATCACTGCCGGCATAACGATACCCTTTTGATTTATTGCCACCACGAGCCGCATACTCCCATTCGGATTCGGAAGGCAGACGAAAACTTTTACCCGTAAGTTCATTCAACTTGGCAATAAAGGTTTGACAATCATTCCAACTGACAAAATAAACGGGAACATCATCGCCCACACCAAATTCTACAGACCACTGTTCCCCTTCTGCAAACGGGGTGCCCCCCATTACGGCTTTCCATAATTTTTGTGTTACCGGATATCGGCCCATGTAAAAATCTTTACTGATAGTTACCTCATGAACAGGTCTTTCATGATCCGCTGCAGCCCCTAAAGTGCTGTCTTCAGGCGTGCCCATCATAAACGTGCCATGCTCCACCCTTACAACTTCAAAACTCACTCCGTTTACATCTATATTAATCACCTTGTCCTTTTTCTTTTCTTTACACGAAGAAAATAACACCATGGACAAAATCAATACTAAAACATTTAACTTTTTCATATTCATGATTTTAAAATATTACTTTTCAAACCGTTTTATTACCACTAAATATCTGTATACAAAATATTTCAATTAAAATATCATTATTTGCCTTACTTTGCAAATATAACATAAAACTATCAACATATCCCCACCAAAATAAAAAAATTATCAACAAAAAAAGGAGCGTAAAATACGCCCCTTCAGCATGAAAATATCCAATGTGAACATATGCACAACAAAACAAGTAACAATCAACACATTACTCGCATTCTCGAAATCAATATATCGTTTTCAGCTTTTCATTTTCGCAAAGATAATATTTTTTATTTTATTATTTATAAAAATCGTAAATATTTTATTAACAATATTTGTTAATATTTTTTATATTAAATATATATTAAACGGCATATTTTTTGCTCCGAAATTAAAAATATGATATCCTATTATTAATCCGTGCAAGCCGTATCATATATCGCATGCTTTTTAACTTTTACTTTAAAAGCATATTCACTTTTGCACCATGGCATGTCTATTAAAAAAAATGTTATCTTTGTATTTTTAACCAAATATATATTAATATATGAAAATCAAAATAATACTTTTCGTCATATTCATCATTACAGCCACTGCCACCTCATTTTCCCAATCATTACGACGGGCGGAAACAGAAGCCGGGGTGGACAGCGTGTGGCAAGGCATTAATTTACCTCAAGGTTATACCGGTAAAGATGTAATTATCGGCATTACCGACTGGGGATTTGACTATACTCATCCCGTTTTTTTTGACACCACCCTTACCCATAGCCGTATTATCGGTGTTTGGGACATGTTCCGTTCCCAGGGTCCTCATCCTGCAGGCTATAACTACGGCACGGAATACACCGATACTGCCGATATTCTTGCCGCCATGAGCGACACTTCCAATGTATATCAATACGGATATCACGGCACCCATGTCGCCTCTATTGCCGGTGGCAGCGGCGGCGGCAGCAAATATCGCGGCATTGCCTTTGAAGCCGATTTATTATTTGCTACATTTCTGGTCAACGAACAAGCTGTTATTGATGCATTCAACTGGATGTATCAAATAGCCCGGACAAAAGGCAAACGATTGGTAATAAACATGAGTTGGGGGCTTTATTATATGGACAATCTTGACGGTACAGGGCGCCTGGCTCACACCATAGACTCTCTCACCGATTTAGGCGTTGTATTTGTTACCAGCGCAGGCAATAACGGAAATGTAAATTTTCATTTGGGACAAAATTTTTCTCAAAAGCAGGACACTTTACGCTCTCAAATCACTTTTTACAGCGGACATCACGATTCTTTATGGGGGCAATCCATTTCCATGACCAACAGTCCCTATACCTCATTCCAATTTGCCATACAATACCTTAACACAGAAAACGCCGTCACAGGCACCACTCCGTTTTATGCCACCTCAGACAATTGCGATATAGATACCTTTGCCATATTTAACGGCGACACCATCATATACAACCTCACCACAGAGAGTGCCAATACAGACAATCACCGGCCGCAAGCACGCCTACGCATACAAAATGGGAATTACAGCGGCAAAATATGCCTGCTTGTAAGTGCCTCAGCCGGAGAATTCCACGCATGGAATGTAGCGGAACTGACCAACGATGTCGGTAATTGGGGCAATGATTTCATACAACCTGTAAAAGACTCCTCATGGACCGCCGGCGACACCCGTTACGGATTGGGAGCTCCGGCCAATATCAAAAATGTGATCACCGTGGCTGCGCACCGTTCGTCAAAAATGGTAAACAACACTTTAACAGGAGGAGAAATCGCTTCATTTTCCAGTTACGGCAGCACCATTGACGGCAGATTGAAACCGGAAATTTCCGCCCCCGGAGTATCGGTAATAGCGGCTTTATCCAGCTTTACCACCACTTTCAGCGGAAATGTCAATACTACAGTCAATTTTCGCAACAAACAATACGGATTTGCAGAACTTTCCGGCACTTCCATGTCTTCTCCTTTTGTCACCGGCGTAGTGGCACTTATGCTACAAGCCAACCCCAAACTCAGCCCTGCAGAAATCAAAAGCATACTCGCTTCCACCGCCAAACAAGACAAATTCACCCAAACATCCGGACAAGAACGGTTCGGATATGGAAAAACAGATGCCTATCAGGCTGTCAAAAAAGCATTGGAAACCAATCATATTGCCACCCCTCAAAAGCCCTGTTGGCACGCATATCCCAATCCCTGCCGGCAAGCCTTTGTCATTACAAACAACAGCGACCGCCCTTTACATATCACCATATACAACATGGAAGGACAAACATTGCACACCCTTATTGTTGACGGCAATGCAGAACAAATAGACACCTCCAACTGGTCCAAAGGCATCTACCTGCTAAAAAGCGAGGACGGCAATACCATAAAAATAGTGAAACAATAAACTTTTTGATACCACAAAACAATATTAACATCAAAAACGAGTTGTAAATACATCTTTAAACATTATATGAGAATAATTAACAAAAAATATCTATATATCATATTCGCACTTTTATTGCCTTATTGGCTATATGCGGGAAATAAAGACACTTGCTTTCAAGCCTTGAAAAAAGACAGGCAGAAATTACAAAGCATAGCCAGACAATTGGACAACTACGACCGGGACAACTACTATTACACCTTGCCTCTACACAACAGAAATTACAATTTTGATTCGTTGCAGGATTGGGAACACACCTTAAAGAACATCAACTATCATTGTGACAATCAACTGCGAAAAATGCAATACAATATCAATGCATATCCCTGCATTCCCAACATCTATTATCTGAAAGCGCTTGCGCTTTTTTATGTGAAAGATTATCCGCAAGCCCAAGAGACATACGCCACGCTTTTGGAAAAATATGTTCAAGACACCACATTTTACATTGAAATCATGTGCAGGTATATCAATTGCACCTATTTGATGGGAGAATATGAGCAGGCTTCTTTCATGCTGGATACGCTCACCTTGCAATACGACAGTTCCCTGTTGATGAACAACCTTACTTATTTATACACCGCTACCGATTTATATTTGGAATGGGAACAATGGGATAAGGCTATCCCTGTATTGCAACAATTGCTCAACAATAAAATTCCCTATGCGCTCAAAACGCGTGTGTGGTTTATTTTGGGACAAATATACGAAAGTCAAAAACAATACGACAACGCCATAGAGCATTTCAGGACAGTAACCAACAGAAATGTTGCAAGTTTAAACATGCGCAGCTATGCTATTTTGCACCAACATTTTTGCCAATTGGACAAAGAGAAACACTATCAAGACAGCATAGAGCAAGAAATTTACAAATTAAACAACCCCACTCCCACCACCTTTGAACCTTCGGTGGTGGAATCTTCTTCGGAACACAATAATTTTGAAAATCAATATCCGTACTATTTTAACGACTTGGCTTCCATGTTCTTTTTTGAAGATACTGAAGAAGACCCTGACGACAGTACCTATTGGGACGACTTTGAGGATGAGGAAATGAGTGCTGCTTTGCTGGATTCTATTTTTGAAAATTGGGATTCCATCTCCATACACATTCCCCGCACCGATTTCAGCACTATGAAAGATACGCTGTATTTACCTTTGGTCGGTCCCGGTTACAAACTGCCCAAATTCAACTCGTTGGTATCCAAATTCGGTTGGAGAAAACGCCGGTACCATTATGGTGTTGATACCAAAAACCAAATGTACGACAGCATCTATTGTGTATTTGACGGGGTTGTGCGAATTGCCAAAAGAAACCGCACCTATGGTAATGTGGTAATAGTCCGGCATTACAACGGCATGGAGACATTTTATGCCCATTGTTCAAAATTATTGGTCAATCCCAACGAAGAAGTGAAGGCAGGCGATGTGATCGCTCTTGTGGGCAGCACCGGCCGCAGTACCGGTCCTCACCTGCATTTTGAAACCAGATATAAAGGTACACCTATCAATCCTGAATTTATTATAGATTTTGAAAACAACAAATTACGTTCCGACACTTTACTGATATGTAAAGAAACATTCAGCCTGAAAAAAAGTTCCGGTTCCGCCCGCACCTCCTCCGCCGGCAATACCGGCACCTCCTATTCCGGCAACGCCGCCTATTATACAGTCCGATACGGCGACACTTTATCTTCCATTGCACAAAAATACCACACCAGTGTGAGCAATATCAAAAGAATGAATGGTCTGCGCTCCGATTTTATACGGGAAGGACAAAAACTCAGGGTCAGATAAAATAAAAACAGCAAATACCCGTTAGTTTGGACGAATAGAATGGACAGTGAAATATAAATTTAACCCAAAATCGTTATCCTTTGAGAAAGCGGACAAAACCGCCTCTCAAATTATCCGCACCATAGTCACCTATACTGCGGCGGCTTTGGCATTTGCGATTATAGTGATATTGATATGGACTACATTTTTCGACTCTCCCAAAGAAAAACGGCTAAAACGGCAAATCAAGGAATACGATATGGCCATTAACCAAATGGAAAAAAGAGTGGACCTGTTATCCAAAGTGGTTATAGACTTACAAAAAAAAGACAATTCCTTATATCGGAGCATACTTGAAGCCAATCCTTCTACAGAACCCATCACCATGGACGAACTCACTTCCATGGCCATGGAATACAACATATCGGATAAAGATGCGCTCACCCGCTTGCAATTGAAAACCAATTGGCTCACCGCTGCAACACAACAACAATTAATATCTTACGAAGATTTATGGAAAAAAGCGCAGAACAAAGAAGAAATATTTCAGCATATTCCGGCTATATCCCCCGTCAAAAACCCGACTGTGGTATCTGGTTTCGGCAATAGATTTCATCCTATATACAAAATTCTCCGCCGACATACCGGCATAGATTTTGTGGGCAAAAAAGGAACTCCCATATACGCCACTGCCGACGGCAGAATCATCAACGGCGACGGGTTGACCGGCTATGGCATTACCGTTACCATTGACCACGGAAACGGATATCAAACATTATACGCCCATTTGTCAAAAAAATTAGTACGACCGGGACAAAAGGTAAAACGAGGTGAAGTGATAGGCTATATGGGCAGTTCGGGACTGTCTTCCGGCACCCACCTGCATTATGAGGTAATAAAAGACGGTGTAAAAGTAAATCCCATACACTATTTCTTTGCCGACCTTACTGCTGAAGAATATAATAAAATTTTACAACAGGCATCCCAAATCAACCAATCCATGTCTTAAGCACCTTCTCAAACGAGCAGGCGTTACCGGTGATTTTATTTTGCATAATCATACACGTAATACTCTTGGGCATCCACGCCTGAGTAACGTATTATTATCGTATCATAATAGGTTTGTTTTTCCTGGTTATATATTTGTTCCACATCAGACACGGTGATATACTGTATCATTTGGTGGTCTATAGGATATTGTTTTTTACAGGTATAAGTATTCCGTTGTGAAATAAGTGCCCTGTCGTAGTTTTCATAACCGTTGTCATAGGATATTTGCGTTGTGGCCACATTATTTTTGCTATATCCTTTTACATCAAACAAAGGCAACGGTAAACCGTAAAAAGGATTCCGGCTGTTATCATACGTATAACTATATGAACACAACAAGCTGGAATCTTTGCTGCTGTTAAACAAATAAGTACGCATTCGCGATACATTATCCCCGTTGTAAGTAATATATTGACGCATGTAAAGACGATTGTCTTTCCTTGTTTTTAAACCCTGTGTGTTCTTTTGTTCCGGACAGATGATATTACACAAAGATGATGCATGAGAACTTACAGAGATATAATCCAACTTGCAAATCTTATCTTTTTTGTGGGACACCTCTATCGTGGAAGACAGCTGATTATCAACATAAAACTTCACTTCTTTAAGCAATTTGTCCTCATAGGTCAATTCTGCCCTTTCGTTGGATAGTAAATCCGATATAACAATTATTTGTTTATCCCGATTATATTCAAACATATATTCATGAGGACCGGTTTCTGCTTTCGGGTCGGTTACGGACAAGGCAACAAGCGTATTTTTATCATATTTAAAAAAAGCCAATTGCTGCATTTGCGAGGGCATTTGCACCTTTATATATTCAATTTTCCGGGAAGGGTTGAAAATTTCTTCCTTTCGGCACGATGCCGATAATACAAGTATAACGGTAAGATAAAATATGAAACGTTTCATAATATTTTTAATTCTGCTATAAAAACGTAAAGATATAAAAAATATTTTGCATATCTTTGCGTTTTATTCAAAAAAAATAAGAGTATAACGGCATGAACAAACAAATAGGAATTATATTATTACTGACAATTGCTCTATTGCCCGTTTTTGCCACTCACGAACGTGCCGGAGATATTACTTATAAACACATTTCCGGTCTTACTTACGAAATCAACCTTGTAACCTATACCTATTCTGTCAGTCCCGCCGACAGGCCAAGTATGACCATCAACTTCGGAGACGGAACAAGTGACGATGTGATGCGATATAGACAAGACTATTTGGGAAATTATATCAATTGCAACTATTATACATGCAGGCACACCTACCCTTCATCTGGTTCGTACACCATTTCCACCGAAGACCCTGACCGTAACCAAGGAATAGTTAATATTCCCAATTCGGTAAATATTCCGTTTTATATAGAAACCACTATCACCATTAACAATTTTCTTGTTCCCAACAATTCTCCCGTTCTCACCAACCCTCCTATAGAATTCGGGTGTGTAGGCTCTCCGTTTTATTACAATCCCGTTGCCATAGATCCTGATGGTGACAGTTTAGCCTATTCTTTAGTTGCATGCCGCGGCACCAACGGAGATACCATTCCGGGGTACAGCCTGCCGATTGCGGCCCGTTACATCCGTATAGATGCCGTTACCGGTGATTTGGAATGGGATTATCCCATGGCTCAAGGCGAATATAATATAGCCATACTCATAGAAGAATATCGTAAAGGTGTGAAAATAAGTTCCATTATACGTGACATGCAAATCACCATCACCGCCTGTGACAATCAACCGCCCGTGATTCACTGCGTATTGGACACTTGCGTGGATGCCGGAGACTATTTGCATTTTGATGTCACCGCTACGGACAATCCCGTTCAAATAATCACGCTCAGTGCCATGAGCGAGATTTTCTCCTTACCCGATCCCGCCCGTTTTTCCATCATAAGCGGAACATCCCCCGTTACCAATCAATTTGAATGGTACACATCGTGCGAACATGTTCGCAAACAACCTTATCTGGTTACCTTTAAAGCGCGTGACAACGGTCAACCCATCGCTCTCACCCACACCCTTACGGCAAGCATCACCGTGGTAGCGCCGGCACCGCAACAGCTTCAAGCTCACGCTTTTGAAAACAGCATAGCGCTGTCATGGCAGCCTTCTCCATGTCATGCTTATGCCAAAGGATACAAAATATACAGGCGCATTGCTCCTTCCGGATATATTCCTTCACATTGTCAAACCGGCATTCCCAAAGAAACGGGATATACACTTATTGCCACCATAGGCAATGATACTTCTTACATAGACAATAATCAAGGGAAAGGCTTGCTGCACGCTACAGAATATTGTTATATGGTGATAGCCTATTTTGCCGACGGCAGCGAAAGTTATGCTTCCAACGAAGCATGCAACATGCTCGTCAACACTATTCCCATTATCACCAATGTAAGCATACTCCACACCCGCCAAGATTCAGGATTGATAGATATACAATGGATAATACCCCAAAATATTGACAGCATACAATATCCCAAACCCTATACGCTGTCTCTATATGGAAGCATACGGGATACCAACCATTACCTGCTGCTGGCCAACAGCACATCATTACAATACACTCACACGCAGCAAAATACAACAGAAAACCAATTTTATTATAAAATAGCACTTCTGGATAGCAATAACTTTTTAATAGGCTATTCCGATATGAGCTCCTCCATTTATTTATCGGCCCTTGCTGGAGACAAAAGTGCCTGTCTGCATTGGAATTCCACTACTCCATGGACCAATTACAACTATATCATCCAACAATATGACAGCATCACCGGCAACTATATCAACATTGATTCCACCAACGACACCAATATCACCATCCGCGGTTTGCTCAATGAACAAACCTATGCTTTCCGCATATTATCCTTAGGAAGTTATTCCGATACCACCATTCGAACGCCCTTAATGAATTATTCTCAAACCGTTTACATCACACCCATAGACCGGCAAGCGCCTCCCTGCCCTGATATGGAAGGCTATACCGATTGTGAAAATGTATATCTGCAATGGAATTTAAACGACAGCGTTCATGATATTGATTACTACTATATTCATTACAAACCGGACAACAACAGTCCGTTTGTTAAAATTGACAGCATATGCTATCCCGAAAACACATATCAATTGCTGCACCCCGTATCGGTAATAGGATGTTTTGCCATTTCGGCCATAGACAGCAATGGCAATGAAAGTGACCTGTGTTCACAAATTTGTTTTGACACGGATTTATGCTCCCGCTATCGTTTACCCAATATATTCACCCCCGACGGTTCTTGTGAGGGGGCACCTTGTTTGTATCGTCCTTATGACTACAATTTTGTAGAAAGCATACAACTCACCATATACAATCGCTGGGGCGATATTGTATTCCGGACACAAAATCCGGACATATTGTGGGATGGCAACAACACCATGGGAAAACCCTGCTCCGACGGCGTTTATTACTATGTGTGCGATGTTTACGAATACTCCTTGCAAGGAATTATCAAAAGAAATTTATCAGGTTCAATCACAATAATAAGATAACAAATGTTTACAGGAATAGTAGAAAAAACAGGCAAAGTAGTTGACATTATACAAGACAAAACCAACGTACATTTCGGCATAGCCGTTGATTTTATCAACGAGCTCAAGATAGACCAAAGCATGAGCCATGACGGATGTTGCTTAACTGTGGTAAAAACAGACATGGAAAAGGGCATTTATTATGTCACCGCTATGCAAGAAACCCTATTGAAGACCAATTTGAAATCTTGGCAAATAGGATATGAAGTCAATTTAGAGCGTAGCATGAAGATGGACGGTCGTTTTGACGGACATATAGTGCAAGGTCATGTGGACCAAACAGCCACATGCACCAAAGTGGTGGATGAAAATGGCAGTTGGAGATATTATTTTGATTATAAAACCGATGACAACAACATCACCGTTCCCAAAGGTTCCATTTGTGTTAACGGAGTAAGTTTAACCGTAGTGGATTCTTTACCGGGACAATTTTCCGTAGCCATTATCCCATACACCCAAAAAGTAACCAATTTCCATAATTTCAAAGTCGGAACCATTGTCAATATAGAATTTGATATTTTCGGCAAATATGTCTCCCGGCTTTTGGAACAATATATGCAACAACAGCAATAGATTATTTTCCTGCGATACTTAAAAAGCCTTACTCTTTACAATAAGGCCGGCGGAAACATAAAACACGATAGTTTCATTAGTCGTTGAAAATAAAAAAAGGTTCCTGAAAGGAACCTTTTTTTTATGATACGGCATATCCGATTAGATAATACCTTGAGCTAACATTGCATTGGCTACTCTCATAAAGCCTGCTATATTGGCACCGTTAACATAGTTGATGCTGCCATCAGCTTGTTTGCCATATTGAACGCACATGTCATAAATGTCGTTCATAATTTTGTGCAATTTAGCATCTACTTCAGGAGCAGTCCAGTTGATGTGACCTGCATTTTGGCAGATTTCCAAACCGGAAGTGGCAACGCCGCCGGCGTTAACAGCTTTACCTGGAGCAAATGGAACACCTGCTGCCTGGAATGCTGCGATAGCACCAGGTTGGCAACCCATGTTGGAAACTTCTGCTACATATTTAACGCCATTAGCAATAAGTTGTTTGGCATCTTCTTCTGACATTTCATTTTGGAATGCACAAGGACAAGCTATATCACATTTTACGCTCCACGCTTTTTTACCGGGGGTAAAGATAGCTTTTCCGGGGAATTTGTCAGCCATATCTTGTACTTTGTTTCTACGTGAATCACGCATTACAAGCATATAATCTATCATTTCCCGGTTTACACCTTCGGGCAATTCGCACACACCGTCAGGACCGGACAATGCAACCACTTTTGCACCGAGTTCCGTAGCTTTGGTTGCTGCGCCCCATGCTACATTACCAAAACCTGAAAGGGCTATTTTCTTGCCTTCCATTTTGTCGTTTTGTTGTTTAACCATACGTTCTACATAATAGATGGCACCAAAACCGGTAGCTTCGGGACGAATCAAAGAACCACCCCAGCCGTATGATTTACCGGTCAATGCACCTGTACTGTGTTCGCGTGCTAATTTTTTGTAGGCACCGTATAAGTAACCGATTTCGCGGCCACCAACGCCAACGTCACCTGCAGGGCTGTCTTGGTCTGCACCTATATTTCTCCACAATTCATACATGAATGCTTGGCAGAAACGCATGATTTCAGCATCTGACTTACCGGTCGGGTCGAAATCTGCACCGCCTTTGCCACCGCCAAGAGGCAGATTGGTCAAAGAATTTTTGAAGATTTGTTCAAAACCTAAAAATTTAAGCATTGAAACATTAACAGCAGGATGGAAACGCAAACCACCTTTGTATGCACCCAAAGCGGCATTGTATTGTACTCTGTAACCCAAATTGGTTTGTACTTCACCTTTATCATCCACCCATGTTACACGGAATGTGAAAATACGGTCGGGTTCAACAAGACGTTCAATGATTTTTGCTTTTTCAAATTCAGGGTGTTGATTGTAAACACCTTCAATAGAAACAAGCACTTCTTCCACTGCTTGTAAGTATTCTTTTTCACCAGGATGTTTGGCTTCCAATTGAGCCATTATTTTTTTTACTTCCATAACGTTATTTTATTAAAAATTTTTAAATTTATATTTCAATTTTATCCCTGTGACGGGATTGAGTCTTGCAAAGGTAAAATATTTATTTAAACCTTTTATCTTTTTGATAAAGATTTTTTTTTCGTTATTTCATATTGTATTTCAGAAGTTTATAATAAAAAAGATTTTTTTCAACGTCTATTTTTTTCACCCAGAGCAGGAAAAATGGTAAAAATTTGCATCAATAATCCTTCCGAAGGGGATTTGGCAGGATAAGACACAATTTTTCCTTCCGAATCTATAAGCACACCCAAAGGCAAGGCATAGGCTTTATAAGCGTCAATAAACGAAAAATCACCGTTGCAATGTAAAAAAGTCCAGTCAAATTCCTGAAATTCGCTCACAAAATGATATAACTTGGAATATTCAAAATCCAACATCACACTCACCACTTCCAAACTATCTTTATATTGGCGGTACAAATCTTTTAATATCAGCATTTCCCGTATAGACGACGCGCTATAGGTTGCAAACAATTGCATATAAACATATTTCCCTTTGAAATCGTGCAAATGCACTTCGTTGTTATACACATCTCTCAAACAGAAATCAGGAGCCCTGGAGCCTGTACGCAATGTCGTACATGCTGCTATCATGTTATCTGCCATCAGTTTATGTTCTTCAAACTTGGTACAGGCCTTCAACTGTTGCAATAAATGCAATATATTATAATTATTAAACTCATCATTATCATACAATTCACCCAAGCCCAAGATAATCACCATCTCTCTGATGATCTCGTTGACCAAAAGAGGGTCGGCTCCCATATCATCAAACAATTTGTAATAATTGCGTTTTTTATTAATATCATCATGCAAGGTGCTTACTGCAATATATTTGGATGCCCCGTATATGTGATTTTCGAAAAAATGATGAAAAAAATCCATATAGGCAATATTGTTATAATGCACATATTCGCCGGAAAGATATTGCTGATATACTTTTTCTTTTTCTTTGGAATAATACAGCAAATCCAAATCGGCGTATCTGTAATGGATATAAGCGGAATAATAATTTGTCGGTATATATTCATCAGGGAAACGCGTTTTGAGCAATTGTAACAGGCTGTCATACACTGTTTCTTCCACCCCCCGCAACAAGGCATCGCCAAAAGTATCCAAAAAATAATTATAATATTTGTTAAACCTCCATATTTTACAATTCAATTCAGCAGTATCGATATGCACGAATTGTATATGCAAATAGTTACCGAGCATATCGGCGTCTATACGCCCTATCAAGGCGGAATCGGTAGTGATATTAATGTTATAACTATGACCCGGTTCCACTATCAAAGAGCCATAGGTATTGTTATAGGCTATTTCTATGGGTGTGGTTTCCTGCAATTGCAATTGCATGCTGAAATGGCCGTCTTCATCCACCTCGGCATGTTGGATTTCTTGTTTTTGATACGATATTCTGTCTTGGTACACATATATGCGCACCACCCCCCGGTTGGCAAATGCAAGCCTGCCTTGTAAGCTTACAGGCTTTACGGCATACAGCACCGAAAGCATACTCATGCACACCAAAACAATCCAAATTTTCCGCATCATCTGTTTTTATATTTCATTATATCCGCATATACCGCCTGCGGAACAAACGCTTTCACATCCCCGCCATGGTGCAGTATTTCCCTCACTGCCGATGAGGACACCCCTATATGCTCCGGCATAGCCGGCAACCATATTGTTTGTATTTGGCTGCACAACAATCTGTTAGCTTGCGCCATATTGTATTCCGTATCATAATCCATGGCCGAACGCACACCTCTCACTATATACGATATTTGATTCTGCATGCAAAATTGCATGGTAAGCCCCTGATAAGAACATATTTTTATATTGGGAACGTGGGCAAACACCTTTTTCAGCATATTCACTCTTTCGTCTAAAGCAAACAAAGTGTGCTTTTGCATATTATCGCCTACTGCCACTATGAGGGTGTCAAATATATCCGCTGCACGCAAAGCTATACTTTCGTGCCCTATGGTTACGGGATCAAAACTGCCGGCCAACAAAGCTGTTTTATCGTTGCTGTTTTCCATTTACCTTAATATTTTTAATTGCTCCTGTAACCGCATCCATTTCGCCTTGCATTGCACTGCCGTCCATTTGCAAAACGCTTCCGTATTGTGCAACGGGAATCATGCCCATATATTGTTTCTCCTTTCCGTTTTCCATAAGCCACACCTGATAACAAGCCGGATTACAATAATTGAAAGCATGTTTTACTTTGGACAATGCACGCTCTTGAGGGCTGTCCGACCGTTTTAATTTAAGCGTATAATCTTTTTGCCCTTCCTGCCGGGTATAATGCGGTATCACGCCTTCGTTATCGGATACTGTCAACAGCGGACATATTATTTCATCGGCATAATCCTCCGAAGGAAATGAAAAGATATAATCGTACTCCTCATTTTCGGTTTGTACATAACCCGTAAACAAAATCACCAATTCAGCCTCCCGTTGTTTGAGCTCCTGCAGCATCAACTCCAAATTGGAATAATCCGATTCATGGAATCCCGATATCAAATCATAATAATCGGAACGTATATCTTCAATTTCGTCTATAACCTCGGAAGCCATTTGGCTGCTGGGTTTAGCCACCCAATGTGATGTCACCCGCGCTTGTTTCACCATCACGCTATCCTCCATCACCTCTATATAGGAGGTATCGTATTGCAACATCATATCAGCAGCTTTATACCTATAAAACTTATTGTCAAACGACTGCATATCTTGCTCAAAATCGAATACCTGAACATTCTCATCCGCCTGACTCACGCCCATATTAACCAACATGCCTTTATTGGCCAGCTGGGAAAACATGGGATGCGATATGGAGATAGGATATATTTTGGAGGTATCGGGCATGGATAATACATTCAATTGCACGTGCGACAATGCATATTGCACATCATTTTCCCGTATAACCGGAGCGGATACACCGCTAAGATCTTGGGCATAATCGGCAAAGGGACCTTTATGATAAATATATTCTGACACCCGCACCTTTACCTTGAGTGCATTTTTTGGCAAAGCATAACTATATCCTTTGGCAGATTGACCGTAAGTAACACCTGCCGAAAATATTATACACGCCAATGCTATATAAGATTTTAACTTCATCATTACTATACAATATAATGTGCAAAAGTATCATTTTTTTTGTAGTTTTCCGCCTTACCCGCTAATTATTTTATGCAAAAGCCCTGCTCTATTGAGTTTATTCTTGCATTTTTCCGCAAAAAAAATTTAACTTTCACCATTACAAAAAAGCAAAAATGTTATCTTTGCAAATTCTGAAATATACAATTAAACACTTGTTTGACAATGGCAAAAAATAAATTAAAAAAAGGTATGGCCATCACTTCTTCAGTGATTATTGTGCTATTAGCATTGCTGATTATAGTACCCATGTGCTTTCAAAAACAACTTGTGAACTTAGCACTCAAAGAAGCCAACGAACGTTTAAACGCTACCATAACATTGGAAGACTTTCATCTTACCATGTTCCGTAATTTTCCCAACCCTACATTAAAAATAGAAAACCTCACCGTTACTTTGAAAAACGAATTTGAAGGAGACACTTTAATCCAAGCACAAAAAGCCTTTGCTTGTGTGAATTTGCTGAGTTTTTTCTCCGACCGATATCAAATCAACGAAGTTTCGCTCAACCATGTATGCGCTAATTTGAAAACAGACGAATACGGATTTTCCAATTGGAACATATTACCACCGGACACGGCTCCGAAAGAACCTTCCAAATTCAATTTGGACATGGACAAAATCAAAATCAAAAAAACAGACATACATTATGCTGATTATGAAAGCAATATGTTTGCCGATATTTATAATTTGGATTTTACGCTCAAAGGAAATCTATCGGATGCCTCCACCCGCTTAACAACCGCTTTCACCACCGATTCCGTTGACTTCAAAATGAGCGGTGTCAAATATCTGCACAAAGCGGAAGTGGCTTTTTCCGGTGATATAGACGCCGATTTCGACGCAAAAAAATACGCCATTGCCGACAATCAACTTCGAATCAATGCTTTACTGTTGGAATTAGCAGGATGGATTGCCCTTCCTGAAAACGACGGTATTGATATGGACCTTCAACTTCATATGCCGCAAAATAACTTCAAAAACATCCTTTCGCTCATTCCCGGCATATACAGAAAAAATTTCAAAGATATAAAAGTAACGGGCAATGTCAACTTATCTGCCTATGCAAAAGGTAAATTAAAAGACAATTCTTATCCCGCTTTCGGTGCAACATTAGGTGTTAACAGCGCTTCGTTCCAATATCCTTCATTACCCGAAAAAGTAAAAAATATCAATATCAATGCCAATGTAAGCAATCCCGGTGGCAGTTTAAACAACACCATTGTCAACATCAACAAACTCCACTTTGAAATCATCAACAATCCTTTCAATCTTACTGCACTCATCCGCACTCCTCTGACCGATCCTTTTGTGAATGCAACGTTAAACGGCAAAATCAATCTCGGAGATATTAAAAAAGTATATCCTTTTGATGAAAACACCGATTTAAACGGATTGTTTTCCATGGATTTGGCTGTTAAAGGAATGGTTTCCTATTTGGAAAAGAAACAATACGACAAATTTGAAGCCAAAGGCAATATGAGCATTAAAGATGTGAAAATGAAAAATACCGATATGTTCAATCAGGATGTGGAAATTTCGGAAGCCTTTCTTATATTCAATCCCGCATATGCACAACTCACATCTTGCAACGCCACTATCGGACGTAACGACATTCAACTTGCCGGCAGGATAGACAACTATATTCCTTATATTTTCAAAGACGGCATATTGAACGGTAATTTAACCCTTACTTCCCGATATTTTAATTTAAACGATTTCGCTTCCTCCGAAGATGAAATTCCTGCTCAGGACACCACCTCTGATGAGTTGGAGCTCATTCAGGTACCTAAAAATTTCAACATCACGGCTACCGCAAAAATAGAACAACTTATCTATGAGCGTATAGTGATGAAAAAAGCGAATGTAAACGGTACCGTTAAAAATCAAAGGCTTACCATCAATGACTTAAGTGCCGACATGTTTAACGGCAATATCGGTGTGAAAGGATATTACGAAACGCCTTCTTTAATCAGAGGCAAAACGGATTTAAATATCAATATCAAAGATATCTCTACCAGAGAATTATGCCGTTCCTTCAGCATGTTTGACCGCTATATGCCCATATTGAACAAGCTCAACAGCAATGCCAACGTACGGCTCACCTGCAATGCTGACTTAAAAGAAACCATGCGCCCCGATTACAGCACGCTCAATTCGCAAGGTTCTTTGTCTCTCACTAAAATATACGTGCAGGGATTGGATATAATACAACAAATCACCTCACAATTAAAATTGGACAAATACGCCAGTTTTTATATCCCGAATTTAATTGTCAACTATACCATTGAAAACGGAAAAATGCTGACCAAACCTTTCCAATTCAAAGTAGATCAGGTTACTGTCAATGTAGAAAACGGCAGTGTAGGTTTGGACCAATCGCTTGACTATACAGCCATTATCACCATGCCTACCGGCATCATGGGGGCTCAAACCATTGCCACGGCACAACAGCTCATCAACCAAGCCAATGCTGTAGGTGCCAATCTTTCCATGGGCAATGAAGTGAAATTTGCCGTAAAAATAGGCGGCTCCATAAAATCTCCCACTGTAAGCATAGGTTTGGACAAGGCCCGCAACATGATCAAGGAAACCATCACCCAAAAAGCGGAAGAAGGTAAAGAAAAAGTGGTGAATGCAGCCAAGGAAAAAGTGAATACGGCATTAGAAGAAGCTCAAAAACAGGCAGATTTGCTGTTAAGCAATGCCCAAAAGAAAGCCGACGAACTGATACAGTTACAAAAAGCAGCCAACGATTCATTGATAGCCAAGGCTCAGGCAGAAGCGGACAAAATGGTGGCTGCCGCCACCAATCCCATAGAAAAACTGGCCAAACAAAAGGCTGCGGACGTGTTGATAGCCGAAGCTAAAAAAACTGCCGAAAAGCAAACCGCCGCCACCAAAGCCAAAACAGACAAACTCATCGCCGACGCCAAAGCCCAAGGCGACGCTGCCATAGCCAAAGCCAAACGATAATAAAAAAAACACCGATTTTATGAAAACCAAAGAAGAGATAGTTAACAATTGGCTTACCCGCTATACCGGTTTGCCCATTGAGCAATTCGGTGAATATATATTACTCACCAATTTCAGGTCTTATGTAGAACTTTTTGCCGAACGGCACCAAGTGGATATTATAGGCGATAACCGCACTATGGTGAATGCCACCGCCAACAATATCACTATCATAGATTTTTCCATGGGCAGTCCCATGGCGGCCACCATCATGGATTTACTTACAGCCATCAAGCCCAAAGCGGTGCTGTTTTTAGGCAAATGCGGAGGATTAAAAAAAGTGGTTCATGTAGGTGACTTTATCATTCCCATAGCCGCTGTACGCGGTGAAGGTACCTCCAACGACTATCTGCCTCCTGAAGTGCCTGCTTTGCCCGCTTTCAGTCTGCAAAAAACCACCTCCAGCACCATACGGGACTTGGGAAAAGACTATTGGACAGGCACCATCTATTCCACCAACCGACGGGTTTGGGAACATGATGAAAACTTTAAAGAATATCTTCGGAAAATACGCGTTTTGGGCATAGACATGGAAACAGCCACCCTGTTCAGCGTGGGATTCTATAACCGTATTCCGACGGGAGCTGTTCTGCTTATCAGTGATAAACCCATGGTTGCAGAAGGTATCAAAACAGAGCAAAGCGACCAAAAAGTAAATCAGGAATATATGCTTCTGCATTTGGAAATCGGCATACGCTCATTGGAAAAATTGATGGAAGACAATATCACCATAAAACACTTACGCTTTGAATACTAATAATTTACAAACTACCCGAAGCTCATTTTACCGCCAACAAAGAAAAAAAAAC
The DNA here is from genome assembly GCA_017616775.1 of Bacteroidales bacterium. GTDB lineage: Bacteria > Bacteroidota > Bacteroidia > Bacteroidales > WCHB1-69 > UBA1205. The sequence goes on from JAFZXM010000015.1 coordinate 39,905, forward strand.
GAAAAAGCGGGTTTTATATAATAAAAAATACTACCTTTGCAGTTTGAATTAGAGAGATAAGAAAAAGATAAAAATTAAAGTAAATCAGTTATGTATTTAACACCTGAAGTAAAGAAAGACATTTTTAAAGAATTTGGAAAATCCGAATTTGACACCGGCTGTATTGAAGGTCAAATAGCATTATTCACATTCCGCATCAAACATTTGACCCAGCATGTGAAAGAAAATCATACCGACCTGAACACCAACCGTTCTTTAGTCCGTTTGGTAGGTAAAAGAAAAAAACTTTTAAACTATTTGAAACGCACCGATATCGAAAGATATAGAGCAGTGGTTAAAAAACTCGGTTTAAGAAAATAATTTGTTTTCATATACAAGAAAAAGGGCAAATCATTTGCCTTTTTTTGTATATATTATTCACATGCAAACGCATAGCGTTCAATATTAACCAGATAAAACAGAATAATGATGATAGTTACAAAAACATTTGATATCGGTGACGGCAGACAAGTTACCATAGAAACCGGCAAATTGGCCAAACAAGCTGACGGTTCGGTAGTAGTAAAAATGGGCAATACCATGTTGCTGGCTACAGTATGTAGCAAAAAAGAGGCCGTGGAAGGCACCGATTTTATGCCTCTTTCGGTAGAATACCAAGAGAAATATGCAGCAGTAGGCCGCTTCCCCGGCGGATTTTTCAAACGGGAAGCCCGTCCTTCCAACTATGAAATTCTCATAGCCCGTTTGGTGGACCGTGCATTGCGTCCTTTATTCCCCGATGATTACCACGCAGAAACACAAGTATTGGTAACCTTAATTTCGGGCGACAAAAACGAATTGCCCGATGCATTGGCAGGATTGGCTGCTTCGGCAGCACTCACTTTAAGTGACATTCCTTTCCATGGTCCCATTTCCGAAGTGCGCGTAGCCCGTATTGACGGAAAATATTGTATCAACCCCACCGCCTCTGAATTGGAAAACGCCGATTTGGACTTAATAGTGGCCGCTTCCATGGACAATATCATGATGGTGGAAGGTGAAATGAATGAAGTGCAAGAAGCGGATTTATTGGAAGCTTTGAAAACGGCTCATGCCGCTATTAAAATACAATGCCAAGCACAACTTGACATGGTAAAAGACGTGGAAAAAGCACAAAACAAACGTGAATATTGCCACGAAACCAACGACGAAGAGCTGAAAGAAAGAGTAAGACGCGAAACTTACGACAAAGTGGTGGCTATAGCATCCCGCACCACTACCAAACAAGAAAGAACAGAAGCTTTTGAGCAAATAGTGGCCGACTTTATGGAAACCATTCCTGAAGAAGAAAGAGAAGAAAAGGCTCCTATGGTAGACCGTTACTATCATGAGGTGGAATGGGAAGCCGTTCGTAATGTGGTATTGGATACCCGCATTCGTTTAGACGGCCGTCAATTGGATCAAATTCGTCCCATTTGGTGTGAAGTGGACTATTTGCCTTCGGCTCATGGCTCCGCCATTTTCACCCGCGGTGAAACACAATCGTTGAGCACCTGTACTTTGGGTACGAAAATGGACGAACAAATCATAGACGGTGCCATTATAGAAGGCACTTGCGATTTCTTATTGCACTATAACTTTCCTCCTTTTGCCACCGGCGAAGTAAAACCCATCAGAAGCACAGGAAGAAGGGAAATAGGTCATGGCAACCTGGCTATGCGTGCCATCAAGCCCATGTTGCCGTCTAAAGACGATTGTCCTTACACCATCCGCGTGGTATCCGACATTTTGGAATCCAACGGTTCCTCCTCTATGGCTACCGTATGTGCAGGCACTATGGCCTTGTTGGACGCAGGCGTAAAACTCAAAAAACCCGTATCCGGCATTGCCATGGGTATGATTAGCGACTCCGCCACAGGAAGATACGCCATCCTTTCCGATATTTTGGGAGATGAAGACCATTTAGGCGATATGGATTTTAAAGTGTGCGGAAGTGCAGACGGTATCACTGCCTGTCAAATGGATATCAAAGTGGAAGGCTTATCTTATGAAGTGTTGGCAGAAGCATTGGAACAGGCAAGAAAAGGCCGTTTGTATATATTAAGCAAATTGACGGAAACCATTCCTCAAGCCAGAGAAGATTACAAACCGTTTGTTCCCCGTATTGTTAAAATGACTATCCCGAAAGACTTCATCGGAGCCGTAATAGGACCGGGAGGTAAAGTAATACAAGAAATGCAAAAAGAAACCAACACCATTATCACCATCACCGAAGACGATACGGCAGGTATTGTGGAAATAGCATCGGCAGACAAAGCATCCATAGATGCAGCCGTAGCCCGTATTAAAGCAATAGTGGCTGTTCCTGAAGTGGGTGAAATATATCATGGTCAAGTAAAAAGCATATTATCGTTCGGCGCCTTTGTAGAAATATTACCCGGTAAAGACGGATTGCTCCACGTATCGGAATTGGACTACAAACGTGTTGAAAACGTAGAAGATGTGCTGAAAGTGGGTGACTATGTGGATGTGAAATTATTGGAAATAGACGAAAAAACGGGCAAACTCCGTTTGTCCAGAAGAGCCCTTATGGAAAAACCGGAAGGATGGGTGGAAGAAGAACCCCGCAACAACCATAGCGGCAACCGTCATAAAGATCATGGTCACAAACACGCCCACCGTAACCACGACCATAAAAAAGAAGAATAAAGTTTCATTTTATTTACGTTAGGGATGACTTGAAATTTTAAGTCATCCTTTTTTTTAACCGGCCGAATATAAAAAAAATGTATATTTGCAAAATATAATTCAGCCTTCAGAAAGAATATACAGGTCTTGTCGATTTATCACAAAAACAATCACCATGCACGAAGCAACAGAACAAAGAAAAAAAAGAAAAAAAATATTAATCATTATCCTCATTTTATTGATAGCTGTCATCATAGCCCTATTATGGAAAACGGGGGTGATGCATAGGGAAAAATGTTCCGATGCAATTCAAGAGCAAACACAGGTGGTACAAGAAACCGCCGATACCACAGCCGATTCTGCTTCGGACACATCCGACATTGAATATCAATCCATTCAAAATGAGGAAGCACAATCTCATAACGACCCGTCGTACAAAAGCGAAAAAACTGTCACCGTTTCCCAAGAAAAGGCAACAACACGCAGTGGTGCCACTGCTTCTTCTAACACAAGCGCACGCGAACACCCGTCCTCCCTGCCCGAAACAAATGAGACGGAAATTTTCGCCACAGCCACCAATTCCGATGCACTTACATTGGTATTATACGATAAAGACTGGATTCAACCATCAGCAATGATTGCACTCAAAAACAACACAGCCCACACCGTCACCTTTGTTTCAGGGCGGATATTATATTACGATATGAATGATAACATATTGGATTCTATGGACTTTACAAAATCCATCACCATAGAACCCGACAAGGTGAGAAGGTTTATCATAGACGGTTTTCGCGCTTATGAAGAATATGCTTATTATAAAAATAAAACATCCCCTTCCCATCCTGACCGCAAATATAAGGTAAAATTCAAGCTAAAATCATATAAAACCAATTAATACAACAAGATATATGAACAATAAAAGAACCACACCCGCATATATTTCCGAATTACAGCCTGACGAAATTTTTGTCTTCGGCAGCAATCTGCAAGGCATGCATGGTGGCGGAGCTGCCCGTGTTGCCTACCGCATGTTCGGTGCCGTTATGGGGCAAGGCGTAGGCTTGCAAGGGCAAAGCTATGCCATACCTACAATGCAGGGAGGCGTAGAAACTATCCGGCCTTATGTGGACGAGTTTATTGCATTTGCCAAGGAGCACAAGGAACTCACCTTCCTTGTCACCCGTATCGGTTGCGGCATTGCAGGATTCACCGATGATGAAATATCTCCTCTTTTTTCAGAAGCCCACAATGTGGAAAACATTGTGCTGCCTGAAGGTTGGTAATAAACGTCTTTAACCAAAACAAGACAAGCTCCGGCATCTTCAAAACATTATCTGTCCGTTGCTGTTGTCCTCTATAACAAAAGAGAATAGCATTTTATCGGGAAGTTTTTTTTTAGGCAGGATTTTTTTTTGTATATTTGCATTTTGTTTTATATGTAAAAATCAATAATAAGATGAAGAGATTATATATTTTAGCCATTGCCGCTTTATTATTTTCAGCATGCAACAATAATGAAAAAATGCTAAAAGAACGTGCCGCCGAATTGTGCAAATACATTCCCGACCACGAATTGCAGGAACAGGCGAAAGACTATATGACGGCCGATTTTCATGCCGTTTTGGATACCATGTTCAATCGCTTGCCGGAATTTGAAGCCATGGACCACGAATGGCTATATTATTTTGTAACGGGCAATGGCGGAACCATTGCGGATTATGAGGTGGAAAGCATAGAACAAACCGATGACACCCACGCTGTGGCCACTATCAAGGTTCGCCAAAAATGGGAAGACGGTTCCTTTGACGAATCATCTGATGTTGAAGAACACCGTCTCTATATGGAGAAGGTTAACGGTCAATGGCTGATGTCGGATTTTGACGGACACAAGCAGGACTGCATTAACTATATCGCCAACAATCGCAAGGAGCAAGCGCTCCGCGATGCAATAAGCGATTATTTGGTTAAAGAAATCGGTCAGCACTACTCCCAAAGCGACTGTTGTATTCCCACTCTCATGCTTGTATCCACAGAAGAACAGAATGCGGAACAGATGCTCGTATGGGGCGATTTTTGGGTGATGTGGTACCAACTGTCCGGAGACACCCTCAAAACCATATCAGGAGGCAATCATACAGGCTGTATGAGCGTACAACAGCAAGGCGCATCATTCATTGTTACGGCTTTTGAACAAACTGAAGACGGTGCCGGCTACGAAGCCAGCGCCAAGCGTATCTTCGGCAAGCATTACGATGTTTACCGGAATATGCATTCGAATGAAAATGTCCGTCAAGCCGTGCGCAAGGAACAACTTCAAGAATATATACACCGCAACGGCATCAAGGCAAAATATTATCAAGATTACGGCCGGGAGGCGGTAGCATTATAAACAAAAAACATTAATTATACTATTCAATGGGCCCAAAAGTAAGAGTTAGATTTGCACCGAGTCCTACAGGTGCATTACATATAGGTGGTGTAAGAACGGCATTATACAATTATTTGTTTGCACGCCAACACAACGGCAAGTTGATATTAAGAATAGAAGACACCGATTCCACCCGATTTGTTCCCGGTGCGGAAGAATACATTATTGAATCGTTCCAATGGTTGGGTATCTCCTTTGACGAAGGCGTGCATATTCCCAATGACAAGGGTATTTCCTATCGGCAATCGGAGCGCAAACCCATATATAAACAATATGCGGAACAACTATTGCAAGACGGCCGTGCCTATATAGCCTTTGACACACCTGCACAAATAGAAGAAAAACGCAACACCATATCCAACTTTCAATACGACAGTTCCACCCGCATGGGCATGTGCAACAGTCTCACCCTTTCACCCGAAGAGGTGAACATGCGCATGGAACGCGGGGACCAATATGTGATACGTATCAAGATAGAGCCTCATGAAGATATAGTGGTACATGATATGATATGCGGGGATGTGTGCATTAATTCTTCCGTATTGGACGACAAGGTTCTTTGGAAATCGTCAGACGGTCTTCCCACCTATCATTTAGCCAATATAGTGGATGACCATTTGATGGAAATATCCCATGTCATACGGGGTTCGGAATGGTTGCCCTCTGCCCCGCTGCATGTGTTGTTATATCAATATTTGGGTTGGGGTAACTGCATGCCGCAATTTGCCCACCTGCCGCTTATTCTCAAACCCGACGGCAACGGCAAACTCAGCAAACGGGACGGAGACCGATTAGGATTTCCTGTTTTTCCGCTGCAATGGACAGACCCTAAAACAGGAGACACCTCCATAGGTTATAGAGAACAAGGCTATCTGCCGCAAGCCGTTATCAACTTTTTGGCACTGCTGGGCTGGAACCCGGGCACAGAGCAAGAAATATTTTCCATGGACGAACTTGTACAAGCTTTTTCTTTGGAACGTGTGAGCAAATCCGGAGCAAAATTCGACTTTGAAAAAGCAAAATGGTTTAATCACAAATACTTACAGGCAATACCATTGGAAAGCATCAGTGACGAATTTACCAAAATACTCCAAACCAAGAACATAACAGCCCCACGGGAATACACACAAAAGGTGGTTGCCTTAATGCGGGAAAGGGTGAACTTTGTTAATGAATTATGGGATCAATGCGCTTTCTTTTTCGAAGCGCCTTCCGAATACGACCCGCAAGCGGTAAAAAAACGTTGGAAACCGAATACGGACAAGCACCTTAATGCCATATCCGGCATTATCAACAGCATACAACCCTTTGACAAACAAAAAGCTCACGACCTTACCATGCAATATATCACCGATAATGAGTTGAATACCGGTCAAATCATGAATTCCCTCCGTCTTTCTTTAGTGGGGCAAACCAAAGGTCCTGATTTGTTTGAAATCATAGACATGCTGGGTGTACAAGAAACCATACAACGCATACAAAGAGCAGTTAAAAACATACATATAGAAGCATAAGGCGGCAAATTAAAAAAAACTTGCCGTGCAAGGTTTTGTATTATTTTTTTTACTATCTTTGCACTCTCAATTTTTAATATTTTTTTAAACGTATACACAATGAAATCAGTATCAATGAGCGGTTCTCTCAGAGAGAACGTAGGGAAAAAAGATGCCAAAGCACAAAGAGCATCGGGTATGATTCCATGCGTAATGTATGGGAAAGATGAACAAGTTCATTTTTTGGTGAACGAATTGGCTTGCCATAATTTTTTCTATTCCCCCGAAGTACGTTACGCCGTAATTAACATTAATGGTGTAGAGCACAAAGCTATAGTTCAAGAAGCTCAATATCACCCTGTTACAGACAAATTATTACATGTTGATTTTTTAGAAGTAGCAGACGACAGAGCCATTAACATAGCTATTCCTTTAATGGTAAAAGGTAATTCCCCCGGTGTAATGCGTGGAGGTAAATTATCAAAAAAAGTTCGTAAAATAAAAGTACACGGTTTGTTAGCCCATATTCCGGAAAATATCACTTTGGATATTAGCAATCTGGATATTTTGGATTGCATTCGTGTAGAAGATGTAAAATTGGACAATATATCCATAGTGGACCAACCTTCAAAAGTTTTGGTCAGCGTATTGCCGACCCGTAACATTGAAGATGCTCCGGCTGCAGAATAATACGATTCTTTTTATAATCTATTTTTCATAATAAATTTATTTTTTTTATCCTCCTGTCATGGGAGGATTTTTTTATGTATTCCAAAACAAAAATCACATTCATTCCTCTGTTGCGAAATGGGCACAAGAAAAGGGCAAGCCGTCGGATACCGGCTCAAAAGTGCGGATATTCGGCAGATACCCCCCTCTGCCGGACCGACAATAGATAACCTGAAAATACGCTGACAATACAGTACGGGGTACTATATCATATCAAAACCCGTATATTTTTGTAAAGCTTCGGGTATTTTAACGTGACCGTCCGCGGTTTGATGGTCTTCCATCAGAGCGGCCATTATTCTGGGCAAAGCCAACGCAGACCCGTTGAGGGTGTGAGCTAATTGCGATTTTCCGTTTTCGGCTTTAAAACGCAATTTCATTCTATTGGCTTGAAAGGATTCAAAATTGGATACGGAACTTACTTCCAACCATTTTTGTTGACCTTGCGACCACACCTCAAAATCAAAGGTGAGGGCTGAAGTAAAACTGATATCTCCTCCGCACAATCTGACTATACGATACGGCAATTCCAATTTTTCCAACAAAGAGCTCACATGTGCCTTCATTTCTTCCAACACCTGATACGATACTTCCGGATGCACTATTTGAACTATCTCCACTTTATCAAATTGATGCAAGCGATTCAATCCGCGCACATCTTTGCCATACGAACCCGCTTCCCTGCGGAAACATGCGGAATAGGCACAATGTCGGATAGGAAAATCCGATTCTTTCAAAAGCACATTGCGATAGATATTGGTTACAGGCACCTCTGCCGTAGGGATAAGATACAAGTTATCCATATTGACAAAATACATTTGCCCTTCTTTATCTGGCAACTGACCGGTGGCATATGCCGAAGATTCATTCACCACATAAGGCACTTGCACCTCTTCATACCCTGCCGCTACGGCTTGGTCTATAAAAAAGTTGATAAGCGCTCTTTGCAACCGGGCACCTTTATTCCGATAGACAGGGAATCCGGCTCCGGTAATTTTTACACCGGTTTCGAAATCCAAGATATTCAATTTTTTACATATTTCCCAATGCGGAAGCAATTGCTCCTGTGATACTGCTTTTCCGTGAGTATACACTATTTCGTTGTCTTCTGCAGACTTGCCAGCAGGCACCGAACTATGCGGCATATTGGGTAAAAGCACCAAAATATCATTCAAACGGGTTTCGGCATCGGCCAAAGCCTGTTCCATATCTTTAGCAACATCTTTTAAAGACGTATTCTCCTCTTTTAATGCTTGCGCCTCCGCTGTTTTACCCTCTTTAAACAATAATCCTATTTGTTTGGCTATTACATTTTGTCGGGCTAAATTATCATCCAACTGCTTTTGTAAGGCACGTTTTTGATTGTCCAACTCCAAAATTTGTTGTACATACCCGGTGGCGTCAAAATTTTTCACTTTTAACCTTTCTATTACCACCTGCGGATATTCCCGTAAAAAATTTAATGTTATCATCTATGTAAAAATTTGAGCAAAATTACGTATTTTTGCCGAAAAAACACAAATAAACAGGATAAAATTTAAATTGTTAAAATTGTGATTATTACATTTTCTATTTTAATTTTCTTATTCATTGTTATCATAAAAAAAAGTTGGATTTGGCATATTTTTCACCGTGAAAAAGTAATATACCTCACTTTTGACGATGGTCCGCAAGAGGAATTGACACAAAAAATATTACAAATTCTTCAACAAGAAGACATCAAAGCCACCTTTTTTTGTGTGGGAGATGCTGCCCGCAGATATCCGCATATAATGGAACAAATACGCGAACAAGGGCACAGCATAGGCAATCACACCATGCATCACCTAAACGGTTGGCGCACTCCGCACAAAGAATATATACAAGACATTCAAGAGGCTCAAAATTATCTGCATGCCCGTTATTTTCGTCCGCCTTACGGAAAAATAACACTACGGCAATGGCGGGCTTTACGAAAAGATTATCATATTATATTTTGGACGGACATCAGCTATGACTGGTCTCCTAAAATGAACCCGAAGCGCTGCTTCAAAAAGGTAAGATCCGCAGCCAGACACGGTGGCATAGTTGTATTCCATGACAATCCAAAAGCTGCAGGCAATATGTTGGAAGCTTTGCCTCTATTTATTCATTCGGCAAAAGAAAACGGAATGACTTTTAAAACCTTTGATTAAGCTTTCGGGCTTCAATTTGTCACCGATAGATATCTCTTTTTACGTTTTTTACCGTATATTCCCTGCTTGTATGTATTTGTGCCGGCAAAAAATGTTGTTTTATGTTCAAAACCTTTGTCTGCAAATCTATAATACAAGCCTGAAGCCTATTTCATCAGCACATTCGGGATATATATAAGCACGACGGGAAACACGGCATGCATTTTCGCCAAAACACCAACAGCCGCCTCTGCATACTTTGTAGATGCCGCTTGACGGTCCTTTAGGATTCTCTGCCCTGCTTTGAGAATAATATTTAGCATCATACCAATCGCTACACAATTCAAATACATTTCCAGACATGTCGTAAAGACCGAGTTCGTTGGCATCTTTACTCATCACAGGATGCGATTTAAAATCACTGTTTCGGGTGAACCATGCTACGTTGGCAATATCATTATTACCTGCGTATTTATAACTCCGGCTTTTGTTGCCTCCTCTGGCGGCATACTCCCATTCCGCTTCCGTAGGCAAACGGAATTTCAAGCCGGTAATGGCATTCAGACGTTGGATAAAAACATCTATATTACAGCAAAAAATATCTGTTATTTGCCGTAAACAACGCATACATTCCCTTATTTGTGTAAGCATACAGTCTGGCGCAACTTGACAGTCATCCTTTTAACAGGTGATATGATTGAATATGTCCGGGCTGTTCGTGATAAAGTTGCATTTATTTGTTGAAATCAGGTTCCCACAAAAAAAGACAGAAAAAATATACGCTTTACCCACAACTATTTTAAAGAAATTCGCCGATATGTTTTGAATATTTTGTATCTTTGCATTTTTAACTGAATTACATATATATTATGGCAGAAAAGAAAACAGGATACGATTGGAAATTTGTTAATATCGGCGGTACTACCCGTGTAAGTATAGAAAGCGGAAAAGATTTGCAACACTTGCACGAATTAGACCAAAAATTATGGACAGTGCTCAGTTGTCCGGTAAAAGGTTTGGAATTGGACGAAGCCACTCTTTCCATGATGGATTCCGATCATGACGGAAAAATTCGTGTACAAGAGGTATTGGACGCGGTACAATGGTTGTTAAAAATAGTCAAGAACCCCAACGTGCTGCTGCGTCAGGAGGATTTTGTCCCATTGGACTATATTAACTGCGATACGGAGGAAGGCTTGAAAATACACAATTCCGCCCAACAGATATTGAGCAATTTGGAGTTGAACACGCCTCACATCTCTATTGCCGATACCGCTGACAGTATGGCTATATTTGCCCAAACCAAATTTAACGGAGACGGTATTATAGTAGAAAATTCCACCGATGACGAGCAGTTAAAGAAAGTCATCACCGATTGCATTGCCACTTTAGGTGCCAAATTGGACCGCAGCGGTGCAGACGGCATAGATACAGAGCAAATAGAAGATTTTTATGCTCTTTGTGCCGATTATAAAGCATGGCGTGATGCAGGAACAGCCGATGGGGAGCACGTATATCCCTATGGCGACAATACCGAAGATGCTTTAAATGCATATATGGCTCTCAAAGATAAGGTGAACGACTTTTTTATGCGTTGCAAACTGATAGCATTCAATGCGGATACATCTTCCGTATTGGACGTACAGGTATCAAAAGTGGAAGAAATCAGCGATAAGAATTTGGCCGATTGTAATGATGAAATAGCCGCATATCCTTTGGCAAGGGCAAACAATCGTTGTGAACTGCCTATAAACGAAGGCATCAATCCGGCATGGAAAGCGGCTTTTGCCAATCTCAAACGATTGATATTGGATACGGACTATGCAGAACATCAATTCATCACCGAAGAAGAATGGTTGGCCTTGGAAAGCAAATTCAAACCCTATCTTGCATGGAAAGCGGACAAAAAAGGTGAACAAGTGGAATCTTTGGGTTTGGACAGAATAAACGAAATTTTATCCGCCAATAAAAAAGACGATTTATTGGCATTGATAGCACAAGACAAAGAGTTGGAAACCGAAGCCAACGAAATAGCCTCTGTGGATAAATTTTTACACTATTACAGAGATATTTACAAACTCATCAAAAACTTTGTAACCTTCGCTGATTTTTACGACAAAAACAGAACTTTAAAAGCAGTATTCCAAGCAGGTACATTATATATAGACCAGCGCAGTTGTGATTTATGCCTGAAGGTCAACGACATGTCCAAGCATAATACCATGGTAGCCGACAGCGGTATGTTTTTGATATATTGCGATTGTATATCCAAACAAAAGAATATGACCATGACCATCGTTGCCGCCATGACCCAAGGTGAGGTAGATGAGCTGGTGGTAGGCAAAAATGCCATTTTCTACGATAGAAGCGGTTTGGATTGGGATGCGGTAGTGACCAAAATAGTGGATAATCCCATCAGTATCAAGCAGGCATTCTGGTCGCCGTATCGCAAATGCAGCCGGTTTATCACAGAACAAATTAACAAATTTGCCGCCGATAAGGATACAAAAATGACGGGAGACTTAACCAACACTATTTCGGATACAGGCTCAACACTTACCGACGCCAATGCCCAACAACCCAAAGAAACGGCAGGAAAACAAGCTTTTGACATGAGTAAATTCTTAGGTCTGTTTGCTGTAATAGGCATGGCTTTGGGCACTATATGCGGCTTTTTATTACAATTGGTACAAGGCTTTGCAAAACTCCAATGGTACAAAATGGTGTTGGTACTGGTGGCTATTATATTGGTAATATCAGGTCCTTCCATGATTATAGCATGGCTGAAATTACGCAAACGCAACCTCTCCCCTATTTTGAATGCAAACGGGTGGGCTATCAATGCCAAAGCATTGGTCAACATACCATTTGGCGCTACTTTGACCCAAATGGCAAAATATCCCAAAGTAACCGTATCCGATCCCTTTGCAGACAAAGGTCTGGCATGGTGGAAAAAAGCTTTGATATGGATAGCATTGTTAGGAGGAATATTTGCTGCATTGTATTTCACCGACACTTTAGCAAAAGTAGGGTTGCCTTTCCATAAAGAACAAGCTACAGAAGCTGTGGTAGAAGAAGCTGTGGTAGAAGAGGAAGTAGCTCCCGTAGAGGAAGAAGTAATAGAAGAAGTAGCTGCAGAATAAAGATAACTGCTGTTTTATCATTAAAACAAACTAAAAGGATAACTTAAAAGAGTTATCCTTTTTTGATTGCAGGGGCTTGTAATATCTTTGTTCTTTTACAATAGTAATGTTTATGAATATTGTACAGATTAAAAGAATAATACAAATTTAGGATAGTTTGATTATTATCCGGCTCCGATAGTTTTTGTTGAATATAGGTGCATTTATTTGTTGAATTTAATTTAGTATAATAAAAAGTTCTACCTTTGCAAAAAAAATTGTATAACATGAAAGCCCTCATATTAGCAGCAGGTAAAGGTACCCGATTGAAAGAACTCACCGCCGACAAACCAAAAGCGCTGGTAAAGGTAAACGGTGTTACGCTTTTAGAGCGATGTATCAACAAGCTCAAAGAAGCACAAGCAGATGATATTATCATCAATATCCATCATTTTGGAGAACAAATTATGGAATATGTAGAAAAAAACGGAAATTTCGGCATTTCCATCACCTATTCCGATGAAAGAGATATGCTTTTGGATACAGGCGGAGCGCTCAAAAAAGCCGCATGGTTTTTCAACAATGAGCAAGCCTTTTTTATACACAATGTGGATATTATCAGCGATATCAATTTACAAGAAATGTATCAATTTCATTGTAGCCACGGCAATATGGCCACTTTAGCGGTGCGCAGCAGAAACACATCCCGTTATTTGCTCTTCAATGCCCAAAACCGACTTTGCGGACGTTCCAACGCCCAGACCAACACAACGCAGCTGATTAGCAATCAGTTAAATACAAACGATTTGCTTCCGATGGCTTTCAGTGGTATACATGTAATATCACCGCAAATATTTCAATATTGCCCGCCTGAGGATAAGTTTTCCATTACCGATTGGTATTTGCAATTGGCATCCCAACACAAAATTATGGCATATGAGCACAATCAGGGGCTTTGGATGGACATGGGGAAAGCTGAAGACATTCACCAATTGGAACAACTATTGATACAATAAATTTAAGCCTCTTCGTTATTGTTGGGTTGGGAAGGCAGTTGTTTCACCAATATTTTGTCTATTCTGGCTCCGTCCATTTTGGATATGGTAAATTGAAAGTTACGCCATTCCACAATTTCTCCTTCCATGGGCAAACGCTCAATAATATCCAATATTAATCCGCCCAAGGTATTGTAATCATAATCTTGGAATTCGTCTTCCATATCAAAATAGGTGAGAAAATCATAAAAGGAATATTGTCCGTCCGCTATCCAGGTATCGTCACTATGTTGTATGATTGTTTCTTCATCATCGTCAGGCTCGGTCATTCGTCCTAACAATGCCTCCATCATATCGGCTGACGTTATCATACCTTGTATGCATCCGAATTCATCCGTAATCAGGGCATAATATATTTGTGTACGCTTGAATTGTTCCAGGGCCTTATACGAACTTGTATTTTCGGGCATATATACAGGAGGTTCTATTTTGGAACGCAAATCCCATTTGTCTTCAAACAGACAATCCAAAAGGTCGCTGAGTGAAATCACTCCCAACAATTCGTCGATATTTCCGTCTATAACAGGATAATAAGCATGCAGTTTTTCGTTGATCATTGCTTTTACATCTTCTTTTTCCGCATGAATATCTATACAAGACAAATCTCCTCTGTGTGTCATTACGGAATCCACATCTCTATCGCCCAAATCAAACACGCGTTCCACTATATCTTGTTCCACGTCTTGTACTTCGCCTTCTCTGGTTCCCATTTCCACTGCAGCCAATATTTCTTCCTCCGTTATTTTGGCATCGGGTGAGGGTTTGATTTTAAACAATTTGGCTACAAAATCAATACTTTTTACCAATATCCACACAAAAGGAGCAAACAATACGGAAAAGAATTTTAAAAAGCCTGCCACAGACCTCAAAAATCCTTCAGGAAAAGTCATCGCAATTTTTTTGGGAATCAATTCTCCCAATACTATCGTAAAATAGGTTACCGCCACTACCACCACCGTTTTGGCTATTACACCTGCATACACACTCACGGGAGCGTATTGCGCTATATAATTTTTCAACGATGCGGCTATGGTATCTCCGCTATATACACCTGTAAGTATGCCTATCAATGTAATTCCGACCTGTATGGTGGATAAATATTTATCGGGAGATTCCAATAATGTCAACGCCAACTTGGCGCCGCGTTTGTTTTCTTTGACCATAGTCTGCATTCTTATCTGTTTTGATGACAAAAGTGCCACTTCGGACAAAGCCAGAAATCCGTTGAACAGAATAAGCAGTATGATTATCAATATTTCCATTATATGCTTTTGTTTGTATTATAAAAAAAGAGCACCTGTCACCGGGACAGGTACTCTTAAATTTCAAGCATCCCCTTTTGATTTACCTATATTAATAGGAATACCTCTTGTAGGGTCTCCGTAATCGGGAATATGACCATGCGTTGATTCAAAGCGTTTGATATTCTCTTCCAAGGCAGCCAACAAGCGTTTTGCGTGCTGCGGAGTGAGTATGATGCGAGATTTAACATTCCCTTTGGGCAAACCCGGCATTAAGGATACAAAATCCACAATAAATTCCGAATGCGAATGAGTGATAATGGCCAAATTGGAATAGATTCCTTCTGCCACTTCGTCACTCAAGGCAATATCCATTTTTGCCCCGTTTTGATTATCGTCTGTCATAATTTCTATTTTTTATTTACTTTGGACGCTTGCAATGCTTCGTATTCTTCCATGGAACCCACTTGAATGTTTTCATATTCTTTCAATCCGGTTCCGCAAGGTATCAATTTACCCACTATCACATTTTCTTTCAAACCTTCCAAATTATCTATCTTGGCATTTACTGCGGCTTCGGTTAATACTTTGGTGGTTTCCTGGAATGATGCTGCGGATATGAAGCTGCGTGTTTGCAACGAAGCTCTGGTAATACCTTGAAGCACTTGTTTTCCTGTTGCGGGAGAAGCATCTCTTACTTCCATTATTTGCTTATCCTGACGTTTTAAGAATGAATTTTCATCTCTTACTTCGCGTGCTGTCAATATTTGACCGGGGTGATATTTAATGGATTCTCCTGATTCTACCACTACTTTCTTATCCCAGATATCATCGTTTTCTTCTTGGAAGTCTATCTTATTCACCAATTCACCCTCCAAGAAACGGGTATCACCTGGATCTTCTATTTCAACCTTACGCATCATTTGGCGAACTATCACTTCAAAATGCTTATCGTTGATTTTCACACCTTGTAAACGATATACTTCCTGTATTTCATTTACTATATATTCCTGTACTTTCATCGGGCCGCCTACTGAAAGGATGTCAGCAGGTGTCAAAGCTCCTTCGGAAAGAGGTGTTCCGGCACGAACAAAGTCGTTTTCCTGTGCTAAAATCTGTTTGGAGGTGGATATCAAATATTTTTTCTCCTCACCTGTTTTTGAAGTAATAATCACTTCACGATTACCGCGTTTCAACTTTTTGCTGAACGACACTACACCGTCTATTTCCGCTACCACAGCAGGGTCGGACGGATTTCTTGCCTCGAACAATTCCGTTACCCGCGGCAAACCGCCGGTGATATCACCTGTTTTGCCGAAAGTACGAGGTATTTTTACCAAAATGCCGCCGGCAGTAATGGTATCTCCGTCATTTATTTCCAAACGTGAACCCACGGGGATATCATATTCTTTCAAAATATTTTCGTCTTTATCCACTATCCGTATTGAAGGACTCTTGGTTTTTTGACGACTTTCTATAATAATTTTAGAAGTCATACCCGTTTGTTCATCCGTTTCGGTACGATAGGTGATGGAATCAATAATATCATTGAAACGAACTATACCCGACACTTCGGATATGATCAATGCATTGAATGCTTCCCATTCTGCTATTACTTCACCTTTTTTAACCTCATCTCCGGCTTTGAAATACAAATACGAACCATAAGGAATATTGGCTGTCATCAATACCAATCCCGTAGGATCCACTATTCTCATTTCGCCGGAACGTCCGATTACTCTTTGGCATTTTTTGTCATCAACAACAATAGGAATGGAACGCAATTCATCAAATTCCAATTTACCGTCTGCTTTTGCTTTCACATCGGCTTGTACGCTCATATTACCTGCCACACCGCCGACGTGGAATGTACGCAAAGTCAACTGTGTACCGGGTTCACCAATGGACTGGGCCGCAATTACGCCCACAGCCTCACCTTTTTGTACCATTTTGGAAGTGGCTAAATTACGTCCGTAACATTTGGCACATACACCATGTTTGGATTCGCATGTGAGCACTGAACGGATTTCCAATTCTTCTATGCCTGCGTCTTCTATTGCTTTACTGATTTCTTCGGTCAGCTCTTCACCTGCTTTTACTATCAATTCACCGGTGGCGGGATTGTAAACATCGTGCAATGAGGTTCTGCCCAATATTCTATCATAAAGTGATTCCACCACTTCATCATTCTTTTTCAATACAGAAACCAACAAACCGCGTAAGGTTCCGCAATCTTCATCCACTATTACCACATCGTGAGCCACGTCCACCAATCTACGTGTAAGATAACCTGCATCAGCCGTTTTCAAAGCTGTATCGGCCAAACCTTTACGGGCACCGTGAGTAGAAATAAAGTATTCCATTACCGACAAGCCCTCTTTAAAGTTGGACAAAATCGGGTTTTCTATAATTTCACCTCCTGCGGCTCCTGCTTTGGTAGGTTTTGCCATCAAACCACGCATACCGGATAACTGACGTATTTGTTCTTGAGAACCACGGGCTCCTGAATCCAACATCATATATACTGAATTGAATCCCTGGCGGTCTTTGGACAATTTATCCAATAATATTTTACTCAAACGTGCATTGGTATGTGTCCAAATATCAATTACTTTGTTATAACGTTCCGTATCGGTGATCAAACCGCCCAAATACTGCATGGAAACTTCATCCACTTGCTCATTGGCTTCGTTGATTAAATCCTCTTTTTCTTCAGGAATGATTACATCACCCAAATTGAACGACAAACCGCCTTTGAAAGCCATTTGATATCCCATGTTTTTGATATCATCCAAGAATTTAGCGGTTTTGGCAGTATCGGTTTTTTTCAACACATCACCGATAATGTCTCTCAAAGCTTTCTTGGTTAAAAGTTTATTGATATAACCATATTCTTCGGGCACTACCCTATTGAACAATACCCTTCCGACAGTGGTTTCTATCAATTCCATTTTACCGTCGCCTTTCAGGTTCACCCTGCACTTGATAATGGCATTGGTGTGCACTTTTCCTTCATTGTGGGCTATCACCACTTCTTCTGCGGAATAGAATTTCATTCCTTCCCCTTTTACGGGATGCTCAGGAGTGGAATGCAAAGGTTTGGTAATATAATACAAGCCCAACACCATATCTTGGGACGGCACCGTAACAGGGGCTCCGTTAGCAGGATTCAAAATGTTATGAGATGCAAGCATCAACATTTGAGCTTCCAAGATAGCGGCATTACCCAGCGGCACGTGTACAGCCATTTGGTCTCCGTCAAAGTCCGCATTGAATGCGGTACAGCACAACGGATGCAAACGTATAGCCTTGCCTTCCACCAATTTAGGCTGGAATGCCTGGATACCCAAGCGGTGCAAAGTAGGAGCACGGTTAAGCAATACGGGATGTCCTTTTAATATGTTCTCCAATATATCCCATACTACAGGGTCTTTTCTATCCACTATTTTCTTGGCGGATTTTACGGTTTTTACTATACCGCGTTCCAACATTTTTCTTATGATGAACGGTTTGAACAATTCGGCTGCCATATCTTTAGGCAAACCGCATTCGTTCATATTCAAATCGGGACCGACCACAATAACCGAACGTCCGGAATAATCCACACGTTTACCCAGCAAATTCTGACGGAAACGGCCTTGCTTACCTTTCAAGCTGTCGGACAATGATTTTAAAGGACGGGCTTCGGCTTTGAAAGTGGATTTTTTGGAATTGTCAAACAATGAATCCACGGCTTCTTGCAACATACGTTTTTCATTACGCATAATCACATCCGGAGCCTTGATTTCCATCAATCGTTTCAACCGGTTATTTCTGATAATCACTCTGCGATACAATTCGTTCAAATCGGAAGTGGCAAATCTGCCTCCATCCAAAGGCACCAACGGCCTCAATTCGGGCGGTATAACAGGTATTACCTGCACTATCATCCATTCCGGACGATTTTCCATACGTTTGCGACTGTCTCTAAACGATTCAAATACGTGTAAACGTTTAAGAATTTCTTGTTTTCTTTGTTGTGAAGTTTCATGATTGGCTTTATCGCGCAATTCATACGATTCCTTATCTATGTCGATTGACAGAATAAGGTCTTGTATGGCTTCCGCACCCATTTTGGCAATAAACTTATTAGGATCGGTATCATCCAACAATTGATTGTCTTTGGGCAATTTTTCCAATATTTCAAAATAAGTTTCTTCGTCCAACAAATCCATTTTCTTAACCGGTGTATCCAAATCGGCGGCCACACCTGCTTGAATAACCACAAATTTTTCGTAGTATATCACCGCATCCAATGCCTTTGAGGGGAGACCTACATAAGCGCCCAAACGGTTCGGCAAAGATTTAAAAAACCATATATGAGCCACCGGTATTACCAATTGTATGTGTCCCATACGTTCTCTTCTCACTTTGCGTTCGGTTACTTCCACACCGCAATGGTCGCAGATTACGCCCTTGTATCTTATACGTTTATATTTTCCGCAATGGCATTCCCAGTCTTTGATAGGACCGAAAATTCTTTCACAAAACAAACCGTCCCGTTCTGCTTTATAGGTACGATAATTAATGGTCTCCGGCTTAGTTACTTCTCCATACGATCTTTTACGTATGGAATCGGGAGATGCCAAACTGATGGTGATTTGTGAAAAATCTTTTCTTGCGTTATTATCTTTTCTAAAAGCCATAATTTATTTTATATAAATAAATTTCAAAATTTTAATTTAACGAAGGAAGTTTTATTCAAATGTTACTTCCAAACACAAACTGCGTAATTCATTTACCAGCACATTAAATGATTCGGGTAATCCCGGAGTAGGAGCCACTTCACCTTTTACAATGGCTTCGTATGTTTTGGCCCTGCCCATTACATCATCTGATTTTACTGTTAGAATTTCTCTCAATATGTTGGCTGCGCCGAATGCTTCCAAAGCCCAAACTTCCATTTCACCAAAACGCTGACCACCGAATTGAGCTTTACCGCCAAGGGGTTGTTGAGTGATGAGGGAGTATGGTCCGATGGAACGTGCATGCATTTTGTCATCTACCATATGGTGCAGTTTTAACATATAAATGTAGCCTACGGTTACAGGTTGTTCAAATCTGTCACCCGTGCCGCCGTCATAAAGATATACGCTTCCGTTTTCCGGTAAGTTGGCTTGTTTCAGATATCCGTTTACCTGCTCTAATGTGGCTCCGTCAAAAATAGGAGTGGCAAATTTCAAACCCAATATCTTACCTGCCCAACCCAATATGGTTTCATAAATTTGACCGATATTCATACGGGAAGGCACACCCAGAGGGTTCAAAACTATATCCACAGGTGTTCCGTCTTCCATGAAAGGCATATCTTCTTCGCGCACTATTTTGGCTACTATACCTTTATTACCATGGCGGCCTGCCATTTTATCACCAACACGCAGTTTACGTTTGCTGATCAGATATACTTTTGCCATTTGCACTATGCCTGAAGGAAGCTCATCACCTACGGTGATGGCGAATTTTTGACGGGTGGTGCGGGCTACCAATTCACGGTATTTTTCGCTATAATTACGAACTATGCGTTCCACCAAAGCATTTACTTTGGCATCGGTGGTCCATCCTCTTTTACCATCGGGTGTCCAACTCAAGTCCACACTATTGTAATCTATAGCAGACAAAGCTTTTTGAGAGAACTTGGGTCCTTTGGGAATACATTCATTGCCGGCATTATCTTTCACACCGTGTGAAAGTTTGCCTTCCAATTTCTTGTACAACTTTTGAACAAGTTTGTCCTTCAAAGCTGCCGCTTCTTTGTCGAATTGGTCCTCCACATCTTTTACTGTCTCTTTTTCTTTCATCTTGCCCTTGCGGGTTTTAACTATACGGGAGAACAGTTTGTTGTCCAACACCACACCTTCTGTTGATGGAGGTGCTTTCAAAGATGCATCTTTAACATCACCCGCTTTATCACCGAAAATAGCTCTTAACAACTTCTCTTCCGGTGTGGGGTACGATTCACCTTTAGGTGTGATTTTACCTATAAGAATATCACCTTCTTTTACATGAGTACCTATGCATACCAAACCGTTTTCATCCAAATTTTTGGTGGCATCCAAGCTTACATTGGGTATGTCATTGGTAAGCTCTTCGGCACCGCGTTTGGTTTCTCTCACTTCCAAGGTATATTCATCTATATGGATGGAGGTGAACAAATCGTCTTTGACTACCTTTTCGGATATCACTATAGCATCTTCGAAATTGTAACCTTTCCAAGGCATGAATGCCACCTTAAGATTTCTTCCCAATGCCAATTCGCCGTTTTGGGTAGCGTATCCTTCGGTCATTATTTGACCTTTGGTTACTTTTTGGCCTCTGCGTACTATAGGTTGAATATTAATGGAAGTGCTTTGATTTGTTCTTTGGTGTTTGATCAAATGATAAGTTTTAATATTGGAATCAAAGCTTACCAAATCATCGTCTTCCGTTCTGTCATATTTTACACGGATTTGTGTAGCATCTACATAATCCACTTCACCGTCACCTTCGGCATATATTTGT
The DNA here is from genome assembly GCA_017616775.1 of Bacteroidales bacterium. Taxonomy (GTDB): domain Bacteria; phylum Bacteroidota; class Bacteroidia; order Bacteroidales; family WCHB1-69; genus UBA1205. Next base: position 61,333 of record JAFZXM010000015.1, read on the forward strand.
GAACGTGAACTGCGGGCTACATTTTCTTCTATACCCGTTCCTACAATAGGAGCTTCAGGACGCAACAACGGCACTGCCTGACGCATCATGTTCGATCCCATCAATGCACGGTTAGCGTCATCGTGTTCCAAGAACGGTATCAATGAAGCAGCAATAGAAGCTATTTGATTAGGAGCCACATCCACTGCATCCACTTCAGAAGCATCCACAATAGGATAATCAGCCGTTCTGCGGACTTTTATTCTGCTTTGTTTGAATTCACCCGTTTTATGGTCATAATCCGTGGTAGCCTGTGCGATTGTCATATTTTCTTCCTCTTCCGCACCTATATACATCAAAGGCTCGTTCACGGCCACTTTGCCGTCCACTACTTTATGATAAGGTGTTTCTATAAAGCCCAAATGGTTTACTTTGGCATATACGCACAAAGAAGATATCAAACCGATGTTGGGACCTTCCGGAGTTTCTATCGTACAAAGACGTCCGTAATGGGTATAGTGAACGTCACGCACCTCAAAACCGGCTCTGTCTCTTGACAAACCGCCTTGACCCAACGCGGAAATTCTTCTTTTGTGAGTCACTTCCGCCAACGGATTGGTTTGATCCATGAATTGAGACAACTGGTTGGTTCCGAAGAAAGAATTAATCACCGAGGTTAATGTTTTGGCATTGATTAATTCTATAGGGGTAAACAATTCATTATCCCTTACATTCATTCTATCGCGAATGGTTCGGGCCATACGCATCAAACCGATGCCGAATTGGGCAGACAACTGTTCGCCCACGGTACGGATTCTTCTGTTGCTCAAGTGGTCGATATCATCCACCTCTGCTTTGGAATTGATAAGTTCTATCAAATATTTGATGATGGAAATGATATCTTCCTTAGTCAGCACTCTCACATTCATAGGAATGCTGAGGTTGAGTTTTTTATTGATTCTATAACGGCCCACCTCTCCCAAATCGTAACGTTTTTCAGAGAAGAACAATTTATCTAACGCTTGACGAGCCGTATCCTCATCGGGAGGTGCGGTACTTCTCAATTGCAAATAAATATATTCTATTGCCTGTTTTTCAGAGTTGGCAGGGTCTTTTTGCAATGTATTGAAAATGATGGAATAATCTATTTGTGAAGGATCATCCTTATGCACCAAAATAGTTTTTATTCCATTCTCCACTATCAATTCTATATGTTTTTCCTCCAACACCTCTTCCCGTTCTATAAGAACTTCGGTACGTTGGATGGTAACCACTTCACCGGTTTCCTCATCTACAAAATCTTCATTACGTGTTTTGATCACGCGGGCGGCCAACTTAGTTCCCAATAATTTTTTCAAATTGGTTTTGGTGGCTTTTTCCTCTTTGGCCATATCGAATATGGTTAAGATATCCTTGTCGGTTTCATAACCGATGGCACGCAATAATGTTGTAACCGGTAATTTTTTCTTTCTGTCAATGTACGCATACATCACGTTGGAGATATCGGTGGTGAATTCTATCCAGGAACCCTTGAGCGGGATAATTCGGGCAGAATATAATTGCGTACCATTGGTGTGATATGAGGTTCCGAAGAACACACCGGGAGAACGGTGCAATTGAGAAACGACTACACGTTCGGCACCATTAATGATAAAGGTACCTTTAGGGGTCATATAGGGAATGAGACCCAAATACACTTCCTGTATTCTCGTTTCAAAATCCTCATGCTCAACGTCTGTACAAGACAAACGTAATTTTGCTCTGAGAGGCACACTATAGGTTAAACCTCTCTCGATGCAGTCTTCTATGCTATAGCGAGGTGCATCTACATAATAATCCATAAATTCCAACACAAAACTGTTACGTGTGTCAGAAATAGGAAAATTCTCCATGAACACTCTGTGAAGGCCCTCTTTGCATCTGAGTTCGGGATTGGTATCCACTTGGAAAAACTCTCTGAAAGATTTTAACTGTATATCCAGAAAATCCGGATATGCAGGGGTATCCACAGTGCCAAAACTGATTCGTTCCGTATTGTTAATCAATGCTTTGGATTTTAAAATGTTTGACGAATAAAAAAATTTAAGAACGTTATTTCTAAAACACACATAAGACCCCATTATTCCAAAGGGGTCTTATGCGTAAAAAAAGTAAGTTATTATTTAAGTTCTATAACTGCACCTACTTCTTCCAAAGATTTTTTCAAACCTTCAGCTTCGTCTTTTGTAACGCCTTCTTTAATTGCTTTGGGAGCTCCATCAACTAATTCTTTAGCTTCTTTCAAGCCAAGACCTGTTAATTCTTTAACAGCTTTAACTACTGCCAATTTTTGAGCGCCGGCTTCTTTCAAGATAACGTCAAAAGAGGTTTTTTCTTCAGCTGCTGCTGTTGCTGCTGCAGGACCTGCTGCTACTGCTACTGCTGCTGCTGCCGGTTCAATACCATATTCATCTTTCAAAATTTGAGCTAATTCATTAACTTCTTTAACTGTTAAGTTAACTAATTGTTCTGCAAATGATTTTAAATCTGCCATTTTATTATTCTTTTTAAATGTTTCTAAATTTATTTAACTAACTATTTTTCGGAAAGAGTTTTTACTATACCTGCCAATTTGCCACCGCCGGATTGTAATGCGGAAATCACATTGCGTGCCGGAGATTGTAACAAAGATACGATATCGCCAATAAGTTCTTCCCTTGATTTCAGACTGCTGAGCATGTCTACCAAATCGCCCACATATACGCATTGCTCGATATAAGCCGCTTTAATTGCGGGGATAGAATTTTTGCCACGGAAATCTTTAATGATACGGGCAGGAGCATTTCCTGTTTCCGATACCATGATTGCAGAAGTTCCGTGCAACACAGGATACATTTCCGAATAATCGGTTTCACACTGTTCCATTGCTTTTTTCAAAAAGGTGTTTTTCACCATTTTCAATTTTACGCCTTTTTTAAAGCATAATTTACGCAATGCATTGCTTTTTTCAACAGTTAAACCCGAAATATCAGCTACATACACTGTGTTGTAACTAGAGAGAATATTTGTTATCTCTTCAATAATCAATGCTTTATTTTCTTTTCTCATTTTACAACTTGTTTTTATAATGTAACTGACTTCACATCTACTTGTACTCCCGGACTCATAGTGCTAGAAATATAAATGCTTTTCACATAAGTGCCCTTAGCTGCTGTAGGTTTCAATTTGATAATATTTTGTATCACTTCTTTTGCATTGTCATAAATGGCTTCATTGGAGAATGAAATTTTTGCCACTGCAGTGTGAATGATACCATATTTGTCAACTTTGAAATCAATTTTACCGGCTTTTACTTCCTGAATAGCTTTACCTATTTCCATGGTAACGGTACCGGTTTTGGGATTAGGCATTAAACCGCGAGGGCCTAATATTTTTCCCAATGCACCTATTTTAGGCATTACGCTAGGCATGGTAATAATAACATCTACGTCTGTCCAACCGTTTTTAATTTGTTGAACATAATCGTCCAAACCAACATATTCGGCTCCCGCTGCTTTTGCTTCTTCTTCTTTGTCAGGAGTTACTAACGCCAAAACGCGTACAACTTTTCCTGTTCCGTGCGGTAATGTAACTATACCTCTTACCATTTGGTTAGCTTTACGGGGATCTACGCCCAAACGGACGTCTATATCCACAGAAGCATCAAATTTGGTAAAGGTAATATCTTTTACTATTTGAACTGCTTCGGATAAAGGATAACTACGGCTTAAATCGTGTTTAGCCTCTACCTCTCTGCGTTTCTTTGATACTTTTGCCATTTTGTTTTTTACTTTTTGAATTTAAACGACTAATTTTCAAATGGATTTTGTCCGCCTTTAACCGTTACACCCATGCTGCGTGCGGTACCTGCAACCATTCGCATTGCCGATTCCACGGTAGAACAATTCAAATCCACCATTTTACCTTCTGCAATGGTACGCACTTGGTCCCATGTGATGGTAGCCACTTTGGTACGGTTAGGCTCCGAAGAACCTTTTTTGGCGTTGGCAACTTCCATTATCTGTACAGCAACAGGCGGAGTCTTAATGATAAAATCAAAAGACTTGTCAGAGTACACTGTGATGATAACAGGAATAACTTTTCCCTGCTTATCTTGTGTACGAGCATTGAATTGCTTACAAAATTCCATGATGTTCACACCTTTGGCACCTAATGCCGGGCCTACAGGAGGAGATGGATTGGCAGCACCGCCCTTAATCTGTAACTTAATGAGTCCTGCTACTTCTTTTGCCATTTTGTTTTAATTGTTTTAAATTAATTAACTAATACTTTCAATGTTTGACCAAGAAAAATTAAGCATCCTTGGATACCTGATAATAACTCAATTCCAAGGGAGTCTTTCTGCCGAAAATCTTCACCGTGACTTTCAACTTTTTCTTTTCGTGATTGATTTCTTCTATCACTCCGGTAAAACTATTAAAAGGTCCGTCGGTAACTACTATGGATTCTCCTACCATAAACGAACCAACTACTTCTTCTTCATTTTCATTAAGCTCGTCGGCTTTGCCCAACAAACGCATAACTTCATTGGGACGCAATGCCTCAGGATTCTGATCGCCTCCTAAAAAGCCTAACACTCCCGGCGTTTGACGCAATAAATGCTTCACTTCGCCTTGCGTTAAATCGGCTTCTACAAAAACGTATCCCGGATAGAAATTTTTTTCTTTGGTAACTTTTTTGCCATTACGTATCTGAAATACTTTCTCTATCGGAATAAGTACTTGCGATACAAATGCTTGCAAGTTGGAAGCTGCCACTTCACTTTCTATATGAAGCTTTATCTTCTTTTCCTGCTGCGTAACGGCCCGTAACACATACCATCGTAAATTGTTTGTTTCGCTCATACTTTCCATTTATAATTACCTTTCTTTATAAAACTTACCCTAATAAGTGTTCACTTATGGAAGCAGGGTACTTGTTTTCTCTTTAACAACTCTTTTGTTTATGCACCATATAAAAAGCCCAGCAGACCTTTCCATATAAACGAACCGAATGCAATATGCTGAACACCGAATAATACATCCATCAAAAAAACAATGAGTGCTATTACTAACGATGCCACCGATACTACAACGGCGCTGTTTTGAAGTTCTGCCCATGAAGGCCAAGTTACCTTATGAACCAATTCATCATAAGCTTCTTTAATATTTGCAATTAGTTTCTTCATTTTAACAACTTCTTATTCTGCAGGAGCAGTAAGAATCGAACTCACATCAAAGGTTTTGGAGACCCCCATTCTACCATTAAACTATGCTCCTAAAAAGAGACTCCCCGCAGAGAGTCTCTTCATATCTTAACTATTGGTTATTAGTCTAAGATTTCGGTTACTTGACCTGCACCTACAGTTCTGCCGCCTTCACGGATAGCAAAACGCAAATTCATATTCAAAGCTATTTCGGAAATCAAATTAACTTCTATAGTCAAGTTATCACCCGGCATTACCATTTCTACACCTTCAGGTAAAGTGATTTCACCTGTAACATCGGTGGTACGGAAATAGAATTGAGGACGATATTTGTTGTGGAACGGAGTGTGACGACCACCTTCTTCTTTTTTCAAAACATAAACTTGTGCTTTGAAATGTTTGTGAGGTTTTACCGAACCCGGTTTGGCAATTACCATACCACGACGGATTTCGTCTTTGTCTATACCACGAAGTAACAAACCTGCGTTATCACCGGCTTCACCTTCGTCCAATATTTTACGAAACATTTCAACTCCTGTAACCACTGATTTCAATTTTTCAGCGCCCATACCAATGATATCAACGGGATCACCGACTTTGATGATACCGGATTCAATACGACCTGTTGCAACAGTACCACGACCGGTAATGGAGAACACGTCTTCGATAGGCATTAAGAAATCTTTATCTTTATCACGAACAGGCAGAGGAATATATTCATCTACAGTGTTCATTAATTCCATGATTTTTTCAACCCATTGGGGTTCACCGTTCAATCCGCCCAAAGCAGAACCTCTGATGATAGGAGTATTGTCTCCGTCGAAACCGTAGAATGACAACAAGTCACGGATTTCCATTTCAACAAGGTCTAACAATTCAGGGTCATCCACCATGTCACATTTGTTCATAAATACAACCATTTTTGGCACACCTACCTGTTTTGCCAAAAGGATGTGTTCACGAGTTTGAGGCATAGGACCGTCTGTAGCGGCAACAACCAATATTGCACCGTCCATTTGAGCAGCACCTGTTACCATGTTTTTAACGTAGTCAGCGTGTCCCGGGCAGTCAACGTGTGCATAGTGACGTTTTGCTGTTTGATATTCTACGTGTGCGGTATTGATGGTAATACCACGTTCTTTTTCTTCAGGAGCGTTATCGATAGAATCGAAACTTCTAAATTCTGACAAACCAGCTTCTGCCAACACTTTTGTAATAGCTGCGGTTAAAGTTGTTTTACCATGGTCAATGTGACCAATAGTTCCAATGTTTACGTGATCTTTGGAACGTTCGAATTTTTCTTTTGCCATTTTCTTAAAATTTTAAGGATATTAATTATATATAATTTTTATTTTCTTTTTTTTCTTACAGTATCACTGATAAAAAATTAGAGCCGTTGATGAGATTTGAACTCATGACCTCTTCCTTACCAAGGAAGTGCTCTACCCCTGAGCTACAACGGCATTAAGCATCTTTTGAGCGGAAGACGGGGCTCGAACCCGCCACCTAAAGCTTGGAAGGCTTTCGCTCTGCCAAATGAGCTACTTCCGCATTTCCACAAACAAAAAAGACGCAATAAAATTACTTTCATTTACGTCCTTTGTGTCTTTTTCGTGGGGGAAGGTGGACTCGAACCACCGAACTCATCCGAGGACAGATTTACAGTCTGTTGCAATTGCCGCTATGCGATTCCCCCGTGAAACTAACTTCAAAGAACTTGGAGCCACTAGAGGGATTCGAACCCCCGACCCGCTGATTACAAATCAGCTGCTCTGGCCAACTGAGCTACAGTGGCATCGACCAAGCGAACTTTTAAGTGCTAAATCGGACTGCAAAGATACAACAAATTTTAATACAAATCACCACTTGAAAACTTTTTTTTTATTTTTTTTCAATAAATTGTCATTCAGTTTGTTATATTTTAGTGCTGCCGCCAAAAAAAGAAAAACACCCCGCTTTTTGCCCGTTTTGCACGGGATTCCCGCCCTTTATTTCCACCTTTTTTATTTCATTTTTTCCTTACAGGCTGCTTTTTTTTCGTCGGGCACACGAATATTCCGCCCCATCCGTTAGCCTTTGGCAATGCTTTTATTTGCATAAAGTTCCGAAAAGAAGTCCTACCCCCCCTTAAGTGCGGGCGGATAGGGAAATATTGGTAAAAAAATGTTACTTTTGCAAAAAAAAACGGATAATGGACAAACAAAAACTTTATATAGAAACATACGGATGCCAAATGAATTTTGCCGACAGCGAAATTGTGGCTTCCATACTTTCTCAGGAATACAGCCTCACCTCCAATGAAAAGGAAGCCGACCTGATATTGATCAACACCTGTTCCATACGTGATAACGCCGAACAAAGGGTATTGCACAGGCTCACCGAACTGATGTCTTTAAAAAAACAGCATAAAAACCTGCGCATAGGCATTATCGGCTGTATGGCCGAACGGCTCAAAGGCTCTTTAATAGACAATGAGAAAGTAGATATAGTGGCAGGGCCCGATGCATACAGAAGTTTACCCCAAATGCTCGGCGACAACACATATAATATTAATGTAATATTATCCGAAACGGAAACCTACGATGATATCTCTCCCGTCCGCTACGATACCAACGGCATATCCGCTTTTGTATCCATCATGCGGGGTTGCAACAATTTTTGTTCCTATTGCGTTGTCCCCTACACCCGCGGCAGGGAACGCAGCCGCAATCTTCAAACCATCATAGATGAATGCCGGCAATTAGCGGCCGAAGGATATAAAGAAGTTACACTATTGGGACAAAACGTCAACTCTTACCGATACGAAAACTACACTTTTCCCAAGTTGATGCAGGCGGTGGCCGAAATATCGCCTTTATTGAGGGTGCGTTTTGCCACTTCTCATCCTAAAGATCTTTCTGATGAATTGCTGGAAGTGATGTCCGCCTATCCCAACATATGCAAAAGCATACACCTTCCTGCCCAGTCGGGCAATAACAATGTGTTGGAACACATGAACAGAAAATATACAAGAGAATGGTATCTCAACAGAATAGCCGCCATTCGCCGATATATGCCCGATTGTGCTATCAGCACCGATATTATTGCCGGCTTTTGCGACGAAAGCCTTAAAGAGCATCAAGATACGCTGTCGCTGATGCAAGAAGTGGGATATGAATATGCTTTTATGTTCAAATACTCCATGAGAGAAGGCACTGCCGCCCATCGCCACATGGTTGACAACGTGCCTGAAAAGGAAAAGATTCGTCGTTTGGAAGAAATCATCGCCTTACAACAGAATTTATCCCTGCAAAGCAACCAAAAAGACATAGGCAAAACATTTGAAGTATTGATAGAAGGTTGTTCCAAACGCTCCCAAGACCAATTATTCGGACGTAACAGCCAAAATAAAGTAGTGATTTTCAACAAAGGCACCCATCAAAAAGGAGAATATGTACAAGTGCATATTACAGGCTGCTCCGCAGCCACACTTTTCGGTGAAGTAAAAGAATAGATGTACATCAATATTGCCTCCGGCAACAAAAGGCGCTCCGCCTGCTTCACCGCGCGCCTCAATATAATTTTACCGTTCAGGAGAAATATTATCCGTAAACAATACCGCCTGCTTTCTGAGAATGCACCCTGTCACGGAATGAGCATTGCTGCGGCATTATTCTGTCCGGAAATTTTCATTACTTCAGGCTTATGGCATCGGTAATGCGTACTTTTTTTGCCACAAAATAAGCCGGCAACACCAACACACACCAACTTATAAGCATCACCCCTGCATTCACCGCCAAAACATGCACCCACTGCACATTGATAGGGACATAAGACATATAATAATTTTCGGGATTGAGGGTAACGATATGAAATGTATGTTGCAACCAACACAAGAGCAATCCCACGGCATTGCCCCACAGCATGCCGCTGAACAACACTTTAAACGACACCCACATAAAAATATGCGATATGGAAGTATTCCGGCACCCCATGGTTTTGAGTATGCCTATAGTAGGAATATGCTCCAGTGCAAACGTAAGTTGGGTGGATATAAGAGACACCGCCACTATCACTATAATCAGCAATATCAGCACCACTACATTTTGTTCCACTAAATCTATCCAGTTAAACACTTCTTGCTGCTGCTCTTTGATACTCTCCGCTTTCATATCATAGTCCACCGCCAAATTCACTTTGTCGGTAGTGGATTCCAACAAAGAAAAATCTTTCACAAACACTTCCAATGCATCTATTCTGTTATCTGCCCATCCTTTGAGTTTGACAATTTGGCGGATATCGCACATGACATAGGTTTTGTCGTATATACTCAGTCCCGTATTGTATATACCCACTATTTCAAACTTACGCTCTCTGACGGGATTCTGCACAAAAAATGCATTTACCTTATCCCCCACCTGCAATCCTGTCCGCTTAGAAAAAGTTTCGGATACCAGCAATTCGTTGCTCACCGCGCTGTCATTCAATTGCAAACACCTTCCCTGCACTATTTGACGAAACAGAAAAGAAGTATCATAATCCGTTCCCACACCTTTAAAGGCCACCCCTTCCACATCCTGATGTCCTTGAATAATACCGGCCATACAGGCTGTTGCCTGCAAATGCGATACATTGTCTTGTGCTAAAATCCGCCGGCGCAAATTTTCACTGTCCACAATGGGCACCTTTTGAAACGACTCATTATTATCATAATGAGACACCGCTATATGCGCCCCCAATCCTGTTATTTTGCTTTGCACCTCATTACGAAAACCCGCCGTTATGGCAAAAGTAAGAATAAGCACACACACGCCTAAAGCCACGCTTATTTTTGATACCTGTATTACCAAACGTGTGCGTTCTTTTCGCGTTTGAGCATATAATCTACCGGCTATTGTATAAATATTCAAACAAATATTATTTTAAAAACACCACTATACCGGCCCTGGTGACAAAATCACTTAAAACATTGTCGGGGAATTGCTTGTCGCTGATATTATAAAACAAGAGAATATAATAAGCCATACGCCCCGCTGTCTGATAAAAGCCGCCTCCTAACAATATATTGTGCGAATATGTTCTATCGTCTTCCCCGTATAATTTATAATTCAGCCATTGATATTCTGCATGAAGTGCTATATAGTTAAAAAAGTGAGCTTCTACAAAACCTCTTGCCCCGAACACATGTGAATTATATTCCATGTTGGTGGTTCTATAATGGGAAAACATATAGGTACCGCCGATACCCAGACACACCCACTTGTTGAAATGATAGGTTATTTCCGGTGACAACTCTATATTGGTATAACTGCCCACCTGCAGCCCCAACGTGCCGCCGACACCTATACGGCTCAATATTTTATCCCGTTTTTCATTTTGCAGTGCGCTTGCTTGTTCTTCAGCATATGCCGTATCGTTAGCAACCTGAAAATACTGCACCTGCACGTTATCGTTTTGTGCGTGTATATTATGCATGCATACGCACAACAACAATACCAGCAACGGTTTGACACTTCTTACTCTCATGAGCTTCATGCAATAGCAGACTTTGTTTATTGTTCTATGGGCAAAGCCTGGTCTATCTGTTCATTCCAGGGAAGCCCGTATTGATTCAATTTTTCCATAAACGGGTCCGGATCAAACTCTTCCACATTTTTCACTCCCACGCCATTCCATTTTCCGGTAAGCACCATCATGGCACCTATCATAGCGGGAACGCCTGTGGTATAAGATACGGCTTGTGCTCCGCATTCTTGGAACACTTTGGCATGATCACAATTATTCCATACGTAATAGGTTCTGTCTTTGCCGTCTTTTATACCCCTGATTTGACAACCTATGGATGTTTCTCCTTTATATCCGGCACCCAAAGTGGAGGGCTCAGGCAACACAGCCTTCAAAAATTGAAGAGGCACTATTTCTTTTCCTTCATAATTGATGGGCTTGATGCTTGTCATGCCCACTTCTTGCAACACATTTAACACATTCAGATATTTTGGCCCGAATGTCATCCAAAAACGTGCCCTTTTAAGCGTGGGATAATTTTTGGTGAGCGATTCCAATTCCTCATGATACATCAAATACGACTCCCTTTCGCCTATGTTAGGATATTTTACGCCTTTGTGTATTTCCATAGGAAGGGTCTCTATCCATTGGCCGTCTTGATAATATCTGCCTTTTTGGGTGATTTCCCTGATATTAATTTCCGGATTAAAATTGGTGGCAAATGCCTTTCCGTGATCTCCGGCATTGCAATCCACAATATCCAAATAATGCATTTCATCAAAATAGTGTTTGGCGGCATATGCCGTATATACTCCCGATACACCGGGGTCAAAACCGCAACCCAACACAGCCAATATTCCCGCATCTTGATATCTCTGCCGGAAGGCCCATTGCCAACTGTATTCAAATTTGGCAACGTCCCGGGGCTCATAATTGGCGGTGTCCAAATAATTGACTTTGGTACGCAAACAGGCTTCCATTAATGTCAAATCCTGATACGGAAGCGCCACATTAATAAGCAAATCCGGTTTAAAACCCTGAATTAACGCAACCACCTCTTCTACATTATCCGCATCCACTTGCGCCGTTTGAATACGATTGCCCCCTATGGTTTGCGCTATTTTGTCACATTTGGCTTTTCTTCTGCTTGCCAACATAATATCGGTAAAAACTTCCGGAACTGATGCGCATTTAAACGCAACTACGGCACCTACTCCTCCGGCACCTATAATTAATACTCTTGACATATTGTTTTTTTTTGTATTTTTGTGCAAAATTATATTTTTTTTCATTGAGATATTCAATTCAGTTTAAAAAAATATACATAGTATTGAAAATCAGTTTGATAAACCGATACAAAGCCGACTTATTGCTGCATTTTTACTATTCAACAAACGTGGAATAAACAAAAAAAACTTCCAAATATACACAGGAAACTGACCATAAGCAAAAAACAGAAACGAACATATATATTTTTATTAATGGAATATAATACACAAAACAACAAAATCATCAATGGAGAATATGGACGTCATATTCAAAAAATGATAGAATACGCCATGGGCATAAAAAACCGGGATTTGCGTAACGAACAAGCCAAAAGTATAGTACGCATTATGGCCAATTTGGTAGGCGGGCCTAAAGACTCGGAAGATTTTTGGCATAAACTATGGGATCAATTGTTTGTTATATCTGATTTTCAATTAGATGTAGATACTCCTTTTGAAAAACCCACCCCCACTGCCGCCAACAAGCCCAAGCATTTATCCTATCCCAAGCATTCCATACAATTTCGTCCCTATGGTCATTTGATGGAAGAAATTATCCGCAAGGTGGCCAAAGAAGAAGCCGGTGAGGATCATGACCAATTGGTGAAAAATATAGCATACCACCTCAAAAAACAATATTTGCTTTGGAACAGGGATTCGGTAAACGACAAATTAATCATAGAACATTTAAACACGCTTTCCGACGGTGCCATACAATTGGACGAGGACTTTCATTTTCCCTCCACCAAAGAGATGTTGCAAGACACCGTACAAAATACGGAAAAGCCAGGAAGTGCAAAAAAAACTGCCGCTCCGGCCGCTCCCGCTAACGGCACCGGCAAAAAGAAAAAGAAGAAAAAAAATGCCGCGGCAGCCGCAGCACAAAATCCCAATTTCAATAAAAACATATAATTCTTTCAGAATATGGAATATAATACCAAATGCTTGATAATAGGTTCCGGTCCTGCCGGATACACCGCCGCCATATACGCCTCCAGAGCCGATATGCATCCTTTGCTATACGAAGGCATACAAGTAGGAGGTCAGCTCACCATCACCACCGAAGTGGAAAATTTTCCCGGATATCCGCAAGGAATACACGGCGTGGCCATGATGGAAGATATCCGTCAACAAGCATTACGCTTCGGCACCCAAATGCGTAACGGAGAAATAGTGAAAGTGGATTTTTCCCAACGGCCTTTTATATGCACCGATGACAATAACGATATCATATATGCCGATACCGTGATTATTGCCACAGGGGCATCTGCCCGCTGGTTGGGACTGGAATCCGAAAAAAAATTCAACGGCTATGGCGTTTCCGCATGTGCCACCTGTGACGGATATTTCTACAAAGACAAAGATGTAGCCGTAATAGGCGGCGGAGATACGGCAACGGAAGAGGCCTCTTATTTGGCAAAATTGTGCCGTAAAGTATATCTGGTACATCGCCGTGATGAATTGCGTGCCAGCAAAGCCATGCAACAAAGAGTGTTTAACACCCCTAACATTGAAATGGTATGGAACAGCATTCCGATAGAAATTACCGGTGAGGAAAACAAATTCAACAAATCGGTTACGGGTTTGAAAATACAAAACACACGAACATCCGCCATCAGCACCCTTAACGTGGACGGTGTTTTCATAGCAATAGGGCATCACCCCAATACCGAAGTATTTCAGGGACAATTGGAATTGGATAATGAAGGATATATCATTACCCGTCCGGGCAGTTCGCACACCAATATACCGGGTGTATTTGCTGCAGGTGATGTTCAGGACAAACAATACAAGCAAGCCATTACCGCTGCCGCAGGTGGCTGCAAAGCCGCTATCGATGCCGAACATTTTTTACAAGAAAACGCATAACAGCGTATGAAACCTTTTGAAAAACAGGCTGTCACTGCCGACAACGCTTTATGGGAAAATTGTAATGCAAGGTTAGAGCCCATAGACCGTCGCCAAAATGAAATACGCAGCAATTTTTGGAGAGATTACAATCGTATTCTGCACTCCAAAGCTTACCGCCGCTTAAAACACAAAACCCAAGTGTTTCACGCCACCCAAAACGATCATGTATGCACCCGCATAGAACATGTGCAACACGTGTGTTCTGTCAGCTATAGCATCGCCCAACAATTAGGACTCAACACCGAATTGGCTTTGGCCATAGGCATAGGTCACGATATAGGGCATGCCCCTTTTGGCCATGACGGGGAAAAAATACTCAACCAATTAGCCGAACAACATTATCAAGGACACTTTTGGCACGAAGGCAACGGATTATTTTTCGCCGATAAAATTGAAATGCTCCAAAATGAAAACGGAACAAACACCCGTCTCAACCTCACTTATGCCGTTAGAGACGGCATTATTTCCCATTGCGGAGAAGTGGACCAAAACAGCTTGTACCCCCGTAATGAATATATCGACCTTTATTCCATTACCCGGCCTAATCAATACCCGCCTTATACTTGGGAAGCCTGTATTGTAAAAATTGCCGACAAAATTTCCTATCTGGGCAGAGATTTGGAAGATGCACAACGCTTGAAAATATTAGGAAAAATACAACTGGAAGAATTAAATGACATCCGCCGGCGATATTACAGTCATTTATTGCCCAGTGCCAGCAACACCGCTCTTATACACAATTTTGCCATAGACTTATGCCAAAACAGCACCCCTCAAAAAGGAATATGCTTCTCCGAAGAATGTTTTCAAACCATTAACGCCATCAAAGAATTCAATTACCGGCATATCTACTCGCATCCGCGATTGGCTTACTATAGACAATATGCCGGCATGATTATCACCTCCGTTTTTCATCTGTTGAACCATCTGTATAAAAACGGTACTCCTGAACAAGGTATTAGAGAAAACGAAGCGTGCTTCCCGAAATTAATCCGCTCCTTTCATAAATGGCTTGACGATTATACCGATTACAACGCAAACAATAACAATATCATATATTCTGTTTTAGACAATCAAAGCGAATATCAGAAATCCATCATAGGCTTTATTTCGTCTATGAGTGATTACTTCGCCATAGAAATTCACCACGAACTCATATCCTTTGAATAAATGTGTCAATATCAAAAACAAACAAGATGAATAAAAAAAATGTATGGATGGGAATAGCCCTCCTTTTAACGATTGGTACCATGAATGCACAAACAAAAACCTATACACCGGAATTATTATGGCAATTAGGCCGATTATCGGGTCTCACCCTTTCTCCCGACCAAAAAACGCTGCTTTTCGGCATTACCCGATATAATGTGGAAGCGAACAAAGGCAACCGGGACCTCTACACCATGAATGCCAACGGAGGAGAAATCAAACAAATCACCTTCACCGAAATAAGCGAATATGATGCCGTGTGGCGTCCTGACGGCAAAAAAATAGCCTTTCTGGCTCCCGACGAAGACGGTGACATGCAAATATTTGAAATCAACAGCGACGGAAGTGCAAAAACACAGATATCCCATATAAAAGGAGGCATTGAAGGCTTTAAATATGCCGACAACATGACCCGCATTCTCTATACCCGTCAGGTAAAAATGGAGCAAGACGTGGCGGATATCTATCCTGACCTTCCCAAAGCCAATGCATTGATAGCCGAAGACCTTATGTACCGTCATTGGAATGACTGGACACACCATAGTTACAGTCATGTATTTGTAGCAGACTACCCTTCTATGCAAAACAGCGTTGACATTATGGAAGGTGAACCCTATGCCTGCCCTATTCCCAATTACGGAGGAATGGAAGAGGTGAATTTCAGTCCTGACGGAGAAAACATAGTATATACCAGCAAAAAGAAAAAGGGCAAAGATTTTTCTCTCAGCACCAATTCCGATATATACCTTTACCATATCGCCTCCAAAACCACCCGAAACATATCTGCGCCCAATGCAGGCTATGACATTGACCCCCTATTCAGTCCCGACGGAAAATATTTGATATGGGCAAGCATGGCCACCGATGGCTTTGAATCGGATTTAAAACGTATTTTTGCCTACGACATGGCAAAAGGCACCACTAAAAATATAGCACCGGAATTCGGTGAAAGCGCCTCCGATTTCGCTTTCAGCCAAAACGGGAAAACATTGTATTTCATCAGTGTTACACAAGGCACACAACAAATATTTGCCCTTGACATGAACAAAGGCGGTATTCGGCAAATCACTACCGGACAGCACGATTACACCTCCATCTGCGTAAGCGACAACTTATTGTACGGCACACGGGAATCTATGGAAGTTCCTGCTGACATCTACAGTATAGATTTGAAAAAAGGCACACAAAAACAATTGTCGTTTATCAATCAAGAATTACTCAAAGACGTAGCCGCCTCCAAAGTAATACCCCGCTGGATAGCCACCACCGACGGCAAACAAATGCTGGCATGGGTGATATTGCCACCCAATTTTGACAAAAACAAAAAATACCCCGCCATCCTTTTCTGCGAAGGAGGACCCCAATCCCCCGTGAGCCAGTTTTTCTCCTATCGCTGGAATTTTCAAATGATGGCTTCGGAAGGTTATGTGGTGATAGCACCTAACAGAAGAGGCCTGCCCGGATTCGGCAAAGAATGGAACGACCAAATAAGTCTGGACTACGGTGGACAAAATATGAAAGACTATTTGTCTGCCATTGACGATTTGGCAAAAGAAGAATATATAGATGAAACCCGATTGGGATGCGTTGGCGCCAGCTACGGAGGCTTTTCCGTTTATTGGTTGGCAGGACACCACGAAGGCAGATTCAAAGCCTTTATAGCTCATTGCGGCATGTTTAATTTCAAAAGTTGGTACGCCACCACCGATGAACTTTTCTTTGCCAACCATGATATAGGCGGAGCCTTTTGGAACCAACCCGAACCTCATAGCTATGCTTTCTCCCCCAACAACTTTGTTGACAAATGGGATACACCTATCATGGTGATACACGGCGGCAACGATTTCCGTATTCCTTATACCGAAGGTTTGCAAGCCTACAATATAGCCCAAATAAAAGGAATACCCAGCAAACTGCTGTTTTTCCCCGATGAAACACATTTTGTGTTAAAACCGCAAAATGCCATTCTGTGGCAACGGGAGTTTATGGGATGGCTCAGACAATGGCTGCAATAACATTTGCGCCCCAAAACAACAATACACCTGATAAAAACACCTTGTCATCCGCTTTTGATATCCGGCGCAATAAAACCAAAAATGCGGATGCTGTTTCTGTTTCCGGACAGGAATATATTTCCTGTTACGCATTTATCAGAATGCCAAGAATCCGATTCCTAATTTGAATTGCAACCAATAGGCGCCTAAAATGCGGGTATGGGCATATGCACGGAATGTATTGCCGTTGCCGAAAAAATCATTAAAAAGGCCCTTGTAACCTCCGAAAGTAGTACCTAAAGAGACTCCTAACGACAATTTAAAAAAATTCACCGGCCAAAAATCATAGCCATATTCTATCTTCATTCCGGGTAATACCGATTTTCCATTCCGTATGGTAGAAAGGGCATAGGGATTTTCGATATCATATTTCCCGTCAGGACAATAGAAAAGTAATTGTTGATTAACGGGTACTTCATCTGTCAAATAGTCGGGAATGGCATTATACCTATATATAACAGGTTTGCCTGTTTGCTCGTCAATCTCATAATTGCCATCATCATCCCTTTCATACATAGGAGCCCCGTCCATTACATATTTGGTGAAATAACAATCGAAATGGAATTTCAGATAATGTCCCACAGGAGCTTGGGAACCTCCGATATATTGTTTATAATAGAGATGAAAGCCGTGGGCGGTAACATGTCCGTAATAACTACTAAAGTCAGAATATATATCTGTTTCTGAGGTATTTTCGCGATAATACAAATCATCTTGATATCCTTCAAAAGGTGAGCTCATGAAGTTATAACCAACACCTGCCGTTCCTTTTTTCCAAACAGCCACCTCTATGCCGGGAGCAGCAAAGAAGTTCATATTCAGCCAGACGTATCTTTTTTTATTATATTCGTATTTGGCCGATATGGCTTGCCGGATATAATTGGGCTGAAGATAGGCCGGCGATGTGCTACCTTCCAAATTAACTATCACCCGTTTTCCCGCCAGTCCGTAATACTGACCGTTTGCCACCCCCGTTAGGAAAACAACCCATATAAATATCAATATCTTTTTCATAACTACTGAGTTAAACAAGAACGAAGTTGGGTATAAATAAAATCATCCATCACCACACGGGCACTCACCTCCTCATCGTGCAAGAATTTAACGGCCTTGGTTTTACCTGTCACAATATCGGCCATCATAAATTGTGCCACTACAGAGTAACTGGGGAAGGCATAGGTGACTAAAGCAAAAGGAAGCATTATAGGATATGCAAGCGTGGAAACGGTATATAAATATTTGCTCCAAGATTTATAGTTGTCGGGTATCCGACGAACTCCGGTATAGCAAACGTATCGCACACCCGAGGTGTCTATGATATTCTCCATGCCCGCGGAGGTGTAATAAATCATAGATACCGCTCCGGCATTGATATAATCGGTAAGCCAACGTTGCCAACTTGCAGTTTCGTTATATTGTTGCGTATTGCATTGCTTGCCGGGAAGAGCACCCACCACAACAGGACTCACATCATAGTGTTTGGCAGTGCGGATCATCAACTTCAACAAATGGTCGGAATAGCGTTCGGAGGCCCGTTCTTTCCGCGCATTCTTAAGATTATAAAAATTCACTCTGGGGGAAATTATCATCAATACTTTGGTGTCATTTATTCCCTGCCGGGAGATGGCATTCAATATCTGCTCGTTAACCAAATCCGACACCACACTGTTCATTATTGTGAAAAAAGTGCTGTCGCTGTGGATATCCACTAACATATAATTCACTGTTTTAAACTTCGGGTTGGGCAACACTTTGGCTTGGGACGCTCTATTAAGTCTATCGTATTTGGAACCGGCCTTCAGCGTATCTTCTTTCTGATAATCCTGTATATCCTCTATTGCGACAGTTTGCGGATAGTCGCAAAAGTCGGTGTATTGCATTTTCTCCGTGACAAATATATCTGTCATGATATCATTGATCACCATTTGATAATAGTTGTCTTCGGGATATTTCAGGTGTGCCTGCCATGCTTTGCGCAAAGCCAGCGCCGACCATTCATTGCGGGTTAACTTGCTGAAGAAATAGTTCACCTGCTGCATCTCTCCCTCCACTTCGCGATAGGGCTGATAAGCGGTAGCGGTTGAAGAATTGAGTCTGTGTTTGGAGCCGCCATAAAAGGAGGCCACTTCCGCTTTATCCAAAACAGCCTCGTCCGGATATTGGCGTTTTAAAACAAAACTATTATACAAAGCCTTGTCATATTGGTGCTCTTGCAGAAAGATATCCACACATATCAGCTTGGCCTGTTTGTTCATTTCTTTAAACAATTCTTCGGATTGTATGAATCGCTTGCGATTGGCATCGGAAAAAGATGCTGCCAAGGCTTTGGCAACAATTCTGCGTTTTTCCAAATTAGGATGCGTGGACAAGGTGTCGGTAACACCGGAAAAATCTGAAACGGGGCTGACATTGGTAAGGAAATAGTTGTCGGGAAAATGGTAAAAATCGGTCTCCACCTCTGTTCTCGGATAAGGAATATTGTCAAAAGGCAGACTTGCATATTTGAGCACATCATATACACCATCCAGAATATCACAACTATATTCGGTATGGATATAAAATTTCATCAGCCCGACACTATCCGCTTCATTTTCATGCTCGCGGGAGTATTGGTGATACTTTAAATATTTGGCTATATAATTGTCACGACTGGAGCGTTTGACAACCATATGTTTATGGTGCTCGGAAATGTGGGCGATTTCGTGCGAAAGCACAAAGGCCAGTTCCGCTTCGTTACTCACTTGGGCTATCAATCCCATATTGACAATGATTATCCCGTTTTGAAAGGCATATGCGTTTACATCTGCCGACAGAGACACAAAACAATGAATCTGTCCGGCAAGCTGGGGATGACCGGCTAGCAATGTCTCCGCTATGGCATCCACATATTTGTTCAGCGGTGTACCATACAGAATACGCCCTTCTTTCACCCACTGCACCAACCTTGCATTGTAATTTCCGGATGATTGCGGTGTGTTGAGAACTTCCTCCAGCACAGCGGGAAAATCACCTTGCGACAATGGCATGTTGAAGGCAGTTTGAGCCGTCAACTCCTGTGTTATTCCTATCCACACAAAAAAGATGAGAAAAACAGACCGGATTTTCATACCTCTTGCTTAAAAAGAATAGTCAACCTTGATGATTTCAGCTTTGTTTTTCTTGTTCGTACCGATGCCCAATACATAATCATCATCCATAATCAACGGATAAACCAAACGGTTTTTGGTCTCTTTTCCGTTCATGATTAATTTGCTTGCAATAGGCTGTCCGGGAACAATAACAGCAAACACGGAAGCTTGTTTGGGTGACATGGTGGGTTTGCTTAAATAACCTGTTTTGCCTGTGTAATTGGCTATAGCATCATTATAGAAGATATAGAGTTTGTTGTTATGCATCAAAGGAGTGTAGGAAAATCCTTGGGAACGCAAATAATGAGTGTCTGATAATGAACTTGAAGATGCCAATTGCCCCTTCTTAATAACGCGAAAATCGTTAATCTTACCGGTAGCATCGGCATAAACCACGGAAATATTCTGGGCATAGAAACTATAGGTAGTCATTCCTTTGCTGTCAACATAACAAATGGTGGTTCTCATCTCTCCGAGCAAAACCAAATTACCATCCTCATATTCCTCAATATATTGGGCCTTGGTGGAATAATTGCTCATGGCAGGCTGTATTCCGAATACTATCGACTTTGTATAATAATCGCCGGGAAACTTTATGTTGTCTATAGTAAAATCACTGCGCTGGATATCAAATTTGGCCCAAAAAGCACCGACTTCATTTTTGGACAAATTGTCACAATAAAAACCGCCTAAAACAACATTGCCGTCTTTGCTCACCTTCAACTTGGCAGAGGACAGATATCCGAATTTGATACTTTCTTCATAAGTGCGCTCATCGTCGGATGTAATCACGACAAACTGGAGGGTTTCATTCCTGCGTGCAGTTTTGGTGACATCGGAGTAAGACACTACGGCTGCATAAGCTGTTGCGTTATTGTCAAGCACAAAATCCAAAATAGAAAACGTATTATCTGAAATATCAAAATTCAACACATTCTCCCATAATTGCTCTCCTTTTTCTCCATAACATTTGGCCATGGAACCTTTGAAATCTTTCTTCTTTGAAGCCACTACCACTGCAAAAGCCAGTTTCTTTTTGTCAGGAGACACCGAATGGAAAAGATAAATGCCGTCACGCTTTTCCGCCGTCATGGAAAACACCTTCTCCACATCGGCTTGCACCTCATTTTCACGCTTGTTTACAGTGCTCAGATACAACGAGTAGGTCTTCGTTTTTTTCTGCCATTCGCTATACAATATATATATATTATCTTCATCTTCATACATATTGACATAGTCGAGTGTACCATAATGCTGACATTGGATTTCCGACATGGCCAGCCCGTCTTTGTCCAGCACATACATTTTATCGTCAAGCATCTTTTCGGGATTTATGCCCGATATACCGGGCTGATAGATATACAGATGATTGTCGGAACTCACCAAATGCCCTTCTGCAACCACAGTTGCCACATAGGATGTTATAATATTATCTTTTAACACAGTAACATTCTGCCCGCATAAAGTATGGGCAACTACCGCCATTAGGCATATTAAGACTTCTTTTTTCATATTGATATAAATTATTGTTATAAATTATTGATAAATATCGGTTTGTTTAACGCCGGATGCGGGCATTCGATTACCCTTCACCTCTATGCATTTTTATTTTGCAAAAATACTCATTATTATTCAAAATAATCATATTTCCTCATTTTTTTTGCATGCAATTGTAAAAAAAACTGTCACAACAAGTTGATTGTTATATTATTATAAAACAATACAAACAGCATCATCACATGCTGCAGGGCAAAAAAATGCGGACACATGCCGTAGTGATCAGGCTAAAGCAAAAACTTTTAGCAACAAAAGCATCAAAATGCACCGGTGTTTTCACTATTGACAAACTCGAAATCCATTTGTTTTTTTGCCAAATTCACATCTTTCACTTTCACGGTCACTTTGCTTCCTATTCTATACATTCTGCCACTATGTTGACCTATGAAACAATAATTTTCTTCATCATAGTAATAGAAATCGTCAACAAGTGTTTTCACCGGAACCATGCCTTCGCATTTGGTTTCTTCCAATTGCACCCATATTCCCCACTTGCTCACGCCGGAAATATATCCTTCGAATATTTGACCTATTTTATCGGCTAAAAATTCGGCTTGCTTGTATTTTACCGAATTGCGTTCCGCCTCTGTGGCACGCTGTTCCATGTCGGAAGAATGCTTGCATTTTTCTTCCAACTCTTCTTTATTTACCGATGCTTTACCCGCCAAATACAAAATAAGCAAACGGTGCACCATTAAATCGGGATAGCGGCGTATGGGAGAGGTAAAATGGGTATAATATTTGAAAGCCAGTCCATAGTGTCCTATATTGTCGGTGGAATAGGAAGCCCTTTGCATGGTGCGTATGGCTAAAGATTCTATCATATTTTGTTCCCCTTTGCCCTGTACATCTTTTAACAATTGATTCATGGAATGAGCCAGGCTTTTGCGGGAGTTCACCTTCAAACCATAACCGAACCGGGTGATAAAATTATTGAATTTGTTTATTTTTTCATCCATAGGCTTGTCATGAACACGATATACAAAGCTTTTGGCTTCTTTACCCTGCGGTACTTTTCCCACATATTCCGCAACCTTACGGTTGGCCAAAAGCATAAAATCTTCCACCAGCCGGTTGGAATCCTTATTCTCTTTGACATACACACCTATAGGTTTGGCTTTTTCATCCAAAACAAATTTCACCTCTTCGCTTGAAAAGTTAATGTAGCCGTGAGCAAACCTTTCTTCACGCAACATTTTTGCCAATTTGTCCAAATTCAATATTTCTTCCGCATATTCTCCGGCCTTGTTTTCTATTATCTGCTGCACTTCGTCATAATCGAACCGGCGATTGGAATTGATGACGGTTCTTCCTATCCACGTTTTGTGCACTTTAGCCGTATTGTCCAATTCCATTACCACCGAAAAGCACAATTTATCCTCATGCGGGCGCAAAGAGCAGATATTATTGCACAATTTTTCCGGTAACATAGGATACGTTCTGTCAACCAGATACACAGAAGTTCCTCTTTTGTAAGCTTCTTTATCTATCGCCAGGCCTTCTTTAACATAATACGACACATCGGCTATATGCACGCCCACCTGATAATATCCGTTGGGGAGTATTTGACAGGAGATGGCGTCATCAAAGTCTTTGGCATCGGCAGGGTCTATGGTGATGGTAAACACATCTCTGAAATCACGCCGTGCATAAATTTCTTTTTCGGGAATAGCGGCAGAAATTTGTTCTGCCTCCGTGAGGGCTTGCGGTGAAAATTCGGGGGTAAAATTTTGGTCTATCAATATGGAAAGCATTTCCACCTCGTTATTTCCCGGATAGCCCAACACTTGCTTCACCTTACCGAAGGGATTGCGGGCATGTTCCGACCATTCGGTGATAACAGCCATTACCTTTTGACCGTTTTTGGCACCGTGCAATTCATTATTCGGTATAAGAATATCTATCGGCATTTCCTCGTCATCGGGAATAAAATAAGAAAGATTTCTGCCCCATTTTATGGTTCCGACAAATATTTCTTTATTGCGTTGCAATATTTCTATCACCCTTCCTTCGGGCTGTTTGCCCTTACGGGCAGGAAAAAGATGCACCCTTACCCTGTCTCCGTTAAGAGCATGGCCTGTATTATTAGCGGCTATAAACACATCATCCCCCGCGGCTTTATCCGACAGCAAATAAGCTTTGCCCGTGGGCTTCATTTGCAACCGTCCTTCCAAAATATGCCCTTTGTCGGCTACTATATGTATGGGATTAAGTTTGTATTTTCCCCTATTTCCTTCTATCAACACCTTATTTTGCACCAGCTCGTCCACCGCATTGCGCACCAGCACTCTGTCTTCTTTACTGCTCACGCCCAACTGTGCCGATATTTGCTTATAGTTAAAATACTGATAAGGCGATCGGCTGAAAGCCTCCAGCACCTTGGCGTTAAACAAGGTATTGCTGCTGTTTTTGTCTATTTTTTTATTTCTTTTTCGCATAATTTTTTTGTTTTCCATGTTGTTTTTTGAGAATTGTATTCCATAGTGTCCCCTTTGTGAGTAATAAAGGACAAAACATACCCTCCTTCTTCTTGCGGATGCATGGTGAAAACACCGGTGACGGAAGTATTGGAGGGAAACACCTGTTCCAAATTTTGAGGCATCCTGCCCGAATCGGCCTGATAGCGCTCTATCTGTAATATCACCTTACGGGCATACCGCATCATATTTTTTTCATATACATTGCGCTGATTATATATAAAACAGGCTGCCAAACCAAGAGCACCTATCACTGTTATCCACTTCAACAATGCCGGTTGTAAGGATTTTTCGGACATCATGCAGGCTTTAATCGTGTAACAGGGATTTCAAAATTTCCAAAGATTTTATTCCCGACAAATCCGCTATATGCAATGTATAATAATTCAACAGGCAATCCAACAGTGCATTGCGGACATCTTTGGGCACCACTTGTTCCTGACAACAAGGATACAAATCCTGAGTCATAAGTTGGTGCAACCAATAAGCGGTTTGCTGCTGCAAACAGGAAGCATTCTCACTACGGTAAAAATGAGCTGACTGTTCGTCAAACACCCAATCCGAATGATAATTATCCACAGGAGACACTCCTGTTTTCATGGCATTATGCACCAAAAACCGCAAATGGAAATCCGGCACAAAATCACGTTCGCAAAATACATCCACAGCCTTATACACAAACGAAAACATACATTCATCCCCGCCGGCGTCGGCTAACAGCCGGTACAACACCTCATTCAAGAACATGCTTACCGCCGCCTTCGGCAGCTGATAATGAACGCCCATGGCGGAATTGACATATTCCACATCCCGCAAAAAAGCAAAATTGCCATTCTCCCGCTTGCTGGAACAAAAATTCACCAAAGTCATAGGACGCAAAGCATCATTCCTCTGCTTTTTGGAACGCATTACCATATAGGCATTGGTACCCCCCGGAGTATATATCTTCACTATATTCCTGGTATCCGAATAAGGTATTGTATGCAATACTATGCCTTTGTATTTATCTGTATCCATTAAAATCCGTAACCGAAATTTCTTAATCTGTTATCATCATTCCGCCAATCTTTCTGCACCTTTACACTCAATGTAAGATATACTTTGGTGTCTATGAATTCTTCTATGGCCTTGCGTGAGTGTATCCCCAATTCTTTAATGGCACTGCCCTTGTGCCCGAGTATGATTCCTTTTTGACTTTCCCTCTCCACGTATATAATGGCATCAATATGTGTTACATTAGCTTGTTCTTTGAATAAGGTAACTTCTATTTCAACACTATAAGGTATCTCTTTTTGATATAACTGCAATATTTTCTCTCTGATAATCTCCGATACAAAAAATCGCATGGACCTGTCCGTTAACTCATCTTTGGGAAAATACGGAGGAGAATAAGGCAAAAGCGATACCACCGCTTCCACCACATCTTGTACATGTTCTCCCGTGAGGGCAGATATACAACACACTTTATCGGGATGAAGCAAATCCTCCCAATACCCTTTGCTTTGCTCCACCTGCTCCAATGAAGCTTTGTCTATTTTATTGATTATAAGAACTATCGGCGTTTGAGAACGACGGACACTGTCTATTATGCCTTCAAAATGCTTATGCTCTCCCACCTCTACCATATAAAGCAATATATCACTGTCCTGCAAGGCAGTATCTACATATTGCATCATATATTCCTGCATTTTGTAATTAGGCTCCAATATACCGGGAGTATCGGAATATACTATTTGAAAATCCTCACCGTTGACTATGCCCATTATCCTATGCCTTGTGGTTTGCGCCTTGGCGGTAATGATAGACAAACGCTCTCCTACCAAAGAATTCATCAAAGTGGATTTGCCCACATTGGGATTTCCCAATATACTCACAAAGCCAGCTTTATGATTTTTGTTGTCTATTATCGAATCCATATTAATATTCTTTTTTATTTTCTGCCAAACGCCACAAATCCATAGGGGCATTGCTTTCGGGCATGAGTATATGTATTGTTTCTATGCTGCGTTCCGATATCGGTAATTTTATTTCTTTATAAATAAAGCTATCGTCAAAACCTACTGAGGAAGCCTGATATTTGTCCGCGGCAAAAACCAGCCTGCTCGGCCTTGCCCAATAAATAGCCCCCAAGCACATGGGACAAGGTTCACAACTTGCATAAACGGTGCAACCTTGCAATTGAAAAGTACCCAATCGGGCACAAGCATTCCGTATGGCGGTAACTTCGGCATGGGCTGTAGGATCATTATTGGCGGTAACCAAATTGGTGCCCGTTGCTATTATTTGACCGTCTTTTACTATTATCGCCGCAAAAGGTCCGCCTTTTTTTTGCCTCACATTTTCCTCTGCCAAAGCGATGGCCTGACGCAAATACGATTTGTCTATTTCTTGCTGTATCATAATGCAAAGGTAAGCAAAAAATAATAACAATCAACGGGATATTTTATTTTTTATTAACTTTTATTTTTGCAAAACCTTTGTATCTGCCAAAAACACTCAACGCCCTGCAACAAAGCGATGCTGCCTTGCAGTGAATTGAAGACCGCCTGACAATTATCAACATTTTTTGTTAATATATGTAAAAATATAATTATTTGCAAATCAGAATTATAAATCAAATTCCCCGCTCTTTCCACTTTTTTCCCTGACAGGTATTACGTTTGGCCAACTCTTTCTCTACGGCTATAATTATTTGATCGTTGCGTATCAAGCCCCACGGATTTCCATTCAAAAAACGCGGCGGCACTTCTCCTGCAAACCGTTCCACCACTATATGCGGTGACAGGCATTCCAAAAAATTCACCATAAAATCCACATATTCCTGCAACGAAAAAGAGTAAAACCATTCCGGATGCATTGCATATTCTTCTGCCATTTGCGTGTGTTTGATAATTTGCAACTGATGAAATTTAACAGTATCTATCGGTAAATGCGATATAATTTCCGCCCATTGCAACCATTGTTGCGGAGTCTCGTTGGGCAAGCCGAAAATAAAATGCGCCCCTGTTTTTATCCCCGCCTGACGGGTGAGACGCAATGTATTACATGCCTGTTCAAAGGTATGCCCTCTGTTGACATGTGACAAAGTGGATTCATTACAACTTTCCACACCATATTCCAACATAACATAATATTGTTGGCCCAAACGTGCAAAATAATCCAATTTTTCTTCATCCACACAATCCGGACGCGTACCTATCACCACCCCTATCACATCGGGATGGTTCAAAGCCTCATCATAACAATTCCGCAACACCTCCAATGGTGCGTAAGTATTGGAATAAGACTGGAAATAGGCTAAATATTTGGATGCTCTCCGATAACGGTTTTTATGAAATTCTATACCTTCGTCTATTTGTGTGGTGATACTTTTATCCGGATGACAATACGAAGGCGTGAAAGCGGCATTGTCGCAATAAGTACATCCGCCTGTGGAAATGCTTCCGTCTCTATTGGGACAGGAAAAACCCGCATTAATGGTTACCTTCTGTACTCTTTCTCCAAAAGTACGTTTGAAATATTCCGCATAAGAATTAAACCTCCGTTCACTCTGCCAAGGATACATATCGGGCTGACAATATTTTCTGCATCGGGATAGCGGCATTATCTTTCAAATTTCCGCAATATCGCCAATTTGATTTTCTCTGCTTTTCCGCCATAAGGATGTTCCCGCAAGGGCAAATTACAACAAGTGCGACCTTTGAGGACGGTTTGCGGATGGGTAAATTCCCTGAACCCCCATTCTCCGTGATAGGCTCCCATGCCGGAATGTCCCGTTCCGTTAAACGGCACCCCTTTCACCATCATGTGTATGCACACCTCATTAATACAGCCGCCGCCATATTGCTGTGTTTGCATGACATGATTGGCCCACTTCATATTTTTGGTAAACAAATACATTGCCAAGGGGTGTTCCCGCTCTGCTATTATTTCCATCAGGGCATCTGCTTCCGCATCTTTAAAGGGCACTATCGGCAACAATGGATTAAAAAGTTCATGTTGCACTATATGTTCATCTGTCTGCACGGGATATATGACGGTAGGGGCATAGCGGCGGGAGGCTCTGTCGCCTTTGCCGCCAAAGAGAATACGGCTACGGTATTCTTCCGCCAACTGCTCGCATTTGTCGTATGCCGCATCGGTAATCAGGTGAGGATATTCTTCATTGTTTTCCGCATGCTCCCCTATTTGTGCCACAAAGGCCCGCTTGAGTTCCGCCAGAAACAGGTCCGCCACCTCTTCTGCCACCGCCACCTGATTGATATTGATACATATTTGTCCTGCATTGCACAATTTGAAAAACGCTATCTTGCGGGCGGCATCTTTCAAATCCGCATCTTTACGCACCACACACCAATTGCCGGTTTCGCCGCCGAGTTCCAGCGCTACGGGAGTAAGATTTTTGGCTGCCTCCGTCAACACATGCTTTCCCACTGCCGGCGAGCCCGTATAGAATATTTTATCAAAACGTTGTGCCAAGCACCTGTCGGCAATATCATGACCGCCGTCTATCAAGGTAATGTATTCCGGCGGGAACACTTCTGCAAAAAATCGCTTGAGCACAGCCGTGCTTGCGGCGGACTTGGAACTGGATTTTATCACCACCGTATTTCCGCCGGACATGGCAGCAGCCACCACACCTATGGTTAACAATATAGGGAAATTGAAAGGACTTATCACCAACGACACCCCATAGGGCATTTTGTACACCTTGGTGACAAGGCTCGGAAAACACATCCAGCCGCTAAAATGCCTTTCGGGACGTGCCCAGCGGCGCAGACCGCACAACATTTCGTTAATTTCGGTGATAATAGGACCTATATCACACAAATAGGCTTCCACACGGCTTCTTCCCAAATCGGTGGCAAGGGCTTCTTCGAATTCTGCCTCATGGGCAATTACCGCCGCTTTTAATTTTTTCAGTTGCCTTATTCTCCATTTAACATCCAAGGTAACGCCCGAACGAAAATATTTTCTTTGAGCGTCCACTATGTTTTTTATTTCGTCTTCGCTATAAGTCATGACTATGCTGTTTGGTTGACAGTAATCGTTTTTAATATTTGAATGATGTCACTGTTTTTCAAGGTAATGGGTGAAGAATAGTTGATAGAGTCGGCGGCAATCATTTTCACCAATGAGGCATAATCACTCGTTTGCACCGGTGATTTCAACTTATTCATGCCACACAAGTCTAACAAGTTTGCCACTGCCTTGAGGAAATCTTCCGCGGCTTCCGCATCGTTTTCTTTGTCGGTCAGGCGGCAATATCTTGCCAACATGGCGTATTTGTCCTCACAGGCTTTTTTTTGATATTCCAACACCGGCATCATCACCAAAGAGATGGCATTGCCGTGCGACAGGTGATATTTGGCACCTATGCTATGAGCAAAAGCGTGCACATAGCCTGCCAGCTGCTTATTGATGGTATGCCCGCCGTACAAGGCGGCTCTGCACATGCCCATTCTGGCGTCGGCATTGTCGGGATGTACCATCACTTCGGGCAGATGCTGCAGCACCAAGCGTACTCCTTCTTTGGCATAAGCGGCATCTTTTTCTTTGACACGCACCGCACTCACCGCTCCTTCTATGGCATGGCTCAAGGCATCCATTCCGCATGCTGCCGTAACATTCAGCGGGGCATGAACGGTGAGTTCACTGTCCAGTATCACCAACACGACTTGCAGTCCTATGAGGACCGTGGAATTTTTCACGCCTTTGTCGTCCAGCAAAATGGCACCCACCGACACTTCCGCACCGGTACCGGCAGTGGTGGGAATTGCCACTATGGGCAATGTTTTGCCCCATACCGGCAGAAATTTCAACAGCAAAGAACGGATGCTGCGATGCGGCATTTTTGCACCTGCCGCCACCATCTTGCTCACATCCATCACCGAGCCTCCGCCAAGGGCTATCACGCATTCCGCTTTGTGTGCCAATGCCACTTTGCGGCATGCCTCCACGGTGGCGATGTCGGGTTCGGAACTGATGGCATCGAATTTTACATAATCTATCTGCCGCTCTTGCAAGCCTTGCTCTATCAATTGATCATAGCCTAATGCATGAATGGTTTGATCGGTTATCAACAGCACTCTTTTGTAGGCTTTTTCTTGCAGATAGGTGCCTGCTTGCTGCCGGCAGGCGTATCCTTCCAATACGCGGGGGTCGGGTGTGGGTATGCAATGCACGATTGCCCCGGGCAAACGATTGATAGTCTTTCTGAAAATATAAGTATCCATCCTGCCTGTATTACATGTCCGATTTTATCTCTCTTGCCTGAAAGAGCAACTATTTGTTAAAAGTGGCATGATAATCTTCTATCTTTTGCCACAAATGCAGTCTGTCCAATCCCATTACATTGTGTTCATGGGTGGGATAGACATAATAATCCACCAATTTACGGTGTTTCATCGATTCCTGCAAAAATTGCAGACTGTTCTGCCATACAACGGTAGGGTCAACACAGCCATGGAATATCAAGATATGACCGTCTATTTTATCCACTTGATTCAACAAGGAAGATTTTTCGTAGCCTTCGGGATTTTCCTGCGGGGTGTCCATATAGCGCTCGCCATACATCACCTCGTAATATTTCCAGTCTATCACAGGGCCGCCTGCGGTAGCCACCTTAAACACTTCCGGATGTTGCAGTTTCAACGTAAGCGTCATAAATCCGCCGTAGCTCCATCCGTCTATGGAAAACCGGTTGGTATCCACATAGGGCAAAGATTTCAAAAATTCCACTCCCAACATCTGGTCTTCCACTTCCACCACTCCCAAACGGCGATGTATGGTGCTTTCAAATTCAAAGCCGCGGTTGGCGGTACCTCTGTTGTCCAAGGTGAACACCACATATCCTTTTTGTGCCATATAATGCAAGAAATGTCCGCCGCTCATCCATGAATCGGTCACCAACTGGGAATGCGGACCGCCATATACATAGAAAAATACGGGATATTTTTTATCAGCGTCAAAATTGATCGGTTTTATCAAACGGTAATACAAGCTGTCGCCATTGGCATTGCGAAGCATGCCTATGCTCACTTCCGGCAGGGCAAACTCCTTCAGCGAAGTGGTGTCATACAACAGAACGGACAAGGTTTTGCCTTTGGCATCTTTCAATTTTACCACAGCCGGAATATGCAGACTGCTATAGCGGTCGATAAAATATTTTGCATCCGATGTATATTGCACGCGGTGAACACCGTCTTCGGTGCAGATATTTTGTATTTTGCCCGACTTGATATCCACCACAAAGGCACGTTCTCCCACCAATTCATCCTTGTTGGAGGTGATTATCACCTTTTTGCCCGATTGGTCAAAGCCCAAAAACGACATCACCACCCAATTGCCTTTGGTGAGTTGTTTCACCTCTTTTCCTTCCGAAGTATATAAATGCAGATGTTTATAGCCGCTTTTTTGACTCATCCACAAAAATTGTCCGCTTTGATCGGGCAAAAAATACAAAGGATCGCTCGGCTCCACATAACGGGCATTCTGTTCTTCGAACAGCACTTTCACCAAATCGCCCGTAGCAGCGTCAAACTTGCTCATTTTCATATGATTCTGCTCTCTGTTAAGGATGGCGATATAGATATGCTTTTGGTCCGGACTCCATGTTACACTGCACAAAAACTGGTCTGCCGGCTCCCCTGTTTTCATATACACAATATTGCCCGTAGCACAATCATACACGCCCAGTGTCACCTGATGGCTGGTCATGCCTGCCATGGGATATTTGATATTGTTCACGGTGGCTATTCTGGAGGTGACGTCCACCAAGGGATAATCGGTGACCATACTTTCGTCCATACGGTAAAATGCCAACTTATCGCCTTTCGGTGACCAGAAACAGCCGTGTTCTATGCCGAATTCATTACGGTGCACCACATGACCGTATTTCACTTCTTTTTCACCGGACGGGTTGATTTGCCGGGCGTCTTCGCCGAAACAGCACACCATCAAATTGTTGTCTATGGTATAAGCCACTCTTTTTGCGGCATAATTCCATTCCACATTTTCCGCTTCTTCGGGCATTTCACACAAGGCACTCACCTTCTTTTCACTTATATTGCAAGCAAAAAGCTTCATTCCCGACTGAAAATAGAACTCATTTTCATTTTCCCAATACTCTATGCCGGGAAGACGTTTCATGGATTGCTCACCGGCCATGTTCATCATGGCATCCATTTGCACCATACCCAGCATGACCGTTTTTTTCATGGACGGCACCTCCACCTTATACAAGGTGTTGCCTTCCGCATACACATAACTGTCGGTATGGGGAATAAATTGCAATTGTCTTATACTTTGGGGATACATGTCCGGTGAACGGAATACATCTTCCATATTGAAAATTTTCTGTGAAAAACCACAGACCATGCCCGCCGAGAGCATCATTACCATCAATAAATTCTTTCTCATTATTTTGTTGTTATGTTATGTTTGTATATCGTTTATTTTCTTTTAGTAAGTATATTTGACCGTCACGGCAATCCTGTCCAAGGATGCGACTTTGGGCACCAGATAACAGGTACACCAATTCTGCACGACACATGTAAAATTCTGTACCACATGTATGTTTACGCCATAGCTTGCATCCCCGTTGTCCGCAAAATCCGTTTTGATGGCAACTATCCCGGATGTTGACACCCCTTTGACTATCAGCAGCGATTGTCGTGAAAAATTAACAAACGGTGCATCTTCACACAATGTTTCCAAATGTTTCCTGTCGTTTATCAACAAAACGGTGTCTTGGCACGAACGGATGATATCGGAGGACGGAACGCAGGGAAGAAGTTCCGTTATATCTTTAAAGACTTTTTTCTCTTTTTCACAGCCTGCCAAAAGGATTATTCCCGCTGCAAGCAGGACTGCCGTTGCCACCATGGTTTTGAACAGATTTCTCATAACTCTCTATCTTTTAATAATTCTGTATTTAAGTTCATATCCGTCAGCAATCCGACGCATGCAAGGCATGTTCAAACCGCCCCTACCATGCCAACGGATTTTTTCAAACTGCAAATATAAACAATTTTTCGATGCGATATTTCAATTTCCGTTTTTTTAGTTTTCATTCAAACAGAAAAGGGAAAAAACATCATCCCAACAAATGTGGAAAATCCTTTGCCGGAATCGGAAAAATAAAGCAAAAGCTAAAAAATACTTTTTGCAGTGCTATTAAAAATTAACGGATGATATATGTTTGATAACATATGGATAATTGCCTATCACAAGCATATATTGACCATGCGGGATATTGTTTATTTGAAAGGAATTAGAAATGACACAAACACAATTGACATTGTAATAAGGATCAGGCATTTCTGTAACAGCCAGTGTGTCTCCGTAAAAAGCATAGGATACTACGATAGAATCAAATTTGCAAGGAATAGCAAAATTGTGATGTTCTATTTTTAAAGATTCGCCTTCTTTTCTAACTATAATTGAATCGCTGGAAGGCAGATATGAAAGACAATCTGTGTATTGAATATCTGAAATGCTCATTTCCCCGACATTTGTTTTTGTTTTCTCTTTTTCCTTTTCACAGCCTGCCAAAAGGATTATTCCCGCCACAAGCAGGACTGCCGTTGCCACCATGGTTTTGCGCAAATTTTTCATAAATCCTTGTTTTTTAATAACTCTGTATTTAAATTCATATCCTTTTGTTTCCGACAGCCGGTTCTCTTTAAAACTGCCGGAACCACAATAATTTTTTCATTTTGCAAAGACAGCACTTTAGTCGTTGGTCAGGTTTTTTTGAACATTATACTACTTTTTGACCAATAATCCATGAATTTGATTAATCAGATTTTGATTAATATCTTTAGAAGATGAAATATGATAATTATCTATCAAGACCGCAGGACCATACATAGCCACATTTAGGCACCTGTATATATCGTCAAGTGTGTCATCCGTTCCTTCTTCATATTGCTGAAGTCTTTTTTCAAATAATCCATAAACGAATTTCAATGTTTCAAAATCCTTTGAACTATAGATATACTCACCTAATATTGAGAATGTGGCAATTTGTGTTTCTGAATAATCATCTGAACTCATTAAAGCGTATGTCTTTAGCAATGGCAGGTACTCTTTCGCCAATCCCCACCACCACTTTTTACAAAGCACATTAAGCACACTTGCCCTAATAATATCATCAAAACCGAATTCTTTTGCTTTATATTGCAAAAAATTCTCTATAATCTTAATGTTTTCCGCAGATCGTGGGTATGCAAAACCAAATGCACGAATTGCCTGATTTAATTCATCATCACTTTTGTAATTGAATAATTTTCTTTTTACAAAATTGCGTTCAGAATCACTGATTGTTTGTTCAAATTTTAATTTGTAAAGAATGCTTGTTATATTCATGTACTAATTCCTTTGTTTTGACCTTTATTGCTTCAAGGCGGTTAATATAATCATCCGTTTCTTTAAGAGATTTTTCTATTGTTATTAATTCATTCTTCGTTAATTGCTTTTGATTGTTTTTAATTACTTTTTCCAATCCTGTTTTATAGTTGTGCAGTAACATAAGAACAGCTTCTACTTCCTTTAGATGATTGTATGGTTTACCTCCTCTAATAACAGTATTTCCTTTTCTTCGGCATCCTTCAGGTGCGGGAACTTCAGCCCCTGTTGTAAGGCGGTTTGTTCATCTCGTCGGCCATTTTCAAGAAATGCAGATAGGTGATCTGCTTCAAATAGTCGCCGTAGCTCACGCCATCGTCGCGAAGAACGTTGGCCATATTCCATATTTTCGATATGATTGCTGACTCGGTCATAAAATCCTATCTGTTTTTACAATCCATAAAACAATTTGATGGCGACACCAACAAATATTGCCATTGAAAAGCTCAACAATGTGCCTATCAATACATATTCCGATTTTGCCTTGTCGCCTTCGGCAAAACGCAGAAGTGATTTTGCGGCTATGATAAATCCAACAGCTTCATACTGTCCCAACAGCACAAACACTAACGAAAGAAGTCGTTCCACGACTCCTATCAGTTTTCCCGCATTGGGCAAATCTTCTGCATCATCATCGTCACTGCCTTTGTTTACTTTGATACTTGCAGCCTTGAATATTTCTTTGATTATTATATTTGAGGGTTTTAAACATATCAGTAAGCCCAACAACAGAGCTATATACTCTTCTTCCACACCGCTCACACAATCAGGCAAGTCGCCATTCCACAGATAGCAGACCGCCACAATTACAATCAAATGCGCCAGCTGGTCCATAAAGAAAATACCCTTACATTTGGAAGCATAGCATTTCATGGCATCGACAAGCAAATGGGAGGCAGCTATAATCAACGCCACCCACCAAAAATTGAATGAAAACGACAAAATCCAAGAAAACACGAAAGTTATCAAGACATGTATATAGAGTGTCGGTGACTTAAAGCCATTTTTTGCCTTATCCGCACACGATTTGTTATTCTGCAAGTAGAAATCACTGATTGTGTGGGCAATTATTTGTAAAAATAAAAATCGTATCATGGCTAAAAATTTATTTGTTCGTAATACTTCAGCAACTGCTCGACTGCGTTCCAGCCAAACAATGTTGAGTGCTGGTTTACAGCGGATTGCTTAATTCCCAACTTTTCGGATATTTCGTTCTCGTTGTTCCCTAACAGACGGTAGTATATGACTTCACACTGCCGCTCTGTTGCACGCTTAAACAATACATCCAATAAACCCATATAAGCATTTATCTGCTGCGACAATTTTGTATCCGAAGATTCAAAAAACAAGGTGTTTTTTATCACTATTTTTGATTTATTCGAAGTGTTCTGGCGTTCAATAGCCCTTCCTGAGGCATAGATAGCCTCACCATCCAACATATTTGTCTGCTTATTGGCAACACGCATTTCACCCACGGCAATAGCTACTCTAACACCGTATGTTTTAAACATATTTAAACGTTTCCTATCCGCTTTCTGACCTGCACACTCCGTATCGACCTTGAATTTTTTTATCAAAGTTTTTAAAAGCAAGGCTATCCGCAATGAGTCCTGAGGTCTGTCAATATAGATTTCCACGCTGTCGCCTTTGCTCAATCGTCCCCAAGTACCTTTGTACTCATTTCCCAATTGTTTGACAAAAGTTTTGATTTCGCTCTGCAGCTGACTTAACGCACACGGTGTCAACTCCGTAGAGGATACTATATCTGCTGAAATTGTAGCTTTGTTCATGTATTTATTTTTTTTGCAAAGATACTATTTTTTTAGATACAAAACCGTTTTTTTAATAAAATTTATAAGTCAAATAACTTATAAACTATATTTATAAGCTAAATAACTTATAAACCATATTTATAAGCCAAACAGCTTATAAATGGCATAACACCCGTTTTCAGCCATTTAATTCTTTGTATATGAGCATAAAAGGTTTACTCTTGTTGTACATTTATAAATATTTTCGGACGACTTTTCTGCCCCTATCGCATTCAGAAACAATTCAAATGCAGACTTGTTTTTCTTGCCTTTGGCATCGTTATACAGACTTGTTTTGAACACAAGCACCATAAAAACATAAAAGTCGTAATCGCTGTTTTTGTCGGTTTTGGCACAAAGGGTTCCTGCGGTTGCCGTTGCCACCATGGTTTTGAACAGATTTCTCATAACTCTCTGTCTTTTAATAATTCTGCATTTAAATTCATATCCGTCAGCAATCCGACGCATGCAAGGCATGTTCAAACCGCCCCTACCATGCCAACGGATTTTTTC
>JAFZXM010000016.1 GCA_017616775.1 Bacteroidales bacterium
AGGAACTACGCTGATAGAGTGTACATCCTGACCGGTAACGGTACGGAGGCTGGTAATGCTTGATTGTGCACTGCCTATATAACCGAGATAACTTCCGGATGAACTGTAGTCGTTGTAGTCCAACGAAACATAAGTGGATGTTGCATAAGTGGAAGATGAGATGTAGATAGGATATCCTGTGCTGGTGGTGAAAGTACGGATGATATTATTTTTGGCATTGATATGGTAGGTAGAACTGGTGTTGTACATATACAAACCATAGCAAGTACCTGTACCGCCTAACAACAAGGTGTTATTGTAAACATCTGCCATCATATAATAGTAGATATACATACCATAAGTGGTACCTGCTCCGCTGAGTTTACGTATTTCATTGTTGATTATCTTGGCATTGCCTACAGCATAGCTCGGATAATGGAAATAGTAATAGCAATACATACCATACGCCGTACCGGTGTTGCGTATTTCTATCTTGTTACCGTCAATGGTATCAACAGCATGATAGTAGTAGAAATACATGTTGTAAGTGGCTTGAGTGCCCGTACGTGTGCGGAAAGTATTGTGAGAAACACTCTTATAATGGTTGTAATAATAAGAATACAAACCGTAGTAATAATAGTTTTCTATAACATTACTGTCTATACGGACATGACAAGTATTGAGCATGCCGGTACCATTGCCAGCGGTATAATACATATACATTGCATAGTAACCTCCGTTCATGTGGTTCTTGATAAACTTCACGTTGGTCAAAGTGTTGACAGAACCGGAGGAGTTGGCATAACGAACTACAGCCGAAGCTGTGTTGGTAGTGGTAGGATTAGCCAACAATTCACAACCGTAGAAGGTAACATCGGTGATTTGTCCGCTTAACTGAACAGCGTTGGCTGTACCGCCGGAAGCGTCAAAAGTGATGTTTTTGAATGTAATGCCTATTGAATTACTCAAGTTGAGAGCATTGCCTGCACTATTTACAAATTTCACGTCAGAAGCGTTGCCTGAAACGGAAGTGATGGTGAGGGTATAGTTACCTGCATCAAAGCCTGATAAAGACATATCACCATATGTTCCGCTAACAAACTGCAATTCGGTGTTGCCTGCCAATCCGCAATTTTCCAAAGCCATCAAAGCGGTTTCCAAAGTCGGGAAACTGGAGGAGGCGCTACCTACGGTATAAATACCGGAGATGCTGCCGCCGCAAATGTAGGCATTGTTAGCAACGGTATCATTGTTACGGTTGCTGTCCAAAGTGTTGTTAACATTGCTGAACCATGCTTTGATATTCACACCGCCTGCGGTGGTGGAAGTATAAGTACCGAGGGTGATGGTGGTGGATTCAAAAGCAGGAAGCGGTGTAACTGCTGTCCATGCATACGGTGTTTGGGTTACTCCGTTGATGCTCCAGTTAACGGTAGCTGAAGTGATAGGAGTGGCACCGAAGTTCAACACCTCCAAAGTAACAGGGATGCTTGTGTTGATGGATGCACCGTTAGGAATGGTTACAGAAACGGCTGCCAAGTCGAAATCGAGCGGTTCCACGGTGTATGCACCCATACAGGTGTTGCCGAAACGGGCTTTATTGTCAATGTCAAAGGCATAATTACCAATGTTAGGCATCATAAGAGCCATTTTTGTGTTATTGCCAAGATCCAAATTGTTGTTGACATTGGTAAATTGAGGATTGATATTCACAGAATGGGTGTTGTTTCCTGCTGCTGCTGCTAAAGCTGATAAGCTGGATACGGCAGAACCCACATATCCCAGATATGATCCGGTGGAATAATAGTCATTGTAATCCAAATCCATACCGGTGGTAGCATAAGAAGCGCTGGATATATAAATAGGATATCCTGTACCGGTGGTAGCAGTATGGAAGATATTGCCCTTTACATTGCTGAAATAGGTGGCATTGGCATATGAGCTGTAAAGATTGTAGTTGGTACCCGTACCTTGTGAATAAACGGTGTTGTTCATTACATCCAAATTGCTGTAATAAACATAGATACCGTAGAAAGTACCGCTGCCTGCCATCTTACGAACTTCATTGTTGAATATAGGAGCGTTGTTTTGGGCACCTGTACTGGCAACATTCATATAATAATCGTAGAATCCGTAGCAGGTGGAGGTGGAATTGAGCGTGATTTTATTGTTAAAGAATCCGCCGTCTATTCTATTGTAATAATACATATAGCAACCGTATTGTGCCGTAGAGTTGCTACGCATGTTGAACACATTATGAGCAATACTGTCGTATTTGCAATAGTAATAAGAATAGATACCATATTGACCGACATCGTTGAAAGTATTGTTGAGTATGGTGATATACTTATTGGCTGTCGTCATGGAAGTGGTGGAAGGATAGGTATAATACATATAAATACCTGTACCGCCGCCGCTGAAGGTGTTGTTGAGAATACGGATATTACCCATTATCGGTGAGCTGGCTGTGCCATTGTATCTGATACCGCAAGTGGTAGTACCCGTGGCTGTGGGATTCAGTATAAAGTTACAACCGTTGATTTCTATATTGTCGCACACCGATGTAAAGTTAACACCTGATGCATTGGCACTTGACAAATCAAAAGTAAGATTGCTGATAACGATATTCTGTATATCTTTCAATGTTACACCGGATTTGAATACCACGTCATCGGAATCGCCTGAAGCCGATGTTATCACTAAAGTGTCTGTGGATTCCATGGCGCCTGCCAAATCTGTCAGGTCTATGCCTTCGGCATAAATACCATCAGCCATTTCAATGGTTAACTTACCGCTCATGCCACAATTTTTTACAGCATACAGCACCGATGACAAGGAAGTTGCGTCTCCGCCACCCAACGGATCAACGCTTACCACTCCTGTCAAAGCACCTGTACATGCAATGGTGGAAATGGTTAATGTATCATCATAACTGGTGGAGTCATATACACCATTAGGATTAGACACCCATGCGGTGAGTTCATAAATGGTATTCGGCATTATATTGATAGTACCAAAATTAACAGTATCCACAAAGTCGGCCGGCAAAAGACCCGTCCAATGAACGGTGTCTTGGAGTACACCGTCTACAGAATAACCCACTTCGCAAGATGTCAAATCTATCAGACCTTGATTTCTAATCACTATTTGCACCGGCTGAGTACCTGTAACGGTAGCTCCTTCCGTAGGAGATGCAAATTCCTCTAATGCTACTGAATTACTGGAATCTTTTGACTTCTCCGTACCAAAATAAAACAGCGTATAGGGAACACATGCATAAACAGCATTAATATTGCTTCCTCCGCAACCTGACGTATAATTATGTGCATCTCTATAAGTACCATCGGTTTGGGTATGCTGAGCCCAGAAAATAGTAGTTGTATTTTGACTGCAACTATTCAAAGAAGAAGTATCTACCCACCATACCAATAAATTTTGTCCTGCGGGGATACGATAAGCCCTATCAAAATATACAGGACACCATGGCTGACCACTAATGTTGAAATTAAGATCTCCATCGTATACCAATGTAGCTCCTTCCACTATAGGATCCAAATAGGCGGATACCGAAGTAGCTGTTGTGGCTTTTACATAACATTGCACATGATACCTTGTAAATGTTGCTGTAATACTCTGATAAGGGGTATATGCCAATCCTACTAACGCTTGGGTGGGATTTCCCAATCCTGAATTGAGAAATACAGATACATTTCTATTGGTACCATCACCTGTAACCACCCATGGACTTGCACAGTTGTTGGAGGAATTGGCACCATAAATGATGGAATCGGTAATAGAACCTACACCGCCGCCGCCTATCTTAATAAAATAATAACCATTTACTACAATGTCATTGTTTAAATAGTCTTTCATGGTTACAGTATATTCCACATGATGCATAAAACGAATGTTGGGAATTGCAGCCTGCCAAATATCCTTGCCTATATTGACCATAGAAAGGGTTGCGCTGTCCAACCATGTACCTGTTGTATCTTTGTAACGATATTTCAGATTTATATTCGATATGTTAGTATTGCCTGACATAGACCACAAACGCATTTGCATTTTGTGAGGACCTGTACTATAAACAGTATCTTCAGGAACATTCACCCATTGATATTGCAAATCGGCTGCGCCGAATACCACTTTAGACAAAGTATCATCAAACGTATTGGTATCCAATACGCCATTAGGCATATTCACCCATACTATTATAGTGTCGTATTTATTAATAGCCGGTGAAAAATAGCCTACTGTAACTGTGTCGGAATAATCATCAAACAAATTGCCTGTCCATGTTTTCGGGGTTTGCACCACTCCGTTAACAGACCAACCTATTGTTGCAGAATGCAAGTTTGCATAACCTTTATTTTGTATTTTTACCACTACAGGTTCTTGGCGACCTTGTCCGGCTACGGCAGTATCGCGTGTTATAATTTCTACCATTCCCACGGAGTTGCTGTCGTTGATAACACCGCCTGCCATGATACGCATGATAGGTCTGGCTGTGGAACTGCCACTGCCTGTCGGCATGGAACCGTCGGAATATTGATAAACGGCCATAGTGTTATTTGAACTGTTGGCATACCATTGGCAAGTGCTGCCTTCATAAGAACCGTCTTTATTGTACCAATATATCAACAATCCGTTTCCGCTGGTAACAAGGAAAGGTGTGGTGAGTTGAATATTTACCCATGTATTAGCACCTATATTGCCGGGAATATTGCCTGTCCACACCAAAGTGGCTCCGTCGGTAATGGGATCCACATAACTGGTATTGGTAATAGTGGCATCCGTTACCACTTTCATATACACCTCCTGGTTGTTTACACCTGTGGTGTTACTCATGTCGTATGTTTTAAACGCTATTTCGCTGATAGAATTGGTACCACTGGGAAGATCAGCGGAAGTATAAAGCATTTTTGACCAACTGTAGTCAAACCATGTGTAATAAGGAGCATAACTGGTGGTAGTGGTGTTTATGGTATCTCCTATATATTTATACATTCCGCCGCCGCTGCCTGCTATATGCGCGCTAATAAATCCGCTGCGGGCCAATGTGTAGTTACCTACGGTATCGTGTCCGTATATAAAAAATGTATAGGTAGTACCGAAAATATGCTGTGGAATTACGGCTTCCCAAATGGAGTCTCCTTCCACCGGTGTCATCAATACACTGTCGGAATAGTTACCTGTAACGGGATTGGAAACTGTATAATTAAATACAGGGTGAACCACAGGTATGGCAGTACGGGCCACAACTTTAGCTTTGATGGTATAAGGACCTGTATATCCGACCGTATCGGCAAAATGAGTCAAAAACTCAACAACAGGAGGTTTGATTTCATACATGGAGGCAGACAATTCAAAATTGTCTATTACCCAACCGTGAGAAATCTGCGTGCCGCTTACATTACCTTTTTTGATAATGAAACGGAATTGTACTCCTGAATAGGATGCATCATTGGAAAGATCGAACATTTCTTCCTTCCACCATGAATTGGCAGGCATAGCCAAACTATCGGAGGCATTCCAAATAGAATAACTTGCTGCATTGAAACCAGATGTACCGTAATTGGCAGCATTTCCCTTATAGGCATTTGCAGGGAGTACTTGCCATTGGGCACCTACATTGTTAAGCTTAAATTCCACCCTCACCTCATCCATGGGCGAAACCTTACAGATGTGGCTGAAACGAAGGGTTACATAAGCGTAATTTGAACAATCATATACCGGAGTGGTGAGTATCACCGAATCTCCTGTACCGAAAGGTACTTCACTCCATATGGATTTGGTGCCGCTTACGGCCAAATTATACGGATTGTACGAAGTTGTCCATGCCGTGCCGGGTGTGGATGTGAAAGTATGGGTGGACCCGTCAAAATTTTCACTGCCTACCACAACGGCCTGGGCATTTGCCATTTGCAGCGATAGTATCAAACCGCAAAGAAGCATAAAAAATCTTTTCATACTATAAGTATTTTATTGCGCCTACTCACTTAAGGGCTTTTCGGCATACTCCACAAAATTTTCGGGTACAAAAATAGTAATTTCTTAAAAATGCTATTGATATGAACTGAAGTTTTTTTTCGAAAAAACTATAAACAACTAATTATCAGTTGAATATTTTTTCAACAATACAATAAGAAGTTGGCTTTCAAGAAAAAAAACAAACGGATGACAAGTTTGTATATTAGTGCCGCAAAAATTGGCGACAATTTGCAAACACTGCCCAAGAGTCCGCTAAAAAAAAGGCAGTTCCATGCTGCAGGAAATGTTTATTGTACGATAAAAGACAAAAAAAAGAGGGAAATTCCCTCTTTTTTTTGTCTTGCCGAATCATTTATTCCACTATTGTGTTCCAATGGTGAACATCTTCGTATTCTCCCAATTGAATGGCACGAAGGCGTTCATATAATTTTTTGGACCACGGACCGGGTTCTTTGCCGAACTGATAACTTTTGCCTGTTTCAGGATCATCCAAACGTTCTATAGGGCTGATTACTGCTGCTGTGCCGCAGGCACCGGCTTCTTGGAATGAGGACAATTCTTCTACGTCTATAGGACGGCGTTCCACTTTCATACCCATATCTTCTGCCAATTGCATAAGGCTTTTGTTAGTGATGGACGGGAGTATGGATGTGGATTTCGGAGTGATGTAAACGCCATCTTTGATACCGAAGAAGTTGGCGGCACCGGCTTCATCTACATATTTCTTTTCTTTTGCGTCCAGATAGAATTCACAAGCATATTCGCCACCGTGACAAGCTTCAACGTGTGCCCGTAATGATGCAGCATAATTACCGCCTACTTTATAAATACCCGTGCCAAGAGGAGCACTGCGATCGTATTTACGAGTAATTACATAGGGGTTAGCTTTGAAACCTCCTTTAAAATAGGGACCTACAGGGGTCACAAAAATAAGGAAAAGGTATTCATCAGCCGGTTTTACACCTACCGTGATGCCTGTACCTACCAACAAAGGACGCAAGTAAAGGCTTGCACCTGTACCGTAAGGAGGAATAAAACGTTCGTTGAGTTTCACCACTTTTTTGCACATCTCCACAAATTTTTCGGTGCTGAGCTCAGGCATCATGATACCGCGGCAAGTGCTTTGCAAACGTTCTGCATTGGCTTCCGGACGGAACATACGGATTTTCCCGTCTTTACAACGATAGGCTTTCAAGCCTTCAAAAGCTTCCTGACCATAGTGCAAACTTGATGCTGCCATGTGGATGTTGATGTTTTCATCGGATGAAACTTCTACTTCACCCCATTTGCCGTCTCGATAGTAACAACGTACATTATAGTCTGTCTTCACGTATCCGAAAGGCAATTCTTCCCATTTAATATTCATCATATTATCAA
Organism: Bacteroidales bacterium; assembly: GCA_017616775.1. Taxonomy (GTDB): domain Bacteria; phylum Bacteroidota; class Bacteroidia; order Bacteroidales; family WCHB1-69; genus UBA1205. The sequence continues at coordinate 7,348 of JAFZXM010000016.1, forward strand.
TATTTTATGTTATTATTCCATCTGTATTTAAACTTATGCAAAGTAAGCATATTTTTTTCAAATTTACCATGTTTTAACGCTTTTTTTTTATACATATTTTTAATATGTTTTTTTTATTGCAGGATTGGTATTTCTTTTTGTGCTATTTTTGCACTTTAATTCAAAAAAAGCGAAATGATGAAAACAACCGGTAAAAACATATTCTTCTGCATATTGTTGGTATTGACGTGCAATGCTGTCTCTTTGGCGCAAAACAAACCGCAAATATACAATCAGCAAATGCAAAAAATCACTCGCATTGTCCAATTGCTCAATTTTTATTATGTGGACAGCGTGGATTTAACAAAACTGGTGGAAAAAGGGACCATAGAAATGCTCAAAGAGCTGGACCCGCATTCGGTATACATTGCCAAAAAGGACGTAAGCCGCACCAACGAACCTTTACAAGCCAATTTTGAAGGAATAGGAGTACAATTTCAAATTATCAAAGACACTTTGGTGGTGGTAGAACCGGTGAAAGGCGGTCCTGCAGAAACGGTGGGCATTACAGTAGGCGACAAATTTGTAATGGTAGATGACACTTTGGCTGTAGGAAAGATATGCACAAACGATTGGATGTTCAAACATTTAAGAGGAAAAAAGGGCACCAAGGTGGTGGTAAAAGTAAAACGCGGCAATAATCCCAATCTGCTCACTTTTACCATCATACGGGATAAAATACCCATCAACAGCATAGAATCCTATTTTATGATAGATGACAATACGGGCTATATCAAATTGGAGCGATTTTCACAAACCACACATCAGGAATTTGTAAAAGCGGTGAATATTTTGAAACAGCAAGGCATGCAAAACCTTATTTTTGACTTAAGGGACAATGGTGGCGGTTTTCTCAATAGTGCCGTGGAACTGGCGGATGAATTTTTGCCCGGAAACAAATTGGTGGTATATACCCAAAACAATCAGGACCACAATAAAATAAGTTACAATACCAAAAATGACGGTTGCTTCGAACAGGGCAAACTGGTGGTGCTTATCAATGAATATTCGGCATCGGCATCGGAAATAGTATCAGGAGCCATACAAGATTGGGACAGGGGCATTATTATTGGCCGCCGTTCATTCGGAAAAGGCCTGGTACAATCGCAAGTGATGCTGCCCGACAGCTCTTTGGTGCGTCTCACCACTTCCCGTTATTATATTCCGAGCGGCAGGTGCATTCAAAAGCCTTACGAAGGCGTGGAAGATTACAGCCGTGACGCAATCAACCGCTATAATGCAGGAGAGCTTACTCACGCCGACAGCATACATTTTCCCGATTCGCTCAAATATTATACCGCCTCAAAAAGAATAGTATATGGAGGCGGAGGCATTATGCCTGATATATTTGTCCCTATCGATACGGTCAAGGTGTCGGATTATTATTGGCAATTGTTCCGTAACAATATATTTAACCAATTTGTGCTGTCGTATATAGAAAATCATCATCAGCGCATTTTATCTCAATATCCTGCTTTTGAAGATTTTTATCAATCATATGAAGTGGATGCCGCCACAATGCGGCAATTTTATGATTTTGCCCGGCAAGAAGGCATAAAGGACACATTATACTTTGATGTGCAAGCATATATCGAGGCTTTTTGGAAAGAATATAAAGATACTGTCAAGCAGCTTTATTCATCTTACGGGCAGTTCAAGAACAACACCGCTCTTTATACCATGCTGGAAAAATATGTGGAAGACAATTACCAATTACAAGCGGAACGAAACAAGATGTTTGACACAGACGCTTATATTAAACGACAAATCAAAACCTTAATCGCAAGAAGAATTTATCCTACGGAATTGTCGGCAAAAATATGGTTGGATTCGGATGATACTTATAAAAAAGCCATTGATGTGATAAAGGACAAAAGTTATTTTAAAAGGTTTCAAATAAAATATTAGCACGATATTTGCAATAAAAATGTTATCTTTGCAAGATGAATTATTAACATATATATTATATAAGATGAAAAAAATATTAATATTAGTAATCGCAGTGAGTATGATAAGTATCAATGCAAAAGCACAATCCACCACCACGGCAACAGCTACGGGGCAGGATTTGATATTGGAGCCTGTAGACGGTGGCGGCATGCCTTTGTTGGAAGTGTTAAAAGAACGCAAATCCATACGGGAATTTAATCCTCAAGAAATAGAGCCCATGCGCATATCCCGTTTGTTATGGGCTGCCAATGGCGAAAATCGTCCCGACGAGCACAAGCGCACCGCACCTTCGGCACGCAATTCGCAAGAAATAGAAGTGTATGTATTTTTGAACAGCGGCATATACAAATACATGCCTGAAGACCATCAAGTAAAGAAAATCCGTAACGGAGATTTCCGCAAACAAGTGCTCAAGCAGGATATGAACATGGATGCTCCCATGATATTGGTATTGGTGGCCAATTATGACAAGATGAAAGGCTTTGAAATTGCAGACAGAGATTTTTATTCAGCCATAGACTGCGGCTATGTAAGCCAAAACATTTACCTGTGCTGTGAATCGGAACAGATGTCCACCGTTGCTGTCGGTCAAATTGAAAGAGACAAAATTGCCAAACTCATCAATTTGAAAAACGGAAAAGTAATGATAGCACATCCTGTAGGCTCAAGATAATATATTAATTTTTATATAGAACCTTTCCTATACAGATGGCCCAAAAAGCCATCTGTATTTTTTTATTAACAAAAAAACGTTAAAAACAACATTTTGTAAGAAAAAAAATGCTACTTTTGCCAACTCAAAATGAGAACCGTATTATTATCCACAGACAAAGAAGGTGAAATATTTGTTTGAAAAAAATAAAGTATTAATAAACAAGACGTTAATTAATAAAAGATGAATACATTAAGTTACAAAACCGAATCGGTTGCCAAAGAAGCGGTAAAGAAAGAATGGCTGCTTATAGATGCAGAAGGTGAAATTTTAGGCCGTTTGGCATCTGTTACAGCTAAACTATTAAGAGGCAAACACAAAACTAATTACACCCCACATATAGATTGTGGTGATAATATTGTTATTATTAATGCGGAGAAAATTCGATTGACCGGTAAAAAGATGACGGACAAACAATATGTTCGTTATACGGGATATCCCGGCGGTCAACGTTTTACCACTCCTAAAGAATTGTTGGCAAAGAAACCCATTGCCGTGGTAGAACATGCGGTAAGAGGCATGTTGCCCAAGAACAAATTAGGAGACGCTATTTACCGCAATTTATATGTATATGCAGGTGCAGAACATAAACAACAAGCACAAAAACCCCGTTTAATTAACATTAAAGACATTAAGTAATTATGGCAGTAGTAAATACATCAGGAAGAAGAAAAACAGCCGTTGCACGTATATATATGTCGGCAGGTTCCGGAAACATTATCGTTAACGGACGTGATTATAAAGAATATTTTTCCACTGGCACGCTTCAATATGTAGCCACACAATCATTGGCTTTGGTGAATGCCATGGGACAATATGACATTAAAGTTAACCTTGACGGAGGTGGTGTAAAAGGGCAGGCAGAAGCATTAAGATTAGCCATTGCAAAAGCATTGTGCGAAATTGATCCTGCCAATCGTGCTATATTAAAACCGCAAGGCTTGCTTTGTAGAGATCCCCGTATGGTAGAACGTAAAAAACCGGGACGTCCCAAAGCAAGAAAACGTTTCCAATTCAGCAAACGTTAATATTATATATAATAGATTACAAAGCATTATTAAGTGTTTAGTATCTAAATTGCAAAGACTTTCTCCATTTCGGAGAAACTACTTTGTGATTGTTAATTAAAAGAATGTAAACATAAAAAACAAAAAAAATGTCAAGCGTAAGTTTTAACGAATTGTTAGACGCAGGTGCACATTTCGGGCACCTTAAAAGAAAATGGAACCCCAATATGGCTCCTTACATTTTCATGGAAAAGAACGGTATCCACATCATTGATTTGCACAAAACAGTAGCAAAAGTGGATGAAGCCGCAGCAGCCATGAGACAGATAGCCCGTTCAGGTAGAAAAATCATGTTTGTAGCTACCAAAAAACAAGCCAAAGATGTGATAGCAGAACATGTATCGGCAGTAGGTATGCCTTACGTTACCGAACGTTGGCCGGGCGGAATGTTAACCAATTTTGTTACCATTCGCAAAGCCGTGAAAAAAATGACAGCCATTGACGAGCTTATCAATAGCGACCAATGGAAAAACATTTCTAAACGTGAACGTTTACAAATCCAACGCGAAAAAGCCAAATTAAACAAGAATTTGGGTTCAATATCCGAAATGAACCGTTTGCCGCAAGCATTATTTGTAGTGGATATATTAAAAGAACACATTGCTGTGGCAGAAGCTAAAAAATTAGGTATTCCCACATTCGCCATTGTTGACACCAATTCCGATCCCAATGCAGTGGATTATGCTATTCCTGCCAACGACGATGCTTCCAAATCCATATCCTTAATAGTAAAAGCCATGTGCGACGCTATTCAAGAGGGATTGAATGAAAGAGCTTTGGATAAAGACAAGAAAGAAGAAGAGGAAGAAGAAACAGTGGAAGTTGCAGAAAATGAAGAGCCTGAAAAAGAAGCGGCTCCCAGAAGCGGTCGCAGAAAACGTATAGGCGAAAACACTGAAGGCGAAACCGAAAAACGTCCTCGCAAAACAGTAGCAAAGAAAAAATAATTGTAACGCTTAAAATTTAATAACAATGGCTATAACAGCAGCTGAAGTAAACAGATTAAGAAAAGAAACCGGTTCGGGCATGATGGATTGCAAAAATGCACTCGTGGAAGCTGACGGTGATTTCGATAAAGCAATTGACATATTACGTAAAAAAGGTCAAAAAATAGCAGCCAAAAGAGCTGACAGATGTGCCAGCGACGGTTATGTATATGCACAAACCAATGCAGAACACACTTTCGGAACAGTGCTCATGCTCAATTGTGAAACCGATTTTGTGGCAAAAACAGAAGATTTTATTGCTTGCGCAAAAAAAATAAGCAATTTTGCTTTGGCTAATAAAATTCAAAATTTGCAACAATTATTGGATGCCACATTGGACGGAATGACTATCAGTCAAATTTTAACCGAATTAACCGGTAAAACAGGTGAAAAAGTTGAAATCAACCGCTATGAAGTAATGCAAAATGCATATGTAGCATCTTATAACCATAACGGAAACCGTTTGGCAACCATTTGCGGATTCAACAAAGCAGGTGCAAACATGGATGTGGTAGGTCACGATATTGCCATGCAAATAGCAGCTATGAGTCCTATTGCCGTAGATGCAGACAAAGTTCCTCAAGAAACCATAGACCACGAATTGGAATTGGCCCGTGAGATGACTCGTCAAGAAGGCAAACCTGAAAACATGATAGAAAAGATAGCTCAAGGTAAATTGAATAAATTCTTCAAAGAAAACACTTTGGTAAATCAAGAATTCATTAAAGATAGCAAAAAAACTATCGCCCAATATATGAAAGAAGCCGACAGTGCATTGGTATGCGAAGGATTCTACCGTTTACAATTGGGAGAATAATTCTTTTCAATCCAACAAAAAAATAAAAGGTCGCAACATTGCGACCTTTTATTTTTGATGTAAGTTGAATTATTTCACTTGAAACATATCTTTGATTCCACCGATAGAACCCAACATATTGGTGGCCTCGTAAGGCAAGTACACCGTCTTGTTTTGTTGTCCTGATGCGATATCTTTAAGGGCTTCTATATATTTCACTGCAAGCAGGTAGTTTACAGGGTCTGCCCCACGGTCAGAAACAGCTTCTGCAATATTACGAATAGCGGTAGCTTCTGCTTCTGCTTGTAATATTTTAGCACGGGCTTCTCCTTCTGCTTTTAAGATATTGGCTTGTTTGTCGGCTTCGGCAGCATTAATCTCAGCCTGCTTTTCACCTTCTGAATTCAAAATTTGTGCTTGTTTCTCACCTTCTGCCTTCAATATCTCGGCACGACGGTTACGTTCGGCCTGCATTTGAAGTTCCATGGTACGGCGTATGCTCTCCGGCGGCGTGATATCCTGCAATTCCACACGGTTCACCTTTACTCCCCATTTATTGGTGGCATCGTCCAATACGGTACGCAATTTTGAATTGATGGTATCACGTGATGTCAGGGTTTCATCTAATTCCATTTCTCCCACCACATTACGCAAGGTGGTTTGGGTGAGCTTCTCAATAGCTACCGGAAGGTTCTGAATTTCGTAAACAGCCTTCATGGGATCTACTATCTGAAAATACAACAAAGCGTTGATTTCTGTCATTACATTGTCTTTGGTAATCACGCTCTGTTTGTCAAAATCATATACCTGCTCACGCATATCTATACGCGTAGTGCCGCTTAAACGGCCATCCTGCCGGCGTGCGACTGTTTCTTTAGCTTTCTCCACTATGGGAAGAATAACGTTAATACCCGCGTTTAAAGTGCGGTTGTATTTGCCCAAACGTTCCACTATAAGGGTTTCGGACTGGGACACTATTTTGATACCTCTAAGGATATATACCACCACAAGGGCTACCAAAACGATTAAAACTACATTGAATGTACTCATATTAATATTGTTTAACGGTTAAAATAATACTGTCTAACTTCACAATTTCCACGGGAGTGCCTTTTTCAATAACAGAACCGTCTTCCGATACTGCTTTCCAATCGTCTCCATCAACAGCAACGCGACCCGTTAACTGTGATGCATCTATACGTTCCGACACTACCGCCTTCCGCCCGACAAGGGCATCGGCATTGGTTTTCACATCTTTCGACTTGCGATCCATAAATTTCAACATAAAAGGACGCAGGAAAATAAAGGTCAACAATGAAACCACGGCAAAAATGATAATCTGCCAAGTAAGCCCTGCTCCCAAACCTGCAGCCAATGCCGAAAAACCGGCACCGATAGCGAAACAAATGGAGCCGAAAGCGGCTGTACATATTTCAACAATGACCAAAAGAATAGCTATAATAAGCCATATTTGCCACGATGTAATTATAAAATCCATATCTATATTTTTTTCTGCAAATATAGCAAAAAAATATATATCACATGCCGATTGTCCATAATATGAAAAAATATCTTTTTTTTTGTGGATTTTTTTCCGGTAAAGCCTTCACTGCATAAAAAAAGGAGTCTGAACGACTCCTCTTTATGTACAATATATAATCAAGGTTTTTCAAATATCCTTTCATTCATCCGCATGCCTGCATTCTGCATGCGTACACAGTTCCCCTTCATGCTCCAATTCTATTGTTGCATGATTGATTCCCAAATCATGCAACCGGTGTTTCAATTCCTGCTTTACCGCTTGGGCATGATCATAATTTTGCAACACCACATGTGCGGTAAGCGCATTTTCGGTAGTACTTAACGCCCATACATGCATATGATGCACATTCACCACCGACGGATGCGATTCCATGGCATGCAGAATAACATCATATTCCACATTATCGGGCACCCCGTCCAAAGATAAGCGCAGACTTTGTTTCAGCAATTTCCATGTGGAAAAAGTAATTACAACGGCCACTATGATACCTATAACGGGGTCAACAAAATACCAATGAGTATAATATATTACTATTCCCGACACCACTACCGCCAACGACATCAACGCATCGGCAGCCATGTGCAAATAAGCTCCTTTTACATTTATATCCCGCTCTTTGTCTTTTATAAACAGCCATGCCGTAAAACCGTTTATAAGCACTCCTATCGCAGCTACCCACGCAATAATGCCTCCTTGCACCTCCACGGGCGTTATCAACTTATGCACGCTTTCTACAACTATACCTCCCACCACTATCAGCAATATCACGGCATTAACCAAAGATACCAGAATGGTGCTTTTTTTAAGTCCGTAGGTGTATTTTTTGGAAGTGTGTATACGCAAAAGCCGAAAAGCCAATAAAGCCAATACCAGACTGACAATATCTATCAAATTATGTCCTGCATCTGATATTAATCCCATGGAATGCGAATACAATCCAAAACCAAATTCCACCAATACATATGCCACATTTAAGGTAATGCCCAAAATGAAGGCTTTGTTTAATGAATTTACATCTATTTCGTGGTGGTGGTGATGATGATTGTGATGTTCTTTCATACTATTGCTATAATTTTCGTTAAAAATCATTTATCATCCATAATGTTGATATAACAGTTAATATTGACGCCCTATATATTCAAATCCTAAATCTTCCACTGCTTTTTTCACGTCACTTTCATATGGATTTCCGCTGACTATCACTAATTGGCGTCCTAAGTCAACTTCCACATTATTCACGCTTTCCAATTTTTGAACGGCTTTTTCTACTGACATTTTGCAATGATTGCAACTCATGCCGCTTACTTTATATATTACTTTATCATTCAGCATGATTTTATTTTTTTTATATTTCAAAACAAAAGCATTACACAATAACAACAAAAAAACAATACTACATAATATATCCCACACCGAAGGCGATTCTGAATGATGACAGACTGTATCTGTAAAAGGCAACACAAACCAAGATGCCGGCAAAAAACAATCTAAAATAATTCCTCCCAGCAAGGCACCGGAAATGATGGATAGCAGATATAAAACAAGTTGCCTACGCCCCATAGTTTTACCTATTACTATCATATTGGCAATACTTACGGCAGGCCCTGCTATTAAAAACACTAAGGCAGCCCCCGGTGTAAGTCCTTTCAGCATCAATGCGGCAGCAATAGGAATAGAACCCATGGTGCATACATACATAGGAATTGAAATTACTAATAATAGTAACATCATGACGACGGGAGACAAATTGAGCGTAAGAAAAAAGTTGTCGGGAACAGCTACTGTTATCAAAGCACCCAGTAAAAGGCCAATAACCAGCCATTTACCGATATTTTGAAACATTTCAACAAAACTATAATGAAAAACATGCTTAATTTGCTGCAATATTGAAACTTTCTTTTCTGATTGAGATGAATTTTTCTTATGAACAATTATTTCATTTTTAGAAAATTGTGTTGTCACCATTCCTCCTGCCAATCCTGTAAGCAATGCAACCATAGGTCGTAGTATTGCAAATGGAAGTCCCATCATGGAATATGTGGCAATGATAGAATCCACTCCGGTTTGTGGTGTTGCTATCATAAAAGCTATTGTTGCACCCCTTGATGCCCCGTCCCGCCGAAGAGAAACAGCGGTAGGGATTACTCCGCAAGAACACAAAGGAAGAGGTATACCTAAAAGTGTAGCCAATAATACCGACCTGAAATTTTCCTTGCCGAGATAAGCTTCCAATATTCCATGAGGAACATACACATGGAGTATGCCTGCTATTAAAAAGCCCATTAACAAATAAGGAGCCATTTCACAAAGCATAGCATAAAAGGCAGAAAAAAAAGTTAACATAAAATATTAAATTACCGTTGCTTAATATCCATTTTTTTCATCTTGTCGGTGAATTGCTCTACATTACATCCTGCAGAACAATTGCTGCAACCGCAACTGCATTTTCCTTGTTTGTTGCGTTTATATGTAACATATCCGGCTATCGACACTGCAATTGCCACTACAATAAGAATAATGATACTCGCTGCATTCATGATTTTATCTATTAAATAAATAACATTGCTATCAAATAACCTAACCACGCAACTACCCAAGCAATGGCACATTGGAACAACACCATAAATAATGCCCATTTTCCGCCCAATTCACGACGTACGGTTGCAATAGCTGCTGCACAAGGAGTATATAATAAACTAAAAATAAGTAATGGAACAGCGGTAAGAGCGGTGATGGCTTCTATCATATTCAATACTTCCAAAGTAGAAACCACACTTTCTTTAGCTAAAAATCCGGCAATAAGAGATGTAACCACCCTCCAATCTCCCAATCCGAGAGGTTTGAATAAAACGGCAATCGGACCTGATATGGCTGCCAACATACTATCGGAACTATCTTCCACCATATTAAACCGGAAATCAAAAGATTGCAAAAACCAAACCACCACTGTAGCCATAAATATAATGGTAAAAGCACGTTGAACAAAATCTTTGGATTTATCCCACAACAAATGGCCTGTATTCTTTGCCCCCGGCATACGATATGGAGGCATTTCCATTACAAACGGAGCCACTTCCTTTGTTTTACGGAACAATTTTGCTACCAATGCAAAAAGTATTCCGACTATAATACCTAAAACATACAATCCGACCATAATTAATCCTGTATGTTCAGGGAAAAATGCATCTACAAAGAATCCATAGACGGCAATTTTTGCAGAACAACTCATAAAAGGTGTCAGCAAGATGGTTAATTTTCGATCGCGTGCAGACGGTAAAGTACGGGTTGCCATCACTCCGGGAACAGAACAGCCGAAACTGATGAGCATAGGTACTATGCTTCTGCCGGAAAGACCTATTTTACGCAACAATCCGTCAGAGATGAAGGCAATACGGGCCATATAACCGCTATCCTCCATAAGAGATAGGAAGAAAAACAAAACCACGATGATGGGAACAAAACTCAGCACACTGCCCACACCGCCGAAAATAGCATCTACTACCAAAGAACGTATGGGCTCGCTTACCTGCCAATTTATAAAGGCATTATTCACCGCATCACCCAAAGAGGTAATACCCATGTCCAACAAATCTTGTAACCAAGCTCCTATCACATCAAACGTGAGCCAAAATACTAAAGCAATAATGCATAAGAAAATCGGTATGGCCGTAAATTTACCTGTAAGCAATTTATCTATCTTCCTGCTTCTTGCACTTTCTTTATTCTCTTGAGGTTTAACCACGGTTCTGGAACAAAGTTGCTTAATAAAAGAAAAACGCATATCGGCAATAGCTGCATTGCGATCCAAACCGCGTTCTTCCTCCATTTGTTTCACAATATGCTCTATTGTATCTTTTTCATTTTGCGATAATTGTAATGTATCCAAAAGTGCATCATCTCCTTCTACCAACTTTTCTGCAACAAAACGCAATGGCAGATTGACACTGTTTGCATGATTTTCAATTAAGTGCATTACACTATGCAAACAACGGTGAACCGCTCCCCCTTCTTCGTTATTGACACAAAAATCTTGTCTGACAGGTTTTTCCTGGTATTTTGCCACATGCATGGCATGCTCTATCAACTCGGCGACACCTTCGTTTTTAGCTGCTGAAATAGGAACAACGGGAATTCCGAGCAATTTTTCCATCTCGTTAACACGAATGGTTCCTCCGTTGTTTTTTACCTCATCCATCATATTCAATGCCAAAACCATCGGCACCCCTAACTCCATCAATTGTATGGTAAGATATAAGTTGCGTTCTATATTGGTAGCATCAACTATATTAATAATAGCATTTGGTTTTTCTTCCACTATCATCTTTCTTGCTACCACCTCTTCTGCTGTATAAGGAGATAAGGAATATATTCCGGGTAAATCAGTAACCAAGGTTTCGGGATATCCTTTAATAACACCATCTTTTCTATCAACAGTGATTCCGGGGAAATTACCTACATGTTGTTTAGCCCCTGTTAATTGATTGAATAGCGTTGTTTTTCCGCTATTTTGCTGACCGGCCAATGCAAAAGTAAGCTTACTCCCTTTCGGAAGAGGCGTTTCATCTTTTTTGGAATGATATTTTCCTTCTTCACCTAATCCGGGGTGAGCATTGTGTTCATGTAAGGAATTATTATAAGGAACATTATCAATCAAAGACCCCGATTCGTTCTTTTCTTCAAGTTTGCTTTTATCAATGGGTTCTATTTCAATTTGAGCAGCTTCTGCCAAACGTAAAGAAAGAAAATATCCATGAATTCTTACTTCTATAGGATCTCCGAGCGGAGCATATTTTAATAATGTAATTTCCGCATTAGGAATCACCCCCATATTTAATAAATGTTGACGAACAGCCCCTTGACCGCCTACCGCGGTTATTTTTGCTGTCTTTCCTATTTGTAAATCTTTAAGTTTCATATCACTATTTATTATTCATCTAAAAATCTATACCTACACGTAATGCCATAAACAACGGGCTTTTATATGTATCTTCTCCCGCTGCAGGATTGATAATATATTGAAAATCGGGTTGGAGGAAAAAATGTTCATTAAATACATATTGATAAGTAAGCTCAACTACTGTTTCATGCTTATAATCATTGGCCAACAAAGATGAACTTACAGCTATCCCCAAATTATCTTTTCCCTGTTTGGAGAACACCCCTCCGAAATGCAAACCGCCACCCAAATGAACATAATTCTCACTGAGAGATTGGGGAGAATAGGCTGCCATCAAAAAAGCGGCCATACTTCTTTCATCTTTTTTCCAAAATTCCTGTTCTCCGCAAAAATGAACTTCTACGTTGTTCTGCGATGTTTGCCATGCCACCCCTATCTTATATGAGCCTTCCAATTGATCGCTGATATTGGTTTTAAATTCAAATTCACTTGCAACTATAGCTCCTTTTTCGGGAATAAAACGCCAATGAACATTATATGGATTGTCGTCGAAACCAAACGGGGAATCAAAAGCACCCACCTGCCAGTTCACCCAATCTTTGATATTCCATTTCACATTTAATCCCCATGAAGTAATAGGAAATATAGGCACTCCGAAAGTGCTTGACAATATGGAATTAATACCGAAAGAGCTGTTAAGAAACAAACCTGCTTTATCGGTAAAAGCATAGGCGGCGTTAAAATCTTGCAATCCTGCCATAATCTCTACAGGACCTAATATTTGCTGAAAATACAACTCCTGCAAAAAAGCATGATTTCCGGCCTCTATGTTATCGGCCACTTGAAAATCGCCCAACCAATTTTCGGTAGGACATGTTCCGTGAGTGGTGGCTCCGCTTAAAACCAATTGTCCGCCTTCCCACCAACCGGCCTTTTCGGTATCAAAAGTAATACCTAAAGTACCATAACCCAAATAACCGAATCCCAACTGCTTGCCTCCTACTACATTGCCGGCAAAATCACCGACATACGACGCTTGAAATTCAAAAGGAAACTCCTTTTCTTTTACTTCTGTTTGTGCCATGGAGTACATCAACATGAACATTGCACTTAAAAATATTATTGTTTTATTCATATGGCTTATATTTTTTTGTGCAAAGATAAAGGCATTTTAAGGGATAAGATATCCCCTTTTATAGGGATTTTTTATTTTTTTCATCCCCATGAATAGGGATGATATCCTATACATTATATATAAAGCGACTGCTATAAAGGAAATTAACAGATATTTCACTTCAACCGCATTCTTTTCTTTAAAATTTTTCCTATAATACGATACACCAGCACGGCGGCTGTAACATCCGAAGATTTATCCGCTGCATTGGGACAAAGCTCCACCACATCAAAGCCTACCACATTCTTCTGTGCCACCAACAGGGACAACAATTTATTCAGCCGGCGCCACGATAATCCTCCCGGCAGGGGAGTTCCGGTGGAAGGTAATACGGAAGGGTCCAATCCGTCCAAATCTATAGTGAGGTACACATTATCGGTCAATCGGGATATGGCCGCTTGCATCCATTGGTCATTATCGTCCAACAAATGAGCATAAAAGATATTCTCTTTTAATATATATTGCCGTTCTTCCTCTGCAACGGAACGTATACCCACCTGAACCACCCTGGCCATGGACTGAGCTCTGCGCATCACACAGGCATGATTATATTTTGAACCATGATAATCTTCTCTCAAATCGGCATGAGCATCTATCTGCAACACCGACAAATTATCAAAATGTTCGGCTGTGGCTTGTATGGCACCGCAACTCACGGAATGTTCCCCGCCAAGCAATCCTACCAGCTTGTTGTCTTGCAAATACAAATTAACGCGTTCCCGCACCGCCTTTACCATTTCCTGCGGTGTGCCCAATTCCATTATCGGCATGGCCGTGTGTATTCCTTGCGTATAAATGGAGATATCTTCTTCCACATCGTACAATTCTATGCTGTCCGATGCGTCTATGATAGCTTGAGGCCCTTTGTCTGCTCCTTTGACAAAAGTGCTGGTGCCATCATAAGGTACCGGGAGCAATACTACGGCAGCTTGCCCGTATTCGGCATATTGCCTGTCCATATCCAAAAAATATTCCATATCAATTTATGATATTATATCGACGATATCACCTTTAAAATTACAACAAATTCTTGACAGCAGCCTGTATCTGCTCATATTTATCTTCATATCCCGGCTTACGCAACAAGGCAAACATATTGTTTTTATACGCCTCCACTCCGGGCTGGTTAAACGGATTCACTTGCAACATATACGCACTTAAGCCACAGGCATATTCAAAGAAATAAATCAACTGTCCCAAGTGATATTCATCCATTTTTTCTATTTCCAATTTGATTGTCGGCACACCTCCCTGCTCATGGGCCAATATGGTAGCCCTTTCCGCCTCGTGATTGATATCTTCCAATGTTTTGCCTGCCAAAAAATTCAAACCGTCCATATCGGATTCATCATAAGGCACCTGACAAGAAGCATTGGAATGCTTCAAACTTAAAAATGTTTCAAAAAACAAACGCTGTCCTTCTTGCATATACTGTCCCATGGAATGCAAATCCGTGGTATAAAGCAAGCCTGCAGGAAACAGACCTTTACCGTCTTTCCCCTCACTTTCTCCATACAGCTGTTTCCACCATTCTATAAAGTAATAGAACCGAGAATCAAATGAGGCCATTACTTCTATATTTTTTCCTTGCCGCAAAAAATAATTGCGGACGGCAGCATATTGCAATGCCATATTATCATCATCCAGGTGGCTTAAACTTATTTTCATATCCGCCGCCCCCTGCACCAATTGTTTTATATCACATTCTGCGGCTGCTATAGGCAACAAGCCCACGGGAGTAAGAACAGAATAACGCCCGCCCACATCGTCGGGTATCACAAATGTATCATAGCCCTCGTTATTGGCCAATGATTTTAAAGCACCCCTTTTCGCATCCGTAATGCATACCACTCTTTCTTTGGCACCGTTTTTACCGTATTTGGCCTCACAATGCTGCTTCAACAAACGGAAAGCCACTGCCGGCTCGGTAGTGGTGCCGCTTTTGGATATCACAATAATGGCATAATCTTTTTTGTCCATTCGCTGCAATAAAGCATGCATATAATCTTGTGACATCTGATGCCCCGCATATATGATTTCAGGAAGGCTGTCACTTAACTCCCCTCTTATGGCACTTATCACGGCTCTTGCCCCCAAATACGAACCTCCTATACCCACTATTATCACCATTTCGGACAAACGGCGAAGCCTTTGGGCTACCCGCTCTATTTTACATATGTCCTCTATTGTTATTTCTTTAGGCAAATCTATCCAACCTAAAAAATCATTACCCGAAGCATCTCTGCGGATTAAATGCAGAGCATCTTCCTTGTTGCAACTTTCCATAGCCTTATGTTGCAAATCTTGACTGAGTACTAACGATACCATATACTTGTATTTTAAAAAAAATAGAGGTTGAATGCAATACTCCAACCTCCATTAAAACATTGTAATTTCAATTATTTGATTCCTATTTTCTTTTTTACGGCTTCAAAAATATTATCACTTTCTTCCTGATAAAGCAATACCCCCAGTGAGGTGTCAAACACATAGGTATAACCCAACTCTTTTGCAACTTCGGAGATGGCTGCCTTAGCCCTGTCGATGATAGGTGTAAGCGTTTCTTCCTGCTTGTTTTGGAAATCTTCCTGAGCTGAAGATTCAAATGTTTTGATTCTTGATTCCAAATCTTGCAATTCTTTTATCTTCACCTGTTGCAAACTTTGACTCATAGTGGCCTGCTTGTCTTGAAAATCCATAGCCTTCTTTTCATATTCGGAATACATGGCTTTCAATTCATCCTGCAATTGAGTTTGATAATCTTCCAGTATTTTTTGAGCCGTATCTATTCCCGGCATTATTTTCATCAATTCCGAAGAATTAATGTGGGCCAATTTTACTTTTGTTTGAGCCTGAGCGTTAAAACCTAAGAAAAACAACGCTATGAATGTTACTATAAACGCTAATCTTTTCATGTTCATATTCTATTTTTAAAGTTTACAAAGATACAATTATTTTTAATACTATATAACGTAAAAAACCGCAAAAAGATACAATACTTTGCAAAATGCCTCATTTACCGAATCTAATCATTTCATCTTCAATTACAATAATACATTTTTCGTGCCAAATATACTTCATTGTATTTCGATGAGTTGATATTCTATTCCGTTTTCGTTGAACAATTGATTGATTCTCATTTGATTGGTATCTGTTATGAATACTTGTCCGAAATTTTTTCCCGCCACCATTTTTATCAATTCCGCTATGCGTTTTTCATCCAGCTTGTCAAACACATCATCCAATAACAATAACGGAGACTTATGCACCAACTGTTTCATTAATTCGAATTGTGCCAATTTCAATGCTATCAAAAATGATTTTTGCTGCCCTTGTGAGCAAAAACGCTTCATGGAATGCTGATCCATTTCGTATTTATAATCATCTTTATGTATTCCTACGGAAGTGTGCTGTCCGTAAAAGTCCTTCTCATAATTTTGCTGCAACATGTCTGCCATATTTCCATCGTGCAAAGCAGACACATATTCTATATTCACCTTTTCTTTGCCCATGGATATCACCGAAAAATATTTTTCCAATACGGGCATGAACATTTTTACAAACTCTTTCCTTTTATCAAAAATATATTCCGCCTGAGCGCACAAACGTTCATCCCATATTTGCAATTGCGAAGCATCAAAATGCTTGTTTTCGTATTGCTGCTTGAGCAGGGTGTTCCGTTGACTGAGCAAACGGTTATACGATATTATTTTTTCCAAATACACTTTATCATATTGCGATATAATGCTGTCAAAATATTTTCTTCGCGTTTCGGACAAACCGTTGATATAATCGGTATCGCTTGGCGACACCATTACAGCGGGCAATAATCCTATGTGTTCGGATAATTTGTCGTATTCTTTTTGATTGTATTTCAAAATTTTCCGTTTTCCCTCCTGTTGTATGCAACTTATTTTTTGACATCCTTCCACTCCGTCGAACACACAATCGCCTATGATGGTAAAAAACTGCTCTCCATACCGGATATTCTGCATATCGGAACTGCTAAAATAGCTTTTGGCCATGGACAGATAATAAACGGCATCCAACAGATTGGTTTTGCCTACTCCGTTAAGCCCTACTATACAATTTACACTTGGTGAAAAAACGTATCGGGCTTCCAGATAATTTTTAAAATTGATAAGATGTATATTCTCTATATGCATTATTGTTCATTTATCAATTGTTGCATGCCGGGGCTGGCATATACTTTCATATTACCGTTCTCATTATATATCATATACACTTCCAAGTCGCTATGCTGCTGTACAAAGGCTTTGCTTGCCTCTACCCCCATCACCATAAATGCAGTGGCATATGCATCCGCATAAACGGCCTTGCTGTGCAAAACAGCCACACTCAATAAGGATTGTTTTAACGGATATCCCGTATGCGGATCCACAATATGGCTATAGCGTTCTCCGTTAATTTTTTTATACTTTCTGTAATTTCCTGATGTTACTATTGCCTTGTTATACAACGGAATAGAAGCTATCACTGTCGGATTTTCATCTGTAGGCTCTTCTATACCCACTCTCCATGCTTTTTTCACTTTATATCCGTTACAACGCACTTCTCCGCCTATATCCACCAAATAGTTCTGTATGCCGCGGGACTGAAGATAGTCTGACAGTTTATCCACCGAATAACCTTGAGCTATTGCATTCATATCCAATTGTATGCATTCTTTCTCCTTAATCACCTTTCCTTGTTCTATGCTTACTTTGCTCCATCCCACGCACTCCGACAAACTATCAATAAGCAGGCTATCGGGCACGCTTTGCTCTTCTTGCGGACCGAAACCCCACACTTTCACCAAAGGGGATACGGTGATATCGAACTTTCCCTGCGTGCTTTCACTTATTTGCCGGGAAATGGCAAACATGGTTTCAAAATCATGATTCAGCACCACCTGCGTATCGCCCTGATTGATTCTTGAAATAATGGAACTTGCGTTGTACACCGATGCCGTATAATCGAAATCGGTTAAAAGGCTGTCTATTTCAGCGGTAAAATCGCGACCCAAGCTATCAAAATATTTCACTTGATAATAACTTCCCTGAGTAAAGCCCGAGATGGTGTGCATTTCATATTTTTTACTGCACGCTCCCGACAATAAGAATATTATCAACAAAAAGAAATATACCTTTTTCATCTTTTTACAAATCCACATTATCAAATACAGACATTTTTTTTGACGGCCAATATACTGCAGGGAAAGTAAGCAATAACACCACCAATACTATCATCACCACGTCGAACAGATGTATTTCCACAGGATAGGAATCTATTAAATAATGTCCGTCTCCGAAGGTGATTAAACCGAACCGGTATTGCAAAAAACAAAACACCAATCCCAAAACCATACCTATCAGCAATCCTATGCCCGCTATCAACATACCTTCGTGCATGAATATTTTTCTCAGCATGGCATTATCGGCGCCCAAAGCGTAAAACACCTTCACTTCCGATTTTTTCTCCAATATCAATATTGCCATCATTCCCATCATATTGAATGCGGCTATGAGCAATATAAACGACAGGATGGCATATATGCTCCATTTTTCCGATTGCATTACCTTATACAAGTCTTCTTCTTGCTGATAGGTATTGCGAATAAAAAATTGATCGCCGTATAATTTGCCCAATTGCTTTTGCACTTTGTTTATTGTGCCGGGTTTGCATTTTATTTCCAGCGATGTATATTCATCATAATATCCCAACAGTTTTTGTGCAAATTCCATTGGCACTATCACATATTGGGCATCATATTCGGTATAGGAATAAAACACTCCGGAGGGGATGACAGACTGTGAATTCAACGCCGACATGCCGGCTGTTGCTTTCAACTTTTTGGTACGGTTGGGATAATACACTTTCAACATGTTTTCCGCCTTACCCGATCCGTCCACACTGAGTCTGTAAGCTATTTCCCCGCCTACCACTGCCCAGGCCTGACCATATTCATTCAACACAAAGCTGCCTTGCTTTACGATGGTGTCCATGCTGTTGATTTTATAATAATCATCCCTGACACCTTTTACATTGGCTATCACCTGCTTGTCGTCATGAACCCACACGGCCACGTCCGACAACACCTCGGAACAATACAGCACATCTTTCATCTGCTCTATTTCCGCTACATTCACGGCACCGGAGGAAAAGGTTTTTCCTGTTTTGGGCACTATTTGTATATCGGCATTAAAAGAATTCACGGCAGTAGCTACAAAATTTTGCAAGCCGTTGAAAACAGACAACACTATCAGCAGGGCACCGGTGGCCACGGCAATGCCTATCAACGACATTATCGAAATGAAATTGATGATATTATGCGACTTCTTGGCAAACAAGTATCTTACCGCTATCCGACGATATATGTTCACTTTTTAAGCAAATTTTCTATATTTTCCAAATAATCCAATGTATCGTCATATATCCAATGGAGCTCGGGAATAATTCGCATTTGATTTTTTATACGTTGCCCTAATTTGAATCGCAATTCTTTGCCCTTGCCCGCCACGGCGTCGAAAACAGCTTTCTTGTCTTTAGCAGCAAAGATACTCAAATATACTTTGGCATAGGAGCTGTCTCTGCTTACTTCCACACGGGTGACTGTCACCATGGCATTGCCATAAATATTTCCGCCTTCGGTTTGCAAAACGTCAGACAGCTCTTTTTGCAATAATCTTGCTATTTTTTGTTGTCTTGTAGATTCCATAATCAGTAATGAAATAAAATATTAAAACGCATTATAACGGTTTTTATTGTCAATATAAAGCCGGATAAAAGAATATACCCGTACCGATTATTGCATTCGTTTGTATTTATTGACTTGCTTTCGGAGGCGGATGTGCAACACTGCCTTGCATCTGCCGATTCCGAACCGCTATAAACTCCGACAGCGCACGGTGATACAAAACAAACACTCTGCTATTAAATAACAGAGTGTTTGTAAAGCTCACACACAATAATTCATTAGAGTGTATGATAAGGTTTAATCAAACCTTTACCTGTTTCTATTGCGGCTTCGTTGTCGGGTATCAGTTTATGGTGACGTTCAGGCAAAGATTTTTCCAATCCTTTATGAATAAATTCAGGAGCCACTATAGGTTTCAATTTAAGGAAACCTCCCAATACCACCATATTAAACACCTTTGCTATACCCAATTCCTGAGCTTTAGCCGTTGCTTCTATTTGGTAAATATTGATATCCTTGCGTGTAGGATGATGGGTGATACCATTGGGATCGTATATCAACAATCCGCCGGGTTTCACACTGTTTTCAAATTTATCCAAAGATTGTTGGTTCAATATAATAGCGGTATCGAATTGGTTAATGATAGGAGAACTGATACGTTCATCACTGATAATAACCGATACGTTGGCGGTACCGCCACGCATTTCGGGACCATAAGACGGCATCCAACTTACCTCTTTGTCTTGCATTACGCCTGAATAAGCAAGGATTTTACCCATAGAAAGTACACCTTGACCTCCAAAGCCTGCTATGATTATTTCTTCTGTCATAATTCTACAATATTAAATTATTTATTAACTACGGTTAAAGGATGGTCAACAACTATACGGTTGATATCCAAATTCTCCACTATCCGGCCGTTTACTTTGATATCGCCTACAGGATAGTTCGGGAACATATTTTCTTCCATCCATTGGTTTGCTTGCACAGGAGTCATTTTCCAACCGGAATTACAAGAAGACACTATTTCAACAAAAGAAAGACCTTTTTGCAATTTTTGATTTTCAAAAGCCTGTTTTATAGCTGCTTTTGCCTTACGGACAGCGGTAGGAGTATGTACACTCTGACGGGTTACATAATAGGTGCCCGGCAAGGTGGCAAGTAACTCCGTGATACGCAACGGATAGCCGTTGAGGGCTACGTTACGGCCATAAGGAGTGGTAGCCGATTTCATACCCACCAGTGTAGTAGGAGCCATTTGACCGCCTGTCATACCGTAAATACCATTATTTACAAAAATCATGGTGATATTTTCACCACGGTTACATGCGTGTATGGTTTCGGCAGTACCGATAGCGGCTAAGTCACCATCACCTTGATAGGTGAATACAAAACAATCCGGATTCAAACGTTTTGCAGCCGTTGCCAATGCGGGAGCACGTCCGTGTGCTGCTTCTTGAAAGTCAACATCAAAATAATTATATGCCAATACAGAGCATCCTACGGGTGCTATACCTATGGTTTTATCTTGAATGCCAAGCTCATCTATTACTTCGGCAACTATACGGTGTGCTGTTCCGTGACCACAACCGGGACAATAATGCATAATAGCATCTGTCAGCACTTTTGTTTTGGTATAAACCAAATTTTCGGGTTTTACTATATCTAAATTTGCCATGATGTCTTCTTATTTTATTATTTTAGTTTCTAATGCTTCCAATACTTCGGTAGGAGTAGGAA
The DNA here is from genome assembly GCA_017616775.1 of Bacteroidales bacterium. Taxonomy (GTDB): domain Bacteria; phylum Bacteroidota; class Bacteroidia; order Bacteroidales; family WCHB1-69; genus UBA1205. The sequence continues at coordinate 28,949 of JAFZXM010000016.1, forward strand.
TAATACCGCCGAAACGACCGAAATGTTCTACCGGCAATTTGCATTCCGTTGCCAGTTTTACATCCTGTATCATTTGTCCTGCACTCATTTCCACTGTTAAAATACCTTTTACTCTTTGTGCGGCGGCTTTCAACTGCTGTGTGGGGAACGGGAACAGGGTTATCAAACGGAACAAGCCGACTTTCAAACCTTTTTCACGGGCCATTTGCATTGCCTTCATTGAAATACGGGCAGATGAGCCGTAAGCTACTATGATATAATCTGCATCTTCGCAATTAAGAGCTTCATAACGGACCTCTTTTGCTTCCATTTCTCTGTATTTGGCTTGCAATTTATGATTGAACACTTCTTGTTTTGCCGAATCCAATTCCAAAGAGGTAATGATATTGTGTCCGCGTGTGGCAGGCTTACCCCATGTGCCCCAAGGAGCGTTCTTTCTGCGTTCTTCTTCTGTCCAACGAGGAATATAATCTCTGGTGTATAATTTTTCCATACATTGACCTATTGCACCATCGGAAAGAATTAATACAGGATTACGATATTTAAATGCAATATCCCATGCATCAAATACAAAATCATACATTTCTTGAACCGAAGCAGGTGCTAAGGTATATAATTGATAGTCCCCGTGGCCACCGCCTTTTACCGATTGGAAATAATCGGATTGGGACGGTTGAATGGTACCCAATCCGGGACCTCCACGCATCACGTTTACCACTAAACAAGGAATTTCTGCTCCGGCCAAATAGGTCAAACCTTCTTGCATCAAACTTATACCGGGAGATGACGATGATGTAGCCACTTTCTTACCTGTAGCTGCTCCTCCATATACCATATTAATGGATGCCATTTCACTCTCGGCTTGAAGAACCGTCATTCCGGTAGTTTCCCAAGGTTTCTCGGCCATTAACGTTTCCATCACTTCTGATTGCGGGGTAATAGGATAACCAAAATAACCATCTGTACCGCTGGCAATCATTGCACGGGCAATTGCTTCATTACCCTTCATTAACTTTAATTCTTTTGCCATTTTATGTAACTTTTTACTGTTTATTACTTTTCTCTATAGACAGATATTACTCCATCCGGACATACTACTGCACAATTAGTACAGCCTACGCATGCATCACTTTGCATTTCAAGGTAATTGTAACCTTTGCCATTTACTTTCTTGGATAAGCCGATAACGTTAAGCTTACAAGCAGTAATACAAACGCCACAGCCTTTACATCTTTCTGTGTCAATTACTAATGTTCCTCTTGCCATTATTATCTGATTTTTAGTTTATTATATTTATTATTATCGTCTTTTCTATGAGTTTACGAAATTAGCATTTTTTTATCATATAAAACTCAAAATCGCTATTTTTTTTCTACCACCCATCTTCTACTCCATTCAAATTAATGATAATCAAATATAAAAAAAAATTATACTTTTGCCGAAATTTAGAATAGATGATACAATTAGTCATTTTTGATTTAGACGGCACCCTTTTATATACCTTGGAAGATTTAGCCAATGCTGTAAACCATGCTTTAAAAAAGCACCATTTACCCACCCACGAATTGGAACAATACAAATATTTTGTCGGAAACGGAATCCATCAACTACTGATACGCTCCACACCGCAAAACATACACAAAACACCCGTTTTTGAAAGCATCGCCAGTGATTTTTTACAATACTACTCCGCTCACAAATTCGACACCACCCGTCCTTACAACGACATCCCCGAACTATTGCATGCACTTCAGGAACAAAGCAAAATGATAGCCGTTGCTTCCAACAAAATGCACGAAGCCACCCTGCCTATCATACAATATTATTTCCCGAATATCATCTTCAATGCCGTCATCGGCTTAAACGCCCGACGACAAGCCAAACCGCATCCGCAAATGATTAATGAAATACTGGAGACATGCCGGGTTGCAAACAACCATACCATATATATTGGAGACAGCAATGTGGACATGCTCACCGCCCGCAATGCCAACATCACATCGGTAGGAGCCCTTTGGGGCTATAGGACCAAAGAAGAATTGACAGCATCCGGTGCCACTTATATAGCCGCACAACCTCTTGACGTGCTGGAAATAATTGCTCGACTATAAAAAATTGATTTAAAATTATTTAGCAATAAACTTAAAAAGATTCAGCTAAACTTTTAAGCAGTATATTTATCACTTCCCTTACGTCTTTTTTCTTGTCACATTGTGTTTTCAAGTAAAGCGATTGTCGCTCCAAATAGACCCTTTTGTTCACCTCAAGCATCATTGACTGATAAGAGAATGAACATTCCGGTGCCTCCGAATTGCTATAAGGATAGTTGATACCGACAGTGTAGCCACAATCCACAAAAAGATTCACGGCAAAATCAAGCAACTGCTTATCAGGTTTTGACCAGTCCTCGTTGAAACCGATACAAATATCCACGTCTCCTTGATCTTCCGGAAACGAATGGCAGTCCAATAGCAGTGCATCCTTGCATAAGTTGCTCTTCAACTTTTGTTGGTGATTTTTCCATAAGCGAAGCAATCTCGCCTTGTTATTTGGGGACACTTTACGTTGGTAACCTTCAAAATGTTGATAAATAATTCCTTGACCGATGCATTCCATCGGGTCGTTCCATAAGCGTTCCGCATCTACAATGAATCTTGAATAAGGAAAACGCACTGTGAGAATGTTAGGGTGTTGGAATCCGTGAAACAAGTAATCTGTGTGCCAGTCTGTCAGGCGAAGCACTGCATTGTTGATAAAGCGATTGTCAATGTCCCAACCACTCAATCGGTCATCATACAGCCCCTCCATAGAGGCATGCGGCTCGTTTAAAACAATTCTATTATACGGCATAAGTTATTATTTTAGTTAAATTATTAACTCACATCATTTTACCACCGTGGTATAACTTAGTGACTCGGTTGGTGTGCCTATAGGCACTCTTGATGCTTAAAACTTTGCAAAAGTAGTCAAAATAAACTATACAAAAATCAAAGATGATAATTTTTTTTCAAAAAATGTTGGATTATATGGCAAACATTTCTTCAATCGGGATAAATGGTGTCTCTATATATGATTTCACCGGAAAAATTGTAACCGGTGCGTATTTCTGCTGTGGAATCGTATTGGATGCGGAAATACCCGGCGCTTTCCGCATCTGGTCCCTGGGCCGAAAAGGTGAAATTTTGGATGCCTTGCGTGAGGTCGAAAATGAAATCGTGGGTCTGCCACCAGTTTTTATTGAAGATGCAGGCTTCGCCAAACGGCTGGTTCCGGTAATAGAGTTTGAAACAAATATCCCCGTATTCTCTAGGAATGCGTCCTATTTTTTTACCATTACTAAAAATGGTTCTCTTGTCGTAACCCAATAATCGAATTTCCACAGAATCAGTCATTCCCTTTACAATAACCTTATTTTTGTCATAAAGAAAACATTGAAAACGGTTGGCAAAAGTATCGCGATTACGTACATCCAAATTCCACGGAACAAGCAACAAAACCAAACTTAAAGCAGCTACTACCAATGTAAATTTCAACAACTTATTCATATTGCTGTGTTGTTTATTCCGCATATTCTATCTCCCGCCTGACGGCGCCGGTCTGTCTGCCGTCGCGCCAGGTTTCGCGGCGGATCCAGTTGTCCCGTTCGTCGTAAGTGTAGCGGATGGAGAGCGAGTGCGTCTCTTCCGATCCGTCCGTCCAGCTGACTTCTGACAGCTGCCCATGGTCGTCGTAAGCGAACTGGAGATGCCTATATGTTCCGTTAATAAGTATACCTCCCTCCGAAAGCTTGTAAAAATCTTTTGGAAAAACGATTTTTCCTATCAATGCCTTTATTTCAACCAGTCTTCCTGTTTGGTCATAGTGTAAGGTACATTTGGATTTAATCCCACTTATTTTGCGCAGGCAATAGCCAGTCAGACGTCCTGCGGTGTCGAAAGTGTAGTCTCCTTCAGAATAAGGAAAAGTGGTCTTTTCCCACTGGTGAGGATTACACTCAAGTTCATTGCACGTTGTCAGTCGTTTGCTGAAAAAAGGGACTATACAGGAATCAGGATGTTCGTATAAGGCGGCATATTCCGATATGTCACCGCCCGTTTTCACTTCACACCAGGTGACACGCACTGTCAATGAACCGTCAGGTTGGGGTTCATAGTGAAGCTGATTTAAATTTCCCAATGACTTGCCTGCCTGTTCTTGCACCTTTGCAATGCAACCGTTGGAATCATACAGATAGGCATATTTGCCTTCGTTATAAGTCACATATTTATCGTTTGTGGCGCAAACAAGCCGTCCCAAAGTGTCGTAGGCGCACTTAATGCGTTCATCCCAGCATATGTCAAGATTGCACCAGCAATGATATGCATCAATAAGCTTACCATGGTTATTATACTTAAAATGCAATGAATCTTGATAATCAGGTTTTTCTGAATCGTGATTGTAGGAGACCAACTGTCCGTCCTTATACTGCCATCTGAATTCATCATGCTGCTCTTTCATCTTTTTTTTGGGGCGAACGTTTGGAGTGATTTTCTCATATAATCTGCTGTTTCTGCGAAGCTTTCGGTGTAGTTTGACATGATTTCTGTAAAATAAGTAATAGCAGTTCAAAACTTGTTCTTCATCAATCATCTGCAATTCGCCTTCCTGTGAATAGGTGAATTGTGTGGTTTTGCTTTGCAGAATATCATATATTTTTATTTTCTTTTCGGTATAACCATCAAAATAAGCATATTTTCTGACGGTATCGGGTATCTCATAGATGGTGTGCACACGGTGCACAGGTCCGTGGAACACTTCGGGCTCGTCCATCTCCGGCCAAGATCTGATACTCGTTTGCGATAATTCCTTTTTCATGAGGGAGCGGGCGGTGGGGTGGGTCAGTTGGTCCAACGTCGGGGCGAGCTGCTCCGGGGTGGTGAGCCGCTGCGCGTGCAGCGCCAATAGTGGCAATAATAGAAAAACAACTGTAACCGCAACTATTTTTTTCATATATCCCAAACTTTCACTCTATTTTCATTTTGCAAAAATATAAAAAAAAATCGTACAAACCAATGTTTTGATGGAATAAAACGATTGGCATTTTTACAAAGAGGATTAGTTTTCCTAACGGATAAATTTTACACCCAACTTGTTATCGCCTGTAAAATCTACTATAATAAAAATAAAGGAACAAGTCAAAGCCGACTATACAAATGTTAAAAACATACAGAAACGTCACCCAGTCGGCATTGCCGGTAAGTTTATGCACTATTCCCAAAACATATCCCATAATGATAATAATCATAAACACGGGACTTTTTCCTGCAACCACTTTTGTTTTTAACGCTTTTACTATGGAAAAAGGCCAACTGCATGCAAAACATAGCAACATCAACATTTCGCATATAGAACTGATAGTATTCATCAAATTTTATTTTTTAAATTTAGACATGAACCGCTCGTTGTCAACAATATAACGGACATGTTCGGCACAACCCGCTTTCACTTCCCCTTCATACACTTCTATTTGAAAAGTCAGTTTACGGTCTTCAACTGCTACCAATTTAGACACACAATGCAAATGTGCACCTATGGGAGATGCTTTAAGATGTTCTAATTTTACAGCAGCCCCAACGGTGCCACACCCTTCCGGCAAATAAGGTTCTACACTTTTATATGCCACACTTTCCATCCATGCCAGCATGGCAGGAGTGGCAAATACCGGCAACAAACCCGAGCCATAACAAGCGGCCGTATGCTTGTCGCATACTGTCAAATCTTCTTCTAAACTTATTCCTTGCTGAAGCATAAACTTTTATTGCAAAATATCAAACAAAGCATCCAAATTGGGGGTGAGGATAATTTCCGTTCTTCTGTTTTTGGCTCTACCCTCTTTGGTATCTGTCATATCCAAAGGCACATATTCACCTCTTCCCGATGCGGTCAAACGTTGCGGGTTGATATCTTTTCCGAATTTCAAGATGGTTTTCACTATGGTGGTGGCACGCATCACACTCAAATCCCAGTTGTCACGGATTTGTGCGGCTGTGGCGGGAGAAAACGGCACATTGTCGGTATGACCTTCCACCGTTACATTAATAGTGGTATCGGCTTCCAACACTTTTGCCAATTCCTGCAAGGCAGCTTCCCCTCTTGCATCAATGGTGAACTTACCGCTTGCAAACAATAATTTTTCATCCATGGACACATATACCTTGCCGTTCTTTTCCGTTACTGCCAATCCGCTGCCTTCAAAACCTTTGAGTGCCTGCTTGATTTTATTTTTCAATGCCTGCACGTCGGCATCCTTCTTGTCCAAAATGGCTTGCAATTCGGTCAATTTGGCCTGTTGTTCCGCCAGAGCCTTGGTTTTGGCTTCCAAATCATCGGAAAGCGATTTCAACTCTTTTTCTTTTGCATCCAAATCGGACTGTGCCTGCTGCAAACGAAGCAACATTTGTTCTGCTTCCTTTTGATTGCCGGCACTCATATTCTTATATGAGGTGTTCAATTCATTATAACCTTTTTGCAAGCGGCCCACACTGCTTGACAATTCCCTGTTCAATCTGCCCATATTGGCGGTATCGCTTCTCAAAGCCGCCACTTGCGATTCCAACACCGCTTTGGCAGCAGCCAACTCTATGTTTTTATTCTTTAAGTCCAAATTCTCCGTAGTCAACTTGGATTTTTCCGAGGTACAATTTTTTAAATCGTTAGCACACTCTGTGTATTTTTGTTTGGTGACACAACTTGCAAACACTAACGATACCAATGCCGACAATAACAATATTTTTTTCATTTTATCTTATTAAATATGTTTAAGTATTTCGCAAAGAAATCATTTTTTTACACATTAAAAAACAACAAAAGACAATAATTATGAACATTTTATTTTTCAAAACATCTTTCTTTTTTCTTCCTTGTTCTACAAAAATTCATGGGGTTTGCCATGCGAAGAATTCATTTTTTTTACCTATCTTTGCAGTTCATTTTTTAATTTTGTAAAATGCAGACAATAAAGAACTTAATACTTCCGGTCGCCATTATTCTGGGGTTCTTCTTTCACGAATTCTTTGCCAAATTGGGAAATATTGTTCCTTATTTGATTTTCTGCATGTTGTTTATCACCTATTGTGATTTACATTTAAAAAATATCCGCATAGGCAAATTTCATATTTCCATGTTGCTGTTTCAAATCATTACCGGTATGGCCCTCTATTTTTCCATACAGGCTTTCAATTTGCCCTTGGCACATGGATTAATGGTAACAGCATTGGTACCTACGGCTACCGCCGCTGTGGTTGTGGCCAACATGTTGGGAGCAAGCATCAGCACTATGACCATCTATACCCTTATTTGCAATGTTGCCATGGCAATTATCTGCCCCATTGTTTTCTCCTTTGTCGGCAATGTGGACGGCAGTTTAGGCTTGGTTATGCTTGTGGTTTTCCGAAAAGTTTTTCCGCTTTTGATGCTACCGCTGCTATTAGCATTATTGCTTCAACGAATTTTCCCGCAAGCGGCACATAAAATTGTTGAACACAAATACATTTCCTTTTATATTTGGTCGGTTTCGCTCACTATTGTCATCGGCAGAACCATCCACGACATTTTCATTCAAAACGAATCACAATATTCCCTATTCATTATCATGACTATAGCAGCATTGCTATTATGTATTTTGCAATTTGCCGTTGGCAAATATATAGGAAAACGTCATGGAGATATAGTAGCCGGCGGGCAAGCGGTAGGTCAGAAAAACACAGTATTGGCCATTTGGATGGCACAAACATTCCTTTCACCGATGTCATCATTAGTGCCTGCCATGTATATTATATGGCAAAATCTTTACAACAGCTATCAAATTTGGCAGAAAAATAAAAAGGAAAAAACGACTAAATAGTGTTTTTTGTCATGATGGTATGCAACATTTCTTTGGCACGGAACAGTTTTGCTTTCACAGTACCCAAAGGAAGATTCAATGTTTGAGCTATTTCTTCATACGACATATCTTCATAATATCGCAATTCTATTAATTCCCGATAATGCGGTTTCAACTGATTGACAAAATCCCGTATCTGCTCATTTTTTTCTTTAAAGAAAAGATGCTCTTCCGGATTTAACCTGTCATCGTTAATTTCAAATACATAACTACTGTCTTCATCCTCTCCGTGACGGTCTATGGTAAATAGATGCAACTTCTTTTTACGCAAAAAATCCACACAATTATTAGACGCTATTTTAAACAACCATGTGCTAAAAGCATAGTCATCGGTATATTGATGCAAATTCTTAAAAGCTTTGTCAAAAGCTTCTATGGTTAGATCTTCTGCATCATAGGGGTCGTTAACCATTTTATACATCAGCATGTACAACGAATCTCTATAATTATGCAACAATTCGGTATATGCCCTTTGGCTTCCGGTATCTATGGCCGCCCTAACTAAAGCGTAATCTCTTTTGGCTTTAGGTGTCAGTGTTTCATTGCATCTCAATTCCATCTTGTTTGTTTTTTAATTAACAATTTTAATTGCAACAAGGGCATTAATAATACAAAGCATATATCCAACAACGGGATATAGGGGTTTAAGTGTGTTTCTTGTAACTTTTTACCCGATTGTGCAAATATGATAAACTGGGATAAAATTTTGATCAAATAAATACCAATTAAAACAACAAAAGCTTCTAATGTATGTTTACACAAAAATAAAGCCAAAATGAAACTAAAATAGAATAAAAAATTACTCATCCAATATACACCGAGCGTAAACTTGTTGTTTTTTCGGTAATATTTGCTTGCGCTAAGGTGTCTGCTTTTTTGTATCAACCACTGAGAAAACTTGAAATTTCGCTGCACCGATATGGTATGAGCCTCCGGTGCGTACATATACGTTGTGTTGGATTTGTTGGCTATAGAATTTACAAATAAATCATCATCGCCGGATATAGACTTATATGCCGACAAATAACCGTAAGATTCCAAATATAAATTTTTCTCATACATTAAATTACGGCCCACTCCCATATAAGGTTCTCCTTTAATGGCGAACGAAAAATACTGTATGGCGGTATGAAGGGTGTCAAAACGTATTAATTTGTCTAAAAAACCGGCCTTTTGTTCATATGCTCCATATCCCAGCACTATAGACTTGCCATTCTTATGTTCCGATACCATACTGCGTATCCATTGATTGGTGCGAGGCATACAGTCGGCATCGGTGAGCAACACCAAATCGTATTGAGCAGAGCGTATGCCTACTGCCAAAGCCAATTGTTTACCGGTTTCGGAGCCCATATTGGTGGAGATATGCACTAAATGCAAATTCGCATATCGGGTCATTAGCGGAGTTAAAGCTTCATTAATACCGTCATCGGAATTGTCGTCCACTACCACCACCTCGAACACAGGATAGTCTTGTTCCATTATCAACGGCAAAAAACGGCGTAAAAATCGCACTTCATTTTTGGCACATATTACTATAGAAACAGGTTCCTGTTCTTTATCGGACAATTGTACGGCGCGTTTTTGAAAGGCAAAACGAGAAAAAACACACCATAAAAAATACAATTGTACCACCAAACATAGCACTAACAAAACAAAGCAATAGCTATTGATGTCAACAATAAAATGTTCTGTAGTAAACATTTTCTACAACAAATAAAATAAATAAAATATGTTAATAAGTTAATGACAAAAATAGGCTGTGTTTGGAAATAAATATGTATTTTTGCCAAAATTTACTAACAAAATGAAGTTTATAATTACCCAAACCGATAGTAAAAGCTCTGCCCGATGCGGAGAACTCCATACTGACAGCGGTTTAATCCACACTCCCATATTCATGCCTGTGGGCACGGTAGGGTCGGTAAAGGGTGTGCATATTAAAGATTTGAAAGAACATATCGGTGCAGAAATCATCTTGGGTAATACCTATCATTTATATCTCAGGCCCGGCATGCAGGTAATAGCTGAAGCTCAAGGGCTGCATCATTTTAATGGATGGGCCAAACCCATATTGACAGATAGCGGCGGTTTTCAGGTGTTTTCTCTTAACGACAGGAGGAAAATCACCGAAAAAGGGGTAAAATTTTCTTCCCACATAGACGGTTCCGTGCATGAATTCACTCCCGAAAATGTAATGGACATACAACGCACCATAGGTTCAGACATCATGATGGCTTTTGACGAATGCACCCCCTATCCTGCCACCAAAGAGTATGCTACCGAATCCATGCGACGAACACACCGATGGTTGCAACGGTGTATCACACAATATAACAACACCCTTCCGCTATACGGGCGATATCAATCCTTATTCCCGATAGTTCAAGGCAGTGTATTTACCGACCTCAGACAAGAATCGGCAGAATTTGTCGCCACCCAAAATTTAGACGGCAATGCCATAGGAGGAGTATCCGTCGGGGAACCCACCGAAATGATGTATGAAATCACCTCTCTTTGCTGTAACATATTGCCTAAGGACAAACCTCGCTACCTAATGGGGGTCGGCACCCCTGCCAACATATTGGAATGCATATCTTTAGGCGTTGACATGTTCGATTGTGTGATGCCTACCCGCAACGGCCGCAATGCGGTACTTTTCACCCGCAACGGAATCATGAATATGCGTAACGAAAAATGGAAACATGACTTTTCTCCCATTGACGCAGAAAGTGAATTGTTTGCTGACAAAGAATATTCCAAAGCCTATTTAAGACATCTGTTTATTAACGGAGAAATGCTCGGCTCCATGATAGGCAGCCTGCATAATCTGCATTTTTATTTATGGTTGGTAAAAGAAGCCCGCAAACATATTATCGCCGGTGATTTTGCATCATGGAAAAACGAAATGATTCCTAAAGTATCTCAAAGATTGTAAAAAAATATAAACGTGAATTTTAGAACAGAAATAAAGGACCTTCATTCCGCATGGAAAATTCAACACCAAGACAAATTGGTGCTGATAGGCTCTTGTTTTGCCGAAAATATAGGCAATAAACTTTCCATGGCCAAATTCACCGCTTTGACCAATCCTTTCGGCATTTTATTCAATCCTCTATCGGTATGTCAATGTATACAGGATATTGTAAATAATAAAATGCTCGGCCTTTCCGATTTGGAATTCGGCAATAACGAATGGTTTGCCTATAGCCACCACAGCTCATTTAACCATAGTGATGCCGAAAGGTGTTTGAAACAAATTAACGGCAACACCGCACATTGCCGTTCCGTATTGTCAGAATCACAATATCTTATACTCACCTTCGGGTCGGCCTATGCCTATCGGCACAAACAAAAAAACATAATTGTCGGCAATTGCCATAAAACCGAAAACAAGCTGTTTGACCGCATATTATTATCCACAGACGATATCACAGCACACACCTTGTCCGCCCTTGCCGCCCTTAGGAATATCAACCCTGATATAAAAATTATTCTTACCATAAGTCCCATACGCTATATCAAATACCGCCTTACCGAAAACTCGCTCAGTAAGGCACATTTGCTATGCGCCATAGAAAACATATGCCGAAAGATGGATAATGTTGAATATTTTCCGTCTTTTGAAATCATGATGGACGATTTGAGAGATTACCGGTTTTACAACAGCGATATGATACACCCGTCCGATATGGCAATAGAATATATATGGCAAAAATTCTGCGAATGCTATTTTTCATCCGCCACTATGGAAACAGCACAAAAAGCCAACGATATATATTTATCGAAACAGCATGTTATCAAAAGCAACAGCACCGCGGAAATTCAAAAATTCGGGCAAGCGCAATTACAAAAAATACAACAACTAAGCGCCTTGTGCCCGTGGATGGATTTCACGGAAGAACGCACCTATTTTGAATCATTATTACAATAATCATGAATACCGACTTTACCATATCAGCACAAAAAATAGCACAGATGATACAGGGCACCGTAGAAGGTGATGAAAATGTATCAGTCAATAAATTCATAAAAATAGAAAGTGATGAAGAAGGCGGTTTGTCTTTTGTAGGCAATTCCCGATACGAATCATACGTATATCGTTCCAAAGCCGCCTGCATAATTATTTACGACACCTTCCGGGCTTCACAACCCGTCAAGGCCACCCTCATAAGGGTAAAGCATCCGCAAGTAGCTTTTGTTCATCTGATGCAATACTATGCAAGCCTGGCTCCCGTAAAATTGGGCATATCCAAACAAGCCCATATCGCTTCATCGGCCAAAATAGGACAAAGAGTATATATAGGGGAAGGTGCGGTGATAGGAGAAAATGCGACAATAGGCGATGACAGTAAAATATATCCCCAATGTTATATAGGCGATAACGTACACATAGGGGAAGACAACATATTGTATGCCGGCGTGAAAATTTATCACGATTGCCACATAGGCAATAATTGCATACTCCATTCAGGATGTGTAATAGGCGCCGACGGTTTTGGATTTATCCCCAATGAAAACGGAGTATATGAAAAAATACCCCAATTGGGCAACGTTATCATTGAAGACAACGTGGAGATAGGTGCCAACTCATGCATAGACAGGGCTATGATCGATTCCACCATTATACGCCACGGCGTGAAAATAGACAATCTGAACCAAATAGCACACAACTGTATTGTCGGCCACGATACCGTAATAGCCGCCTGCTGCGGCATTGCAGGCTCGGTGGAAATAGGCAGCAACTGCGTTTTTGCCGGACAAGTCGGGGTGAAAGACCATGTCACCATCGGGAATGGAGTCATGGTCGGCTCCCAAGCGGGCATACATAAAAATGTAAAAGACAAACAAAGCATATTGGGCTCGCCCGCCATGGATGGCAAAAAAATGATGAAAATTTATGCCGCTATGAATTTTTTACCGCAATTAATTGAAGAAAAATCAAATAAACAGTAAAGATATGAAACATAAATCAAAACTTTTGAAATTGGTTGTTCTTACAGCTATAGGAATAACTTTGTTCTCCTCCTGCTGGAAGGACAAGACTCTGCGTGACAGAGAAAATCAATATCCGAATTTGGATATTACACCAAGTTACGGATTGCCATTGTGCACCTATGATGTAACTTGCGAAAATCTTCTTAACTATTTGAATGAAGAATATTTAGAAAAAATGTTTGACGTGGAATTCAAAGAAGATGAAGATTATTTGGGTTATTTTATCTACAATCAAACAACTGCTAATTGTACAATTGACTATACAGAGAATCCTCTGCATGTTTCAGGTGATTTTCCAATGATTGAGGTTGTTTCCAATGATACCCTTATTGTTCATCAAGCACAAATTAGAGGTTATGCTACCAATTATTCCAACAACTCTCTTTACTTGGACAATGCACTGCTATATTATATGAATAGTAACGGTGACAGAAAAGATATTTCCATATCTTTAGCAGAACCGCCCTATATTCCTAATCAACCACGCACAACACATGTTTTTAACGCAGTTGCCAACGAACCTATGGATTTGCTGGGATACGGTACCACCGTATATTACGATTTCCAAGGTCATATTGATGAAGGAAGTGATACGAGCGGAACTATGGACATTACTCCGGAAATTCACGTTCCCGCATGGGTAACACTTTCCAATTGTATTGCTCACGACACTGTTTATTTAGACGAAGTTGATTTGGAAAATATTCTTTCTTACAATGACAGTATCGCTGACGGCAAGATAAGAATTACCGGTTTGTCACTAAGAACTTCTTTCATTAATTATTTTCCTTTTGCAGCAACTGTTACATGCATGTTGATGGACTCCAACATGAACGATTTAGGACTATTGATTGATCATCCCGTAACTTTGGATGCCGGTGCCACCAATGCCAGTTACAAAGTGGTAACTCCTGCAGAAAAGCGTGTTCAAATTGACATGAAAGAAGGAGACCAACTATACGAAAACCTAAAAAAGACAAGATATTTGAAATTGATTGAAATTTATGATAGTTACAATCATAAAGATGTCAAGTTGTTTAAAGAAAATTATTTACGAATTAAACTTAGCGTTGCCTTTAAAACAGATGTAAAAGGTAATATAAGTGATATAATAGAATCATTTTAGCCATGAAGAAGAATATATTTAAACGCTTAGCAATTGCAGTTTTAGCCATAGTTCCATTGGCTCAACTATCTGCACAAGAAAGTTATTTACTAAAAGATTTGCGGGTTCCGCAAATTTTAGAAGAAAATCCGGGCTATTCCATTCCTTACAAATTTCATATTGGTTTTCCATGTTTGAGCCACATTCAAGTGGGAGTAAACTCGCCTATCAATTATGGTCAATACATGACTATTGAAAACTCTTTGATGAAACATATAAGAAACAACAATAGACTTGCTTTCAACCTACAAGAAAATATTATTGACTTTGGTTTTAGAGTTAAAAACAGCAACTATATTTCTGTTACCGTCGGTGTTAAAGCAAACGGATTGGTCAATCTAAAGAAAGATTTCTTCAGATTTCTTATAGAAGGAAATGCTCCCTACGAAGGACAAACTTTAGCATTTGTCAACGACAAATCGGTATATCTTAATGCTTTCATGGAATTCGGCATTGGCTTTCAACGTGAAGAAAGTGCAAAATTTTCATGGGGTGTGAAAGCAAAATACTTGTTAGGATTAGCCAACGCATATACCAAATCTGCTGATTTGAGTTTACAATCCGAGATGGATTTTGACGCCATCATCGCCAATTACGGCTTTGTTGCCAATGTTCACGATTTAGACCAAATGTTGGCCATAGCCGATACCAACAATAATACAACAGATGAACTTATACAATTGGCAAAAGATGCTATTGAAAATCCAAGCCATGGTGCTGCCATAGATTTCGGTCTTAGATATCGTATTAACAAAACTTTTGAAATAGATGCATCTGTCACCGATTTAGGTTTCATCCACTGGACAGCCGGCAAACAATGCTCTGTTACCGACAACACCATGAGATACGAAGGTGTTCCTTTTGAAGATACCGATATGGAAGCAGGAGAATTTTTAGAAAATTTCTTCGATTCCTTAGCCAATACTATGCAAGCCGAATTAGACACTGTTTCTATCGGGTCGTATAACAAAATGATTTCTACCAACATCAACATCGGTGGCTATATTTATGCATCACAAAACGATAGATTCGGATTGAACTTTAAAGCAAGAATCATTAATGGCAACTTTGTTCCTTCCGGAACTATTTCCTATCACCGTACCTGCGGTAAATGGTTCGATTTTACTATAGGTAATACATTCAAAAACAATTATCTATTCAATCCCGGCATAGGATTCGCACTTCATCTTGGAGCAATCCAACTATATGCCATGGTGGATTATATCAATAGTGTTTATATTGATAGAATGCGCAATGTAAACGCTGTAATAGGTATTAACTTTTTTGCTCGACGAGCCAAACAACGGAGTATCAGCAATATCCGTCCAAGTTGGTAAAATTATATTTTTGTACTAAATACAAAACCGTATTGTTTCCAATGGTCAACCATAGGTTGACGATCAAATATACCATAAACTGTAGCCCCGCTTCCCGAAAGGGAAGCGTAGGCGGCTCCTTGACGCAACAGACGGTTCTTTATTTCTGCCAAAACAGGATATTTTGGGAATAAGGTATCTTCAAAATCGTTATGCAATGTCTGCTGCCATTCTTCCAACGGCAAATCCAGCCATTGCCGGATATTGACGCCGCCCTGTCTGCATTGACAATTGCCATACGCTTCTTTGGTGGAAATATGAACATCCGGCTTGACCAATAATATATATTTGCCTTTCAGCCGGGGTAATGACACCGGCGTTAATTTTTCACCTCTTCCCTCTCCTATTGCAGGCACATTGTCCACAAAAAAGGCGCAGTCGCTGCCCAATTCTGCCGCATATTCTTTTATTACTTCCTTAGACAAACCCAATTGCAACACTTCGTTGAGCAGGGCAAGCGTATAGGCGGCATCGGCACTGCCGCCGCCCAAGCCCGCTCCCATGGGTATGCACTTGTGCAAATGTATGCTCACCTCTGCACAATGATGCCTTTGCTGCAACAAACGATATGCCTTTACCACCAAATTATGTTCTTCATCTCCGCTGATTTCCAACCCGCTGTGCGTAAACCCGAACCTGTTCGACGGCACTATTTCCAATATATCGGATAAGGCATGGACAGGATAGAAACAGGTGGCTAAATTATGGTAGCCATCATCCCGTTTGGACAAGATATACAATCCTATATTAATTTTACATGACGGGAATACTATCATAGCGTGTATATTTTATACATGCAAAGGTAACATTTTTTTTGCAACACCAGTTCCTGCCTTTACCGTATCAAGGTTACTGTTCCCTGCTTGTGGTCCACTTTTTGACTGTTAAGCCTGTATTGCACTCTATACACATACACCCCCATCACCGCAGGCTTGCCGCCTACCGTTCCGTCCCAGGCTCCATTCATATCGGTGGTGGTGAATAACAGCTGCCCCCACCTGTCATAAACGGAAAACATGTAATCTTCCGTGCTTACATAAGACATTACAGGATGAAAAGTTTGGTTTTCAACTATATCACTATTAGGATGAAAAGTATTGGGCACCCATACTACCGGCGTTTTGACCACCTCCACCACATTGGAATAACTTTTATCTTGAAATCCATAAGGATTACCCTGGCCTTCTACGGCTACCACCCTGTAATAAAATTTGGCACCGTCGGCAGCATAATCCCACACATTATCGCAATAATCCGACTGGGAGATATTGACAACATCAATATTCTGCATAGCTGCTTCAGATTGAGTTTGCCGCTCTATGCCATATTGTTCCAACCGGCCTTGAAAGCCTTCATAAGGTTGCCACTGCAATTCCACCAAATCTGCCGACGATTCGGAAGAAGTAAGTATAAAATTGCATACGGTATCCGAGAAAGCGAAAATTTCATCACATTCATCTGTAATTGCCGCATAATAGTAGGCGTTTTGCGTATAGGTGTTAACGGAAGTATCCGTAAAATAATACGAACTGCCTTTTTTGTCTAATTGCTTAAACAATGAAAAATTGCTTTTTCCGTGTATGGTTTTATACACCATCAGCTGCTTATAGTTGATGGTATCGGGCACATAAAAAGCGATATCCAGCTTATTGCTGTCTGCCACCGACACATAGCGCAATAACACACTTCCTTGAGAATACACCCTGTTAAACTCCACATTCACCTTGAGTGCTGACGCTGAAAAGCCGCTGTCGGCATTAATGGCTTTTACATAATATGTATAAACACTTTTTACATCCACGCCGGCATGGGTAAACGACAACTGGCTGCCCTTTACGTTCCCTATTTGCACAAAAGCGCCGGCATTTTCGGATGCATATATCACATAATCGGTTACTCCGCCGGGCATATTTTGATACGCTGTCCACGATATCACCACTTTTTCTTTACATTTATCGGGAACGGCGGCAGTAAGTATGGTGGTGTGCACATCTCCCAGCGGACTTGCATTTCTGCAAGTATCTATGGAACATATTCTATACTGTTGCGCTTGTTCCGATGAATTTCCGGTATCGGTAAAATGGGTATTTTCCGCTCCCCACACGGTATCGACCACATTCCATATTCCCTCTTGAAATATGTACACTATATAGCCCAATATATCTTTATCCTCCGGCCTTTTCCATCCCAATTCCACCTGTTGGCTGACGGGATTGATGGATACGGTGTCCAATTGGGGGATAGAAGGAGACATATAATCGGTAAACATATCTGTTTGCCACCTCGACCTGTGATAACATCCGCCCTGCAAGGCACGCAACTGCACACAATAGCCCAATTGCTCCCCGCATTCGTGTATGGTATCCTTATAGGCATACAAGGATGTGGTATCATGCAATGCACTTTCTCCCCCTCTTTGTTTCAATATTTCAAATGTAACACCGCCGGCTTTAATCGGATAAGGCGTAAGCCAATCCAAATCGGCTGTGCCGATGCCGTTATTGGTGAGCACCATCAGCAGGCTGGCGATGGTGTCGGAAGTATATGTGGTAGCGGAATCCAAGGTGTACAACTGAACGTAATAAAACCACTGCTGAATATCCCCATTGGCGTTGGCATGCATATATTCCACCCAAACACCGGTATCCAACGGATTAGGATTATAAGCATCTCCGCCTTCATATATAACGTTATACTGACCGTTCAACATTGTAGAAGCAAAAAGCCTGTGCTTATAGCCTGCAGGAATATTACCGACAGCCCATTTGACGGTAATATTACCCGATGTATCCGTTTCGGTGCAACCCATAATAAGGCTTTGCGCATACATGCATACACCTGCCAGGAGAAAAATAACGGTAACCAACAGTCTTTTCATTCAATCTATTGCTCTTTTACTACCATAACGACAATTCCCCGAAAATATTGTGCCTTCAAAGGCTATTTTTAAATCATCCGCTTTATGTTAGACGAGATATGACATAAAAAAGTTGCAATTCCTTGCTTTTGCAACAAAAAAAAAGCGTTTCTACGGAAGGATATTTATTTTTTTTGTGTACATTTGCAAATTATAAAAAATATTTTTTATCAAACTTTACTTTAAACAACATCAAATAAATAAATCTCATGGCAAAAGAAGAAAAAACAGACAACAACGAAAAACTGAAAATGCTGAATTCCACACTTGAGCGTTTGGAAAAAGTATATGGTAAAGGAGCTATAATGCGTATGGGGGATTCTCCTGCCGAAAACATAGATGTAATATCCACCGGTTCTTTGGGTTTGGATATTGCATTGGGCGTAAACGGATTACCCAAAGGAAGAGTGATAGAAATATTCGGGCCCGAATCATCAGGAAAAACCACATTGGCCATACACGCCATAGCAGAAGCTCAACGCAAGGGCGGGATTGCCGCCTTTATAGATGCAGAACACGCTTTTGACCGTTTTTATGCTCAAAAATTGGGTGTGGATATAGAAAACCTGCTGATTTCCCAGCCCGACAATGGAGAACAAGCGTTGGAAATTGCCGACAACCTTATCCGCAGCGGTGCTATTGACATCATCGTAATAGATTCCGTAGCGGCTCTTACTCCCAAAAGTGAGATAGAAGGTGAAATGGGTGATTCCAAAATGGGCTTACAGGCACGCTTGATGTCCCAAGCATTGAGGAAACTCACCTCCACAATCAGCAAAACCAACTGCTGCTGCATATTTATCAACCAATTGAGAGAAAAAATAGGCGTGCTCTTCGGAAATCCTGAAACCACCACCGGCGGTAACGCCCTGAAATTTTATGCTTCTGTTCGCATAGATATACGCCGGCAAACACAAATAAAAGAAGGGGACAACGTGATAGGCAACCACGTAAAAGTAAAAGTTATCAAAAATAAAGTTGCTCCCCCTTTCCGTACAGCCGAATTTGACATCATGTACGGAGAAGGCATATCCAAAAGCGGCGAAATTGTGGATTTGGGTGTAGAATATAATATTATCAAAAAAAGCGGATCATGGTTTTCTTATGGTGACACCAAATTGGCCCAAGGCAGAGAAAGTGTCAAAACATTGTTGGAAGAAAATCCTGAATTGTCAGAAGAAATAGAAAACAAAATAAAAGAAGCCATCGCGGCTAAAAAATAATATTCATGCAAAAACACATTTTGACATGCATCTTATTGCTTGCTTTGTTTGCTTGCAACAGGGTGTCTGATACCGAAAAATACGATAATCTGCCTGTAGATTTGGCACAACTTCGCCAAGCCATAGACAAGGACCCTCACAATGCCGATTTATATAGAGATTTATCTTTATATTATATAGGCACACACGAGCTGGACAGCGCCCTGTCGGCTATAGGTCAAGCCATACGTATGGACTCTGCCAATGATGTTTATTATGAAACATTATCGGATGTATATTTTGCCCAAACCAAAACCGACGAAGCGGAAGAAGCCTTGGACAAAGCGCTTTTAATCAACCATGACAACAATAATGCACGCTTGAAATTAGCTGAATTGCATTTTTTGCTCAAACGCTATAAATTGTCACAGGAAACTGCACAGCAAGCCATTATGCAAACAGGGCATAATCCCAAAGCCTATTTTATTTTAGCATGGAACTATAGAGAACAAGGCGACACCGCCAGTGCCATACGCAATTATTTAATAGCAGCAGACCAAGATGCCGGATATTACGATGCTTATATGGAATTGGGCATATTATACCAATATCTGCACAACGCCTTGGCTGTAGATTATTACAACAATGCCTTGAATTGCAGGCCCGACGATTTTCAAGCATTGTACAATTTAGGCATGTATTACCAAGAACAGAACGAGTACGAAAAAGCCTTGGGCAAATATAAGATGATATTGCAAAACGACCCTGACAATAAATTCGCCTTGCACAATATGGGTTGGAACTATTTGGCTACCGGAAAATACGAAGAAGCGTCTGTATTTTTCTCCAAAGCAATAGAACAAGACGAAACTTATATAGAGGCCATCTATAACAGAGGGCTTGCTTTTGAGATGCTGCAAAAATACAATAATGCCCGGCAAGACTATTTGTACTGCCTTAAATTGCAACCGAACTATGATTTGGCCATAGAAAGTTTGAACAGATTGGATAAAATGGGCAAATAGCACATGAAAAAAAATACAAGAAACACTATCATTGGCAGTATATCCATCTTGATTGTCATTGCTTTGCTGATATATTTGGGATGGTATTTTTCAAATATCACCATCTTTGTTATCATAGCACTGATTATCTCACTGTTGGCCAATCCGCTCAAATTATTATTGACAAAAATCCGTATAGGCAACACCCACATAGGCAACGGATTGGCAAGTGCATTGGCTTTATTGCTGATTATAGCTTGTATAGCAGGACTTATAGCCGCAATAACCCCCACTATAGACAAACAATTGACCGCACTTACCCACGTCAACACCTCCACTTTGCAATACTCCTATAAAGAACAATTGGCACAAGTGGACGCTTTTTTGCATCAATATGATATTATTGACCAAAATGAATGTTTGGAAACCATTATTACCGAAAGCGTAATAAGTCACCTCAAAAAAATCACCCCCGCCACGCTTTTCAACAATTTCATAGAATCTATCGGAGGCATATTTTTAGGCATTTTTTCCGTGCTGTTCATCGCTTTTTATATACTTAAAGACATTCCCAAGCTTCAGACTGCCATTATCAATATGATGCCGGACAAGCACCAAGATGAAACCAACCATGTGCTTTCCCGCTCCAAAAACTTATTATCCAACTATTTTATCGGCTTGGCTGTAGAAATAGTTGTAGTGGCCGTTATAGAATTTGCTCTATTAAGCATTTTAAAAATAGAAAACGCCCTTTTAATCGCGGTTTTGGGCGGCATAATGGTGATTATACCCTATATAGGTTCTATTGTCGCCTGCGTGTTGGGATGCATATTTGCAACTATGACAGCCTATATCACCAATCCCGATATCATGATAATGGAAATATTGCTGAAAGTAATAGGCACTTTCGCTTTTTGCCGCATCCTTGACAACTTTTTCCTACAGCCCTATATTGCCTCCAAATCGGTAAAAGCACATCCGCTGGAAATATTTTTAGTGGTGCTTGTTTCCGGACATATAGCCGGCATACCGGGCATGATGCTGGGAATACCGGCCTACACCGTACTCCGTATTGTGTGCCAGGAATTCTTCGGCAACTATAACTTTGTCAAAACCCTTACCCGCAGCTTATCCGATACAGATTCAGAAATTCCCAATCAACAACAGCCATGAAAAAATTAAGCATGGAAGAACTTCACCGTATGGATGTAAACGCCTACAAACAATGTCCCAAAATACCTGTCGTCATTGTATTGGATAACATACGAAGCATGAATAATATAGGTTCGGTATTCCGCACAGCCGATGCTTTTAAAATAGAAAAAATAATACTCTGCGGCATCACCGCCACACCCCCGCATAAAGATATTGAAAAAACTGCGTTGGGTGCCACCCTGTCGGTAGAATGGGAATATATTCCCGATACCGTAACAGCGGTGCAAACATTGCAACAAAAGGGTTATACAACCTATGCAATAGAGCAAGTGGAACAAAGCACCCTGCTACAACACCTTCAATGGGATGGCCATACACCTGTTGCCCTGGTATTCGGAAATGAGGTTATGGGGGTGGACCAGGAAGTAATAGACTTATGCCGTCAAGCTATAGAAATTCCCCAATTTGGAACCAAACATTCACTCAATATATCAGTAAGTGCCGGTATAGTCATGTGGCATTTTTGTTATTTATCGCTTTTACAAAAATAGAATATGCTCATATATAGCCCCCGTCACTCCGCCCGTTTGCAATATGTATTGCAATATGTATTTGAAGAACAACTGGGCATACCTTATCAAGTGTGCACCCAACGGGAATATTTTGAACAATACCAAGGCGATAAAATAGCCTACAGCCCTACCCCCTGCCATTCTGTACAAATTATAGCCCACTCCGTGTTGTGGGAACGCGGAGTGCAAAAACACGACATACATAAAAAATATATTGGCAACAATATGGTACTATATGGGCATGAACACAACGACTTGCTGGGTTTTGACATATTCGCCGCTGTTTTTTATTGCTTAAGCCGCTACGAAGAATATCTGCCCAATGCAAAGAAAGACCCATGGGGACGATGGATACCTGCAGACACTTCTTTATATGAAAAAGCCTGGGTTGACAGATGGGTGCTGCTCCTGCGACAAGCTTTGCTGATGCATTTTCCCCATTTGACATGCAAAGAAAAACATTTTGTTTTCTTACCCACATACGACATAGACATAGCCTATTGCTATGCCGGTAAAACCCGTATGCTCACTGCGGCAGGCTATGCCAAACATTTATTGAAAGGAAAATTCGGTTTATTACGCGACAGATATTTTACCCTTTCCCACAAGATGAAGGACCCTTATGACACTTTCGAATATTTGGAACAGCTTCATAATCAATACCAACTGACGGCCTGCTATTTCTTTCTGGTAGCTCAAAAACGCACTTCAATAGATAAGAACACCCACAGGGACTATGTTCCGATGCAAAAGCTGATCAGCCATTTGGCTACCAAACACTCCATAGGATTGCACGCTTCTTATCACAGTTTTAAACAAGCCGGCATACAAAATGAAGAAATAACTTGGTTGCAGCAATATACTTCCCAAGCCGTCAACAGCAGCCGCCAGCACTATTTGTGCATGGCTATGCCCGGCAGCTACCAACAATTAACCGCTAACGGAATATGCAGGGATTTTTCCATGGGCATGGTGCATTCATGGGGGTTCAGGGCCGGCACGTGCAACACTTTTTTATTTTACGACATTTATACCGAACACACTACGAATTTGCGCATATATCCGCTCATAGGCATGGAAAACGGCATTAAAGGAAACAATATCAATGAAATGATGCAACATATACTCCCCTATATCAACGAAACCATACAGTTACAAGGCACTCTCACCACCTTGTTCCATAATCAGTCCTTCGGTATTTACGCCGACAAAAACTATGCCGGATTGTATGAACTGTTGCTGAAATATATAACGGATAACAAGAGTTGCTGACAGCTATCACCTATTGCTTGTCCCCTCCGGATGTATTTTCTTGCTTTTCCTTATATTCTTCAATATTTTTGGCATTTTCGTCATATTTAAACCGACGGATTTTTTGTGTGGCCGTTTTTTCAAAAGGATCTTTCATGGCTTCCACTTTGTCTATTTTTGAATTTTTACCGACGGCTTTGTTGACGAATTCCTGCACCGACTTTTTCAAAGCATCCAATTTTTCAAAGAATTGGTCCTCCGTTTCCTGATTCCAATCCAACACATTATCATCAAATTTTACCAATGCCACCAAAGAACCGTTCTTTTGCATCACAAGCGATTCATCAACACCTTCCATATCGTTGATTACCATTTCTATTTCCTCGGGATAAATATTTTCACCCGACGGCCCGAGTATGGTGTTGTTAAGCCTTCCCTTAATATAATAATATCCGTCTTTGTCCACGGATGCTATATCCCCTGTGCGGAACCATCCGTCTTCATCCAATACTTTGATGGTTCTTTCCGGATCTTTGTAATAACCTAACATCACATTATCGCCACGACAAACTATTTCCCCTTCTCCCGTTTGCGGATCTACATTATCCAAACGCACCTCCACCTTGTACGAGGCCAAACCGATAGAGCCCAACCTTTTGCGCTTGTTTACTATCACATTGCAAACCAAAGGGGCGGTTTCGGTAAGTCCGTAACCTACAGCATAAGGAAAATGACATTTGATGAGGAAATCTTCCACTTTGGTGTCTATTTTTGAACCTCCTACGCCAAAGAAACGTAATTTGCCTCCGAACTTGCTGACCAACTGACGACCGATAAACCAATATAAAATTTTCGGCAAATGCTGATCCATCCACCGCAACAAACGGCTTTTGGCTATGGTGGGAACAACGCTGTTGTGATAAATTTTTTCTATTATCAACGGAACTGCCAACATAATAGTAGGCTTTACCTTATGCATGGCAGGAAGCAATATGGAAGGGGTGGGAGGCTTGGAAAGATAATAACAACACGCCCCCACATACATGGAATATAAACTGGACACACACATTTCGTAGGCATGTGCCATAGGAAGGATGGAAAGGAATCTATCGTTTTTAAAACAGGGTTGGGCTTTAAAAGAAGCCACCAAATTGTGACAAATATTACGATGACTCAACATCACGCCTTTGGCTTTTCCTGTAGTGCCCGATGTATAAATGATGGTAGCCAAATCTTCCGGTTGAGGATCTTTGATCCAACCATTGCACTGAAAATCCTCTTTACGACATTTGATAAACTCCAAAGTTTCTATATCCACCACCAAAGTAAGCCGGTCTATACATGCTTGATTGAGTTTATACATCAACTTTTGGGAGATAAAAATAACCTTACTTTCAGAATGATTCAGTATGTTGGTGACTTCATTTTCGGAGCTATCGGGCAAAATGGGTATTGCCACCCTGCCAAAAGCGGTGGCGGCAAAAAAAGCCAATGTCCAATTGGGCATATTTTGCGACAATATGGCCACCTTGTCACCGGCACTAATTCCGAAACGGGACATTCTGGTGGAAAGCATATTACATTTTTCCTTAAAGCTGATGTAGGTATATTTTTGCCCTCCGTCCACAAATTGGGACATCTCTCTGTTCCAATATTTAGAGGTGGTGTAATCCAACACCTTGTGAAGTGTGGTACAATATGTTTCTCTGTATTTATTGCGTAATTTATACGGATTCTTTATTCTGTCTGTCATATTTTTTGTTTTTGTTTTATTGGCAGGCGTTTAACTCCCTGTTCATTTACAGGGGAACATAACCGTTTTTGTTACGTCCCTGCAATCCCAATGTGGCATAATACTCCTGAATACGTTTGATGTCGGCATTGGCATCATCGGTAAGTTGCCATTCCTGTCCTACGGTGATTTCTTTACGACCCCAATCATAATACCCCACATAAACACGTGCTCCTGTTTGTCTGGCTATCAGGTGAAAACCCGTTTTCCACTTTTTTACCGCCTTGCGGGTGCCCTCCGGGGCTATGGCTAAATGAAAAAACTCATTCTCATTAAACGTGTTGATAATGCTTCTTACCGAACTTGTTGCATTCCGCCGGTCAACCGGCACAGCCCCGAAAGCACGCAATACAGGACCGAGAGGCCATACAAAAAATTCTTTTTTTACCATAATATGGGCAAGTACTCCATATTGGGCATAAAATAAATAACATATGGGAAAATCCATTATGGAGGTATGAGGAACGCCTAACACTATGGCTTTATTACCTTCCATGGGACCGCCTATGCTTGTCCATCCCAACTTGCGAAGCAACCAACCGCAAAATTTTGCCCAACGCTTATTGACCTTTGTTTTCACTTTCACCATATGCCGCATTGTTTTTATACAGGTTTGTATTGATTTGTTTTTGGTTTTTCACTTTCCTGCTTTCTATTTTTAGCGGTTGCAAATGTATCATTTTTTATCCGATATCCATACCAACAGGATATTGATGATAAATCATTCAATCAAAAGGAAATAAGAAAATTGCGGCAACCGATAAAAACCGTATCTTAGTCTTACTCTTGCCAAACGGATGAGTAAGATTTTCTTATTTGCAATGTTCCTTACGCAACAAATCGTTAATGGTTTTCACAGGTGAAAACGTAGACAAGGGCGTAGCCACAAAAACAGTCAGCCAATTGGACATGGCTCCGTTCCATAGTCCCGGATTTTCTATTGCTTTGATTGTTTTTCCGTTCACGCTCTTACTGCTGACAAAATATCTTTGATAATCAACAAAATCCGACAAGCGGAATTTTTCTCCTTTATAATTTTTGATGGAGCATACTATATCCACCGGATTAAAATAGGAAGAACGCATCATGACGGACTGTTGAGTGCTGTCTTCAAAATTCATTTCTGACGTTTCCACTATTTGCAAACTGCGTACGCCGTTATTATCTTCTGTCCAAAAAGGACCTCCGCCGGGTTCGCCTTCCTGTTTTACCACTCCGCACACCCTGATAGGCTTGTTCAATAAACGATACAGATATTGTATTTTGTTTGGATTATCCATTTCATAATAATAATGCGGCAATACTATGTAAAACCTGCGGGTAACCATGAACTCGCAAGCTTTTAACGCTTCGAATGACGGATTGCTTGAATTCAATATACGCATGCAGAAAGCCACACTTTTTTGTAAATCCAACAATACGGATAACAATACTTTTTTATATTTTACCGTATCCCCTTTGTACATATCCAAAGTAACGTTGTCTATATTTTTGATAAAAATAATATCGGCATCTATATCATTCAGATTTTTTATCAAACTTCCATGCCCTCCCGGACGAAATACCAAATTACCGTTTTCATCTCTAAAAGGTTTATTATCCTCATCAAAAGCCAACGTATCGGTAGAAGGATGCTGAAACGAGTAGGTGATATCATATGTAACATTGAGCATTTGCTCGTATTTTTCTTTTTTTTGATCGACAAAATTTTTAAACAATTGCTCATGCTCGGGAGAAATGGTGAAATGCACATGTGCCACCTTATCGTTTGACACTGCATATAAAGCGGCCTCTACCAAATGTTCCTCCACGGCGGTACGAACCTCCTGGTGCGGATATGCATGAAATTCCAACAATCCTTTGGGCAAATGAGCATAATTCAGACCTTCCTTTTCCAAAAGATAGGTGAAAATTCTTTTATAAATATTCCTATCCTCCGTTTCTTTTGCATCTATATCCAATCCGTGGTCCTGCAAACATTGTCGCAAAGCAGGATAAAATGCAAACTTATCCAGATTATCGATTACCTCCTGCACCGATTTCGGTACTGTTTCACCTTGAAGATATACATATATATCTTTGAACATACGGGTAGCTGCCCCTGAAGCTGGTACAAATTTCACTATTTTTTTATCCCCGACGTTTTTGGCATAAGCGTTCAATATCCGCTTTATACTTGATTCATTGACTACATACAAACCGTCATAGGGAAATATGGGAGACACTAATTTTACTCTTGGACAATCGCACAACACCATACTGCATTGATTGTTGAGCGATGTTGTATCTATTTGATGAGCCTTTATTGCCGCATAATCTTGTTCTGTAAACATAATACCGACCGTTTAATTATTAATACTATAAAAAAGACAGGTTGAAACCTGTCTTTTTTTTAATCTACAAAGAAGTTTTCTTAGTAAAAATCTTTTCTCCTTTTGTATATCCTTCCGATTCGAAATCTTTATGTTTCAAAATCAGCTTGTCACCATCTATTTTGTATTTATATTGCACATCAGCTATTTTTTCACCATCATCTCTTATTTGATCATAAAAATACAAGGTATTATGCTTGCGTTCAAATGTGCCTATCACAGTCCAACGGGTATATTTGCCCTCACTGCGCAACATATAATTTTGAGTAAACAACTGTTTGCTTCCCGAATCGAAAGTGAGTATTTCTTTACAAGAATCCACAGCCAAACCTTTAGCTGCTTTTATATCCACTTCCCAAGAGCCTAAAATTGACATTTTGTCATACTTATTACAACTTGTTGCAATTAATGCTGTCAGTGCAAAAACTATTGCCAACGACAACATTCCTTTTGATAAATTTTTTATTTTCATATTATTTTAATATTTGATTGTTAATATTCTTTAGTAACAACTATGTTTTATCAAATAATTTTGAACATAATCTTTTATACCCTCTTCCAATGAAGTAAAAGGTTTATCATATCCCGCATCGCGCAATTTTTCCATTTCGGCTTGCGTAAAATATTGATATTTGTCCCTAATATCCAACGGGGTATCTATAAATTCTATATTTTCGGCTTTTCCCATAGCGGCAAAAGTTGCTTTTGCCAAATCCAAAAACGAGCGGGCCTGCCCTGTTCCCACATTATACAAACCCGATTCCGGACGATTTTCCATAAGGAACAATATTACCGACAAAACATCTTTCACATAGACAAAATCGCGGGATTGTTCACCGTCTGCCACATCGGGACGGTGCGAACGGAACAATTGCATCTTACCACTGCTGTTTATCTCCTCAAAAGCATGCAACACCACCGAGGCCATTCTTTTTTTGTGATATTCATTGGGACCATAAACATTGAAAAACTTTAATCCCGCCCAAAACGGAGGCTCCTCTTCCTGCTCCAATGCCCATTTGTCGAATTCATTTTTGGATATTCCATACAAATTAAGTGGTTGTAACATATCCACTATACGATGGCTGTCTTCAAAACCATGCTCTCCCATACCGTATGTGGCTGCAGATGAAGCATATATAAGAGGAAGATTATATAAACAACAATTTTCCCATATTTGCTGCGTGTAACTGAGATTCAACTCGTCCAACAACTCCCAATTTTGCTCGGTAGTATCGGTGCGGGCACCGATATGAAGCACAAAACCGACCATATCATGATTGGCTTCCAACCATGAAAAAAATTCGGTGCGACTAACCTTTTCGGCATATGTCTTATGCTCTATATTGCACTTTTTTTCTATTTTTGAAAAATCATCTACCGCTACCAAATTATGGTAACCTGAATCATACAACTTTTGCAATAAGCAACTTCCTATAAATCCGGCAGCGCCTGTTACAACTATATAGTTCATTTCTATTTTCCTTAATTAAGAATATTTTGCAAAAATACTATTTTTTTTATTATGAACACAATTTCTCCCTTTTTTTATAAAAATTTATATCCCATTCTCTCCGTCAAAAAAGGAAATAATGTTTCTGATAACATGTCGTGCCTGATTTTGTAACGGATAAACGGCTTTTTTAACAGTTATACAGAATGTGTTCAGGAGTGCAATATTTTAACCACAAGCTCTTTTAACAATTGCGGCCTGTCTGTGGTATAACCTCTGCCTCCTTTGTCATCTACGGAATACTGATTTATCAGGTGCAAAATATTCCGTATGCCGTTAATGGAATATCTGCTGTTGGAATAGAATCCGTATTCTTTCCAATGCACTCCTATTGACTTAAGATACATTTCACTTTTATCCGCGGAATAATAACATTTCATCAATTGGAAAAATGCCGCATGAAGAATATTAAAATAACCGGGCAAACATTTATGCGGATTATTGACATAATATTCGCAAATAGCATAAGCTTTATCGTAATTTCGGGACAGAACGGCTGTTTGGAGTTCATATATATTAAACTCCCTGCTTATTCCTATATGCTTTTCTATCAACTCTTTTGTCAGCTCCTGGCATTGTCCCTTCGGAGTTAAAGCGCTTATTTTATTCAATTCATTGCTTATACGGGTTAAATCTCCCACATTTGCAATTAATAATTGAGCCTCCCTTTCATGGATAATTAAATTTTTTTCATCAGCCATGCGTTTAACATGTTCCGCCATTTTGTTTTCATATATTTTGGGAGAATCAAAAAACAATCCGTTTTCTTGTATTTGCCTGCTCAATGATGTTTTTCCGTTTAATTTTTCACCTTCCATAAACGACAACACCAATACTGTTTGCGGTTGCGGACTTTTTGCATAGGCACTCAAGTCTTCTATTTTTTTCAGATGTTGCGCTTCCCGCACTATCACCAAGCGCAACGGAGCCATCATGGGATATTGGCGGGCGGCGGCGGCAACAGCTTGCGGCGTGGTATCAAGCCCGTAAAACAAATTAAAATTAAAATCCCGCATTGCCTCGTCTTCAAAAAACGTGTCTTGTATCAGGTGCGTGAGCTTGTCTACATAATAAGGCTCCTCCCCTTGCAATAAAATGAGGGGTTGATACTTTTTTTGATTAATAAGATTCAGCAAAACATCATAAGTTACTTTCATCGGGCAAGCAAATTTTGTATATATTGTTCTGTCTCTTTAGAAATTTCAACCAAAGGCAAACGCACGTCTTTATTGATAAGCCCCTTTTGATACAGCATATAT
The DNA here is from genome assembly GCA_017616775.1 of Bacteroidales bacterium. Taxonomy (GTDB): domain Bacteria; phylum Bacteroidota; class Bacteroidia; order Bacteroidales; family WCHB1-69; genus UBA1205. Next base: position 59,446 of record JAFZXM010000016.1, read on the forward strand.
TTTATTCCCGAAGGGCTTCCGTCCATAAAACAAGCTTTCATCAAATCCATTAATTGAAAATGTATGTTTTTAGCCTCATCAAACCTGCCGTTGATGCCTGCATGCACCATAGCTGAAAATTCATTGGGAAAGGCATTGGCAATAACGCTTATCACGCCATCTGCCCCGCAAGCCAAAAGCGGCAGGGTCAGCATATCGTCTCCGGATATGACTAAAAAATCTTCCGGTCTGTTATGCAAGATATGCATAATTTGGAACATATTGCCGGATGCTTCTTTAATACCTATCACATTGGGTATGGTCCGGGCTATTTCCAAGGTGGTGTCGGCGGCGATGTTCACACCTGCACGGCCGGGCACATTATACAATATAATAGGTAAAGAGCTATGGGAGGCTATACATTGGTAATGGCCTATCAATCCTCTTTGCTGCGGCTTGTTGTAATAAGGGGCCACCGATAATATAGCCGATACTTTTGACAAGTCAAAATAATGTATTTGCTCGTTTACTTCCAATGGATTGTTGGTGCCTATTCCCACCACTATCGGCACTCTCAAAGCCGTACATTCTATGATGGTATCCAATATTTGTTTGCGTTCGGCAAATGATAAAGTGGGCGTTTCTCCTGTAGTACCCAATGCTACTATATAATCCACGCCTCCGGCTATCACATGGTTCACCATGCGGCCGATAGCTTCAAAATCTATGCTTTTATCATTCTTAAAAGGAGTGACCAACGCCACACCCGTTCCTTTCAGTATTTTTTTCATTCTTTATAACGCTTATTTTTTTATTTTACTCCGCACATCCAATATATAGGAAACCAGCGATTCTATTCCGTCTTTGTCTATAAACATGGCCGTTTGCGGCATAGACGGAAGCAAAGCTTCGTAAATGACATAGGATTCAAAACAATGGTTATTCAATGCCAACTTCATCACTTTTGTTGCTATTTCCTTTTTGGCAGCCTTATTGGAAAAAGCCAGTTGCATATATGCGGCAACAGCCTCTTTTTCTCCCAATAAGATATTATTGCCCATTGCATCTGCATAACCCGGTTCATATTTCCATACAGCTTTGGCCATAGCATATGTCATCCAATAGTCCTTATATACTATCCTTACCGTTTCCTCATCACTTTCTGTATCGTAATCTTCAGAGAGGTCATATATCGGTGTGAAATACCAATCGGTATAATTTTTTTTGTTCAAACCATAAATTCTTATCAATTGGGTGGTCAAACGGGGATTGTTGCGGTTTAACACCTTGGCAATTGTAATTTCTTTCAAAGCCTTGTCTGGCTGTCCCAAATGAACATATGCATTTGCACATGCCCAATGGGCCAGATAATCCAAATAATTGGAATCTATGGCCTTTTGATACCAAGAGAGTGCGTCTGAATAACTGTTTTGATGATAATAGGTATCACCTATATATACCCATACCTTATAATAGGAGGGAAACACCTTTAAGGTTTTCATATAATAGTTGCGTGCCTGATTAAAATCATTTTTTTCGAAAAACGATTCCGCTTGTTCCATATAGAACATCGCACTGTCGTTGGGCTCGTATCGTGTTACGGCATGTGTTGAACCGTCAATTTCTGTTTGATAGAAATCGTTTGTTAGTACCAATTCCGAGTAATCGGTAGGAGACGGATTTCCCGTTTGCAGCGAATAGGTGATTTTTGAATCATCCATTGTTTGGATTATCTCTCTCATAGAGTGTATATTTTGTGCTGACACACTATAAAATGCGATGCATGAAAAGCAAATGGAAAACAATGTTCTCATAGAATTATATTTTTGCAAAGATATCATTTTTATCACTTTTTGAATTGACAAACAAAATAAAACAATAGGGGTATTCCGTATGGAAATCCCCCTTTTGTCTTGATTCAGGCTGAATATTTTATTTTAAAATACCCAATTCTTTACCTATTTTTACAAATGCGCTAATACATTTGTCCAAATGTTCCTTTTCGTGAGCTGCCGACACTTGTACACGTATTCTGGCTTGTCCTTTAGGAACTACGGGATAATAGAAACCCGTTACGAATATGCCTTCTTCCTGTAATTTGGCGGCGAACTTTTGTGAAAGCGGAGCATCGTAAAGCATAACAGCGCATATTGCCGATTGAGAGGGCTTGCAATCAAAACCGGCTTCTTCCATCTTTTTGATGAAATAAGCTGTGTTGGCATGAAGCTTGTCTTGCAAATCGTTGGTTTCCGACATCATCTCAAACATGCGTATTCCTGCTGCCACCAAACCCGGTGCCATTGAATTGGAGAATAAATACGGACGTGAACGTTGGCGTAACATATCTATAATTTCTTTTCTGCCCGTGGTAAAACCACCCATAGCACCGCCAAAGGCTTTGCCGAGGGTGCCGGTAAGAATTTCCACTTTGCCTCTTAAATTATAATGTTCGGTAACACCTCTGCCTGTGCGGCCTACCACTCCTGCGGAATGACTTTCGTCAACCATTACCATCGCATTATATTTTTGAGCCAATTCATATATTTTATCCAAAGGACATACGTTACCGTCCATAGAAAACACACCGTCGGTAACTATCAAACGGAAACGGCATGATTGGGCATCTTGAAGTTGTTTTTCCAAATCAGCCATATCGGCATTGGCATAACGGAAACGTTGTGCCTTGCACAAACGAACGCCATCTATGATGGATGCGTGATTCAAAGCATCTGAAATAATAGCGTCTTCAGGACCTAATAGCGGTTCAAACACACCGCCGTTGGCATCAAAACATGCTGCATACAAGATAGTATCTTCCGTGCCGAAAAATTCAGCAATTTTAGCCTCCAATTGCTTATGCAAATCTTGGCATCCGCATATAAACCGCACCGATGCCATACCGAATCCCCGAGCGTCCATGCCTTTTTTGGCGGCTTCTATCAACTGGGGATTATCGGCCAAACCCAAATAATTGTTAGCACAAAAATTCAAGCATTTTTTGCCTTTTACCATAATTTCGGCACCTTGTGCACTTTCTATAATACGTTCTTTTTTATACAATCCATCAGCTTCTATTTGAGCTAATTCCTTCTGTAAATGTTTTTGAAATTCTATATACATAAGTTAATATTTTTATGTTGTATCTATTGTATTTTAATTTGCAAATATACTAATTTTTCTACTTTTATTTTTTGATTGTTGTCAAAATTATTTTTCGTCTAAATTTTTTCGTTCTCTATTGGAAATATCATATATTGTTTCCGTGGGCTCTTCATAAGCTTTGTATGCGGCATAATTGCGCCATTTTTCCAACACCGTTGCCATATCTTCAGGCAACTCGGAATCAAAAAACATTTCCTTGCTCGTGGAAGGATGCACAAATCCCAAACATTTGGCATGCAAAGCATGGCGAGGCATGATGGAAAAACAATTTTGCACAAATTGCTTGTATTTGGTAAAGGTGGTTCCTTTAAGAATTTTATCCCCGCCATATGTGCTGTCGTTAAACAAAGGATGACCGATATGACGCATGTGTACCCTTATCTGATGTGTACGCCCTGTTTCCAAAGTACATTCCACAAGGCTTACATAACCGAACCTCTCCAACACTTTCCAATGCGTAACGGCATGTTTGCCGTAACTTCCGTCGGGAAACACATCCATACATTTTCTGTCTTTGATGCTTCTGCCCACATTCCCCACTATGGTGCCTTCATCTTCGGCAAAATCGCCCCATACCAAAGCTTGATACCGGCGGGTGACACTGTGCTCGAAAAATTGTGCCGCCAATTTGGCTTGAGCAAATTCATTTTTGGCCACTATAATTATTCCCGATGTGTTTTTATCTATTCTATGCACCAAATAGGGCCCTATCTCCACTTTTTCGGTGGAATGGTTTAAATGATAAGTAATAGCGTTGACTAATGTGCCTGTATAATTACCGTACGCAGGATGCACCACCATACCGGCTTCTTTATTGATAAGCAATACATCATCGTCTTCATACACTATGTTCAACGGTATGTCTTCCGGAATAATCTCTATTTCTCTGGGCGGATACGACAATACTATGGATATCTCGTCAAAAGGCTTTACTTTATAATTCTGCTTTACCGGCACCCCGTTTACCAATATGTTTCCAGCCATGGAAGCCTGTTTGATTTTATTACGGGATGTGTGCGCCAACATACCGTTCAGGTATTTATCTATGCGCAGAATAGTCTGTCCCTTATCCGCCACCAAATGGAAATGCTCATACATTTCATCACCGCCTTCCTCTGAGGAAGCAGCTTCTGAAGGCACGGGGATTAATTCTTCCGGATTTTGATTCAAATCATCAGTCGGCATAACTATTGATTTTAACGACTATTCAATTTTTTCAACTTTTCATCGGTGTATATTCTCGTGATTATTTTCTTGGTATACAAAGGAAAATCGGATTTCATCATCCAATCGTAATAAGAAGGTTCCATGTTAAACACTTCCCTTACCGATTTGCCTTTGTGTTTGCCGAAATTCAGCACCTCCACATCCTTATCGTTGAATACTATATGACCTGCAAAATCCACATTCCGCCCTATTGCGGAATAGGCGGCCAAGGCGGCCACATCGTTTTTGACAGGACAAATGCCCGCTTCGCGTTCTTTATCGTCCCAAGACAACACACCGTCGTATTTTTCTATTTGCGCTTCCAGCACCCTATAGGTTGCCATGGTATCCGCATCCGCACTATGTGCATTTTCAATATCACAACCACAATAGAAACGATGGGCGGCTCTGAGTGTGCGCGGTTCCATTTTGTGAAATATATTTTGCACATCCACCATCCTTACTCCCCGAAGATCCAAATCATAATCTATCCTCAAGAACTCTTCCACCAACAAAGGCAAATCATATTTGAGTATATTATATCCCGCCAAATCACAACCCTTTATAAATTCGGCTATGGTGTATGCCACCTGCTTGAAAGTGGGGGCATCTTTTACATCTTTGTCATATATGCCGTGTATTTCAGATACTTGTTCCGGAATGTGCATTTCGGGATTGATAAGGGTGGTATAAGTTTTATCACTGCCGTCCGGCATGACTTTATAAAAACATATCTGCACTATTTTATCTGTTCCTATGTTTAATCCCGTGGATTCTATATCAAAAAAAACGAGCGGTTTGTTTAATTTTAATTTCATATTATTAGTTTTATCGGTTAAATTATTCTCGGTGTTATTATATGCAAACTGTCAGGAAGTACTTTTACGTGTATTGTTTCTTGTCTTTCAATGGGGTCACCATCAATATGACACGATTGCAATGCTTTGTTTTTTTCATACAACACGCACTCCTGCACTTTATAAATTTGTTCTGCCCACTTGAGTTTGTCCAGTTGCCCTGCCAAAAGAAGGCACACTCTGCCCAACAAAGTGAGAAAAGGCGGTTTTTTAACCGCACATATATCGGCTTTGCCGTCTTGCAAAGAAGCTTTAGCGGATATTTTAACATTGTAGCCCCATTGGGAAGAATTGGCAATGCTTATCATCAACACTTTCACTTCTTTGCTTCCTATTTGAGGCGATTGCATAATATAATGATGCGGCTTAAAAACAAAATATGTTTTCAATATAAATTTTAAATACGACAAAAAACCACGTTTGTGAGTATGGTCAAATTGCTCCGCCACTATTGCATCAAACCCTATTCCCGCCATGCTCACACATATATGATTGTTTACCGATAGCGTATCAATCGTCTCCACATGTGTTTGATTGATGATGTATATGGATTTTTTTAATGAGACCGGTATATGCAAGTGATGAGCCAAGCCATTGCCGCTTCCCACAGGAACAATGGCCATTATCACAGATGTGTTTACCAATGCCCTTGCCACTTCGTTGATAGTTCCGTCTCCACCGACGGCAACAACTATATCGGCACCTTCTTGCACCGCTTGTGAAACTAATTCTACAGCATGTCCTCTATGTCGGGTGTAGAAAATGGTATGTTGAAATTTGGTATTGTCCAAATATTGCCCTACCTTATCTTCCAATTGTTTGTATTTACCCTTTCCTGAATGAGGATTTACTATAAAATATACTCGCTTCATTTTATTTCTTTCTAAAATATATCTCCATAGGAGCACCTGAGAAATCCCAGTTTTCACGAATTTTGTTTTCCAAAAAACGTTGATAAGATTCTCTGACATATTGCGGCAGATTACAGAAAAATGCAAAACTCGGCGTGGAAGTGGGTAATTGCGTTACATATTTTATACGCACCACCTTGTCTTTTTGAATGGGTGGAGGATTATATGAGATAATATCCAACATCACATCGTTAAGCTGCGACGTGGGTATTTTTCTATTGCAATTTTTATATACGGCTATAGCCGTTTCCAACACTTTGAATATTCTTTGCTTATTGATAACAGAGGTGAAGATGATGGGCACATCGTTATCGGGTGCCATTTTTTTTCTGATAATTTCTTCATATTGTAAATGAGTGTTGGCATCTTTTTCCACCAAATCCCATTTATTTACCACCAACACCAAACCTTTTTTATTGCGTTGCGCCAATGAAATGATATTCAAATCCTGCGCTTCGAAACCATTGGCGGCATCTATCATTGCTATGCACACATCGCTGTGCTCTATAGCCCTGATGGTTCGCATTACGGAATAAAACTCCAGATCTTCTTCCACATTTTTCTTTTTTCTCAATCCTGCAGTATCCACCAAATAAAAATCAAAACCAAAACCTTTGTAACGGGAATAGATGGAATCGCGAGTAGTACCCGCCAACGGTGTGACTATATTGCGCTCTTTGCCCAAAAAAGCATTCACTATGGACGATTTTCCCACATTGGGCCTGCCTATGACGGTAATTTTGGGCAAATCTTCTTCCAATTGTTCTTCTTCCGCCGAAAAATATTTCACCACATCATCCAACAAATCGCCTGTTCCGCTGCCGGAAATGGCTGATATGGCATATAATTTTTCCACACCCAGACTATAAAACTCCATTTGGTCGGAATAATTAGCAGGCGAATCTATTTTGTTGACTACTACAAATACAGGTTTGTTACACGGACGCAACAATTGGGCTATTTCATCATCCAAAACGGTAAGACCTTCTCTGCCGTCCAATAGAAACAAGATGACATCGGCTTCGTCTATCGCCAAATTCACTTGTTTGCATATTTCAACCTCATAAATATCATCGGAATTCAATACATATCCTCCGGTATCTATCACCGAAAACTCTATTCCGTTCCAATATGCCTTGCCGTAATTTCTATCCCTTGTAACACCTGAAGTGGCATCCACTATTGCCGCTCTCGATTGCGTTAAACGGTTAAACAAAGTAGACTTGCCTGTGTTGGGTCTGCCCACTAAAGCTAAGGTGTTCTTCATTTTCTGTTTTTTTTGCTTTTACACTGAAAAAGATAATCTCTTTTATTTGGACTGCTTTATGCCAAATTGCAAAAATACCATTTTTTTTTAATATTGCTTGTTCTTACCTGCCCTTTGCATAAATTTATTTTGAACGCTTATAAAAACGAATAAACAAAACACCTGCCTTGAGGCTGGTGTTTAAAAAATAAAGAGAATTTCTATTCTCTTGTATTATCTGTTCTTTATTTTTTCCACTTTCAAACGAAAACCTATAGGTTCTGTTGCCGAGAGGATGCTTTTAAATTGCAACGTTACATTATTGCCTCCGTCTATTATCATATCACCGCCGGACAAATATTCAGCAACATTGTCTGTCAAACCGTAAATATGACGTCCGCTTTTGGTTTGTTGCAAAGAGGAAAGTGCCTTTCTTTGAGTGATTGTTGCATATTTTACCGCCGATTCATAATCTTTTTCAGCAGGTATGGAATACACAAAAGTATATTTTTTATTCGGTTTGTGCATGCTTTCTTTCCATTTACAATATGCCTCAGCCTGGCTATAAGATATACCTATCATAGGTAACATAGATTGCAATTGATTTATATAATCGGGACATTTTTCCATATATGCAAAGCAAAAATGATACTCTGACAAAAACAATGCCGTATCGGGAATCAAAACCTTATACTTATCAGAATCCTTCCCGTATTCTTTTCCTGCCATATACAAAAAGAAACTATAATCGCTCACCCTGATTTCTTCATTGTACAAATAAGTTTTACCATACTTGTTGGCATCTATCAGACGATATTTTTGCGTATCTTTTGATACGATAGTTTTGCCCTTGCTTTGAGCGGAAACCTCTAAAGATATGCTTATGTTAAGACACAAAAATCCAATCCCAATGAACTGTTTCATCATCTTCAATAATTTTGGTTATGTCTATTGGCAACCTCTAATTTTTACTGATTTTTCCTTTCATCGCAGTTTTGGACAACCGAGGTCACATTAGAACTATACAAACCACAACAAAAGGGTTATTCTTCAATTTGCAAAGTTAATCAAAATTTTAATACAAATCCTCCTTCCTTCTATTTTTTTATTATATTATATGTCAATAAGTTATACTCATAATGCTTATGATTAAAAAAGTTTTAAACGTACTATTTGTTCGTAGCGACACATGTTATAAATCAAATTGTTCATTCTTGTTACCGATTTTGCCCTTGCTATCCCTATAGTACGAACAAATAACTTGTTCATAACACATTCCATAAAACCAAATATATGTTCTACCCGGCTTCTTGTCCGGGATTTCAACCGGTTGTTCTCCTTCTTTTTTTCTATTAAAAGGTGAGCTGCAGATGCCGGCAAACAGAGTTGTAAAAAAATGTTATCTTTGCAAGCAAATAATAGTATTAAATGAAAAGAATAGCAATAATTATTGCCTGCATATTCCAAATAACTTTGATTGTGGCTCAATCTGACAGTGTGCCGCAGAAATTTTATTATCAAGACGGAACGCTTTCCAGTGAAGGCTATATGCGCAACGGCAAGCCTGACGGCTATTGGAAATCCTATTATCCTAACGGCGTGTTGCGTTCCGAAGGCAACCGCAAAGATATGCTGCTGGACAGCGTTTGGAAATTTTATGATGAAAAAGGAAATCTGCAATCGGAAATCACCTATAGCAATAGCCTTCATCAAGGGCTGACCCGTATTTATACCACTTCTTATATAGAAGAATACAACTATCACCAAGATACCATTATCGGAAATGTGTACCATAAGGACTATCAAGGGCACATTGTGGGAATAATTCCCTATGAAGGCGGTGTGGAACACGGATGGGCACGCATGATGGATACATTGGGAAATATTCACACGGTGCTGCATTATGAAAACGGCAATGTCATCAAACGTGAATATATCAACAGATACAATGCCGCCGGCAATAAAAACGGAATATGGAAACAATTTAGTCCGCAAGGAATATTATTGGCGGAAGGTGTGTATCTCAACGGAAAAAAACACGGCTATTTCAAATATTACGATGCCAACGGATATTTTCAATATATAGAAAAATATGAAAACGACATATTAATAGAAAACGCCACCGAAACCATGCATCTGGACCGCAAAGTGGATTATCATCCGAACGGGAAAATACATACCATAGCACACTATTTCAAAGGAGTTCCCGAAGGTGTTCGGCGCGAATACGACAGCACGGGCAATGTGATAAAAAGCTATATTTTCCATAACGGCATCAAATTGGGTGAAGGTATAGTGGATGACAACGGGAAAAAACAAGGACCGTGGAAGGAATACTACGAATCCGGAGCCATCAAAGCCAAAGGAAAATATATTAACGGCAAGCCTGCCGGAGAATGGCACTATTATTATGAAGACGGCAAAACCGAAATAGAAGGCACCTATACCTCCAAAGGACAAAAAGACGGACAATGGTGGTGGTACTACCCCTCGGGCTCGGTTTTGGCACTGGAAGAATATGATGACGGTGATTTGAACGGACTGTCGTTTTCCTTATCCGCCCAAGGTGATACCATAGAATGCGGAAACTACGATGCAGGCTATGAAACAGGAAAATGGTATTATATCAACGACAGCACCCGCATAGAAGGAAAATATGCAGACGGCAAAAAAGAAGGTGTGTGGAAAACCTATTATCCGAACGGACGATTGAAAATAGAAGAACGTTACTTCAACAATTTGTTGGACGGCAAAGTTATATATTATTGGGAAAATGCATCCAAAATGGCGGAATATAACTATAATAACGGTCTGCTCAACGGCAACTCCGTCAAATACGATGAAAACGGCAACGTGCTTTTTATCACCACCTACAAAATGGGCGTGGAAACCCAATATGACGGTGTAAAGGTGACACCTGTCATTGATATCAGTTTTGAATAACGCATTGTTAACATATTCCCGGATTTTGCAAATGCATTTTTAAATATTTGTATCACAGTTTATTACATAAGTAATTGAAGAAAAAAACATCCAAATGGGGACATGGTATAAAAAAAAATTATACCTTTGCAATCCGAAAAAATGCGGAAGTAGCTCAGTTGGTAGAGCATAACCTTGCCAAGGTTAGGGTCGCGAGTTCGAGTCTCGTTTTCCGCTCAAAGGCGCCTTGGTGGTGGAATTGGTAGACACGAGGGACTTAAAATCCCTTGAACATTGCGTTCGTGCGGGTTCAAGTCCCGCCCGAGGTACTAAATGCGGAAGTAGCTCAGTTGGTAGAGCATAACCTTGCCAAGGTTAGGGTCGCGAGTTCGAGTCTCGTTTTCCGCTCTGAATGACAAAATGCCCGATTAATCGGGCATTTTTATTATCAATAAAATCGCTTATTGTCAAAACAGAGGCTAAAAAATGTTAAAGTTAAGAATATGTATAGATGATAGATTATTTTTTCATATTCTTTTACAAAATATTTTTATCAATAATAAAATGCGATATTCTCTCACAAAAATCTTGCAAATATTTTTATTAAAACAATGATATTCAATAATATTACTCCATCTGGATTATTCGGATTATTCATCATTATCACCTTACATCTATCTGCACAAGAAACCATTGAATATCTTCCTTATGGGCAAATGGATTCATGGACAGTACGATACATTAAAGAATCTTTCTTATTGGGTGGTAATACTCGCACATTATATATAGTTGCTAAAAACGATACTATTAAAGAAAACAAGCCATATCCATACGAAAAAGACGGATCGCCATGGTGTTCAAGCAATGCTTATGCCAAAGTTTGCGGAGTGGAAAAAGCGGCTGTTTCCGTTACACCTGAAAAACGTGGTAATGGCTATTGTTGCCGGTTGGAAACCACGTTACAAACAGTAACGGCTGTTGGAATTGACCTCAAAGCCCTCGCTACGGGTAGTCTATTTACAGGTCAACTTCTTGACCCTATAACCTTAGAAGGTTGCAAAGTACCGATGAAAGCCATTGACATGGGTATTCCTTTCCAAAAGCGTCCTACTGCACTGATGCTTGACTATAAAGCTATTATACAACAAGATAAGGAAATGGTTCGTGCTACAGGTTCCACTAAAGTTGCGAAGGTAAAAGGACAAGATGCAGGTGAAATTATACTATTGCTGCAACACCGTTGGGAAGATGCAAACGGAAATATTTATGCCTATCGTGTTGGAACAGCCTCGGAGCATATTACAAAAAGCATTCCCAATTGGAAAAACAATCATCGTCTGCCTGTACGTTATGGAGATATTACTAATTCACCAGATTTTAAGTCTTGGGAAAAATTATCTAAAAATCATTTCATGGCTCGTAATTCAAAAGGGAAAATGGTTCCGGTGCAAGAGATAGCTTATAAAGAAAATGTAACGCCTACACATATCATATTGCAGATATCCGCGGGATGTCAGGAACCTTTTATAGGATGCCCTGGTAATGTGGTTTGGTGCGATAATATACGTTTAGTATATTAACAAAATAATTGTAATTTTGCAATCTGATTTTTACCCCAAAAAAATGAAAAAACGAGTTTTTTTAACCGGTGCTACCGGAACAATGGGTTGGGCAGGTCTTCTCGAATTGCTGCACTATTCTGATAAATATGATATTACTATTTTGGCGAGACCAAGTCGCAAAAATCAACGAAAACTGGCTCCATTAATAAACAAACTCAATGTAGTGTGGGGCAACCTTCTTAAATACGAAGACGTATTGAGAGGCGTAACCGGAGCAGATTATGTGCTACACGTGGGAGGAATGGTATCTCCCAAAGCCGATTATCATCCGGAAGAAACGCTCCATGTGAATATAACAGCAGCAAAACACATTGTAAAAGCTGTTCTTTCACAACCCAACCGCGATGAAATACGAGTGGTATACATCGGATCGGTTGCAGAAACATCCGACCGAAACGAACCTATACATTGGGGACGCTGCGGAGATCCTGTTTTCGCTAGTGTATTTGATAATTATGCCGTTAGTAAAATTGCCGCTGAACGCATTTTTGCCGATTCAGGGCTTCAACATTGGGTAAGTCTTAGACAATCCGGCATTCTTTATCCTGCCATACTCAAAAACTTTGACCCTATCATGTTCCATGTTCCCATTCGGGGTGTACTGGAATGGGCTACGGTGGAAGATTCCGGCCGTCTATTGGAGCGAGTGTGCCGTGATGATGTACCCGATACTTTTTGGAATCATTTCTATAACATTAGTAGCGGTTCGCAATACCGCATGACCAATTATGAATTTGAAAAACGTGTATTGAAAGCCGTTCACTGCCCTCGTCCGGAAAAAATTTTCAATGCCAAATGGTTCGCACTGAAAAATTTCCATGGGCATTACTACCTTGATGCCGACATTTTGGAAAACTATCTGCATTTTCGCGCGAACATTCCGTTAGACGATTATTTTCAACAAATGAGCGATGGGCTGCCTAAAATTTTCCGATTAACGAAACTTGTTCCTGCTTTTATCCTTAAGGCTACACTTTATCTACTGGCACATAAAAAAACGTATGGTACACAATATTGGATTCAACACCGTGATGAAGCACGTATTCATGCTTACTATGGCAGTATGGAGCAATGGCGAGCTATTCCACAATGGAAAGATTGGAATTTATCGGACCCTGCCGGTTTAAACGAATCAACATATATCCGTCATGGATATGATGAAACGAAACCTTTATCGCAACTGACGACAGCAGAATTACAAACTGCCGCTGTTTTCCGCGGTGGACAACTTATTTCTGAAAATTACACGGGAAATCCATCTCAAAAACTCGTATGGAAGTGTCACAATGAGCACCTTTTTGAAGCATCACCCAACTTAATTCTTGAGGGAGGACATTGGTGCCCCGAATGTTTTTCCAATCACTGGGAAAATTTCGCTGATGTAGCCAAACACAACCCCTTCTTTGCACAAGTTTTTGAAAAATAATACTCTCTTACTTGGTTTATCCGTCAGTGATTGGGATACTCTAATACTCTACAGGATAATCATAATCCACCAATACCACTTTCACCGAAGTATCCCTGCAAAGGATTTGTGTTTGAGCCACATTGGTATCGTTATAAGGCGCGGGAGTATGCCAAAAATGTATGTTTTGGTCCGGAAACGATTGTGTTAACAAGGGAAACATGCTGTATTCACAACTTAAAGCATCGGGATGCAGATAATTGATTTGTCTTCGGGTCAACTTTCGCCATTTACTCTCAGACCGGTAGGAATAAAAAATGTTATCCACCCACAATATCACATACAGACCTTTTTCTTTTAACTTTTTAAGTGCCTCTTCATTTTTATTTTCCACCATCAACCTGTGTTTTATTCCATATTCTTCCGATACTTTTAATATTATATCCGCTATTGAATCGGCATTGCTGACAGTTAAATTTTTCATATCTATCCAATACCAATGCTCTTGAGGATGTGGTATGGCAGCCATCCATGCCTCAAAGGTAAGCATATTAACGCTGTCATACAATTCATGTCCTACAAACAGCCGGTTTTGATAGCTGCTGAAATTTAAATCCAGCTCCATTCCGTCAAAATAGGCGGATTTTTTTTGAGCCGTTAAGGTATCGTTTACCTGATGCGCCCATATTTTACCATCGGGATATTCAAAAGACGACTCTTTCAGACACTTCTGATGCCGACAGGAGAAAAACATTCCCATACCGAGAATCATTAATAAAAAAAATATGCCGTTCCTATTTTGCATAATCTACTTTTAAGAGTGCATTTTTAACAGTCACACGTGTATTGGGCACCCAGTGGGAATCGTGTCCGGGTGAAAGCAAACAAACGGAACACAGATTATTTTTATCTTCAGCCAGCGTAAAATATTTGGATACTTCCAAATGATAAGTGCTGTCTTTCTGTATTACTTCCGAATTTAAAAATTTGGTGATATAGTCACACTCCCACACTTCTTCAGCACCTTTAAAATCAAATATCAAAAACGGATAATGATCCTGAAACAACGAATCATGCACCAACACATCGGCTATGAGGGTGAGTTTTACTTTTTTACAAGTAACAGACTGAGGCAAAGACGTTTCCGGAAACAATTCAAAAATTTTATCCCCTTTTTCACTCGGTTTGTAATCCGGTGTTTGGTAATGCAAGTCGGAGGCCCGCTTATAGGTGATTATATTGGTATATATTTCTTGGGGATAGAGAGGATGCGCGGTAAGTTTGTTATTATAATAGGTATATTTGTAAATATATTTATACACATCCAGTTTTTTTCCGCATTGTTGTAACAAGGCGGGATTATCCACGGGCGTAAGCCCCAAATCATCCTCTATTTTATATACTTGTTCTTTTTCCCACTGATTGGCGGTTTGATAATAATATTCTCCGGTCACCAATTCTCTAATTTCACGATTATAACTCACTATCAGCATATCGCGTTGTTTGTGCATTACCGATGAAGTATCCAAGCCTTCCCCCAGCCAATGCACTTTGGCAGGTGTTGACAAATGATAGGTATTTTTCATCAACTGACACAAAGAAGGCGCCAAATCGTTGTGAGTTACTATAGATTTAAATTGACGGGCCTGTTTGAGCAAGGGTGACCAAATAATCAGCGGAACATGATGAAAACTCAACTTATCACCGTTTTTTTGAGTTCCTGAGGAATGATCCCCCACTATGATGAAAATAGTGTTCTTAAAATTGGGTAATTGACTGTATTGATACATCCATTTGCGGATACAATCATCCGTATATACGGCAGCGGACAACTTTTCCGTTTTCCCGAAAAGGTTCAAGTTTTTATTCTCTTTTACCTTTTTATCATATTGCTGCTGAACATTTTTATCATACAAATCCAGGGGTTCGTGCATGGTGATGGTGGTAATCATGCTGAAATGCGGTTGTGTCTGCTGCTGTAACTCTTCTATGGTTTTATCCAACATCACGCCGTCGGAATAACCCCAATAATTGCCCAAATGCGTTTCTTTGTTACTTTTGAAACGTTTGAAAAAAGGAGCCATATAACTTACATGCTGGGCTGTAAGATACTCATAGATACAGTCAAAAGTAAGATATCCCGCATAAAAATAATTGGTTTGATATTCATTTTGGTTAAATATGGCCACCATGGAATTGAATGCGGGCATGGTGCCGAATTGGAATCCGCGAGGACCGCCTACCGAACCCGTTAGTGCGGGCAAAGCGGCATAACTGCGTATGGCTGTTGACAAACAATTGCTCCAATACAAGCCGCTTCCGGCCAACGAATCCGTAAAAGGCATTATTCCAGTACCCATAAATTCATTGCCTAAAGATTCCACCAACAACAATACCACATCCACCTTTCCCGCAGCCGGTTTAAAATAAGGGGAAAGCACATCCGGCGTGTTGTCGTCACGCTCCAACGGATAATTGATATCATCTACACGCCATTGCGGATGATAACTCAAAAAATCAGCAAGCAGCTTTTCATCCGACTCCATTTGGTAACTGCCTTCTTCTATTTTACCGTTCTGTAATAAATTTTTAAAATATTTCACCGATTCCGCCGTAAAAAATTGAGTGCGGCTATTAATATAAGAAAAAGCCTTGTATTCTATTAAATGACTTGGCATGAATATCAGTGATAATAAAGCAAATATCAGAGATATTGGCAACACGCTCAATACCATAGCTTTATGTCGCATCAGGACAGTGCTGAAAAAACCCATGCCCAGTATTACCCCTATTATGCCCGCTATAGGCATTGTTATTCCTACAGCTCCCACTATTGACATTACCGTTTCTTTTAAGGGCCTTACCCACAATTCACTGTCCAGCATATAACCGTTGTGGGCTGCATATATGGCCAAACCTATCTCCATGAGCACCAACAAAGAGAACCATATCACCGATATAATCCAAACACCACGCGGCAATATTTTTTTTAACAAGGCATGTATGACCGCACCTGCTATTATTATCCACGAAACCACTATCAAATTATAAGTAAGTGCCCTTATCAAAATATTGCCCATGCCAACCCCTTCGGTTACAGGCATGCCTTTCCATTCTATTAGTTTGATTATCATTACAATAATCATATACAAAAATGCACACGACCAATAATCGCTTATACCGGCCAAGCGATGCAGCAAATTATTAATAGAAATTTTTTTCATGTCAATCAAGTTTATTTATTACCATTTGCCAGAAAATACACACCGGCAGAAAACGGGAAAATAAATAACAACATATTCTCATTCAACCAGTTGCCATTGAAATTAGTATATGCAAAATAGATGGAAAACAATGCTATAAACAAACCGGAAATCACCGTAAGGGAAGCTCCTTTTCGAATGCCTCCTGCCAGGAGCAATATTCCGAAAATACAATATACACATATACACAATATTTCCAACGATATTGCGTGCACGTCTATGCCTTTAAGGGTGTGCCAGTACCGCATCACCAAAAACAGCGCCACTGCTATTCTCAACAGCCATATAGAAAAGCCGGACAAAGATTTTAACGGTTTCATATTATTATTTTTGAGGTGGATAATCTACGGAATAATGCAAGCCTATGCTTTCTTGACGTTGTGTTGCAGCACGGATAATGAGATAAGCACAGGCAATAAGATTTCTCAATTCGCTAAGTTCTTCGGTAAGCACAGAGCGATTGTACAGGTCTTCTGTTTCTTTATATATAAGGCTCAAACGGTCATACGCCCTTTTCAAGCGCAAATTGGAGCGTACTATACCCACATAGTTAGACATCAACTCTTGAAGTTCTTTACGTGTTTGCGTTATTAACACCATTTCTTCGTTAAACACCATGCCTTCCGCATTCCACGACGGGATATCATGACGCACGCTGATGTTTTTTACCTTTTCTATGGCATCCATTGCTGCATTGTGAGCATATACTATGGCCTCCAACAGTGAATTCGATGCCAATCTATTGCCTCCGTGCAAACCCGTACGCGAACATTCTCCTGCGGCATATAAATGATGTATGGACGATTCCCCGTTTTTATCCACCACTATTCCTCCGCATTGATAATGTGCTGCCGGACGGATAGGTATCATATCTTTGGCTATGTTAATGCCCAACTCCAAACATTTGGCATATATATTGGGAAAGCTTTCCATAAGCACCGATTTGCCCAAATGACGGGCATCCAAATACAAATGTTCCGCTCCGCTGATTTTCATTTCGTTGTCTATAGCTCTTGCCACTATGTCACGAGGTGCCAACGAAAGTCGTTGATCGTATTTTTGCATGAATTCATTTCCATGGGCATCTTTGAGTATAGCTCCTGCACCCCGCATGGCTTCTGTAATCAAAAAAGCAGGCCTTTCGCCGGGATTGTACAAGCTGGTAGGGTGAAACTGCACAAATTCCATATCCGACACCTTGCCTCTGGCGCGATGAACCATAGCCACGCCATCACCTGTTGCGGTAATGGGATTGGTGGTGGTGGTATATACATTCCCTATTCCACCTGTTGCCAACATGGTAATTTTGGCCAAATAGGTTTCCACTTTTTTAGTTTGTGAATTCAAAACATAAGCCCCATAGCATTCAATATCGGGAGTGTGATGAGTAACCCATTGTCCCAAATGATGTTGGGTGATAATCTCCACAGCATAGTGATGTTCCGATAAAGTGATATTGGGATGATTCCTCACTTCTTCCAACAAGCCTCTTTCAACTTCTGCTCCGGTATTGTCCTTATGGTGCAATATTCTGAAATTGGAATGCCCGCCTTCGCGATGTAAATCATACAAACCGTCAGGCCGTTTGTCAAAGCGTATTCCATAACGTATCAATTCTTTGATTCTGTCGGGAGCTTCAGTAATAGTCATTCTCACCGTATCTTCATCACATATGCCCGCACCCGCTATCAACGTATCCTGTATATGCTTGTCAAAACTATCGGTATCGTATATCACCGCGGCTATTCCGCCTTGTGCATATTTGGTGGAGCCTTCGTCGGCGGCAGCCTTGGTAAGCACACACACCTTGCCGTATTCGGCCACTTTCAATGCAAAACTTAATCCTGCTATGCCGGAACCTATTACCAAAAAGTCAACTTCCATATCAAATATTCTAAAAAAACAAAAATAGTATTAAAAAACACATCCTGCAACGCTTTATCCAAAAAGATATTTACATAATAAAGTTTATAAAAAACAACAAACAGTGCAATTATTTGATATGGGGCGGCGCATAATCTGCAAAAAAAATGTTATCTTTGCCAACATGGATAAGAATACGGATATGACTGAAAATAATACCCCTGTAGAAGAACCGACTCCCAAAGAACAAGAGGTGGAGAATATTGTAAACAAAGAGGAAACTCCTGCAACACCTGCCGCGGATTATGTAATATCTGTCAACGAAGCAGATATTTACCAAGGCAAAAATCTTATACTCAACAAAGTTTCACTACATATCAGCAATGGAGAATTGGTATATTTGGTGGGTAAAACAGGTTCGGGAAAAAGCAATTTGCTGAAATTGCTCTATTGCGATGTTCCTGTGGTAAACGGTGAGGTAAAAGTCGCCGGTTTTGACTTATATAAAATAAAATCGCGTAACATTCAAAAATTACGAAGAGAACTCGGCATAGTATTTCAAGATTTTCAACTGCTGCAAGACAGAAACGTTTACGAAAATCTCAAATTTATCACCAGAGTTACCGGATGGAAAGATAAAACAGCCCGTGACGAACGCATCAACGAAGTGCTTACCATGGTAGGATTGGAAACCAAAGGCTTTAAAATGCCTCACCAATTATCAGGAGGAGAACAACAAAGAGTGTGTATTGCCCGCGCCTTGGTTAACAACCCCAAAATTATTTTAGCCGATGAGCCCACCGGCAATCTGGACCCCGAAACTTCATATGACATATTTGCATTGCTTCGTGATATTGCCCATGCGGGAACATCCGTATTAATAGCTACTCACGACTATCTGATCATCAATCAAATTCCTTCTCGCGTAATAAAAATTGAAAACGGAAAAGTTTTTGAATAATCATGTTATCCATACTCATTCCCATATACAATTACGATGCTAGAGAATTAGTGCGCACCTTACACAAACAAGCCTCCCAAGCTAATATCGAATTTGAAATTTTACTCTTGGACGATGCTTCCGAAAACACAGATCTTCGCGCTAACAATCAAATACTTAAAAACACACCCAATGTCACTCTTTTAGAATTGCCCACCAAAGCGGGACGTTCTGTAGCACGTAACTTTTTAGCCGGACAAGCCAAATACCGGCATCTGCTATTTTTGGATTGCGACAGCGAACCTGTGGACGACCTATACATACAACGATACATCCCTTTTTGTGAGAAAGAAAATATAGTAGTATGCGGAGGCACCGCTTATAAAAAGGAAAAACCGCCCAAAAACTGCTATTTGCGATGGGTGTACGGAACCAAATGCGAAACCACCAAAGCGGCTGAACGCAATTTAAGGCCCAACTCCCGATTTTCAACATTCAATTTTTTGATATCCAAAGACTTGTTTTGGTCCATTCGTTTTAACGAATTACTCAAAAACTATGGTCATGAAGACACCCTTTTCGGATTGGAACTCAAAAAAAGAAACATTGCTATCACCCATATAGACAATCCTCTATATCACTTAGGTATAGATACCAATGAAGAATACCTGCAAAAAACACGTCAGGGAGTGGAAAACCTGAAAATACTATTGGAACAATATCCTGACAAACAAATGTTGATTGATAATATCCGTTTGCTCAAATATTACCACAAACTTGAAATCACACACACCCTGTTTTTAGCAGCATTGTTCTTTTATATTTTTAAATCCCCCATGGAATCCAATTTTAAAGGCAAACACCCCAGCCTTACCCTTTTCAACTTATACAAAATAAGTTATCTTTCCGGCCTGAATTTCAAAAAAAAGATAGAAATTTAATATTGATTTTCCTATGCCCGAGCTCAAAGCATGGTTGCCTCTTACAAAAAAAGAAATGCTTTCAAGAGGATGGGATGAATTGGATGTAATTCTCATCACCGGAGATGCTTATGTGGATCATCCTTCATTTGGCATTGCCATTATCGGACGATTGATAGAAGAAGCCGGCTACCGGGTGGGTATTATATCTCAACCCAATTGGCAAGACGACCTTAGAGATTTTAAACGATATGGTAAACCCAGATTCTTTTTCGGCATCAGCTCCGGAAGCATGGATTCCATGGTCAACCACTATACGGCGGCAAAAAGGTTGCGCTCCACCGATGCCTATACGGCAGGAGGTAAAAGCGGATTCCGTCCGGACTATGCCACCTCCACTTATGCCCGCATAGTTCGCCAACTATACCCCGATAGCCTGATTATATTAGGAGGAATAGAAGCTTCTTTACGGCGGCTGACACATTACGATTACTGGTCGGACCAACTCCTGCCTTCCATCTTATACCAAAGCAAAGCCGATATAATTGCCTACGGCATGGGGGAAAAGAATATGATGGACATATTAGACGTATGTGCTCACAAGGAACATCCTGCAATACAAGATTTTTGCCATATTCCCCAAATAGTGTATGCTGCCAAAAAAGAAAATTTGCCGGAAAACAAAGACAGTATCTATTTGCATAGCTATCAAACATGTAAAAAATCCAAAGAGGCTTTTGCCCATAATTTTAAACTCATAGAAACAGAATCCAACAAAAAACACCCGAAAACCCTTATAGAGCCCTATGAAGACGGCTATACGGTGGTCAATCCGCCTTACAGCACCATGACTCAGGCAGAACTCGACCATGTATATGCCCTGCCCTACACACGCCTGCCTCATCCCAAATACAATAAAAGAGGGGAAATTTCCGCCTTTATTATGATTCAGAATTCCATTAATATACATCGGGGTTGCTTTGGCGGTTGCAGCTTCTGTACCATTTCGGCTCATCAGGGCAAATTTATATCCGGCCGCAGCAGCCATTCCATACTTCAGGAAATAAAATGCCTTACGCAAATGCCCTATTTTAAAGGACATATCAGCGATTTGGGCGGTCCGTCCGCCAACATGTACCTCATGCACGGAATGAATGACAACTTATGCCAATCGTGTGAAAGAGCATCATGTATATTTCCGGACAAATGCAAAAACCTCAACTATAACCATCAACCGCTTTTGGATTTATACCGGCAAGCGCAATCTATAAAAGGAGTACAGCGTATTACCATAGGCAGCGGCATACGCTACGATTTGCTGCTATGCGACGACCCTGCGCTCAACAAAGCCTATCATATAGATGAATATACGGAAACACTTATTCGCAAACATGTTTCCGGCAGACTGAAAATAGCACCCGAACACACCGAAAACCATGTTCTTAAATTGATGCGGAAACCCGACTATGAAAAATTTTTGATTTTTAGAAACAAATTTTTGAAAATCAACAACAAATACCAATTACGACAACAACTTATCCCCTATTTCATCTCCTCTCATCCCGCATGCACCATGCAAGACATGATAGCCTTAAAAAAGAAAATGAAACAAATATGCTATCATCCCGAACAAGTGCAAGATTTTACCCCCACTCCCATGACCTTATCCTCGACCATATTTTACACGGGAATTAATCCTTATACAGGACAAAAAGTATTTTGCGAAACCAATTTAAAAAAGAAACAACAACAAAAAAATTGTTTTTTCAATCCATCGCAACAGCAGTAGCATTATTTAGGAATATAAAACCGCTTGGACCCCTGTCGCTTTAAAGGCCCTTCCATTTTATTTTTTATATCCTTGTCTTTGTTTCTTCCTTCCACCCCCGGCTTGAACACCCACCGGCCGTCTTGCTCTATAAAACCATCATTTAACGACGACTCGGGCACATAATATTGCGGTATGTTTGCCAACGATTCATCCATTGGTATCAAACGGTTGAAAATAATCATATTTGCTGCTATGGTATCATACGTATAACGGTGCGTGCGCCTGTCTTTTTTATTGGAACGACAGGCATAATATTCCTTACTATAATCCAAATGCAATTTGGCATTGCGGGCATATTCAAATACTATGCGATATACTTTGGTTTTACTATAATTTCTGAATATGGGTGCGCCAAAAGTCGGAGCCCCTTTGGAATTAGTACTTAACACATCTATCACCTTGTATTGGGAAAATATACTGCCGCCATTCCAACCCAAAAGAGTGTAATAAGTATGTGTAGATGTTTGCGTTTCAAGCAAATGCGTGTACATGGCACCAAACCATGAATGATGGGTAAGTGTTTGCGTGGCCGGATTTACTATACGCTTGCTCTTATCGGTAAGCGGATACACCATATATCGTTTTTGCTGCTCATTATAAGACTGCAAAAAACCGAAATATTCGCAATTGTTACGGTCATCCATGACATACCAGGTGAAAATACGCACCTTTTTATCAGGAGAAGTAAGTATGGATATGGTTTTAAGTGAATCAAATTTATAATTGAAAGAATTTTTCATTTGCAACATTTCTTCCAACAAATATAACAACTGCTCGTTTTTTTGATAACGTATTTCACTAACAGGCTCGCTAAGCATACTGGCATGCAAACAGATAATAGAATCTTCCAATATGGAAAAATCCGATTTTTTTTGTGCCTGCAATGTACACGCCAATAAGATGATACTAATTGTTACGCCTATTTTCTTCATTGTACGGTTACAATATATGCTATAACGAAAAAAAACTCCCGTTAGTATATTTTTACGCTCTTTATTTCAATCTGTCAAAAAAGACAATATATCCCGCTTTTGATTTAACATTATACTTTTAACAGCATTCGCTTTACCGAAATCATATTTGCACATGCTTTCAATATTATAAATTCCTGCATCCATTTGGGACAACAAACTCCTTAATTGCGCATCGGTATCATAATATTGATAATACACAACGGCCATAGGCGGCAATTGCGGTATGTACCTGGTAAACAATAACATCCCCTGATCCAAAAAAGGAACGGAATGAAACAAATGCAAGGTCTTTTGATATTCCAAATTGTTCAAATATTTATGATGCATGCCTACTATATCCTTATATTCGTTTATTGCCGAAAACAAGGATGTAAAATCATAACCCGAAGGTACCATCACACATTTTACACTTCCCTGTCCCATGCCGAAATAGAGTAGCATGTCTTTTGCCAATAGCGACAACCGTGCCTGTGTTTCATCACCTTTCAACACTGCCACATTATATCTTTCTTGTATTACATATGTAGGATATTTACTTTTAATATAACAGTTTCCGACGGCTGTTTTGGCATATTTGGCAGGCATGATCATTTTTTGGGCACCCCTCAGGCTGCCGCTATTCAAATTAATACTATTTTTCATGCCCGTATCGTTTAATATGGCAAGCATTGCCGCCAACAAACGCCGGTTATCCCCACAAGCGGTGCTTGTCATGGTATTGCCTGTAAGCAATACAGGCACTATGATTTCCATACCGGACAAAGGTGTATTGCAAGGTAATATCACCCCTATTTGTTGACCTTGACGGGCAATAATTTTATCCTCATATCCGCTGATGTACTCATACAGGAACTCCGCATCGAGCATCTGTATGACTTCGGTTATTGCTGATGTTACAAAAGGTGTTACCGCCCATGGAAAAAAAAGATACTCCTGCTCCATAACCGGTGTCAGCGTGTTTTCATTCCATGCTTGCTGCAACAATTCACCCCATTGTGACAGTAATTGTATCCGTTTGTCCAAACTATACATACTTTAAATGCTCTATTATATCACTTGCCGTCAAAGAGGCCATACTTTGATTTTCCACCGCCTTGTCGGCCGCGGCGGCATGAAGAAAAACACCCGCTATGGCTGCATGTGCCGACGGCAATCCTTGACACAACAATGCCAGGATAATTCCCGTAAGCACATCTCCGCTACCGGCTGTAGCCATTCCGGGATTACCGGTAAGATTAAAATAGCACTTACCGTCAGGGGTGGCAATACAGGTATGAGCACCTTTTAAAACCACTATTGCATTGTATTTTTGCGCAAACTGCCTCTGCTTTGACAATCTATCATAACTATTGCTGCACACTCCTGCCAAACGCTCAAATTCCTTCACATGCGGGGTAAAAATACAATGGGGCGGCAAAAAACTCAACCATGTCTTATTTTCGGACAAAATGTTGATAGCATCCGCATCCAACACCATGGGACCACCATAATTAGCAATCAAATTTTTCAATCCCCGTGCAGAACGCGGATGTGTTCCTATTCCCGGCCCTATAGCCACGGCCCGGTATTTTAATTGCTTAAAATCAATATCGGTGAACAGGGTATCATCCTCATCCTCTTGACAAATAGCCTCATTGACAGCTATTTGAACTATATCCACGCATTGCTTGGGCACATGCACCGTAAGCAAACCTATGCCTGCCCGCATGGAGGCTTTTGCTGCCATGACTGCAGCCCCTGTCATTCCTCTGCTGCCTGCAATAAGCAAACCATGTCCGAAACAATTTTTATAATCGAATTTATGCCGGACGGGCAAAAGTTTTTGCACATCCGAAGAAGTAACGGCATAATAAGGCGTATTTACCGCATCTACACTTTCCTGCGATAAACCTATATCATAATAATTCCATTCTCCTGCATATATATAATTTTCCGGAAACATATATGCCAATTTAGGGAAAGCCAAACTATGAGTAAAATCGGCATGCACCGCAATGTTTGCTTTGTCCATGGGTTTATCGGCATATAATCCGGAAGGCACATCCACGCTAAACACAAACGATTTGCTTGCATTAATGCCCTTTATGGCATATATCAGCAATTCATTGTCTATCTGCCTGTTCACACCCGTGCCCAATATTGCATCCACCACCACATCGCAGACAAAAGGCGGACATTCCCTTACGGTACGCACTATGTTTATGTTGTCGGGAAACTGTTCTTGCATAAGTGTCAGATTCTTTCGGCAATCTGGAGACAATGCATCACTATATTGCAACAACAGAGCCTGCACCGTGTAATTCTTTTGACACATCATGCGGGCTATGGCCAACCCGTCTCCCCCGTTATTGCCCGCTCCGCACACCACCAGCATGCGTGTGTGCCTATCAGGGAACATGCTTTCCAACTGTTTAACACATGTACCGGCAGCCTGTTCCATCAATTGCCATGAATCCATGCCCTTATTGGCGACAGTATCGGCATCACACTTGCGTACTTGTTCTATTGAAGGTATTTTTATCATCTTTTCCTATATAACATTAATACATATCTACATCCAACACAAACATCACCTGTGTATACTTACGGTCAGCCTTTATTGTTCCTATGATGTCCGATATTTTTTGTTTGCGCCATGCCCCCTTTTTATCCATAGGTGTTTTTATTATTATTTCCTTTCTGAACACATTCTTCACTTTGGATACCAATGCCGTTTCCGGTCCCAATACAGGTATATCCAATATTTTTCTCAATTCTTGTGCTAAACACAATGCCGCTTCGGAAGATTTTTTTTCATCCTTATGCTGTATTCCTACTTTTATCAACCTCACATATGGCGGGTACACAAATTTTTTTCGCTCTTCCAAAAGAGCTGCCGCTGCGCCATCATAATCGTTGTTCAATATATAAGAAAATATTTTTTGCTTGATATCGTGCGTTTGTATGAGCACCTTTCCCTGTTTGTTCTTACGTCCTGCCCTGCCGCTTACCTGCATCATCAACTGCAATGCCCTCTCATAAGAACGGAAATCCGGATAATTAAGCATATTGTCCGCATTGAGTATTCCCACCAGACTCACATTGTCAAAATCCAAGCCTTTGGTAACCATTTGGGTTCCTATGAGTATGTCTATAAGCCCATTCCCGAAATCTGCAAGTATTTGTTTATGAGAGTCTTTTTTGCGTGTAACGTCATAATCCAAGCGGGATATATGAGCTTGCGGAAACAGGGTTTGCAATTCTTCCTCTATCATCTCCGTACCGAATCCTTTCATTTGCATCACAGCCTGCCCGCATTCGGGGCAAGTGTTTTGCAGGGGAACGCTATAGCCGCAATAATGGCACTGCAATTCCCTGATACCCTTGTGATAAGTAAGGGTAACGTCACAATATTGACAATGCGGTATATAACCGCATGCAGGACACTCCATATAGGGAGAATAGCCCCGCCTGTTTTGAAATAGTATTACTTGTTGGTGTAACTCTAATGCCTGTTCGATATCATTTACCAAACGATTGCTAAAATGCCCCTGCAATTGACGATTTGTCGCAGCTTCCCGCATATTGATTAATTCTATTTGCGGTAATTGAGCCCCGCCGTAACGCTTGGTCAGTTTTACATATCCGTATTTTCCCCGCAATACATTGAAATAAGTCTCCATGCTTGGCGTAGCCGTTCCTAAAATAATGTCCGCATGAACCTGGCTTGCCAACATGATTGCAGCATCTCTCGCTTGATAACGGGGTGCCGGCTCAAATTGCTTGTAAGACATATCATGCTCTTCGTCCACCACTATCAGTCCCAAATTGGAAAATGGCATAAACAATGCCGACCGTGTTCCCAATATTAATTTAAACCGGCCTGCAGGATGGTTCATTTCCTGCCACACTTCAGCCCGTTGCATATAATTGTAATGGGAATGATAAATGCCCACCATATCCCCGAAATAAGCCCGCAATCTGCTTATGATATGCTCTGTGAGTGCAATTTCGGGCAAAAGGTACAATACCTGCTTGCCTTGTTGAAGATAATCGTGGATAAGTTTAATATATATTTCCGTTTTGCCGCTTCCGGTAACTCCATGCAACAATAATTTGTTATTGCTTTTCAGTTGCTGCCGTATATCATTATATGCCTGCTCCTGCTCCGGACTCAGCAATATGCTCTCCACCGGCTTTTGATGCGCTTGATATTGCCAGCGACTCACCGTTAAATTCTCTTTTTTTAACACTCCTTTCTTTATCAGGGCATTCAAACGGTTCTCTGACACACCCGCCAAAGACAACAATTCCGATTTTTTTATCATGTCCTGTTTGGTGCGGCGTATACACATCATCAATTGTATCAACGTATCAGCCTGAAGTTGTGTTTTTTTGTTTTGCTCCATTGCAGACATCAATTCGGCGAGTTCTTCTTGATGTTGTTGATAATGATCGGCCAGACCTATAAATATTTCCTGCTTGGGCTTATATTTATCTGTCACTTCTTCACACAGCACCAATAATGACTTATCTATCATATTGCGTACTTGCTGCATGGCATAATTATTACCCAAGACAGCATATACATCTTTAAACGATAGTATTTTCTGCTTGGCAAGCACATCCACCACAGCCAATTCCTGTGCATTTAGACCGGAAATATCCCCGTTGAAATCCGGATGAAGGGCTATTTTGGTTTCACTGCTTAACCTGAATACGCCCGGCAATGCCGCCACCATCACCTCACCTATGGTACACATATAATAAGAAGACACCCATTGCCAAAATTCCAATTGCCCTGCTGTAAGCAAGGGCTGCTCATCCAACACGGAGACAACATCCTTAACAATGTAATGCTCCGGCTTTTCGTGGTGTATGCGTGCAATAACGCCCGCATAAAACTTATTGCGGCCGAAATTCACCAATACTCTGATGCCTATTTGCACTGCATCCGACAACGGAGACGGCACACGATAGGTAAACACACCCTGCAAGGGCAAAGGAAGTATTACATCAACAAATGTATTCACTGTTATTTCTATATGTTGTACCTAATATGGCTTCTATTTCCGCTATCTTTTGTGTTAACTCCTGTATCAATATTAACAAAACATCGGTCTCTTCTTCAGAAGCATTTTGAAGTTTGGCCTTAAAAAGGCTTCTTCTTGAAAGCAAACGGGTGAGACGCAAAAATTGCAATATCCTTACCGCATTTTCCAACAACACACCGGAATAATCTTCAACACCATTCTCTTTAATTGTACTGTCTGCCCCTTCTTCCGACGTTTTCGGCACCTGCACCTCCAACAATTCCATGATAGTGGCTCTGAGTTTTTCCGATGCGCCGTTACACATGCTTTTGACCACATTATCATCACATTGCTCCGCATACTTGGCATATAAATCATATAATTCGGCATATTCCGGAACGCTCAATTCTATAGCATCTTCTGCCATATTGTTGTAAATAAATTGATCCAAACGTATGCCACAGGGTTCGTCTTGTTCCGTATTGAAAAATACAAGACTTTCTCCATGATTGATCAATAGTTTCATCAATGCTTTTTCTGCCACCTGCGCTTTATTTCGGGGCATTATGCTCTGCGTATGCCGCTTTACGGTATCCGACAAATCTAAAGCCTGTTCCGCCTCTGCAGCATTGGTTTCTTCTTGTTTGGCCCGCTGTTCTGATACTATTTTATAATATTTTTTTCGCACCGCATCGGCAAACGACTCTTCGGGTATGGAAAACAAATCACTGCACTGATGCACATATTCGCTGCGGACAATAACATCATTTACCAAAGCCACATCACCGGCAATGGTATTGATTACCTCCGCCCGCTTGATGGGATCTGTTTTAGCGTCGGCGAGCAATATTTTTGCTTTAAAAGTGATAAAATCACACTCGTGCTCTTCTATATATGCTACACACTCTTCCATGGTGTGATTACGGGCAAAAGAATCGGGGTCGTCCTCAGGAGGCAGCAACACCACTCGCACATTCACGTCCTGCTTGAGCGCCAGCGATATGCCTCTCAATGCTGCCTTTATTCCCGCATTGTCTCCGTCATATATAATGGTGATATTGTTGGTAAGCTTTTTTATCAATCGTATTTGCTCAACTGTGAGCGAAGTGCCGGAAGAGGCTACCACATTTTCAATGCCTGTTTGATGAAACGATATTACATCGGTATAACCTTCCACCAGATAACATTTATCAAATTTTTTAATGGCATTCTTCGACAGATAGATGCCATAAAGAACATTACTCTTATGATAGATGTCCGTTTCGGGACTATTGACATATTTGGCCGCATAATCGGTTTTACCAGCAGACATCACCCGGCCGCCAAACGCTATTACCCTGCCGGAAAAATTATGTACGGGAAATATCACTCTTTCCCTGAATCTATCTAAAAAATAATTGTTGTCTTTAATGATGGTAAGACCCGATTTTTCCAATTCCTTTGCCGAATAACCTTTATGCAACGCACTTTGGGTAAAGGCATCCCTGCCTTGAGGAGAATAACCTAATTGGAATTTGGCAATGGTGTTATCGGTAAAGCTTCTTTGGCGAAAATATGCCAAACCCACATTTTTACCTTCCGGAGTATGCAGAAGCTGGTCTATAAAAAAATCTTTTGCATATTCATGCAATTTATATAACTGTTCTTTTTCATCATATTCTTTTTTCTGCTCTGCCGTCGGTTGCGTTTCTACCAATACAATACCATATTTTCTTGCCAAATAACGCAAAGCTTCAGGATAGCTGTAATGTTCATGTTCCATAACGAAATTAACCGCATCTCCGGCCTTTCCGCAACCGAAACATTTGTATATGCCTTTGGCGGGACTGACTATAAACGACGGCGTTTTTTCATTGTGAAAAGGACATAATCCGATATAATTTGCACCCCTTTTGGTCAAACGGACGAAATCTCCTACAACCTCCTCTATTCTACAAGCATCAACTATTCTTTCTATATCGTCCGGTTTTATCATACTATATCACTCAACTCCAATTAAATAATCCTCATCAAACGGTTAGTTTTCATTTTGCAAAAATACACTAATTGAAATATTCACCCCCAAAAAAACACACTTATTTTTACACCGGCAATTCAAGCAAATGAAATACACTTATTCATACAGCTTACATGATAAGGGAAACTATGACAAGATGTCAAATAAATACCCGCGGGATTGCGGGTATTTATTTATTTGATTATTCAACTACAAGTTGAACTCATTTAATTTTTCTAATGTTTAATTTTGTTTTTTTAGTTTGATAGTAGGGAGATCTTCTTGCTATAAATTCCTGTATGTTTTCGCCTTTGCCCTTTGAATTTATATTTTTTTTAGGACAAAGGCTGATTCAGCCCAATCCGAAATCCTGACTCAAAAAAGCGTTCGGACCATAACAAATATTAATAATTAACAATAAAACAGAATACAATGAAAAATTATCCGTGCATTTGCCTTTGCCGCACACCTTTTTTAATTCGTTTTTTTCTGATTTAAAAAAGGATATTATCATATATAGTGTAGCTGTCATAACTAATAATATTTATTTTACAAAAGTAATAAAATAAATAATACGAAACTGCTTATTTTTTCGTAAAATTAAAAATATTTTTTAAATACATAACATACAGGATGTTAAAATTATTCATGGCATATGGTTTTCTATTTTTTTACCAAAATACCCTACTGAAAAAAATACTTTTTTCGCTTAAAAAGAGTGAGATAGGCTGACTGAATATTTACGGACGCCTTTTTACGAGACGGATTAGGTATTTTGGTCCGTTATTTATTTACAGCCTCGCCGCCAAAACAATATTTTACACCCACCAAAGCATTAATTCTATGGTTGGGATAATCATAATACACACGATTTCTTTGGCACGGGAAATTGTTTAAATCTGCAAATATGGAAAACCGTTTGGACCACAAATATTCAAACCCGAAGTCGAAATCAAATACAGGACTTAAATTTACAGACTTAACAGTTTCTCCGCTAAAATCGGGACGGCAGGCAAAAGCACTGACATAAAAATCCAATTTAAATACAAATTTTTTCAGCAGAATATACTGTGCGTTGAATTGCACGGTAAGCGCAGGCTGGTACCATGGTTTTAACACATTCTTGCTTAACAAATACAAATTATAATCTACATTGCAACCCAATTTGAGCATATCGGCATATTTGTAATTAAGGTCAAAATGCACATTCAGCACCTTGGCCGTTGTGGTGTCGTCGGTAAGGGTGAAAGTATTGAACAAGCGCACGGTGCTGTCTCTATAGGTAAATGTATGATTGGTATCCGGCATATAAAAAGGCAATCCTTCATAAAAGGAAAACGACGCACCCGCTCCGATAGTAAGGCTGCGGGATACGCTGGTTTGCAAGCCCAAATAAATACGGGTTTTTTCATCTATATTATAGATGGGCAACACATCCGACAAATACGGATTTTCTCCTATCATACGCAACAGACTGTTGTGTCTGAGACCTCCATCCACTTTAAGATAGAGTGAAAATATATTGGGTACAAAGGCTAATTTAGCCTCTATATCGGGATAGATGTGAAACAATTTTTG
Organism: Bacteroidales bacterium; assembly: GCA_017616775.1. Classification (GTDB taxonomy): domain Bacteria; phylum Bacteroidota; class Bacteroidia; order Bacteroidales; family WCHB1-69; genus UBA1205. The sequence continues at coordinate 91,133 of JAFZXM010000016.1, forward strand.
CTGCGGTGCCAGACTGAAAGTGGCATTGAATCCCACTTTGAAATAATAATCTTTCCATTGCAAGGCGGCAAAAGGATTGAGATATATTTTCCAATTGTCGGTAAGATTGGTGCCTTGCCAGCGATTATGCTGATAATCCATTCCCAAAGTACCGCCCACATTGATATATTCCATTTTTTTCACCTTGATATTATGGTCTATGGCAACATCCATATTCAACAAATGTTCATAAGTGTTTTTGTTGTTATCGGTTAAAAAGTCATAGCCCACATGATAGTATTGATTCAATTTAAAAGCATTGTGCAAAGCATTGCTTGCCAAAGACATATCTGCAAATGCGTGATGATATTGACGGGCGATATCTTTTCCTTTAATGTCTATTTTGTCAGTGGAATCTTTTTTGAGGTCTCCGAAAACAGTATCCGGCTGAAAACCATAGCATTCTGCCAAAAGATGGTTATAACCGGCGCTGGCGGCAAGTGTATAATTGTTAAAATATTTTTGTCCGTACAAATTAACGCGGGTATCGCTGAAATGGGCAGGGGCATATGTTTTTATTTTTCCCCAAGAAGAATGATGAAACACCTTGGCCGACAATGTATATTGCGTTGACCGCAAACTGTTGGCTTCAAAATCCAAATAGGGGGTGATATAATTGCCGAAACCCACTTTCAAATAATTGCGGTACAAGCGGGCTATCATATCTTTTCCCACCTTGGGTGCATTAATCGGTTGAGGCGGCAGACTATAATCATACACCGGCGTTTCCACGTTGTAAGCAACCGCACGCACATTTTTGACAGTGTCTTTTATTTCCGCTTTTGCATTAATTTTTTCTTGAGCATCACTAATGGAAGGGCTGAAATTGGAATTAACCACCACATCATATTGTGATTGGGCGAACAGCCTGATATTGACGAGCAGCAACAAGGCGGCCAGAACGATGCTAAATGTATATCTTGTTTTCATATTCATCACTTTTTCTATTCTTCTGATTCGTTTTCTTCCGGGTCAGCTTCTTTTTTATTTTGATTTTCTTCTTGTGCTATAATGGCATTGTATTTTTCTGCGGCTACCGCTTTTAGCTCTTCACCGTCGTAATTTTCCATAATGCTCAAATAGGTATATTTGGCTTGAAAGCTATTGCCTTTTTGCAGATACACATCGCCTAACAATATATATGATTTCGCCAACCAATAGTCATGAGTAATATTGACGAGCATGTCGAATATATATTTTTCGGTAGTGTCCCAATCTCCTTGCAGATATTGAATATAGGCCAGATAGTACAATGCTTCGGAGGCAGCCTCTCCTTTGCTTTGACGGGACAATATTTGATAATGTTTTTGTGCCAGAGCTAAACTGTCTGTCTGCATGGCCGATCGGGCTATGATAAGGTGAGCCGTTTCAATTTGATTGATATCTAACTTGTCATCTTGGAGCATATTTTGAGCAAGGCCGATTGCTTGTGCATATTTTTTCAAATGAAACTGACACAACATCTGACCCTCCAGGGCTTCTGTTTTTTGCGAAGGCAATGCGGCTATGGCACCCATAGACTGATAATAATTCAGTGCATCGGTATAATTGCTGTCGCGATAACTTATAAAAGAAGCATAATGTAAGGATGGCAAAAGAAATTGGTAATCACTTTCATGGGCTATTACATATTTGAATGCAGGCAATGCCTGTGCAAAATCGTTGCGACGCATTGCACACTCTCCCTTATAATACTGTGCCTTTTGTATAAACACTCCTTCAGGGAATCTGTCAATATATTGGTCAAAACCTTTTTCCGCATCTACAAAATTGCCGTTAAAATATTTTTCCGAGGCTACGCTATACATGATGGAATCTTGGTAAGATACCGTGATTTGCCGAGCTGACACGCTGCGTACATAATTGAAAAAATCTTCTACATTTCCATTGGCGACGTATATATTTTCTATACTTTTGAGAGCCGTGCCGGCTTCTTCGCTGTTGGGATACTCTTTAATCAACTGCTTATAGGTATTGACGGCATCTTCATCGCGTTCGGAATTGTAATATATGGAACCCTTTTTCAGCAAAGCCGTTTTTACCAACGGATTGTTAGGATTATTGGCAATAAATTGGTCAAAAGCCTGTAAGGCTGCCTGTGTATTGCCAGCGGTGGCATAGTTGAGGGCTATTTCATATTGAGCATCTGCCAAATAAGGCGAATTCGGATATTGGCTCACCAATTGTTGCATGGTTTTATTTTTATCCGTATAGCGACTCAATCCGCCTTCCGACTGTGCTTTTTGAAACAATGCATAATCCACGTCATAAAAATTGAGCATTATCACTTTATCGTAATAGGCAATGGCCGTTTCCAACTGTGAAAGCATAAAATAGCAATCACCCACCCTGTTGTTGGCATCCGCTATCATTTTTTTGTTGCCAACCTGAGGTTCCAAGCCTAAAAAATTATTGAAATATTTAATGGCGGAAGTATATTTCTTTTGTTTAAACTCGGCATAACCCAAATTGTAATAGCTCAACGGATATTCTGCTACAAGAGTGGATTTGGAGTTGTTTAAAAAGAGATTGTACATTTGTGCCGATTCCTTATAATTACCCCTTAAATACGCTATTTCAGCCTTCCAAAACAATGCTTGTGCATAGGTGGCGGCATCATAATTGTTATTGGTGGAAATATTCAGATATTTTTCCGCTTCGTCCAAATTGTTATCATTAAAGAACTCCAAAGCCCTGAAATAGGTCACTCTCTGATAAGCTTGCAACAAAACCACACTTTTGTTTTCAATTTTTTCCAGCGACGCTATCGCGGCTTTATAATTTCGGGTGGTAAGATAGATGGATGACAGAAATGTTTCCGCCTCGTTTTTACGCTCGGATGCCGGATAATCGTTCAGATATTTTTCAAACGATGCTATTGCACCTACAAAAGGATTGCTGGACAACTCGTATTGCAATTTGGCATAATGATAAAGCGCGTCTTCCTTGATAGCGGCATTATTCCCTTTTTCATGAGCAGCCAAAAAAGCTCGAGATGCAAATTCTTTTTGATTGTTTTTCAGATAACAGTCACCAAGGGTATATTGTGCATATTGATTGAGACTGTCGTTTTCGCTGATGGATTTTGTCAATAAGGGAACTGCTTGTTCATATTGTTGCGTTTGATAATGGCAATAGCCTGCCATATAATATATTTCGGGAGTAATGGTTTGGGTATTGATTTGTATATATGTGTCAAAATACGGAATGGCTTCATTATATTGCTGCAAGTGAAAATACGATTGGGCTATCAAACTATTGATTTCCGGCAACCGCTTACTGCTGCTCTTGCTGAGAAGCTCCTCCTTTTTGGTAATAATTTCTGCATATTGCCGGGTATTAAAATAAATATGTGCAATATAAAAAGGCACTATGGAGGAATAGGTGGGCTCATCTTTAAGCTGGTTAAAACCTATCAAGGCTGCATTGTAATTTTCTTCCGTATAAAGGATGTGGGAATAATAAAACGTGGCCTTGTTTTTATATTCATTGTCACTCTGCTGCAATTCCGCAAACAAAGGCTTGGCGGCATCATAATTTTCCTGCAGAAAATCGCAATAGCCCACTTTGAATTTGTAGGCATACGCTTCTTCTTCCGACAAAATTTTAGTGCTTATTTTGGCATATTCGGCCAAGGCTTTTTTGTATTGCTTTTTGGTAAAATAATAGTTTCCCAAAGTATACCACACTCTATCCAAATGCATATATTCAGGATATTGACTTGCAAAATAATACGCCAATTTAGGAGCATCTTCATTGCAAAGCAAAGATGCACACAGGGACATGTAATACAAAGAACTTTGTTTGCGGGTGTCAAAAGGATCTTCTATTTTTTCGTATATGGCACCAAACAATGTTTTGGCAGAGCCGTATTGCTGCATACCGAATAATTCTTCAGCCCTTAAAAATTCATGTTCCGGTGAGTGATATTTGCGGGTTTGCTGTGCGCTTAAATGCCCGCACAAACCCATAATTAGACTGATTATAAACAAATTAACAAAATTAGTAACTCTCATTTTAATCCAATTTTATATAATACAAATGTAAAATTCCCCAAAGTATGAAAAATCAAAAAAACGATTACTTTTCAACAAGTGTTTTTTCATAAATATAGGTGTTCATTCAAGAAAAAAAATGGTCGGGTATAGTAAAAAATATTGTATTTTTGCAAAAAAAACGATATGAAATATTGGTGTCTGTACTTGTGTTGTGTGCTTTGTTTCACAGCAAAGGCACAATTGTTGGATTCTGCGACATTAAGCACGCAGGTGTTGTATTTAAACATGGAAGATGCAGAACAAGCGGATGTATTATCGGTATATCGTTTGAGACTCAAACGCAAATTGCCTGCGGATTTTGAATCCAGAATACGAAAATTTCCACACCTCCAAGAATTACAATTAGTCAGCATGAAACTAAAAGAAGTGCCGCCGGTGGTGTGTGAATTAACCTCCCTCACCCGTCTGGATATATCCAATAATAAACTGGAACACCTGCCCAAAGATATTAAAAATCTCACCCGCCTGGAATACTTGATACTCAATAGAAACTATCTGCAAAGCCTGCCCGCCGAAATTCAATATTTGAGTCATTTGGTGTATTTGGACCTGTGGTCTAACCTGATAGTGGAATTACCGCAAGAAATCACAGCTTTAGAAGCCACTTTAAGGGAAGTGGATTTGAGAGTGATTAACATGAATGACGAACATAAAATCGCCATGCAGGCCCTGCTGCCCCGCACGCATTTTTATTTTTCCCCTTCGTGCAATTGCACCATGAAGTAAACGGGAAAAAACATTCCGAAACATAAAAAAATCCATGACTTTTTCGTCCATCCTTATATTAACACTATTTGTATTTAACCATTTACGGCAAGTTGCCTATTTTCCCGACTGCACCTGAAATCCCGTCATTTTTTTATGTTATATTCTGCCTATTTTGACTAACTTTATCTTTACCAACTTTTTGACTCAGCTATATTAACATTTGTATATTATTGTCTAATAGATAATTATAAACTTTTCGTTTTTTTTCGAAGAAAATGAAGAATATGTCAAAAAAAAATACTACCTTTGCAGTCACAAAACCGCAGGGAGTTTAGCTCAGCTGGTTTAGAGCATCTGCCTTACAAGCAGAGGGTCAGTGGTTCGAATCCACTAACTCCCACTAAAAAAGAGGATATCACTATCCTCTTTTTTTTTATCCTTCGGCAATACTTAAAAAGCGTTTTTAAGGAATAAATATTTCCAACAGCTTGCAATGCGACTCGGGAACGAGCACTGCCTCGTCCATAGCGGCGGGTATGAGTATACATTCACCCTGGTGCAGGCATTCTTCCCCTCCATCAAAACTTATATCGGCATGTCCGGACAAACACATATATATCACAAAAGAATCCATATCGGTATATATTTTTTCCACCGTTTGGTCAAAATCAAGCAGGTTGGCAGCAAAATACGGACTTCTCACCAATTGTACGGTACGATTTTTTACAGGATGATAATGCACGGGCAAATTATGGTCCATATTAAAATGCATGGCTTCGCAAGCCTCTTGTATGTGCAACGGACGCAATTTGCCTTGGGCATCCTTACGGTTGTAATCATACAGGCGGTAGGTGATATCACTGCACTGCTGTATTTCGGCTATGAGCGTACCTTTGCATATGGCATGAACCTTGCCTGCAGGAATATAAAAAGTATCACCCGCATGCACAGGCATATAGTTAAGATATTGCTCCAAAGTGCCGTCTTGTATACACTGTGCCAATATCTGCTTGTTGATATTTTGGTTAAATCCCACATTGATACGGGCGTTCGCATCAGCATCCACCACATACCACATTTCTGTTTTACCCGATTCCAGTTGATGTTGAATTGCATACTCATCATCCGGATGAACTTGTACCGATAAATCCGATTGCGCATCTATGAATTTTATCAATAGCGGAAACATATTACCATAACGGGCAAATATTTTTTCTCCCACCAAATCACCCATGTATATCTCCACCAATTCGTTGATGGTGTTGCCGGCCAAAAATCCATTGGCAACCTCGCTGCTGTTTGGTTCCAAACCTGATATTTCCCACGTTTCGCCACAATTGGCTAAAGGAGCGAAATCCTTACCCAAAAGGGTGCGTATTTTTTGTCCGCCCCAGATTTTTTCTTTGTATTCGGTTTTAAATTTTAAAGGATATAATTCCATATTAAAACAAATATGATTTCAATATGCAAAGATAGCATTTTGTGATTAAATGTTGATACCTGCCAAGGAATTTGACACACAGAGGAAACAAAAAAGTAAGTGCCGTGCCTCCAGCACGCCTCCTGCCTTGACTTTACACTACTCCGTATGACGCTCCGCTTATACGGAGTTATTTGTCATGCCGTGCCTCCGGCACGCGGGCGCCTGCACAGGTAAAAATACAAGGACTGCTTACGCTGAAACCTGAACACATTTGCAGGATTTATAAACAATGCTATAGTTTTTTTGCCTAAAAAAATCTTGCCGGTTTTCAATGTCTTACTTATCGTCAAGGTGTGCCGGAGGCACACTATTCCTCTAACTCCTTACAAGATCTTTGGTCGCCGTAAGGAGCAAAACTCATCTTCCTCTTCCCGCGTGCCGAAG
>JAFZXM010000017.1 GCA_017616775.1 Bacteroidales bacterium
AGGTGTCGTAAAGGCGGAGATAGTTCTGCAGGGCCTCGCCTGCAGGGCGAATTTTCAGAGGATAAGTTCGCTATCGGTTTAGCCTTGTACCTGTATCGAAACGAAAACCAAACAAAGGATAAGCGTGTAGAAAGCATTTTTGCAACGAGTTTGGACGAGGGTTCGACTCCCTCCAGCTCCACTAGGACTATCCAACAGTTTATCAACTTATTGACAACACACCATGAAAATAAAAATCATCAACCATTCCACCAATGCCTTGCCGGCATACGAAACCAACGCCTCGGCAGGCATGGATATCAGAGCCGATTTGTCAGCAGACGTCACCCTTCAGCCATTGGAAAGGGCTTTAATACCGACAGGATTACATATTGCTCTGCCCGTAGGTTTTGAAGCTCAAATACGTCCGCGCAGCGGTTTGGCCGCCAAAAACGGCATCACCGTACTCAACACCCCCGGCACCATAGATGCTGACTATCGCGGTGAAATAAAAGTAATATTGATAAATCTGTCCGACAAGGCCTTTACCATACACCACGGGGACCGTATAGCCCAAATGGTGATAGCCCGTCATGAGCATGCTGAATTTGAATTAACCGATCAATTGGATGACACCGAAAGAGGCGAAGGCGGATTTGGTCACACCGGAGTATAGGCACATGTACAAAACCTATATTCTGATAGGTCTGTTGCTATTGGGCAATATGGCAGGATGGGCACAAAAAAAACGTGCCAAAACACCGGCATCACCCGTGCAGACAGAAGAAGACCGCAAAGCATACCATGCCAAGGCGGCATTGGTATTGGATGCAGTACGGGAAAGAATATCGGGAAACTATTCCCAAGCCGAAAAAATATTGGCAGACCTCACCAATCAATATCCATCTTACGATTTGGCCCATTTTGAATATGCCAAAATATTATTGCTCAAAAACCGCACTTCGGAAGCCATTAACGAGCTCAAAACCGCCATCAGCCTGAACGACACCAACGACTGGTACAAGGCTTTGCTCGGTGAAAGTCTGGATAAAGCCAACCGCTACGCAGAATCTGAATCCATATGGAAATATCTTGCAGACCATCATCCCGACAATCCGGAATATATCTACAAATATTCCATCTCCCTTATTTACCAGAATAAATTCAAAGAAGCCATCTCCGCTTACGACCGGATAGAACTTGTCATGGGCGTATCGGAAGACATATCCTATGCCAAACGCAATATATGGTTGCACCTCAAAAAAACGGATATGGCCGTTAAAGAAATGGAAAAATTATCCGAAGCATATCCTCTGGAATCCAAATATCAAATAGATATAGCCGAAATTTACGCCAGACAAAATATGAACGACAAGGCTATTCCCCATTTGGAAAAAGCGGCGGATTTGGACCCTGAAAACGGAAATGTCAACATAGCCTTGTATAATCATTATATCACTAAAAAACAGCCGCAACAAGCATTTAAATATCTCGGCAACGCCATTGCCGACCCCGGCACCGGTATAGACAAAAAAATACGCTTGCTGCTCCCCTATTATTCCGATTCATCTTTTGAAAACAAAGATATGATGCTTATGCTGTTGCAAAAACTGGTCAACACCCATCCCGACGAAAGCAAAGCATGGTCGATATACGGTGATTTTGCCCGCAAATATCTCCTTTACGATACCGCCATAACGGCATTTGAACACACCATCACATTGGACCAAAGCAAATACGATGTGTGGCATGCCTATATGGAGTTGTTATTCCTCACCCGGCAATACGGCAAACTGGTGGACAAAAGCTCTATAGCCATAGAATTATTCCCCATGCAGGTGCCGTCCTATTTTTTTCTCGGCATGGCTCACCTTACGCTGCAACATGCACCTCAAGCAAGAGCGGCTTTTAACGAAGGTAAAAATTATATATTCAACAAAAAAGAAAAAGCGGAATTCAACACTTTGATAGCACAAACATTCTGCATGGAAGACAATATGGACAGTGCTGCCGCATATTATGAGCAAGCCCTCGCCGTTTTGCCCGGACAAGCCGGCGTGCTCAATGATTACAGCTATGAGCTGGCAATAAGAAAGATGTCGCTTCCTTATGCTTTACAAATGGCAGACAAAGCCAATAAATTGAAGCCCGACAATGCAGCCTATCAGGATACTTACGCCTGGGTGCTGTACCAAATGGGCAATTATGCCGATGCCAAAATATGGATGGAAAAAGCCATCAAAAACGGAGGGGACACGGATGCGGAAATTCTACAACACTATATCGCCATTCTGGAACATTGTGAAAACACCGCCGATTTGCAAAAATATTATCATAACAGGTTAGAACAGCTCAAACAACAATAATATGAAATTTCACAACGAATATTCCATCGGAGAAGCCATCAATTTGTTTTTGAACGAATATAAAATAAACAAAGACTATCAAAAAAAACAGATAGAACAAATATGGCGCAAGGCTATGGGGATAGTCATTGCACAATACACCTCCAAAGTGATGCTTGCCGATGACACTCTTACTGTATATATCTCCCATCCTATTGTTAAACACGATTTGCTTTACAACAGGCAAAAAGCAATAGCCATCATGAACAAACAATTAGGCGACAATATAATTAAAACATTGGAAATAAAATAAATATTATGTATAAACTGGTATTAATCCGTCACGGACAAAGCTTATGGAACCAAACCAACCAATTTACGGGTTGGACTGATGTTGACCTTACACCCAGAGGTGTGGAAGAGGCAAAAAATGCAGGAAAAAAACTCAAAGAAGAAGGTTTTGACATACGATATGCCTACACTTCGTATCTCAAAAGAGCCATCAAAACTTTAAACTATGCATTGGAAGAAATGGACAGGATGTGGATACCTGTGCAGAAGTCATGGATACTCAACGAAAAACATTATGGTACACTGCAAGGCCTGAACAAAGCCGAAACAGCAAAAAAATACGGAGAAGAACAAGTGCTGATATGGAGACGGAGTTACGATATATGTCCGCCCGCACTTTCCACCGACGATGAGCGTCACCCCTGCCATGAACTCAAATATCAAGGCACACCGGCTGCCAACGTGGGCACCGAAGCCCTGAAAAACACCATAGACCGCATCATTCCTTTTTGGAACAATGAAATATCGGTCAAATTAAAACAATACCGGCAAATAGTCATTGCCGCTCACGGCAACAGCTTAAGAGGTATAGTCAAATATCTCAAAAATATAGACAACAGCACCATAGTATCGCTGAACATTCCCACGGGAATACCCTATATATTTGAATTCGACAGCAATATGAATTTAATAAAAGACTATTATTTAGCCGACGAAGCCACTTTGGAAAAATTGATGGAAGAAGTGGCCAACCAGGGAAAAACAAAATGAGCACTTGGGCAATAGCGGACATTCACGGTTGCTACTTCACATTCAAGCAATTGGTAGAGGATAAGTTGCAAATATCCCCTTCGGACAAAGTGTATCTTTTGGGAGATATGGTGGACAGAGGTCCCCATATCAAAGAATTGCTGGATTATATCCTCCTTTTGCAGGAAAAAGGCTACCAAATCATGCCAGTTAAAGGCAATCATGAATACTTTTTATGCCGGGCTTATCAAATAGAGCAATCGGGCAAAACCAAACATTGGTGGAACCGTTCCGCATTGAAATACATACATTCATGGCAAACAACGGGAGGGGCATACACGCTGAACAGTTTCGGGGTACAGCATGCGGCTCTTATTCCGGAACATTATATACAATGGATGCTGTCGCTACCCTGCTATTACATTACCCCCCACGCCATTCTCACTCATGCGGGTTTGAATTGCAGGGCGGCTTCCCCGTTTGAAGATACCGATACCTTATTGTTGGGTACCTCCAACTGTTATACACCGCAATTTTTAAACGGGAAATACGTCATACACGGACACAATGCCATTTCTATGGAAGGCATTGTTTCCATGTTAAACAATATCAACAAACATTTATATCTGTGCATAGACAACGGGTGTGTGTATGCGGGCAGGCGGCCGAATTGCGGACATTTGATGGCGCTTGATTTGGACAATTTTACATTTGAGAAACAAATATACATAGAATAATGTCTTTAATAAAATCAATATCAGGAATACGCGGCACCATAGGCGGTGCACAAGGAGACAATCTCACTCCCTTGGATATAGTCAAATTCACCGCTGCCTATGCCACGTTGTTAAAACAAGCATATCCCCAAGAAAAAATAAAAGTGATAGTGGGCAGAGACGCCCGTGTATCGGGCATGATGGTCAACAGGATAGTATGCGGAACGCTCATGAGCATGGGCGTGGATGTATATGACACAGGTTTGTCCACCACCCCCACCACCGAAATGGAAGTAAGGGCACAACAGGCTCACGGAGGACTTATCCTTACCGCCAGCCACAACCCCATGCATTGGAATGCCCTCAAACTGCTGAATGCAGAAGGGGAATTTTTCTCTGCAGCCATGGGACAAGAAGTGTTACACATAGCCGAAAATATGGATACGGTGTCTTTTGCGTCCATAGAACAACTGGGCAGCTATCACCCGATTAACGATGCCATAGAACGTCACATACAAGCAGTGCTTAACTTGCCTTTAGTGAATACCGAAGCCATCAAAAACGCCCGCCTGAAAGTGGCCGTGGATTGTGTTAACTCCACAGGCGGACTTGCCATGCCGCAATTATTGCGTGCTTTAGGCGTGGAAGAAATATATGAACTCAATTGCACTCCCGACGGCTTGTTCCCCCACAATCCGGAACCCCTGCCCGAAAATTTGACAGACATCTGCAATTATATCAAAAACAACAATATCGACCTCGGATTTGTTGTTGACCCTGATGTTGACCGCCTGGCCATTATCCAAGAAAACGGCGAATGTTTCGGAGAAGAATACACTTTGGTATCTGTAGCCGACTATGTACTCGGCTGCACACCCGGCAATACGGTTTCCAATTTATCTTCCACACAAGCACTCAAAGCGGTAACCGGCAAACATAACGGAACCTATTATGCTTCTGCCGTAGGCGAAGTAAATGTGGTAGAAAAAATGAAAGAATGCCATGCCGTAATCGGCGGGGAAGGCAATGGAGGCGTAATCTATCCCGAACTCCACTACGGAAGAGATGCCTTAGTGGGCACCGCTCTCTTCCTTACAGCCATTGCCACAAAAAAAATGACATGCTCCCAATACCGTAACACTTTTCCGGACTATTACATACACAAGGATAAAATACAACTCACGCCCGATATCAATGTGGACCAAGTGTTAACAAATATCAAACAACAATACCGCCAACATGAAATTATAGATATTGACGGAGTAAAAATTTTGTTTGATAACGAATGGGTGCACCTCAGAAAATCCAATACCGAACCTATCATACGCATATATGCTGAAAGTATTAATGAAAATACGGCAAAAAATATGGCCGACAGAATCAAAAAAGACATCCTCAACAGCATCTGACCTTCAAGATATTGCTCCTGATATGAAATATTTGATAGTGGGTTTGGGCAATGTGGGTAATGAATATACACTCACACGACATAACATAGGTTTTGAAGCCGTTGACTATATAGCCCGGCAGGCAGGTGTCAATTTTGAAGCCGACCGCTATGCGCACACCTGTTCTTTTCGTTATAAAGGCAAAACCATCATATTGGTCAAGCCCACCACCTATATGAATCTCAGCGGCAAGGCGGTGCGTTATCATCTGGAAAAAGCACACATTCCGTTAGACCATCTGCTCGTGATAGCCGATGACAAAGACATTGCACTGGGAGATTTCAAACTCAAACCCAAAGGCAGCGGCGGCAGCCACAACGGTATCAATAATATTATCGATACCATAGGCGATATCAACTTTCCCCGCCTCCGAATCGGCATCGGCAACAATTTCGCAAAAGGATATCAAATTGATTTTGTATTGGGACGCTTTGAAACCGACGAGATCGACAGCCTCAAGCCCGTATTGGCACTCATGCCTGATATTGTCAAAAGTTTTGCCGCCATGGGAATAGAACGCACCATGAACGCTTATAACAACAAACTGAAAAAAACAAGCCCCCAAACACAAAATAATAATAAAGGATAAAATAAGTTCAACATTTTGCCGTTGTTATTATAAAATCCGATTTATAAAGCTGATGAATATACACAAAATTAAAATTCTTTGGGCCGACGATGAAATAGATTTACTAAAGCCTCACATCATATTTCTGGAGCAAAAAGGCTATGAGGTGGTTACCGTAAAAAGCGGAAACGAAGCTTTGGACGAACTGGCTTTGCAAAATTTTGACATCGTATTTTTAGACGAAAACATGCCCGGCCTCACCGGCCTGGAAACCATTAACCGCATCAAAAAAGAATATGCCTTCCTTCCTTTGGTGATGATTACCAAAAGTGAAGAAGAACATATTATGGAAAGTGCCATAGGCACTAATATCAGCGATTATCTTATTAAGCCCGTCAATCCCCTGCAAATTTTACACTGTCTGAAAAAACATACCGAAAACCAGCGTTTGTTTTCCGAAAAAAGCACTTCGGACTATCAACAACAATTCCGGGATATCAGCATGCGGCTGATGAACAGGCTGAACAGTGCAGAATGGATAAGCATGTACAAAGAGCTTACCTATTGGGATATGGAATTGGGCAAAAACAATGATCCGAATATCAAGGAGATATTGCATTCCCAAATAGAAGAAGCCAATAATTTATTCTGCAAATTTTTAACCCAAAACTATGTGGATTGGATTAACAACAAAGGGGAAGAAAAAGTATCCATGTCTCACACCATACTTAAAGACAAAGTATTTCCCTCTATCAGCAAAGACTATCCCACCTATTTGATATTGATAGACAATTTGCGCTACGACCAATGGAAAACCATACAACCCACTTTGAGCGAATATTTTCATATAGAAAAAGAAGACTTGTATTACAGCATTTTACCCACTGCCACCCAATTTGCGCGCAACGCGCTTTTTGCCGGTCTTATGCCCAGCGAAATTGCAAAAAAATATCCCCAATACTGGGTGGATGAAAACGAGCCGGGAAATAAAAACGACCACGAGCACCAACTATTGGACGAATATCTCAAACGCTATGGTATCAATATCAAACACTCCTATTCTAAAATATTGAATGCGGAATTTGCCCGTAAAATATACGACAACCTTCCCAACACGCTCCAAACACCGCTTAATATATTGATATATAACTTTGTGGATATGTTCTCACATGCCCACACCGATGTGGATATAGTGCGTGAACTGGCCAACGACGAAGCCTCTTACCGCTCCGTCACCTTGTCTTGGTTTGAACATTCTCCGCTATTGGAAGTGCTGAAATATTTGGCCGCAAAAAAAGCAAAAGTGTTCATCTCGACCGACCATGGCTCCATACGCATACAAAATCCCGTAAAAATATTGGGAGATAAAGAAACAAGCACCAATTTGCGCTACAAAGTGGGCAGAAATCTCAATTTTTCAAGCAAAGACATCTTTTCGGTGAGTAATCCGCAAGACATCTATCTGCCGAAACTGAATGTGAGCTCCAAATACGTGTTCGCCTGCAGTTACGATTTCTTTGTATATCCCAACAATTACAATTACCATGTAAATTATTACAAGGATACTTTCCAACACGGAGGCATCTCCATGGAAGAAGTACTCATACCTTTTATCACGCTTACCGCCAAATAATATTATTGCTGCACTATATATAAAACACGGCTGGAACGGGTAACGGCAGTATATAACCAACGGTAATACTCCAAAGTATCCGTTTGAGGCTCATTGTTCCAAGGCAAAAGGAACACTTTGTCCCATTGCCCCCCTTGTGTTTTGTGGCATGTCTGCGCATAAGCGAATTTTATTTGTATGGCATTCCAATACGGATTATTCCGTATTGCCTTTTGTCTTTCTTTTTTTGAGGGTATATCCTGATAATCCGATTCTATAGCTTCGTACAAACGCATGGTGTCGGCATGACTGAGCGAAGCCGCCTCCATATTGAGCGTATCCAACAACACTTTGGCTTCTATAGGCTCCATATCATAGTCTGTCATGCGCAAGCTTGCATCCGCAAAATGAAAGCCGTAGCACTCCTCTGTTTTTCGCACCGCCAGCACCTCCATTATATCGCCGTTGGCTATAAAAGGTGTTCCGGCATTGTCCGGCAGCCACGCGTAATTGTTTTTTACACTCATCACCATATCGCCCGCATTGAGAAAATTTTCCATATACAATATGCGGCTCCGTATGGTATTGTTCAATATATTGGCTTGCTTGTTGCTTTTGGCAATAAACACCACATCGCCGATATCCCGCTTTGAATAGGCTTCTTCCATCATTTCAAAAGCTTCATACCCTTTGAGCTGCTTCACTTCGGGAAAAGTGACGGAGGAAAAATCGTAGGGACCGAACATTTTTTGCTCCATCAGCCGTCTTATACGGGTGGCATGATAAAGCACCCCGCTTTCCTGCGATTGGCGCACCACCCGGCGCAATTCCGCCTCATACACTTTTTTGCCGTATGCCGCTGACAAATAACCGGCATCCAAAGCGGCGCTGTAGTCATTGTTTACCGGCGGCAATTGTGCATTATCGCCTACAAGCACCAAATAGCACTGCCTGCCCGAACGGACATAATCGAACAAATCGCTTAACAGCCGCCTTGAACCGTATTGGGCATCGGAAGTGCCGCTATCATCTATCATAGAGGCTTCGTCCACAAAAAAAACGGCTTTTTGATGTTTATTGTATTGCAGCACCAAACGCTGCTGACCGGCATGTTTTTGCAAAGCATATATTTCTTTGTGTATGGTATATGCCGCATGCCGGGCATAATGCGACATCACTTTTGCCGCCCTTCCTGTTGGGGCTAACAACACCGTTTCCACGCCCACTTGGGAAAAAAAACGGACAAAAGCACTCACCAAAGTGGTTTTGCCGGTACCGGCATAGCCTTTTAACAACATCACGCCCTGAGGATGGCTGTCCGATAAATAATCGGCCATGCATTGCATAGCCTTCACTTGTCCCTCTGTAGGAATCCACGCCATGAGGCTGCTTACGGCAGATACAAATTCGTTTTTTTTCATCTTTGATGACTATTCCGCCGACAAAATGCGTATACACTTGTCCAAACTGTGCTTCCAATAGGGTATCTCTATTGACAAGCGCTGTTTTATCTTGCTTTTATCCAATACGCTGTAATAGGGACGATGCGCCTTGGCGGGATAATCTTTTCCCAAAATAGGCATCACCTTGCAATCCAAGCGTGCTCCGCTCATAATGGCTTGAGAAAAATCGTACCACGATATTGCCCCTTCGTTGGAAAAATGATAACATTCCACTCCTTTGATGCTGTGACGGATATTGAGAATCTGCATGATCACTTCTGCCAAATCTCCGGCATAAGTCGGGGTGCCCACCTGATCACACACCACGTTGATCTGTGTTTTTTCATGTCCCAAACGGAGCATGGTTTTCACAAAATTATTGCCATATTCGCTATAAAGCCACGCGGTGCGTATTATCACGCCGCAACATCCGCTCTTTTGCATGGCCTGCTCCCCTTTCAATTTGGTGTTTCCGTATACCGACACAGGCGATGTGGCATCACTTTCCACATACGGACGGCACTGAGTGCCGTCAAATACATAATCGGTGGACACATGCACCATAAAAGCATGATGTGCACATGCAGCCTCACTTAACAATTCAACGGCAGCATGATTAATTTTACCGGCACTTTCAGGTTCGTCTTCCGCCTTGTCCACCGCCGTATAGGCGGCACAATTAATCATCGCCTGCGGCCGGTGCTTTTGCATGAAATCTTCTATCTGCCGCTTGCAAGTGATATCCAAAGTATCTATATCGGTGAACACAAAATCGTGCTCTCCGCTATGCTCCCTGTTCCAATCTTGAAATTTTCTTCCCAACTGCCCGTTGGCACCAAAAACAGCTATTTTCATATTTCTATTTGATTTTCAACCATGTTTTTAACAATTTTTCCGCATCCTTGTTCAAAAAATGAGCCTTATTCCACTGCTGCAAAGCCGACTGTAAAGACATCCTCCTGTATCGGGCATATTGCGGGGTTTGAACATAATATTTGAGTAAAGCGGGCAACTCCCTGCCTTCGTACAAACCCGCCGTATATGCCAACGACAAGTTCACTTCATCTACAGTGCCTACACATTCAAAAGGTTTTGTCGGCTTCATTCCGCACAATTCCTGCAGATAATCAAGCAATGATTCTTTGTTTAACAAATTTTCACCATATATTTTTTCCAAACCGTCACTGCTGATAAAAGGTGAAAGTATAATATAGGTAAACAGACACTTGGCACAATTACAGCACCAAACATTTTGCTTGCTGCCCGCATTACAACTTTTGAAAGAAGTGTGATAGGGCTCACATTGCGCAAACAAAGAAGCAATTTGCAACTCCGTAACCGGCCGTAAAAAACTGTAATAATTCAATTCTTTGTGAATATATTCGGCCACATAATTTCTGAAATCGCTTTCAAACTCCAATGATTTGGAATATTGATGATTGACATTCATTCCTCTTACTGTGGACTCATCGGCACTGCTCTCGTTGGACAGGGCTATGTTTTTTCTGCCCGACAAGCATGCCGCCAACAAACTGTAAAACGCCAACATAGCGGAAAAAGGAGTGTGCCCGTTCAAAAATCCTCTGGCATTTAAATCCAACAAAGCAGGAGAAATGGTACGGCTGATTTCAAAAAAATTATTTTCAAAACCCGCCTTTTGCGCACATTCCAAAGTGGCTCCCCTGGGATTGATAATCAGTGGCTTGATGTCTTCCTGCGTACGCAAGGCCTCCAGGGTGACCACAGAATCTTTTCCGCCGCCTACAGGCACAATGGTTTTGGAAGAAAACACAATATCCTGCAAGGGCTTCTGCTTGTCACAAGGGGCTTCTATCTGCATAAAACCGTCTTCTGACGCATTGATGCCGTTGACATAGAAAAATTCACCCAAACCATTAAAATACAACTTTTTCCAAAATCTGACAGCCTTTTCATCCAGACTTCCGGGTTTGATTTTTACTATAGGAGAACACACTGCTTTCCAATAGCTTATCAATTCCACCATGCCCAATTGAAAAAACAAGGTGTCCAATTGCTGCAATCCGCGGGCGGATAAAAAATGCGCATATTCAGCATTATTTTTAATAACGGTGCAGGGCTCCATTACGATATCATCGCCTGCCGTATATTTGAATTGTATATGAATATCACCGTTGATGATTTTGTATGTATATGATTCAAAAACAAATACAGGATATTTATTTCTCAACCGCTCATACAAACTCCCGTTATTTTTTATTTGCATAAATCGTATTTTTATATTTTGCAAGTTTACAAAAAAAAACTGAAAAAACGCGCATCCGCCCCCCTATTTTTACTAACCGTCCGATATTAAAAACTTACGGTGACAATTCAAAGAAAACGAATGCGGCCGGGCTTATGGTGAAACCGACTGACAAAACGGATGGCC
The DNA here is from genome assembly GCA_017616775.1 of Bacteroidales bacterium. Classification (GTDB taxonomy): domain Bacteria; phylum Bacteroidota; class Bacteroidia; order Bacteroidales; family WCHB1-69; genus UBA1205. The sequence continues at coordinate 11,562 of JAFZXM010000017.1, forward strand.
AAAAATAACTGAAACAGCTGTCAAAAAAACATCTGCCGATGCTTAATGCCCGCACGAAACAGTCATACCATGCTGATTTTTACGCGTTTATATTTTTTTTATTTTTTTTCTATAAAAAATTTGATTCACATCATTTTTTTTTATACCTTTGCAAATTGAACTTTCAATAAGGCTCCGTGGCTCAACTGAATAGAGCATCTGACTACGGATCAGAAGGTTGCAGGTTTGAATCCTGCCGGAGTCACTCAAGCATTCCTAACAAGAATGCTTTTTTTGTCATTAACACTTACAGCTATGCGACTAAAAATATTTTCCCTGTTTTTGTTTTTGCTTTTTGCTTGTTCTTTACAGGCACAAACCGAATGGGACAATTTCCAAAAATATTGCACTTACCGGCACAGGTTTTCCACCTATTTTACCGTTATAGGAGAGCAACAAGGGGAATGCATGGTAATAGGAAACCGCAATCGCTATTTATCCACCCGCATATGCTATGGCCAACATGGCATACAAATGGGCTATTATATGGGAATGTTAGCTACAGAATATGCTTTGTTGCAACGTTACGGACAAACCATGCACGCGGATTCCACTCTGGAAGAGCTCAAACTGGTGCTTCATGCTTATAGCGAATATATGGATAAATGCGAGCATTATTTTGACAAGCCTGACATTGTGGACGGATTTTTTATAAGAGAAAATGTTCCCGTCCGTTTTTTGGATTCCACCACAGAAACAGGCCGAAAGCATTTGGAGCTTTTAAACAGGGGTCTTACTTCCGCTAACATTTATTTAACCGGAACCGACAGTTTTTATATGCTTCCCAAAGGCACGCCCGCTTATATTAATGCTTTATACCAAGTATATGACAAAAAAGAGCTTATGAGTCAGGACGAAGCCTACGGAATCATGATGGGGTTGGCTTTGGTGGCAAAATGTGCGCCTCCTTTGGCTGAACAGGCCCGATACTTGTTCAAACTCATCACATTGCACATTATAGGCAGGAATGCCTTCAGTAGGTGTGACAACCAAGGTTATATCATCAAAAAGCCCGATTGTGAAGCCATATCGGAATCGGGAGGCGGCAGCACTGCCCTTTTCGGCTACGGAATAGCATGTGCGGCAGTACGGGTTACCGCTTTGCCTTTGGACAGCTTCATCAACAATTTTTCCTCCCGGGATTACAGGCGCAGTATCTCCGCCTACTCCCTTACAGGCAAGCTGCACCTTCCTATCGGCATGAACAATATGTATTATGTATGGAAAATATGCGGCAGAGGCATACCCGGACAACAAGAATGGAATCGCGCTATGTGTGCCACACTCGGTGCTTTGGGAGACAGTTGGGGAAAACACACCGACAAAAGTATCGTCAAAAACACCTATTGGACCAAAGGTGAAAAACAACACGACTGGAGAACGTTTTACCTCAGCCTGTGGCGTTTTCTGCACGACAAAGCCCCCGACAATCAGGAATGTGAGATGATACAAAAAGAACTCAACTCGGCACCTCCTTACGGACCGTATAACTACAAAAGCAAAGAACACCCTCTCAATTTTGCTTCCGGCGGCTGGGCTTATATTTACAGATACAGGGCCACTGTCAGCGAACAATACAATGGCAGCGCACTCACCGGCAATTTTAACGGATTGGACTATATGCTTATGTACAATTTGTACCGCCTGTTGTATTCCGATGACAAGATGCCGGTTTACCAATGGTAATGCCGGTCTCATTCGCAGAGCAAAGCACTAACGGACATTGCTGACAAGGCGGACTGAGTTTCCGTAATACCGGCTGAAGTTGATAGAGGAAGTGAGATTACTGAAATCAAAAATCAGGCTATATGCATCTATGCCATAATAAGTAGCCGACCAATAGTAGCCGCTGGTGCCGCAATAACTCACAGAGGTTTCGTTACGCAAACCCGCAGCAGGGATAAAAGCACAACCCGCATTTTCCATTTTATTCCAATCGGTTGCATCTATGGTATTGTAAGTATATGATGCGGCGGAATTATTGGTATTATTCAACGGATACACCGATGTTTTCCAATTGTCGGGAACAAGAATCAAACCCGATATTCCGCACACTGTCCCTTTTGCATAACGTATGCCCGAAGAGGTATTGCGGGTATTCAACAAATAATCCCATTCATCTTTGGTGAGGGTACGCCACGTACCGGGAGCATCTGTTTTGCGGGTGGAGGGATTATAAATGGCATTATAAACACCCCAATCATAATTGGTGCCGGAAAGGTGATTATTACCATCGCCATAATTATAATAAGCTGCAATTGTTGTATATGGATGTCTGTTATTATAGCCGCTGGTTCCCCAGCCGAAAAGGTCTATCCAGCCGGTATCGTTTGATGAAATATTGCTATTACCGGCACCAATAATATCCCACTGATTAGGGGCAAAGCGCCATGTTCCTGCTGCTGTGCCGTCTGCCACTGTATGCGTAGAGAGATCACTTTCCCCGTTGGTGGCACTCCATTGCAGATTACCCGGCGAAAAATACACTTGCTGCGATGCAGAGACAGAGAAACCCGGCTTTTTTGAAGGTTCTTCCCCTCCTCCGCCATTGCCTTCTATTACAAATTCAGCAGTGTAAGTGGCATTGCTGTTAACGGTGACACTACGGGGATTCAGGGTGTTTCCGTCATTCCATTTTTCAAACCGGCAGCCGGTGGCCGGCAAAGCATGCAATTGTATGACAGTTCCTTTTGCATAAACACCGCCTCCGCTAACCGAACCCATAGCGGCATCATTGGACATTACTTTAATCGCAAACTCTTTTTGACAGGAGCACGATAACAATATAACTATTACAACTACCGTGAATTTCAAACCTTTTTTCATTGTAACCGCATTTTGATAAATTTATTTTTACTGCCTGTTTTTTTATACATCGGCAATCTTTAAAATGCAAATATAACATTTTCTTTTAACAAAAACAAAAAAAAATAAAAGCAAAAAAAATTTGTTTTAAAAAAAAATGTTATTTTTGCCAAAAAATTGTAAACCATTTGATTTTAAATTATTTTTTTTATGTTTAAAATACGTTTTTTGCTACCTGTTTTCATGATGATGATATTTTGTTCATCCTCTCTATATGGACAAAATGATTATAAACACATACCCGCAAGAGGTGTAATGAGTCGTGTGGTCCATTACTATTATCAAGGAATCGAATATTGCTTCCGTTTTGACATCGTCTGTGTTGATTGCGTTATAGACGGTAACATCTGTGAGGTTGATTGTAGTGACTCAAATAAAGTTCTTCAAACAGCCACCTATCATATAGAATTAGGGGATAATGGTTGGCAATGGGGACACAGCCCCACCACTGGACAATTATGTTCCTGCTATTATAATGGCGGCATCCTGAATTTCGGAATTCCTGTTAATAACTTAATTAATCTTGTATTAGATCCGGATTTTCCATTGGATTGTTGCCAAGGAAACAGCAGTGGTGATGCCCCGTGCGACACAACAGAACTGGAAATTCCCGATTATTCAAATGAAGTATGTAACAGAGCCGATGTGGTATGTTGCGGTGATACCCTTAAGATAACCCTTTCCTTATACCATTGTTCAACAGGAATCATATTCGGCACCACAAGTTTCTCGGCAATATACTCAGGGGCAGGAAACGCCTCTAATAATGCAAGCAATTATAACATTCATTTTGCCACACCTGAAGAAGACAGTTTCTATCGGGAAATTCTACAAAAAATTTTAGACGACCCCGATTTTTCTCTATGCCAATAGTTCACATTTTAACCTTAAACACCAAAATGTCATGAAAATCAAAATCGCAGCATTGGCTCTTTTAGTTACCCTGACGGTCTGCGTCACCGCACAACCCGTTAGAATAGGCAATACTGATGTTTATTGGGAATTCCTTGTTCACAACAACGATACCACACTGCATATATTCGGCAACGGTGACATTCCGGGCGGAACAGACCTTAAGTGGTATTCATACACCTCCTCTGTTAAACATGTGGTGACAGACGAAGGTATTACAAGTGTTTTAGGCTTGCAACGCTTTATCAATTTGCAAACCGTTTCTTTACCGCAATCCATGAAAAACATAGGCAGCAATGCTTTTGGGTACGATTCCTGTTTGACCGACATTAATTTGCCCGATAGCATCTGCAATATAGGTTCAAGCGCTTTTGACCGCACTCATTTGACCGACACTTTGCATCTTCCTGCTTTTCTGACTTCTTTAGGCAGTGCCGCTTTTCGTTATACAAAAATCAAACACACCGACATCCCTTGCAATATTGACACCATCATGGTCGGTGTGTTTCAAAACACCACCTTATCATCTGTCAACTTGCCGGCATCTGTGTCCGTTATTTACAAGCATGCCTTTGGGGAAACACCGCTGACATCCGTCCGTTGTCTCTGCATCACACCCCCTGCATTGCAAGACACCACTGTTTTCGGCAAAGTAAACAGGGCTTCTTGTCGGTTGACAGTTCCCTCCGCTTCGGTGCAAATTTACAAAAGCACTCCTATCTGGCAGGATTTTCTCATTGAAGCAGGAGACGGTTATGTTGTAGCCGTAACAAGTAACAACAAAGCGTCGGGAATAGTACAGGGTGTGGAAAACAGATTCTATCATGCGGGAGAAACCGTCACTGTGAGAGCAATTACGCTCAACAACGGCAGGTTCGGCGGATGGAAAAGCAACGGACAAACCATTTCCACCAATGCCACACTCTCTTTCAAGGTAACACAAGACACCCTCATCACCGCTGTTTTTGAACCAAAAGTACCGGTAACAGAAGTAACTGACCAGCATCCGATGCTCACCTTGTACCCTAACCCATCCCATGACATAATTCATATTGCTGCCGGTGTGCCTGTAAAATCGGTTACCATATACGATTTGTCGGGCAAAAGCATCCGACACATCACCGGCCATGAAAACATTGACATCTCCCGTTTGCCTGCCGGAATCTATTTTGTAAAGATACAAACAGACGGTTTTACCTGTACAAAAAAATTAATCAAATTATAAAACCTTTCCGTTTTATGAAAAAATCTGTCTGCCTGTTGCTGTTATATTTGATGCTTTTGCAGCTTGTAAAAGCTCAAAACAATACTGCAGGCACCGATTTTTGGGTCACCTACCAAAACTCATTATTCGAACCATTTCTCACAAAACCTTATCCGGAGTCTCTGGTTCACGATATATCTATCTCCATTTCTTCCTTGTACAATACTTCCGGCGAGATATGCTTTACCCAATCCAAGGATACGATTCCCTTCCAAGTCAATGCCTTTGGCACTTTCAGGTACACTATCCAAAAACTTCAAACACAATATTGTACGAACCGATATCAACAATTAGGCAAAGACAATCTAAGCATTCACATCACCTCGGACACGCCTGTGACTGTCTTCACTTATACATGTAAATATGGCAGTAGCGAAGCCACACAAATTTGCCCCACCCACTCATGGGGCAATACTTATTACAGCTCCCACCCTGTTGTCAGACCCGGAGCAGACTGGCTGAATCTCACCATGATTGTTGCCGACAAAGACAGCACCGTTATTTATGCCGATAAAACCGTTATAGACACCCTTCACCGCGGAGACACCTATCATGGCTTCTTCCCTACCGGCACCCGGATATCCGGCAGCAAACCCATCGGTGTATTCAGTGCTGACGCCGGAGTATATTTTTTTGGATCTGCCGAAAATATATTCACACAATTACAACCTGTCAATTTTATCGGTACCAATTATTTTATACCGGTTACATACAGGAACAAAGAATATATACAAGTATTAGCCACCCAAAATCACACCAATGTAAAAGCCATGGGAGGTACTCTTGTTACCAGCCCGCCTTCTTTACTACCTATGAATCCTCCACCACAACCCGATTGTAATTTCAATATGGGTGTCACACATACCGACAATTTAAAAAAAGGGGAATGGTTTTGGATGGAAATATACAGGGACTCTTTGGACAGCGCCTGTTATATACAGGCCGACAAACCCGTCATGATCCTATCTCATATGATTAGCTCATCCTGTTACCCGTCCAATTTGGACGGGGACCCCTCCAAAACATGGGTTGCCTCTGTAGCCCAAAGAACCGACTCCGTGCTTGTTTGTACGTTTACTGTCCCCCCACAATGGCCATATTATCATTCACCCTACAATAGAGCCATGATAGTATGTTATACCACCGGCAAAGACAGCACCCGTTTCAATATCAACGGCGGGAAAGACACCGCTTTGTATGGCGGAACATGGATAGACCACCCTTCCGGATTTTCCTACTACGACATGCCCTTGTCCACCGATTCCAACACCTATCTGTTTGTCAACAATGCCGGCGGCCTGATAGTATATGTATATGGAGGAAACCACGCCCAAAGCTATTATATGGAATGCGGAGGACTAAAAAATTTGCTCTCGGCTTTTTATGGCAACGGCATTTTCTATGCCGACCTGCCCGACCATTTTTTCTGTGAGCAGGAAATCACTTTCACCTCCAATATCAGCGGGGACACCGGCACCATGCCCGGACATCTCAAATGGTATATCGACAGCGTGGAAGTGCTTACTGCAAGAGACCAAAGCTCTTGGAGCCGGTATTTTTCCCAAGGAACCTACACCATTGAATTGGAAGTGATGTATGACGACAACAGGAACTCCCAACGCATCGCCTCCACCCTCAATGTGGTGGCCTTGCAAGCGGAATTGCTCTCCACTCCCGAACACTGCAACCAGGCAGACGGAACCATCATCTGCTCCGAAAATAGTGCCTTCCCGCAACAAGTGGTGTATATTCTTGACAGCAATACTTACAAGCAGGATACCATACGGGGCTTGACAGCTGGTTGGTATCATGTTTCCATTTCCGACTCCGTCTGCCTGCTGGAGCAAGATATCCTCGTTGACAGCATTAATGGTCCTTCTGCCGAATTTGAAGCCAGACCCGCTACAGCCACCGTCAACTATGCCGTACATTTTCTTGACCAATCCACAACCCTACAGGCTCCTATTATCTCTTGGTTTTGGAATATGGGCGACAACCAAACGCATACAGGACAAAACCCTGTGCACACTTTCTCTAACGAAGGTGCCTATAATGTCACGCTGCTCGTCACCGACACCAATGGTTGTACCGACAGCATTTCTCATGTGATAAATATTGTCAGCCCTTTCTCTTTCCCGAATATTTTCACTCCTGTCGGAAGCGACGGCACGACTTATTATTTCCGCCCCGTGGAAGACAAAGGTTTGTTTGAAGTATTTGAAATGACCGTTTACAACCGCTGGGGTACCACCGTTTGGCAACAGTCATGCAACGACGGGCAATGTCCGCACTATGAGGACGACCTTTTCTGGTGGGATGGTCGCGATTCTAAAGGAAAAAGAGTCAGCGACGGCGTATATTATTGGGTGGCAAAGGCCTACAGCAAAGATATGCCCCCCATCATACAGCAAGGTTCCGTTACCATATTCAGCAAACACTAAACCTTTGCCTAACATTTTATAATTTGCTTATTGAATCTTTATTAGGATTTATTGAAAAAAAAATACTATCTTTGCAAATTGATTATTACTAATTAACTTAAACTAACATGAAAACAAAACTGATAGCATTAGCCTTATTATTGGGTGTGTTTGCCTACTCCACCGCACAACCCAACAGAATCGGGAATAGTGATGTTTATTGGGAATTGACTACACAAGGCAATGACACCACGCTTCATATATTCGGCACCGGTGACATACCGGGAGGGAGTAACCTGAAGTGGAAATCATACGCCACCGCTATCAAGCATGTGGTGATAGACGAAGGAATTACAAGTATCTGCAGTTATGGCATGAAAGATTTTATTAATTTATATTCCGTGTCTATACCAAACACCATGAAAATTATTAGTGCAAATGCATTTCAAAACGATTCAAATATGACTGACATTAATTTTCCTGATAGTATTTACTATATAGGTTCGTCAGCTTTTGACTATGCACAATTACCGGACACCTTGTATCTTCCCGCTTCACTAATATCTTTGCAAGCTAATGCATTTCGTTATACAAAAATTAAACACATTAACATTCCGCAAAATATCGACACTATCTGGGTGAGTACCTTTAGATTTTCCTCCTTATCATCCATCACCTTTCCGGCATCACTTTCCCAAATATATAGATATGCTTTTGATAATAATAGACTACTAACTCATATCACTTGTCCATGTATGACTCCCCCTGCATTGCAAGACACTACCGTTTTTTCTAATGTTAACAGAGGTTCTTGCCGTTTGACAGTACCCGCCGCTTCGGTGCAAATTTACAAAAGCACTCCCGTCTGGCAGGATTTTCTCATTGAAGCAGGAGACGGTTATGCTATAGCCGTAACAAGCAACAACAAAGAATGTGGCATTGTACAGGGAGTGGAAAACAGATTCTATCATGCGGGAGAAACAGTCACTGTGAGAGCTATCCCGCTCAACAACGGTAGGTTCGGCGGATGGAAAAGCAATGTCCAAACCATTTCCACCAATACCACCTTCTCTTTCAAGGTAACACAAGACACCCTCATCACCGCTGTCTTTGATCAAGAAGTATCTATAGAAGAAAGACAGGACACTCGTCCTTCTGTGGTACTATACCCCAATCCCGCATACGACATGGTGCAGATTGCCACCGATGCGTCTGTAAACGACATTATCATCTACGACTTGTCGGGAAAAATGATTCATCATCTCTCCCACAGCCGGCAGATAGACATCTCCGGATTGTCAAAAGGCATCTATTTTGTAAAAATACTAACGGATAGTTTTACTTGTACAAAGAAATTAGTCAAATTATAAAAAAACTGTTCTTTTTATGAAAAAGCCGGTCTGTCTGTTGTTGTTATGTTTTTTGTTTTTGCAGCATGCCCAAGCACAAAACAATACTGCAGGCACCGACTTTTGGGTCACCTACCAAGACACAAGATCGCAAATATTTGACACTCTTAATGATATTTCTATCAGCATTTCTTCCTTGTACAATACTTCCGGAAAAATATGCTTTACCCAATCCAAGGATACGATTCCCTTCCAAGTCAATGCCTTTGGCACTTTCAGATACACTGTCCAGGGACTTCAAAGGCAATATTGTATAAACAAAAACCATCTCGGCAAAGATAATGTAAGCATTCACATCACCTCTGATATGCCTGTGATAGTCTCAACTCATTCATATCGCTGTGCCAGCGCTGATGCCACACAAATTTACCCTACTCCCACATGGGGTAATACTTACTATGTCATCAACCCTTTGCAACAACAAAGCTCAATGGACTGGATGCCCGGCACCATGATTGTAGCCGACCAAGACAGCACCGTTATTTATGCCGACCAAACCCTTATAGACACCCTTCACCGCGGAGACACCTATCATGGCTTCTTCCCTACCGGCACCCGGATATCCGGCAACAAACCCATCGGTGTATTCAGTGCTGACGCATTAATGATGTTAATAAGTTCAGGAGATTGCTTATTAACACAGCTACAACCTATTTGCTCTATCAGTACAAGTTATTTCATACCGGTTACCTCCTTTAAAAGGGAATATATACAAGTATTAGCCACCCAAAATAATACTAATGTGGTTGCCATTAGAGGAAAAACTGTAACCACTCCACCACATCCTTATCGAAATTTCAATATGGGTGTCACCCATACCGACAATTTAAAAAAAGGGGAATGGTTTTGGATGGAAATATACAGGGACTCTTTGGACAGCGCCTGTTATATACAGGCCGACAAACCTATTATAGTCACATCCCAAATGACAAGCCAAGGACACAATATTCCCAGCTATATGAGCGATCCGTCCAAAACATGGGTCGCCTCTGTGGCCCAAAGAACCGACTCCGTGCTTGTCAGTCCCTTTACTATAATACACTACGACACACAAAATTTGTCACCATACAATATGGCTATAATAATCTGTTCCACCATCGATAAAGACAGCACCCGTTTCAATATCAACGGCGGGAAAGACACCGCTTTGTATGGCGGAACATGGATAAACCACCCTTCCGGGTTTTCCTACTACGATATGTCCCTGTCCACCGACTCCAACACCTATCTGTTTGTCAACAATGCCGGCGGCCTGATAGTATATTTGTACGGAGTAGGTCGAGCACAAAGTTATTATATGCAAAGTGCTAAACTCACTAATTTGCTCTCGGCATTTTACGGCAACAGCATTTTTTATGCCGACCTGCCCGACCATTTTTTCTGTGAGCAGGAAATCACTTTCACCTCCAATATCAGCGGGGACACCGGCACCATGCCCGGACATATCAAATGGTATATCGACAGCGTGGAAGTAAACTCCGCAAGAGACCAAAACTCTTGGAGCAGATATTTTTCTCAAGGAACTTACACCATTGAGATGGAAGTGATGTATGCCGACAACAGAAATTCTCAACGCATTGCCTCCATTCTCCATGTAGTGGACTTGCAAGCGGAATTGCACTCCACTCCCGAACACTGCAACCAAGCAGACGGAACCATTATCTGCTCCGCCAACAGTGCCTTCCCGCAACAAGTGGTGTATATTCTTGACAGCAATACTTACAAGCAGGATACCATACGGGGCTTGACAGCAGGATGGTATCATGTTTCCATTTCCGACTCCGTCTGCCTATTAGAGCAAGATATTTTCATTGACAGCATAGGCGGCCCACTTGCCGAATTTGAGGCAATACCCGCTACGGCTACCGTCAACTATGCCGTGTATTTCCACGACCAATCCACAGACCCCTATGCTCCGATTTGCTCTTGGCACTGGGATATGGGCGACAGCCACTCCGATAGCATACAAAACCCTAATCATATATTCACCGCAGAAGGTGCCTATAATGTCACGCTGCTCGTCACCGACACCAACGGATGCTCCGACAGCATTTCCCATGTGGTAAACATTGTCAGACCCTTCTTTTTCCCGAATATTTTCACTCCTATCGGAAGCGACGGCACGACTTATTATTTCCGCCCTGTTGAAGACAAAGGTTTGTTTGATGTATTTGAAATGACCGTTTACAACCGTTGGGGTACCGTTGTTTGGCAACAATCGTGCGAAGACGGACAATGCCCGCACTACTCCGACGACCTTTTCTGGTGGGATGGTCGCGATTCCAACGGAAAAAGAGTCAGCGACGGTGTATATTATTGGACGGCAAAGGCTTATAGCAAAAATATGCCCCCCATCTTACAGCAAGGCTCCGTTACCGTAACAGGAAACAAATAATACCTTTCGGAATTAAAGATATTCAAATTTCACGCTTGGTTCCCCTGAAAAAGCGCTATTGAATTTCATATTGATTTTGCAGTTGACGTAATAAAACCGATATGCTGCAAATTCAAAAAAAAATTGTACTTTTGCATTTTTATCGGATACATGGATGAGCGTAAAAGATATTCTTTTAAATAGTGAAAAAAAAGTAGCGTGGTTGTGCGATCCTGACAAAACGGCTGACCAGCAACTTATTTATACCGCCCATGTGGCTCAAAATGCAGGTGCGGACATGGTATTGATAGGTGGAAGTCATCTGCAACACAACGGTTTGGACCATTGCATTGAACGCATCAAAAGCGCATGTTCGTTGCCTGTAGTGTTGTTTCCCGGCAATTGTATGCAAATAAGTCCATTGGCGGATGCCATTTTGTTTTTATCCCTTATTTCCGGACGCAATGCCGATTTACTCATAGGACAACACGTTAACGTAGCTTATCAATTGCACCAAAGCAACTTGGAAATTATTCCCACGGGATATATGCTCATAGACAGCGGAATGCCCACCAGTGTGAGCTATATAAGCAATACCATGCCCATACCACGGGACAAAACCGACATAGCCGTCAGCACCGCTTTGGCCGGCCAGCTGCTGGGTATGCAAGCCATCTATCTTGAAGCCGGCAGCGGTGCCGCTTTGACTGTGCCGCTACAATGTATAAAATCGGTAAAAGAACACACCCGACTTCCGCTAATTATAGGCGGAGGTATCAATAACGGAAAAATAGCCAAAAGTATCATGCTCAGCGGAGCCGATATGATAGTAATAGGCAATGCTGCAGAAGAACGGCCCGATTGCTTATACGAAATAATATCCTATATCAAAAAAACGCCCTTCAATGCAGAAGAAAACCAATAATACCATACTGCCCTATACGGCATTGTTCTGTTCCTTTTTGTCCAAGAACAAACTCAGCCACACCTCTGAACGGATAGCCATCGCCGATACCATAGCCCTGTTTGACAAACATTTTACCATACACGATTTACACAGCTATCTTAAAGAACACAAATATAACACCAGTTTGTCCACCCTATACAGCAACCTCAATCTGCTTATCAAAGCAGGATTGCTGCACAAATACACTTTTGAATCCGGCACACCCTATTACGAAAAATGCATGCCCAACAAAGCCCACAACCATATCTATAATATTCACAATCATCAAATTATTGAATTTCAAGACTCCCGGATATCCCAAATCATATCCGATATAGAACGCAAATATCAACTCAAAATATTACAACACGACTTCATACTGTATACCGACAATCAATAAACATCAATACAATAAACATTTAACTATTATTATATGGAAGCAACAATAGAACAAAAGGTTCAAAATATTATTGATCAAATACGTCCGCAACTGCAAGCCGATGGCGGTGACATACGGCTGGTGGAAGTAAAAACCGATGGTACCGTTATGGTGGAATTACGCGGAGCATGCGGCTCGTGCCCTCATAGTCGCATCACTCTCAAAAACGGCGTAGAAGCCCTGCTTAAACAATATGTACCTGAAGTGGACCATGTTGAGGACATCAATTTGGGATGTTAAATTTTTAACAGCATCGTTATGGGACTCAAATGCGGTATTGTTGGTATTACCAATTCAGGTAAAACCACCTTGTTCAATTGCATGAGCAATACGAAAGCACAAGTAACCGATTTCGCTTTCAGCACAGGTAAATCCAATATAGGAATATGTAATGTTCCTGACCCCCGTTTAGAAGAAATAGCCCGACTGGTGCCTGCTGAAAAAAAAGTGCCCGCCACGGTGGAAATAGTGGATATTCCCGGCTTGACCAAAGGTGCGAGCATGGGCGAAGGCATCGGTAACTCATTTTTGGCAGACATCCGTTTGTGCGATACACTCATTCATGTATTACGTTGCTTTGACGACCCCAATCTGCCCCACGTTGACAACAGCATCAATCCGGTAAGAGACATAGAAACCGTTGATTTGGAGATGCAAATCAAAGACTTGGAACAAATCGAGCGGAAAATGCAAAAGGTGGAAAAAGCGGCTAAAGCAGGCGATAAGGATGCCCGTTTTCAACTGGAAGTGCTCCACAAATATAAAAATCACCTGGAAAACTTTGAAAATGTGCGTACATTAGATGTGGATGCCCATGAAAAAAATGTAGTGGCAGACATGATGCTGCTTACTGCTAAAAAATGCCTGTATGTGTGCAATGTGGATGAAAAATCGGTGTTGACGGGCAATGCCTACTCTCAAGCGGTGGCAGATTATTTAAAAGATAAAAATGAGGAAATGCTCGTCATAGCCGGAAAACTGGAAGCCGATATTGCGGAATTGGACCCCGAAGACCGGACCTTGTTTTTAGAAGACGTGGGATTAACCGAGCCCGGTGTCAACAAATTGTTGCGCGCCGCCTATAAAACGCTCAATCTTATTTCCTTCTTTACCGTGGGAGGAAAAGAAAACAGAGCATGGACCATTACGCACGGCATGACAGCACCTCAAGCCGCAGGTGTTATCCACAGCGATTTGGAACGCGGTTTTATTCGCGCAGAAGTTATCAAATACCAAGACCTTATACATTACGGTTCCGAATTAAAATGCAAAGAAGCAGGAAAACTTTCGGTGGAAGGTAAAAATTACACAGTGGAAGACGGAGATATTTTACATATCCGCTTCAACATTTAAAAAGCGGGCATTCCGCAAATGTTAATAAAAAAAACAGCAAAGGTATATTGTATATAAAAATAAAAATATTATCTTTGCTTTTTAGTTCTAACCATAGAAACATATATATGACAATGATGAAAAATTTATATCTTGTTCTCAAACAGAGTGCGTTAATAGCATTGGTATGCGGTTGTTTTTCTTTACATGCACAACAACTTGACGGTTATGATGACTTTGACGCCGGCAGTGTAAAAGCAAACGAAAAATACACCTGGAATTTTAATCCCATAGAATTTGACCCTGAAATTCTCAACGATTGCATCAACGATGTGATTAATTTTGCACGTAAACAATACAACTATGCCGATCCGCTCAAAGCCATGGACGCATTGAACAACGCCGCCAAAATACAGTCGGAATACATGGCTAAAGAAGAGGACCGTACCCATGATAATGTGGTGGCCGCTCTCAAAACCCCCGGCATGAGAGCCGCAAGCAACGGCGCCACCAAACGTGTGGAAGAATTAATCACAAGAGTAAAAGCCACCAAAGGAATAGAAGACTATTCCTACTTTGATGTGGCCAATGAAGTGGTATTGTCGCTGCTCAAAAATCAAAAAACCAACGCCACCCTGCTGGACAAACGATATACTTTCATAGGTATAGGCTGCGATGTTGACGGCTGGAACAAATATTGCTATGTATCCATCGTCTTGGGCAATGATTTGTCTTTTAATCTTGGTGACATAGCCTATAAAAACACCACCTACACACGCAAAACTTACGGATTGAAACCTTACGATGAAAAAATATGCCGTAAATGTGAAGTCAGAAATATTGAATTGCTTCAAAAATACATACAGGTAAAAGGCAATGACATCTATTTCATACATCCTAACATCAAAGACCTCAAACGCATTATCGGCAAAGACAATGACGGCCTGGCAATAGACATAGTACAACACAAGCAATTTCCATGCAACAGCGCTTCCAACGATGTGGACTATAATTATCCTAACAGAGGCATCATGTTCAAATATATCACTTTTCCCAAAATGCTGCAAAAGAACATGAACACCGATTCCAAAGACAAAACCCTGCAAGTATATATGGGCTCTGTGCCTTCGGATGTAAGCGGGCCTTACGATATCAATCTTATCGTTATCAAAGAAAAAACCATCTGCCGCACTGTGGTTAAAACAGACATCAAAAATCCTGCTGTAAATATCAAAACCTCCACCAGCCTCATTCCCGACCTTACGGGTATCACCACCACTAACAATTATATTCCCCAAGCAGAAGTTACCCGTTTGGAATTCAATATTCCTTTTGAAGCTTCCAAATCACAATACGAGGCCAAAGACATCCGTCCTTTTATTGAAGCCCTCCAAGAGCCCAAATTCAGCATAGACAGCATACATATCACCGCCTACACATCGTTGGACGGCAATGTCAAATCCAATTTGGACCTGCAAAAGAAACGTTCGGAAAGCATAGTAAAAGCCATGAGCACCATGGAAAACAAAAACATCCCCTATACCATAGAAATGAATGACGGATGGGATTTGTTTGTAAAAGATGTCCCTGAAAAATATAAATACCTTGCGCAAAAATCCAAAACGGAAGCACAAAGAGAAATCGGCAATGCCAAAATAAAAAAAGAACTGGAACCCGTATTGGCCAAACACCGTTTTGCCAATATCAAAATGACCGCCACCTATGACGTGGGAGAAAGATACGAACAGGAATACCTTACCAGCAAATTCAACCGTTGTCTTGCAGCCGGAGACTACTCCACCGCTTTCGCCATACAAAAATATATGATTAAACGTGTGGAAGACGGTAAATACAATAAACGTCACATTCAAAACATGAACATTCCCGAAACGGTAAAAATGCTGCCTTTCCTCACCAACAAATACTATATGCTGTCATTTTACGAACTCAAAGATGCCGACAAACAAAAAATTGCGGCTTTAGCCAAAATGGATACCAAAAACGCCATCTGCGAATTCAATGCCCTGTGCTGCACCGTAAACGATATGGACATCACCAATGCAGGACAGATATCCGGCACACAAAGTAAAATAGACAAATTCTACAACAATGCCGTAGGCAAACAAAATAAAGCCAAAGTAGATGCCCTTAACATTGCTTTCCAATACAAAATACTGGATTATATCAACAGCAGTGAAACTCCTGACGAAGCCCTGATGGAAACCACCTACGAAAAAATCAAATCCATAGCCCTGCCGACTATCAATGACTGGAAAAGAGCCTACGAAGTAGCCTCCTCTTTTATCAGCTACGGAGACTATGACTTCGCCCGTTCCGCTATGGATCCTTATATAGAAGACCCTGCTGTAAGTGAAGATTTCATTTTCACCTATCTCAATTTGTACAGCTTGGACGAAAATGCCTACACCTCCAAAAAATTCTCTTTGGCATGCCGGCTGGCAGCCCAGAAAAACCGTTCCCGCTTCTGCACCGAAATAAAAGGATACTCTTATCTTATCCGCGAAAATGTGGAAGCCAAGAATATTATATGCAATGAATGTAAATAAAAATAGGATGCAATATGAAAAACACCCTGCAAGAATTTGATGAGGTTATCGGTATATGCAGAGAATTATTCGAAAAAAAAATGCATGATTACAGTACGGCATGGCGTATCTTACGCCCTTCTTCCGTTACTGACCAAATATATATCAAAGCCCAACGCATACGCCAAATAGAAGAAACCGGCGAAAACAAAGTGGGCGAAAGCATTATCAACGAATTCATAGGGATAGTCAACTATGCCGTTATGGCTCAAATACAATTGTCCCTACAGTCATGCGACATCACCAGCTATAAAATGGACACCCGGGAGGTATCCCGATTATATGACCAATATACCCAAAACGCCAAAACGCTTTTAACCGATAAAAATCATGATTACGGAGAAGCCTGGCGTAATATGCGTATCAGTTCCATTACCGATATCATATTAATGAAGTTGCTGAGAATAAAACAAATAGAAGACAACCATGCCGATTGCTGGGTGTCGGAAGGTCTGGACGCAAATTATTATGATATATTCAATTACGCTGTTTTCGCTTTGATTAAACTCAACATTACCGAACAAAAATAAACAATAGACATGGAAGCACGAAACTATTATTCCGGCCGTAACATACGACGCAAAGCAAAAAGGGATTTAGCCTTTTATTTACGACACACATGCCGTATTATCATGGGTGTGCTCTTTATTTTTTCCGCCTATGTCAAAATGGTGGACCCCTTCGGATTCGCCCTTAAAATAGAAGAATATTTTATCTCCTTCGGCATGGATTTCTTTACTCCCGCAAGCATGTTTTGTGCTTATTGCGCTATCCTGGCCGAATTCGTCATAGGCTGGGCGCTGCTGTTGAATATACAAATGCGTATTACTTCATGGGTTTTGCTCCTGTTTTTGATTTTTTTCACCCTGCTCACCTTCTGGCTGGCATACGCCTTGGATATCATTGATATTATCAACCGTATTTTCAACACTCATTTTGAAATATTTGTGGTTACCGACTGCGGGTGCTTCGGCGATTTTGTCAAACTCACCAATCATCAAACCTTCTATAAAAACATCCTGTTTTTGATACCCACCCTTATCATTTTTTCACAACGCAAAAACTATAACGACCAACACTGGTATTACATCTCCCAATGGTTGCCCATAGGGCTGGCGGTATTGTTTGCCCTGTTTGCCATGACACACTGCCTGCGTCATGAACCCTGGCACGATTTTCGTCCATGGAAAACAGGTAATTTTATTGCAGCGGAAACCTACAGTGTAGCACCGGAAATGGAGTTTGTGTTCTTATATCGCAACAATACGGACGGCAGTATTCAGGAACTGACTGTTGACCAATTGTCCGAAATTGCAGACGACAGCACAGCCAATGCCGATTTTGAGCTCAATTACACTTTTGAAAAACGAAAAGAAAAAATTATCAAAGAAGGTATCAATGCCCGTTTAGCGGACTTTACCATCACCGACGCCGTGCAAAAAACGGATATCAAAAATTTGATTATCAATAATCCGGACTATCATTTCCTTATTTTCTTACGGGATTTGGCTCCGCTCACACCGCGTAAATTAAGCTCCACTCTTCAATTGATAGAAGAATGCAAACAAAACAACTTGGAATATACCATCATCACAGGCACTTCCCCCGATATAGCCGACAGCCTGAAACTGGAACTCGGCTTAGACGAAGATATCTATTACTGTGACATGACCCCCATGAAAACAGCCATCAGAAATTCTCCCGGAGTGATTATGCTGAAAAACGGATATGTAATGGACAAATGGGCATACAGAGATATCCCTTCCGTAGAAAGTATCCTGAAAAACATGGATAAATACAACCATCAATACCGCAAATACATCAAAAACACGCCTCCCATACTTCCCGACGGTATCAATATGTCTGAAGAAGAAGAGGAAGAAGATACCCCTATGGAAGAGGAGGAAACTGATATGACGGAATAAATGTCCCGACCGATAATTTAAAACAACAGTTTATGACAGTAACACCTATAGACACCCGGTTTATGTCAACCGGGGAACAATATGATTATGCCGTCAACGCCATGCGGGCGGAAATAAAAGCCTATATTACGGAATATCGCCTTAAATCACTCGTATTAGGTATTTCCGGAGGCATAGACAGCGCCTTTGCGGCAGCGTTGCTTCGTCCTGTATGCGATATTACCGATACCAAACTGATAGGCCGGAGCATCACCATAGAAACCAACAAAGCCGACGAAATAGAGCGTGCCAATGCCATAGGCAATGCCTTTTGTCACGATTATCAATATCTTGACCATACGGATATTTATCTTCAATACAAAAAACTTATGCCCGCCTTGGATACGCAAACGCTCTCCAAATTGAGAATGGGCAATGCCAAAGCCCGTTTCAGAATGATATGTCTGTACGATTTGGCCCAAATGAATAAAGGCATCGTCATTTCCACCGACAATTTCACCGAATATCTCACCGGATTTTGGACCTTGCACGGCGATGTGGGAGATTATGCTCCTTTTATCCGTATGTGGAAAACCGAAGTTTACCGATGCTCGGAATGGCTTTGCAAATCGTTGCCTTCATTGCAATCCGGAGCCTTGATGCAATGTATCAAAGCCACCCCTACCGACGGCCTGGGCATATCCTCCTCCGATTTGGAACAATTGGGTGCCGAAAATTACCATCAGGTGGATATCCTTTTGGCCCGCTACCTCGAAGGCGACAACTCCCAAAATGAACATCCGGTTATAAAACGGTATTTATCCTCGGAATACAAAAGGCAAAATCCTTTGTCCATTTCCCGTAAAACACTTTATTTGGATATATAAAAAAAATAATCAAGCTCATTTACAAGCAATTAACATTCTTTTTCCGGATTTGTGAA
>JAFZXM010000018.1 GCA_017616775.1 Bacteroidales bacterium
ATGCTCTTTTAACAGGGACGCTGCGAATGTTCCTTCGTTAGGGTCGTAAATGATATAATAAATATCATTTTCTTCATACTCTTTCTCGTGTTCTTTCATGGTGGAAAGCAAATAGGCAAAGCAACTGCTGCATGGATATTTGGTATTGATTATCAATACTAAAGATTTTCTTTTAGGAATGTTCAGCGAATCAAAATAAGTTTTTATGGAAAAAATGCTATCTGTGAACTTTGGCAAATCGCGTTTCTTTAAATACGTATTTTCCCAATCGGTAATGCTTGTTTTTTTTGCTTTTTTGGAAAACTTTACTGAATGCCGTTGTTTGTCAATATTGGATTTTACGTTGGCCACATTGCCGACCATGCGTGGAACACTATGATAATCTTTTTTAGCGATAACATAACCCAAATGATGAAATTTGCTGTCCATAATTTGCAAAATTTCCTGCCAAGGCCTATAATCTTTATAGGAAATAATGGAAATAAGCCGCATATAACATTGTTCCTGTTCATTCCATTGCGGATTGTCAAAACGTAATGCCATGTGATTGTCATCAGGTTTCATGGAGGCGGAATCGGAGTTGACAAAGGCATTATCGTATTTGCTATCCCACAATTCCATGGTATCTTTTTTGAAATCATAACGGTATATTTCATGCGTAAATTCAAAACCGACGAAAATATCATTGTTTTTGCCAAATGTAACCCAATTTCCTGCCCTGTATCCTTCATATTTTTTTCCGAAACAGGAAGAAGGATAGTGAATGTTCAGCATGCGGACATTATGGGTTTTCAAATTGTACATTGCCGCTATTTTAGGATTGAAATCGGCATAATCTTCGTTGGAGTAATGTGGACAAGTCACAAAAGTCAGTAGTATTTCATCTCCTATCATTCGGTTGCCGATAATATCATATCCTAGAGTCCAAATATGTTTATCTCTGTCTGTTGCATCTTCCAAAAACAATGGTATATTATCAAAACAATATTCTCCCTTTATGTTACCTTCTCCATCTAATAGTACCATATCTGCCTGTTGTCCGTTTGGTCCTCGTTTACGCAAAACATAATAGCGGTCATAAAACAAAAAAACAGAGTCGAGACTATGGAGATAAACAGCATCAATACCGACAGCATTAGTTTTAGCAAGCGGTATTTTCTTGGTTTCAAAAGACTGGTAATTATATACATATATGGTGTCTTTATTCCCGTTTTCAGAAACCACATAGTAGGCGGTATCCCCAAGTTGTTGCCAAACACGGGGTTCACACCAACGATAAAAAGGTTCCGGATGAATGGTAAGAAAATATTCATACATCAAGGCGGCATCCGTAGGTTTTGGTTCAACTTCGTAATCATAAAGCAATATCTTTTTGTTGTTCTGGCAACTTGCCAAACTGCAAAAAAGAACCAATAGAATGGAAAACAAATACTTATTCATAGGAAAGTAAATTTAATTTAAATGCCACGAAAGGTCTATTTCATATCTTTCTCTATCAGGGGTACACCAATAAACACCTTTGTGGTCAACACCATTAATATTTACCCAAACCGTGCCACAATTGGTTGCCGGTTGTTTAGGATCACAAGATACGTAATAGACATTAGCTATCGAAGACAAACTACCTGTCCCTACAGGTTCGTCAAATGTTGGTGTCATGTCTATTGGATTTCCATACACATCATAGAACTGACCATCGGGACCATTTTCTGATATGAAATATGTAGAAGTTAACGAATCTCCTTCCGTTTTTTGATGTTTTACCACTTGTTCTGTTGCTACTTTATCTATATTGGCAGATTCTTTTTTGCAGGCAACAAAAACCAAGCCTGCTGATAATGCTGCTACTGCAGCGAATATAAATAACTTTTTCATATCATTATTACTTTTAATTATATTTTTTTCGCTGCCATGAAAAGGTGGCAGCCTCCTTTTTCTTTCACATGCAGTTCAAACTGCTTTCGGCACAAGGAACGGAAAAGAAAATCCCTTTGCTACATAAAAGCACTCAGGTTTTGCGGGTCATGCCGCTACTGCCACCGTGCCCGGACAACAGCGGCGGACATTCGCCCAAGTTCGTTTTGCACAAATACCAAATATTATTTTTATAACGAAACAAACCGGCAAAAATTGTATTGTTTTGCGGTTCTGCATCATGATAAGGGAGAAACAAACATGTACCGGCTTGCAGCCAAACAACAACAATACCGAAAGCAGCAAGGATTTTCCAATATATCCGTTGCCAAATTTTCATGCTGTTTTCTCTTATATTTGTTATCATTTTATTTGCCTTTATATTCAATGTAAAAAATACATTGAATTTTTCGGCTGCAAAAATATAAACAAATTTTCAATAATCGGTGTCCTATTTCCAAGAAAAATTGGAACGCAAGCTATTTTTTTAATCCTCACACACTTATTATTGGAATTTGTCCTTATAAAAACAAAAGGGCAATTATTGTTGCCCTCCGCATTCTTTTATAAAAAACATCCTCTGAAAGATGCTTCCTTCAAGGGATGTAAGCAACGCTTTTTTACCTTTTAGCGTTGGTTTTGCTGCGATGATGACTTCGGTTTTTATTGCTTATTTTTTCAATTGTTTTTTTCTTGCGAACTTTTCTTTCTTTGCACAAGATAGATCAACAAAATAATAAATGAAGTGACTATTATATCATATATGACAAATAGTATAATGGTATCAACAGCATCATGCAAGAACAGTCTTTCTATAAGTACAGCTATCAAAGATGGTGTCGCCATACAGATCCACAACTTCCAATAGTCTTTCTTTTCTAACTTCATGATTTATCTGTTTTTCATATTAATATAAGGTGACCTCTAATTTTTACTAATTTTCCTTTCATCGCAGTTTTTGACAGCAGATGCTGCATTAGAACTATCCAAACCACAACAAAAGTTTTTTTTTTAACGCAAAGTTAATCAAAATTTCTGTAAGTTACGTTATTTTTTGTTTTTTTTCAAAAAATTTTTCCGCAACGGCACAGGGGAAACACAAAATATCCGTCCGTCCGCCGAACATATAATTTTTTTGTATAATTTTGCAAATTCATACAGCAGCACATGAAACACAGGCATACATTTATTATATATCTGTACGTGATGACGGTTAGTTTGGCCCTAAACGCATGTTCATCGGCAAGAAACGCTTCTGCCGCCTATACGCCTCCGGCTGCCGCTTCTGCCGCCACCCGGATATTTTTGCAACAGTTGCAGGCGGACATGCAACAGCAAAAGGTGCGTCCGGCACAATATATTCCTTCACCGGAACTGATGCGGCAATATGCCATTCAAAAAACAGAGGAAGCATATTATGTACAAGGCTTTCTCACTCTTCAAGAAGGATATGCCGCTTCGGACATCCAAGATGCCTGCTGTAAAATCAATACCGCCATGGGCACTATGCTCACCGTCCAAATCAATATATTGCAATTGGACCGTTTTTTACACGATGCCAAAATAAAATATTTTGAAATAGCCACACCCGTTCAACCTAATTTTTAAACATGATGAAAAGAATTTATTCATTGATAGTGATTTTTGTATTGGGAGCCCGGCTCTACGGTCAAGCTCCGGCGGAAAACAGCCATGCAAGCGATATGTCCCGCAAAGGGGAAACAGTCCATAACGCCAAGTTGTCGTCACACACCGCGATATTGCTGCGGGAAACGGCGGAAAAAACCTTGGAGGAAATTATCAGCGACCGCTCACTTCAAGAAAGGTATCCGTTTTTCAACAAAAACGGTGTTCTTTATACACAGGCATTCATCATGTTGCAAGCCGGCAGGCAAATGCCCGAATGGGAGGCTTGGGGCGTACAGGTCAACACGCAGACCGGCACCTGTCTCACTGCCGACATACCTGTCAGGCAGATAACTGCATTGGCGGAATGTCCTGACATAGAATACATCCACGTGGGAGAGCGGGCTAATATACTCATGGACAGTGCCCGCAACAAAACTCATGTAAACGAGGTTTACAACGGATTGTCATTACCGCAGGCCTATAGGGGCAAGGATGTGGTGGTGGGCATCATAGACATAGGCTTTGACTACACGCATCCTAATTTTTATGATACAGCCGGTCAGGCATTACGCATAAAAAGAGTATGGGACCAAAACAATTCCGGCACCGCCCCCAACGGTTACAACTATGGCAGGGAGTTCACTACTGACAGTGCCATGCTTGCCGCAAAATACAGTCACTACAGTGAATCACACGGCAGCCATGTGGCCGGCATTGCCGCCGGAAGCGGCAGCAAAGACACCACTCCCTATAGAGGAGTTGCCCCCATGAGCGACATAGTCATGGTTGGTACTAACATGTACACCACAGGCATTTTTGACGGAATATGCTATATCCGCAATTATGCCCAGTCGGTAGGCAAACCCTGTGTTATCAATATGAGCATCGGCAGTCATGTGGGTCCGCACGACGGCACCTCTACCTTTGACCGCTATTGCGATGCACTCTTACAAACACCTTCCGCCTATGCGTGCATTTTGGTCGGCGCCGCCGGCAACGAAGGCGATGACAGTCTGCACCTCTGTGTCAACAGTGCCACCACCGCCTGCACTTTTTTGGATTATGGAAATATCGGCAGCAGAGGGTCAGGATATATAGATATATGGGGTGATACCAATGCGTCTTACAGCGTGATGTTATGCGTTTACAACAAAAACACCTCTTCCATTGTGGATTCCACATTATGGATAAGCCCTGGCAATACAAGTGCCAGCTGGAGATATGCACTCTATGACAACGATGCCACAAACAGGGATTCCGCTGTCATCACCATCAGCAGCGAAATAGACGCCTATAATCACAAGCCGCATGTGGAAATGTATGTAAACAACAGCAAACAGGACGACAGCATACAATTGCTCATGCTGAAAATTATCTCCAACAATTCGGCAAAAATACACGCATGGACCAATAGAGGAATGTTTACAAACAAAGGACTCGGGACACCTTTTGTTGCCGGCAACACCGACTATACCACCGGAGAAATAGGCGGCAGCGGCAACAGCATACTGACAGTGGGAGCCTATACATCCAAACGCAATTGGGTGACCATCAACAACAAAAGCTATTATTATCCGAATGCCACGGTGAACGATATAGCCACATTTTCCAGCCACGGTCCCTCTGCCGACGGCAGGCACAAACCTGATGTCACCGCACCCGGACAAACATTGGTGTCGTCGGTCAATCACTTCCATAGTTCCTACCAGTCATCTTCATCGTATGTGGTAAAAGCCGTCAGCAACAATACCACCACATGGTATTATGCCACCATGCAGGGCACTTCCATGGCCACTCCCGCCACCACCGGCATCATCGCATTGTGGCTGGAAGCCTATCCGTATTTGACATTGGACCAGATAAAAATCATATTGCAGCATACAGCCGTCAGGGACAGCTATTACACCAATGCCGACACATGGGGAGTCGGCAAGATAGATGCTTATGCTGGATTGAACTATATTCTCAGTCAAACCTCCAAGCCGATGATTACCGCCTCCGATACCGTGCGTTGCGCAGGCGACACCATCACCTTGTCCACACGCACAGGATTTGCTTCCTATCAGTGGTCCACAGGAGATACTACATCTTATATTTCTGTAACAAATACGGGATTGTATGCGGTGAGAGTCGTTACAAGCGATGGTTTCATCAGTCAGTGGAGTGACACCATCGCCGTTTATTTTACCTCTGCACCTCTAACTCCTACCATTGCAAGACAAGATTCCACACTTACCTCCAGTGCCAATAATGGCAATCAGTGGTATTATAACAACAATCCTATCAACGGAGCGACCGGCAAAACCTATACGGCTACCCAACCCGGCACCTACGGAGTGGTGGTCACCAACAACACAGGTTGTTCGTCCGCTATGGCAAGCATAGTAGTGGATTCGTCCGTGTTTGCGCCGCAAAAGCCGTCTATTACGCCCATAGGGGATGTTTATACATGTCAAGGCAACACCGTAACTTTAACGGCTCCGTCGGGATACAACTGCTATTTGTGGTCAACGGGACAAACCACCCGTCAAATCACCGTCAGCGACACCGGAGACTATTCCGTGAAAGTCGCCGACAAAGCCGGCTATTACAGTCCGTGGAGCGATACCGCCCGCGTGCATTTTTATGCAGCACCGCCTACACCTGTTATCACTGCCGATAAAAACATACTCACCTCCAATGTCAGCACCGGCAACCAATGGTATTACAATTCCCAGCCCATCAGCGGCGCCACCTCGCAAACCTATACTGCCACCGCTCCCGGCTTATATGGTGTAATGGTCACCAATAGTCACGGCTGTGTGTCCGCTATGGCTGAAATCACGCTTGACAGCAGTGCCTTTGTTCCGGACAAGCCTAATGTCAGTCCTAACGGAGACTTGTATGTTTGCCCCGGCGATTTCGTTACATTAACAGCCCCGGCAGGATATGATGCTTATGTATGGTCATCCGGACAGACAACGCCTTCTATTACCGTCAGCGATACAGGGGCCTATCAGGTAAAAGTGATGCGTGCGGGCTATTATAGTCCTTGGAGCGATGCCGTACAGGTTTACCATTATGCAAAACCGGAAAAGCCGGTAATTTCCGCCGATAAAACTGTTTTGTCCTCCAACTATGCCGACGGAAATCAATGGTACTTTGAACATGCGATAATAGCTGGTGCCACCGAACAGACCTATACCGCCAATCGTACAGGTTGGTATGAATTGTTGGTTACCAATCAGCAAGGATGCACCTCCGATAGTGCGGAAATATTTGTAGATGTAACTATCGGTATTGACGAAACATCGCTTGCCGGCTGCATCAAAATTTACCCCAACCCTGCACAAAATATGATACATATAGAAGGCGAAGCCATACAGCCCGATACCCGCATACAATTGTATGACATTGTCGGCAGACTTGTCAACACGACGGAAATATACCGTCAAGACCATCATGTCAGCATTTGCCCCGACAAGCTGTCAAACGGTATGTATATATTGAAAATATCCGCTTCAGACAGGAATTATACCTATAGAATTACCATTGCTCAATAGAACAGAAACATATAAACAATAAAAAAACAGCATATGACATTTTTTTGTCATATGCTGTTTTCATTTCAGGCGACGCCTCTGTTAATAATTTTCGGCCAACACTTGAAAATACGATTGAGGGTGATTGCATACAGGGCACTCTTCCGGTGCATTTTTTCCCACTACTATATGCCCGCAGTTGGAGCATTGCCATATACAATCCCCATCTTTTGAAAACACCGTTTTATCGTTGATATTTTTCAGCAACTTTCTATAGCGTTCTTCATGATGTTTTTCTATGGCAGCCACCATTTCAAATTTTTCCGCTATTTCCGTAAAACCTTCTTCACGGGCTTCGCGTGCCATGCGTGCATACATGTCTGTCCATTCCAAATTTTCGCCATCGGCAGCATCCGTCAAATTATCAACAGTTGAGCCTACAGCACCTCCGTGCAGGTATTTATACCATATTTTGGCATGTTCTTTCTCGTTTAACGCAGTTTCTTCAAACAAAGCCGCTATTTGTACATAGCCGTCTTTTTTGGCTTTGGAGGCAAAATAAGTATATTTATTGCGCGCCATTGATTCACCGGCAAAGGCCTCTTCCAAATTTTTCTCTGTTTTGGTGCCTTTCAAAGATTTTTCTGCATTGGCACTTCCCGACACATTTTTGATATTCTTGTCCATAATGATTATTTTTTAATTTACCATGCAAATATAGCATTTATTTTTGATATTTCAAATAATATGTCCTTTTCCGCTATATTCTGCAACACTGCCGAAAAAAGTCTTTTGCTGTTTTACCGGTTGATTTCCACACTTTTTTTTTGCCTAAAAGCAAACAGCAAAAAGAAAAACGGAGAAAGCAGACAGTTTTCGACGCTAACGGTGCCGGGGATTGACATCAAGGCTATCTTCCGCTCAACGAACAGGTACCTCCTCTACTATCTGATTCATCATGGCGCTCCAATTTTCGGTGAGGGTAGGCACTTGCAAAGCTTTTTGCAACAAAGGGAAGAAGTCTTCCCTTGAGACAGCAGTGCCGCCCCATTTCAGAAAATGGGGTGTTTCCTGTTGGCAATCTATAAAATCCAGATTCAGCTTTTTCACCGCTTGCACCAGATAGTAAAAAGCTATTTTTGACATATCGTTCTTAAAATGGAACATGGATTCCCCCACAAACATATTGCCCAAACACAAGCCGTACAGACCGCCTGCCAGTTCATTATGTTGATACACTTCCACGCTGTGGGCATAACACAAGCGGTGTAAACGGGTATATGCAGATATGATTTCGGGGGTAATCCATCCGCCGCTGCGATTCATGGTTTGACAAGCGGTGATGACAGCCTTAAAATCGGTGTCTGCCTTTACTTCATAATCATGTTTGCGTATTCGCTGCAACCAGCTTTTAGAAAATTTTACTTTATCGGGAAACATCAGCAATCGTGTAGGGAACGACCACCATGCCAACACAGAATGATTGTCCTCGTATAAATAAGGCATAGGAAACACACCCTGGCTATAGGCTGTCAAAATACGTGATACAGTTAAATCGCCACCTATGGCAATAAGCCCGTCGGGCTCAATTTCCATTTTAGTGATATCGGGAAATACGGTTGACGGCGTTCCCTCTATATCGTATATCATGTATTATTTAATATTCAATATCTCTTTTACTTTGTCTTCCAGCTCTTGTCCTCTGAGGCCGCGGGCGACGATATTGCCTTTTTCATCTATTATCACCGTATGCGGTATGCTTTTTACTCCGTAATCTTTAGCGGCTTCGGAATCCCAATATTTCAAATCGCTCACATGATGCCATGCAAGCCCGTCTGATTTGATGGCGGATGTCCACTGGGAGTGCGTTCTGTCTAACGACACCCCCAATATTTCCAATCCATAGCGATGATAGGTGTTGTATATGCGCACCATGTTAGGATTTTCCCTGCGGCAGGGACCGCACCATGAAGCCCAAAAATCCACTATAACCACATGACCTTTTAAGGATGATAATCTGAAAATTTTTCCGTTAGTATCAGCCAAAGCTATCTCCGGTGCGGGCTGTCCGATAGCAGCCTGTTTTACGGTACGCCAATGTGCATATTTGGCTTTTACATATGCATTGTGAGGATATGTTTTTATCAAACCTTCCATCAATGTATCTATCAAGGCCGTATTGGTTTCGGGATTCAGATAATCCACCAATACGCCTGTGGCATAATTACCGATATTCTCCATACACAGGCGTTGACGCTGTACCATTAAATTCACCTCTATGTTTTCAGCACTTTGGGATTGGTCTCCTTTATTCAATGCCTGCATTTGCCGCTCCGCTTGCACCGACAACATTTGATATTGCCTCAACAAGTCGTTTTCGGGAGAATCCGCCGCTTGGGAAATCACCCCTGTTTTGGCATCGAAATTCAAAGTAACGGTTTGATCGGGGGACAACACCACCAGCACATTTTTACCTGTGGATACCGACAAATAATAAAATCCCGTCTCCTGAGGATTATACGTAAATTGATAGGCACCTTTTTTGCTAAAATGCACTACTTCCATTACTCCGTTTTGTTGCATAAAGGGATTGACAAGCGCCACACTGTCGTCAGCCGTAACATTTTCAGCCACTCCTTTGATGGATATATGCGCATGTACTGAAATCTGTATCAATAATATAACGGCCAATATTAAACCTGTTCTTTTCATATTCCTTGTCTGTTTTGTATTACTAATTCTTATTTTGCAAATATACTACTTTTATTATTAATCAAATAATGAGCCAAATTTATCCTTTGGGATTATTTTATAGACATAAAATCATGCATATTGATATTCAACACGGCGTCCAGTTCCTGCAGATGTGCAGCATCGGTGCGTGTAAAGGCGGTGGCTGCCACCCCCACATCTGCTTCCACCTTACGCAATTCCAACACGTGCATCAAGCTGTTTGTAAACTTTTCACTGTCAAAAACACTGCCGGCAGGAACATCCGCCGGACGCTCCAAAACCATAAAACTATACACATCGTTTTCTTTACCTTTCCACATTTGTTCTTTGGTAATGTGCATATTGTTCAAATAAGCCCACACGGGATGTATGCCGCTGATATGCGTCTGCAATTCGTTGAGACAAAATCCTGCAAAACGCAAAGGATTAATCTCTATGGGTATGGCCCTTGTTCCATCATACCGGAATTCTATATGCATAGGAAAATTTTTCAACTGCAATACACGATTGGTCTCTGCCAAAAAACCGACAAACACTTTTTCGTATGTATTATACAAGGCCAAAGAAGAACAATACAGATGGTCGCTGGTATCTGTTTCGGAAGCAAAACGATGATGGAATATATTGAGTATCACAGGAGCGCCCTGCTCATCAAAATAGGCATCTACAGCATATTCTTCACCCCGTATATATTGCTCTATCAAAAATTTATGCGTGTTTACCACAAACTCGGGAAACTGTTTGCTCTCATTTTCAAAATTTTGCCGTATATCTTCAACTATTGCCTTCCATTCCCGCTCATTGTTCACCACATGAACGCCTGCACTTAAAAAACCTACCGAAGGCTTGATGACCAAAGGAAATGTCAGCTTTGACGCATTGATGCCGGACAGCGCTTCCGTTTGGACTTCACAAAAGAAAAAATCGGGATACAGGCTGCTGCATATCTGACGGAATGTGGCCTTGTTTTTCAAAAGTTCTATCTTTTGCAATAAGGTTTTGTCCGGCAAATGAGCCGCTATCCAACCTAACGCATTTTCCGACATGGTATATATTCTGCCTCTTTTAAAATATTCGGCAATGAATGCCTGTTCATTGTAAATTTGAAGAGGATATCCCTGCCGACACAAATGCTCCGACATTTCATTGTCCAGCACGGGTATATGCTGTTCCACGGCTAATTGTATGAATTTATCCGAAACGTATGGCTGCTCTAAAATTATCATTATAAAATATTTATATATTATCTTACTATATCATTACTTATGTGCGAAAATAATATTTTTTTTGCCTTAGTATTGATATCCGTCCACATAGTTTTTCACAATGGAATGTTATATATTAAAAAAAATGATACTTTTGTACTTAACAAAATCAAAACATATGGAAGACTTTTTTCAACATCAGGAAGGCAGCATCACCATTTGTGATAAAGAAGGTAAAATTGTATATATGAATGAGAAGTCCATTGCCACTTTTGGCAATTTGCTCCATCAAAACATCTTTGCATGCCACCCTCCCCACGCGCAAGAAAAAATCCGTTTGCTTCTCACAGAAGGAATTCCCAACACATACACCATAGAGAAAAAAGGGCTGAAAAAGCTCATCTATCAAACGCCATGGCGTAACAGTCAAGGTGAAATCATGGGGTTGATAGAATATTCCTTTGTCATTCCTTTTGACATGCCACACTATGTACGACAATAATCTTTAAAACACCCTGCTATGAAAAAAATTATCGGATATTGTCTGTTGCTATGCTGCATACTCACGGCATGTCCCCGCCCCCAACCCGATATATTTAAGCCCACACCTTATCCTTTTTCCATTCCGCCCATGTTTCCCACCGTGGTGAACATCCCCGAAGACAATCCCCTGACTATAGAAGGGGTGCGCTTGGGCAGATATTTGTTTTATGACAGCCGGTTACGGGGTTATACAGGCAACAATCCCGATTCCATGATGTGCTGTGCCACCTGCCATGTGCAGTCCAACGCTTTTGTCTGCGGCATGAATAATCCGAAATTCCCGGGCGGCATTCCAAGAGGCATTAACGGACAACCCACTCACCACAATATGTTGCCGCTATGCAATTTGGCATTCAACACCAACGGATATGATTGGAACGGAGCCATTTACCCTCAAAACCCTCATCCGCACCTTAGAAATATAGAAGACATAGTGCTGATAAGTATTTTGGCTGAAAACGAACTTTTTTCTTCTCCGGAAAGATGTATTAACACACTCAAAAATATCAGCATCTACCCTCCTATGTTCAAAGCTGCCTTCGGGAGCGAAGATATTACAGCAGAACGTATCGCCAAGGCGATAGCCCAATTTGTGCGCACCCTGCTATCCTTCAATTCCCGTTTTGACCAATATATGCGCGGGGAAACCATGCTTTCCGAAGACGAATTGGCAGGTTGGGTGCTCTTCACCACCGAAGAAGGTGCCGATTGTTTTCATTGTCACGGCAGCAACGGTAATTTATTAATGACTACCAATATGTTTTACAACAACGGCTTGGACAGCACTTTTTCCGACCCCATGGACCGTTATGCCGTTACCGGCAACGAATACGACAAAGGCAGCTACCGCGCCCCTTCATTAAGGAATATAGCCCTTACCGCACCTTATATGCACGACGGACGCTTTGCCACTTTGGATGAAGTCATCGATTTTTACAGCGAAGGCCTGCAAGCCTCCCCTTACGTTCACCCGCTTATGCATCAAATCAACAACGGAGGCGTAATGCTTACACCAAAAGAAAAACGACAACTAAAAGCTTTTCTGCTCACACTTACTGACTATCAATTTATTCAAGACACCGCTTACGGCAAACCCGCGGATTTGCCATAAAACAAAACACCGGGCTGCCGGCACTTTGCCTTTCATAGAAAAAATTGACTGCTATTGCTTTCCGGCATTTTTCCTTTCAACTAAAATTTCAATAAATAAATACCTATGGCACATTTTTTACAGCGTTTTTTTCTGCAATAATATTCGTACAATTCCAACATGGCTTGTGAATGTAACGCATTGAACAAACGGATGTTCAAATGCCTGTATTTGCGGACTACGGTATTGTTTTCCAAAGGCATGCATTCATAAAAATGCACCACCTTGTTTTTCAAAGCCAAATCCTCATTCCATACAGCGTAAGCATATACAAACGGCAATATGGTATTGATAATAATGGAATGTACCGATTGTTTTCCCAAATTTTTAACACTGTTGTCTTGCGCCTGCACATCAAACTTATAATGGGTATTCCAGTAGGGGGATGCCGATACGGAAAACATTTGTTCCAAATCGCCTATATCTTCCGCTTTCAACACTTTTGACAACAAGGACGAAGACCGGTGCACCAATGCTGCCAACTGTGACAAACGAATAGTGGGAAATCCTGTGGGATACATTTTGGCATATTTCCATATTGCACGGGTGCTGACGGGTGTTAAATTGAACTTTTTGCACAAAAAGGCATATTCTTTTTGCAGCGCCTGCGGATAAGCGTCACTGAAAGGACCGTTTAACATACCCGCTTGACCGTAAAACAGGGCTTCTGTCTGCAGCAGGTCGTTTTTTTGTTTTGCCAATACCGACAATGGCAACGATTGCGCAACAAGGTACATAGGCAAGGCATTCACCTTGAAACCAAACGATTTGGCGACCAAATGATAAAACACCTCCTCTTTATGCGAGGCACACTGCGAAAGCCGGTTTTCTATATCCGACACCCTTCTTTCCAAACGTTCTATCAACAGCATATCCATCCAGGAATACAATTGCAAGGGCTCCACCTGTTGCACGCTATGCGCGCACACTATTTCTCCGGCATGATGCATATAGTTCTTATATTGCCTGCAAACATGTTCGTCTATGACGGACTTCCACTCTATAGTGCTAATATACTGACCTTTGCTATTATACACATCTTCATCGTTTTCATATACCACATGCAATATTACATTATCATAAGCCATATCGGTATGATGACCGTGACGCACCCAATCCGATGCTTTGACATGCAATTCAACGCAACCCGCCCATATTGTATTTCCTATTTGTATTTTGGCATTGAAAAAATCCGGACCGCTATGCCTGTTTTCTTCTCCGGATGAAAGCACCGTCACCTTTTCTCCTTTTGCAGAAACATATTGCATGGAAGCAAAGGCACGAATTTTCCAAATATATTGCAACAATTTCTCGTCCACACATCCGCAGACGTCTGCCGATTCTTCTTTTTTCATAATAACAGTTTGTTAAAAAATTATTTTACAAAAATAGCAATATATTGTTTACGAAAATATATTATGCCCGTTTTTTTTTATTAATGGTCAAAAAAAAAATAGTTAAAGAAACTGTCTTTAACTATTTGCAATCATCATTTTACGCTGTTGGCGGATAAGGGAGGACCATATCCGCCACAAGCATTTATTTTTTATAGAAATTGGTGGCATTGGCCTGAGACAAGCATGTGATCACCAAATCATTAATACACACGTGCTTGGGCAAAGAAACCAAATAAGCCACCACATCGGCAATATCTTCTGCCACCAATGGCTGATATCCCTGATATACCTTATCGGCGGCTTCTTTATTATTTTTGTAGCGTACGAGTGAAAATTCCGTTTCTGCAGCGCCGGGGCATATTTGACTCACTTTCACGCCATAGGGCAACATATCCACTCTCATTGCCTTTGTAATGGCGTCCACAGCATGTTTGGTGGCGCAATATACATTGCCATTGGGATATACTTCTTTTCCCGCTACCGATCCCAAATTGATGATATGTCCGCTTTTGCGGGCAACCATCAGAGGCATTATTTGATGGCTCACATACAACAGCCCTTTGATGTTAGTATCTATCATGCGATTCCAATCATCCAATTCTCCGTTTTGAATACCCACAGCACCTACTGCCAAGCCTGCGTTATTGACCAATACATCTATGTTTTTCCATTCCTGAGGCAATGACACTATCGCTTTTTCCACGGCATCGTTATCCCGAACGTCATAACAAGACACCCTCACTTTCACGGAATATTGTCGCGTTAATTCATCGGCTAATGTTTCCAAACGTTCTTTTCTTCTGCCGGTTATAATCATATCATAACCTTTTTGAGCCAATTTTTGAGCAATGGCTTTTCCAAAACCGCTGGTTGCTCCTGTAATATATGCTATCATGCTATTTATAATTATCGTTTTATATTTGTTCTGTTAAAAAAAATTAATCCGCCCTGTTTTTATAGCACACTATGGTGACGGCGTTGGACAACACCGCGAACAAAGACATGCCCAACAAATAATAACGCATATCCACCAACGAGCTGCCTTTCAAAACTATGCTGCGCAATATTTCCATAAAATGGGCTATAGGATTCACCAAATTCATAATTTGCGCCCATTGCGGCATACTTTCTATGGGCGTAAACAATCCGCTCAGCAATATAAATACTATAAAAAAGAATATCATCACAAACATGGATTGCACTTGATTTTCTGCAAAAATGCTCACCATAAACCCCATGCCCAGCATGGCCAGCAGGAATATGGCTGTCATCAGCAGCAATGCCGACAACGAACCCTGTATATGTATTCCGAAAACAAAAAACATGATACCCAGACCCGCCAGGAATTCAAGCATGCCTATGGCCCAAAACGGAAATACTTTACCTATAAAAAATTGCATTTTGGTGATGGGGGTGATGTTAATTTGCTCTATAGTGCCCAATTCTTTTTCCCGCACTATATTCAATGTGGAAAGCATAGCTCCTATCATGCTGACCAGCACGGCCAAAATACCGGGAACAAATATATTTTTATAGTCCATCTTATGATTAAACCAACGGGATACCGAAATACGGGTACGGAAATAATCATTCTTTTGCATGCCTGCGGCATTTTGCAATGTTCTTTCAAAATAGCCGGTTAAAAACTGCTGCAAATAGGCTGCGCCTATGGCGGCTTTCATGCTATTGACGGCATTGGATGTAACGCCGAGCACAGGCTGCTGCCGGCGATAAATATTCACCTGAAAATCGGGCGGTATTTCTATAATGATATCCACCTTGTTACGTTTCATTGCCACCTCGCCTTCCGTATAGGAATGTATTCCTTTGACGGTGCGAAAATATTTGGTGGCATTCAGGGTATTCTGCAAATCGCGGGACATGGAAGAGCAATCGTAATCGATTACCGCTACATTCAAGCGCTTGATTTCCATATCCGCGGCAAAAGGAAATATCAATAATTGGGCAATGGGCAAAAAAATGACCAACTTCCACAACACCGGATTGCGAAAAATCTGCAAGAATTCCTTTTTAATAAGTATCAGTATGGTTCGCATTATGAAAAAAAGAGTTCGGGTTGAAACACCCGAACCCGTTAGCGCATGGTTTTATCTTTTTTTTTATTTATATTCTTTCGGTTGCACACCATTGATCACTTCGTTGGCACACATTGCCAAAGCGAGCATTTCATTTTCTCCTTTATACACTTTTACAGGGGCAATCCATGATATACGCTCTTGAATTTGAGCCATCCACGGTTTGCTGTAAGCTATGCCGCCGGTAAGAAGTATGGCATCCACCTTTCCGTTGACCACTGCAGCCAATCTGCTTATTTCCAAAGACACCTGATAGCAAAAAGCATCTACCAACAGTTTGCATTTTTCATCACCTGCCATTGCTTTTTGTTCCACTTCATAAGCATCGTTGGTGCCCAAATAAGCCACAAAACCGCCTTCGGCCGTAATCATCTTTTTGATTTTTTCTTTTGTATAGTCACCGCTGAAGCAAACATCTATCAATTTGCTTGCATTGATAGAACCTGAACGGGTGGGAGAAAAGGCTCCCAAACCGCACAATGCCCTGTTCACCTCCACCACACGGCCGTGAACATGTATGCCTACCGACACTCCGCCACCGAGGTGAGCCACTATCAAATTCAAATCTTCATAATGCTTGCCCAATTCGCGGGCATACAATTTGGCTGTCATCTTTTGATTCAAACAATGCCAAATAACGCCTTCGCGACGGGGATCCATATCAAAAACAGGATGACCCGTTATTTTGGCAAAGTCCGGACGTTCGTCCACTATGCCCGGATCGGCAATATAGGCCGTTTCCAAGCCTATTTCTTTGGCTATGCTATCCGAAATCAACGCACCTAAATTACAGGCGTGCTTTCCCTGAATACCGTCATGGCATTCTTGTTTCATCAATTCATTCACCTTGTACACTCCCGATTCACAGGGACGGGTAAGACCTCCGCGACCGATCACTATGGCTATATTTTCATTAGCGACTCCGTGTTTTTTCAACATATCCATAATTGCATTCTTACGATAGTCAAACTGATCGGCTACTTCATGAAATTGCTGGATTTCTTCCAAGGGATGCTTTATATTTTCGGTAAACACCTCTTGCTCACCTTCATAAACAGATACTTTGGTTGACGTTGCTCCCGGGTTAATGGCTAAAGTAAACTTTTGTTCTGGTTTTATAACTTCTGACATTGTATTTAATTGTATTTTAATGCTATTTTGGTTCGAGTAGGATTGCCTATGCAACCGACTCCAATTTGCAAATATACGAAAAAAAATCAAATAAGCGGTTAATTTTAATTTTTTTTTATCAAAAAATGCCAAGCAAACACCTTCTCCCCGAAAAATATACTAACACGTTGTATTTGAACGTATTTTAAAGTTAGCGACTGCCTTTGCGGCTATGTTTTCAACAATTAAAATATCCGGGCGGGTGTTTAAACAAAAGATTGCATATCCACCATATGTTTATACAAGCCGTTTTTTGCCACCAGTTCGCTGTGCGAACCTTGTTCCGCAACCCTGCCGTGGTTGATTACTATAATATTATCGGCAGACACTATGGTAGCCAAACGATGCGCTATCACTATGCTGGTTCGTCCGCTAAGCATGCTGTCTATGGCTTGTTGCACCGATAGTTCCAGATGGGCATCCAAGGCGGAGGTGGCTTCATCCAACACCAATATTTCCGGCTGGCGCAAAAGTGCCCTGGCTATGCTTATCCTCTGCTTTTGTCCGCCCGACAAATTAGCCCCCCTGTCCCCTACATTGGTGTGGATACCCTCTTCCAACTGAGGCAAAAAATTGGTGACATTCGCCATGCGGGCCGCCTGCATCACGGCTTCTTCGGAGCTATCATAACCTAATGTAATGTTATTATATACGGTATCGTTAAAAAGTATACTCTCCTGCGAAACCACGCCGAATATTTTAAGCAGGCTGCTCAGGGTGATACAACGGATGTCAACACCATCAATCAAAATTTCGCCTGACTGTATATCATAAAAACGCAACAATAGGTCAACTATGGTGGTTTTACCCGAACCCGACATGCCGCAGATAGCCGTTTTTTGCCCTTTGACAATTTCAAAATTCAAATCCGACAGCACTTCCTTGTCACCATAAGAAAAACATACGTTTTTAAATACTATCTTATCTTTAAATTCATTCAAATCCACACAATTGTCACTCTGCTCCGCTGTTTCGTCACTTTCCAGCAAGGCATTGATACGCTCTATGGATGCCATGCCTTTTTTGAGATTTGCCACCGCTTCGGACAAGGACTTCATGGGATTAATCACCTGTATGAATATCATAATATAGGTAATGAACAGCTCGGCTGTAAACGCATTATCCTGCGACAACACCTGCACACTGCCGTAAAGCAGAATCACCACCACTATCAACACCCCCGAAAATTCTCCCAAAGGAGAAGACAAATCCCTTCGGCGCGATATTTTGATAAATATATCGGTATATTTTGCATTGATACGGTTAAAATAATCGCTCATCCTGCCTATGCCGTTAAAAGCCTTTATTACACGCAATGCATAAATACCCTCTTCTATGGTGGTGGTCATCTCCGACTGATATTCCTTGGCTTGTTTGGAATTCGATTTCAATTTTCTTTGCAATTTATTGATAAGCAAACCTGCCAAGGGCAAAAGCACCAATACCAACAAGCTTAACTTATAATTGATTAAAAACAAAGCCGATAAATATATCACCACTTCCAAAGGAAAACGCAAAAAAGACTGCAAAGAATCCAATATGGAAGTGTCTATCTCTTGAATATCATTAATAACCAATGATATGATATCACCTTTTTTATGTTTGGAAAAATAAGAAACGGGTAAATGAAGCATTTTTTGATAAGCATTGTGCCTGAACATTTTAACCACCGCCGTGCGGATAGGAATAAGTATGCACACCGCCGAATAGGCCAATACCTTGCTCAACAAAAAGGAGACAAACACCACGCACAACAATATCAACAAGGCCAACAAGGCTCCGTGCCCTGTAATAATTACAGACAGATAATACTGGGCATAAGCCAGAAGCGTATCGGAAGTAAAGGAAAAGGAAGGCGGAGTCATATCCGCTTTCACCTGATTGAATACCAATGATAATAAGGGGGCCAGAATAGCGACGGAACACAAGGAAAAAAATGCCGACAACAAATTCACTACCGAAACGGACAACAAGCGATAACGGTAAGGGAACAATATACGGCCTATTTTTTTATAATCGTTCATTAGTCTTGTTTGAGTTCAAAACACTGACCGTTGAATACATAAGTTACTATATGTATTTCGTCTGTCGCATTTTTAATTTTATACACCAATTGCTGCGACTTGTAATTATAGTTGCACACTATGGATTCGTCTTGCATATAAGTGTACATGCACACTTCGGAATGCGGGGCGAAGCCTTTGTAATCAAACATCAGGCTGTCGCCTTGCTGCTGCAGCACTATGGCGCCTTTGAAATTTTCATTTCCGCTTACACAGCCTTCCACATTCATCAAATACAGGCTGGTATTTTCTTCTGCAGCGTTTAACTTATACACCGATACCGGCTTGCCGACGGCTATTTCGCAGTTGGCGGCTTCGTAATTCTGGGTATTCACACAGGCATGCATATTGCGGTTGGCATCCGCATATTGATACACATTCAAATATGTATTATAGTCCAAGCCTATATTTTCATTCCATGTATATATTCTCAACATTCTGTCCGCCGACACCGCCGTGGTTAACATTTTATGTTTTAAAGGAGCATTTACGCTTTTTTTATCCTGCAAAATATTCAGCATATAGTGCACGGCCATATAGTTAAGCGAATCCACCACGGAATATACGTCTTCTTCTTCATAATGACAAAACGAGTACAAGGTATCCAATATACGATACAATGTTGCCTTTTTTTCTTCATAGGTCTGCTCGGGAATGGGGTATTGCTCTATCTGCTTGCGCACCCATAGCGGATTATTTCCCGAAAGGGACACCACATCTATTCCCGATGTATCTTCTTTTATTATGGAATAGATTGCCGTAGGGTCTGTCAAGGCGTTATCCTCCGCATTTCCGCATGCAGACATTACTATTATCATCCCTGTGAAGCAAAGTAACGGTACAAGATATTTCATATACGTCATATTTTATATATTGATGATGGCAAAAATATCATTTTTTCCCCATATTTAACATCCTCTGCAAAAAAATAGTGGAACAGAAGTCTATATTCAATTCCACTAATCATTCTTTCACCCTGTTTGTTTTTATTTTTTGGCGGCTATTGCCAATATCAAGCCCAACACCACTCCCAAAAACGCCGCAAAAAGCACTTGAAACGCCATGGGCAGGATAAATGTAATGGTGTGTGCCGGTATCCAAAACAGCGGTATGGTCTTTTTAAATACAAAATTCCACTGTGTGTTCCAATTGGTGCGGCTAAGCAAATCGGCCATCCGCACGGGCTTGGCCAAACATTTGACACTGCCATGATATTGAGCTATGTGCATATCACACATTTTATGTATGGTCATGAATACGGGAGCAAAGCTGGTGTTCATAATGACACTTATACAAAAGGCGCCCGCTAATTTCATCACGGAGAATTCACCTTGCATGGCATCAACCAAGCCGTTGGCGGCAAACAATTTTTCCATCACCGCAGGCACGCCTGCGGCAAACACTTTCATGGCTAAAGCTATCCACATGCCCAACAAGCCCCAAACGATCATCTTCGGGCACAAGCCGAATTCCGTATCATAATATTTTCCCGTTCTTATGCGTGAGGCCAACATTTCACCGAAGGTGCCCAATATGGCGAATTTTACAAATGCCAGCAAATAAGGGTTAGAATTATTCCATTTCAAATAAGTGTCATACACTGCATCAAAGGCAAAAAAAGGCGCCAGCACCAACAATACGGTCAATATCACCAAAAAATCCTGTTTTTTCATTTTCTTTACCTGTTTGTCAATATACTTTATTCTACTGTTACCGATTTGGCCAAATTTCGCGGACGGTCCACATCCCTTCCGCACATTACGGCTACATGATAGGCCAACAATTGCAATGGAACGCTTGCCAATATCGGCACATACATCTCTTCCGTTTCTGGTATTTCTATCACATAATCCGATAGTTTTTTCACATCCACATCGCCTTCGGAAACAATAGAGATAATTTTTCCTTTCCGTGCTTTTACCTCTTGAATATTGCTCACCACCTTTTCATAAGAGCCTTTGTTGGTGGCTATCACCACCACAGGCATATCTTCGTCTATTAAAGCAATGGGGCCGTGCTTCATTTCGGCTGCAGGATACCCTTCGGCATGAATATATGATATCTCCTTCAATTTCAACGCGCCCTCCAAGGCTACGGGATAATTGTAATTACGTCCCAAATACAATGCATTGGAGAAATCTTTCATATAATTGGCTATCTGCTTTATGCTCTCATTGTCTTTGAGTATGGTTTCCACTTTGGAAGGTATGGATTCCAACTCTTCCACCAATTTTTTATATCGTTTTTGCGGT
The DNA here is from genome assembly GCA_017616775.1 of Bacteroidales bacterium. Lineage (GTDB taxonomy): Bacteria > Bacteroidota > Bacteroidia > Bacteroidales > WCHB1-69 > UBA1205. The sequence continues at coordinate 21,674 of JAFZXM010000018.1, forward strand.
ATCTTTCCTTTACGGTTGGCCAAACACAAAGCCATCAAAGCCAACACCGTTACCTGTGCGGTGAACGCTTTGGTGGAAGCCACACCTATTTCCGGACCGGCATGGGTGTATGAGCCCGCATCGGTGGCACGGGCTATGGACGAACCCACCACATTGCATATTCCCAATACCGTAGCCCCTTTCTTTTTGGCCAGTTCTATTGCCGCCAAGGTATCGGCGGTTTCTCCCGACTGAGATATGGCAATCACTACATCATCTTCATATATGATAGGATTACGATATCTGAATTCAGAAGCGTATTCCACTTCCACAGGTATCCGTATCAAATCTTCAAACAAATGCTCGCCCACCAAACCGGCATGATACGAAGTGCCGCAGGCTACTATTATAATACGGCGTGCCGACAGCAGCCTGTCTTCGTATTCCACTATTCCGCCCAAAGACACCACGTCTTTTTTCACATTCAACCGGCCGCGCATACTGTCGGCAATGGAACGCGGCTGCTCGTATATCTCTTTGAGCATAAAATGCTCGTAGCCGCCCTTTTCCAATTGGTCCAAACTGATTTGTATCTGCTGTATATAATGCGAAACCCTTTTGTTCTTGACCGTTTTGACTGTCAAATCGTTTCCCGGTGTCAATACGGCAATCTCCTCATCATTGAGATAGACTACCTTTTTAGTATATTCCACCAAAGCCGAACCGTCGGAGGCTACATAATATTCGTCTTTTCCGAAACCGATAATAACAGGACTTCCTTTGCGGGCTGTTATCAAAGTATGCGGATCGTCTATGGACACCACGATAATGGCATAGGTGCCTTGCACTTGACTTAAAGCCAAACGGACGGCCTCCGGCAAATCCACATTTTCATTTTTATTGATATCTTCTATCAAATGTATCAACACCTCCGAATCGGTATCACTGGTAAACTCATATCCTTGCTTTATCAAAGCATCTCTCAATACCAAATGATTCTCTATAATACCGTTGTGTATTAAAGCAATTTTCCTGTCTGATGAAAAATGAGGGTGTGCATTTTGATTACTCGGCTCTCCATGGGTAGCCCAACGGGTGTGGGCTATTCCACAATTGCCGGATATGTCTTTCCCTTCACAAAATGTTTCCAAATCTTTGACCCTGCCCTGGCATTTATACACCTCCACCTTATCGGAATGCACCAATGCGACACCCGCACTGTCATAACCGCGATATTCCATACGATACAAGCCCTTGACAAGGATAGGATATGCATCCTTATTACCAACGTAACCAACTATTCCACACATTATATTATTATTTTTTATCTTGCAACAATGAATAATGTACTTCCAGACGAAAACGCTTGTCTTCGCCGGCTGACGGCTGCGTTCCGTATATTACCATACGAGACATGCGGGTGGCTGCAGCCGTGATAAACATATTCAACTCCTCAGCATTCACCCCTCCGTCTAACATATATTGCAATTGTTTGGTAATACGTATTCTATACTCATCGGTTTTCTTATTATATACCCCTCCGAAATAATCACTTCCCAAAGTATAGTCCGGAACCGTAACCAGATATTTTTTTACCGTGTCATAATAATTTACCAACAAAGAAGACGGCACTTTGTATTTATTGGTGTCCGAATCATCCATACGGGTTGCCACCAATTCGGCTCTGTGTATGATCACCCGCTTGTTTTTAAACATTTCCTGAATATAAGGGAATCGTACTATGGTTTTGACTCCCAAGCCTGTTTGGAAAAACAAGCGTTCCGTTGCAGAAGCGGTGTTGCCTTGTAATTGCGACTGCAAATCCGCATCCGCATCCTGATAGTCAAAATGATTGACATATCCCACTCTTACGGATGAATCACTGATAACAAAACGATAGGTCTTTTGGGCACTTTCGTTATTGTGATAATACATGGTCAACAATGAATTATCATTAGTAAGATTTACCGATATTATATTACCGTCTCCCTGACAATAATCGGCAATCACATACAAGCCTTTAAAATAATTCACAAACGCCGCCGTGGATTGGAATTCCACACTGTTGGATTTGGAAATAAATTTACTGTCGGCAAACGATGTTTTGAGCGGAATATGCAACACCACGGCACCGAGAGCGGTATCTTTTACTCCGGGAGTGGGATATACCCATGTCAACAGGCTTTCGTCCACCAAATTTTCCGCATCATATTGTAAAGAAGTGTTGGCATAATATTTTTTTCCTCTCACCAAATCTTCTTGCAATTCATACACCCTGACCCTGAAAGGGCTTAAAGTATCCCCATAGGGCTGGTTATATACCAATGTCAATATCAAAGAATCACTGACAGCACCTTCTCCGAACTGCGCACCGAACGACGCCAACCGGCATTGCACATAAAATCCGGCTTGCACTTTACCGAAAACAGGATCGTTCATATATCCCAACATATTGGACGAAACCCCATTGGTAACTATGCTGTCGTCATGCCACACAGAATAGGCTTCCACGGTGGCCGTATCAAAAAACAAGGTATTAAGCAATTCATCCTGAGGCTGTATTTTCATACCCACCTCGCCGTTTTCTTCTTTACAGGAAACTACTGTGAACAATAAAGGGATTAGTATATATCCTAATTTGAACAATTGTTTTTTCAAAACGATATTTTTTTTAGATATTTACTTTTGTATGATTTGATTGTACAAAGCCAAATAATCATCAGCATATTGCTCTTGCTTGTGCTCAAAAGTAGGCGTATGCAAATCTGCTGCCAATTTCCGGTACGATTCATCCACATCCTCATGCGATATAACAGTGGCATCCGCATATTGCATTGCCAAACGGGTGGTAATATCATAGTTGGCCGATTTATAGTTGGCCGCATCTTTGGCCGGCACACCGCAAGCTTTTAATTTTGCCGCCATTGAACGGTTGAGCGCTTTATCAAAAGCATCGTTATATACAGAATATACGATTTTAGCATTGGAAAACAAAGGATTATCCATATACACCGTTTTGACAAACAAGGGCACCAAACAAGATATCCAGCCGTGGCAATGGATAATATCTGGACTCCATCCCAAATTCTTCACCGTTTCAATAACACCTCTGGCATAAAAAACAGCTCTTTCATCATTATCGGCAAATGCTTTGCCCGCTTTATCCACCAATATTTCCTTGCGATGGAAATACTCCTCACTGTCTATGAAATACGTCTGCATTCTGATAGACTGGATAGAAGCCACTTTTACCACCAAAGCATGGTCATTATCGTTAATAACTATATTTTGCCCTGACAGCCGGATAACTTCATGCAATTGATTCCTCCGTTCGTTAATCATACCATACCTGGGCATAAAGGTTCTGATTTCTATACCTTGTTCCTGAATGCTCTGAGGCAGATAACGTCCTATAATGGACATGTACGAAGCTTCTAAATACGGCGTAATCTCCTGATTAACAAACAAAATCCTTTCTACTGACATAATACAATTCTTCTGATTATCTTGCAAAGATACAATTTTTTTTTCAAATATCACCCTGTTTTCGCTTATTTTTTGCATCATTCCTCTGCAATTCCATATTTTATTTGAAAGTTTTTCTTATTTATATCTTTGAACTGATATTTTTTTTATACTTTTGCACCTGCAAATATTGAATAAAAAATTAGTGTGTCATGAAAAGAAGTGTTATTTTGATTGCATGCTGCTTATTGATATTGACAGCATGCCAGCGCCAACAAGAAAACTACAATGCCTATTTAGAATATCATTTTGCCGAACAAACTGATGAAATAAGCGTTAAAGCCATAATGGGAACCATCAAATTACTGTGGGTGGGAGATTTTTATTACAAAGGCGAACAACAAAAAAATTGCGATATAAAAGCACACCTTAAATACAGAGAATCTGTTGCTGCCATTATATTGCACGCCAATGATTTAAAGCCGTATTTTAACGACACCGCCGATTCTTTCACCTATACTCTCAAACGTACCACCGACGGAGAAAACTACATTATGGAATCAGTGATATTTACCGTTAATGAAGACGGAATTTTTGAAACCGAGGATGTTTTTTCCGATTACCAACCTAACGAAGAGGACAATGACTCCGGCTTGGAATAAAGGTCTTTTGAATAATTGTCATTTTTAATCATTTAACACAAAAGAAACGCCATGAGTTTAGAACAAACCATTAACAACGACATAAAAACCGCCATGTTGGCAAAAGACAAAAAAAGTCTGGACGCTTTGCGTGCCATAAAATCCGCCATTTTATTGCTCAAAACCGATAAAAGTATCGGGGAAATCACCCCTGAGATAGAAATATCCACTTTACAGAAAATGGCCAAACAGCGCAAAGAATCGGCTGAAATGTATAAGGCTCAAGGAAGAGACGACCTTTACAAAGAAGAGCTTGACCAACTTGATATCATATCCAAATATTTACCCGAACAACTGAATGCGGATGAAATCAAAACGCAACTGCAAGCCTTAATATCCCAACATGGAATTACAAGTATTAAGGATATGGGCCGATTAATGGGTATTGCAAGCAAATATTTTTCAGGAAAAGCCGACAACAAAACCATAGCGGAAATTGTCAAATCCCTGCTTAAATAAATCATCAATTATCCAACAAAAAAAATAATTCCGTTGCGATATCTTGCGACAGTACGGAGCGGAATAGTTGAATTTTATGAAAAAATATATCAAAAACGTTTTTGCGGACGAAGATTACAATTGTTTTGCATGTGGGCCGCACAACCCCATCGGCTTGCGCCTACAATTTTACGAAGAAGACGAATATGTAAAAACCGAATGGGAACCCTCAAAAAATTTTGAAGGCTATCCCACTTGTGTTCACGGAGGCATACAAGCCGTATTATTAGACGAAATAGCTGCATGGACATTATACATCAAAGGGCAACGCGCCGGTGTTACAAGCCGCATGTCTGTTCGCTATTGCAAAAAATTGGACAGCGATCAAGGAACCATCACCGCCGAAGGAAAAATCAAAAAAATCCTTTACGATTTTTGTTATATCGATGCCTGTCTGTACAATGCAAAACACGAACTCTGCGCCAAAGCCGAAGTAATATATTATATGTTTTCCAAAGAAGAAAGCATGGAAAAATACCGTTTTCCTGTCCGACAAGAAGATTTCTATTTGTAAACCATGTGTGCGGCTAAAAAAATCATCACCACCAAGCAAGCCATACAAAAAATAAAACGCTATTGCGCCCATGCCGAACATTGCCAATCGGAAGTGAGAGCAAAACTTTCGGAATACGGAATGGATGCAGCAACAACAGAATCGGTGATTTGTGATTTGATAAGCGAAGGCTATATCAACGAATACCGATATACCAACGCTTATATCCGGGGCAAATTCAATATCAAGGGATGGGGAAAAAACAAAATCATCGCCGCCTTAAAAGCCAAACACATCAGCACCCCATGCATATTGTCGGCATTACAAAACATAGACGACACCTCTTATCGGGAAAAACTGCAACATTTGATACAAAAATGGCGTCATTCCCACCCCGGGGACCTCACCTATGCCCAACGGGCCAAACTGATGCGGTTTTTATTGTCCAAAGGATACAGCATGGAAGAGATTAACACCACCCTTACCTTTAATGATGATATATGAATTTTATCCGAAAAAAAATTTTATCTTTGCAGAAAATATTTGATTAATGAATGATTTTGAACTAAAAAACATGTTACAAAGGTCCTCCGAATTAAGGAGGTGTCTTTGACATAGACAAAAAACTGCAAATAATAGCGGAAAAAGAAGCCGAAAGTCATGCTCCGGATTTTTGGGGCAATGCTCAAGAAGCCGAAAAAACATTAAAGCACATCAATGAACTGAAAGTTTGGACCGACGCCTATGCCGACATGGAAAGCATGGTGACGGAATTTCAATTGGCATTGGAATTTTTCGCCTCCGGCGATATTTCCGAAGAAGAATTGCAGTCCAACTACCAAAAAGCCATCAAAGCCATCAACGACATGGAATTCAAGCGCATGCTGTCGGGTGAAGAAGACAGCCTCGGCGCTACCATCTCCATCAATTCCGGAGCCGGCGGCACCGAAAGTCAGGATTGGGCGGAAATGCTATTGCGCATGTATAGCCGTTGGGCGGAAGACCATCATTTTAAAATTAAAGAAATAGATAGGCTGGAAGGCGATGTTGCCGGAATAAAATCGGTAACCGTAGAATTGGAAGGCGCCTATGCCTACGGCAATCTAAAAGGCGAAAGCGGCGTACATCGTCTGGTAAGACTATCTCCTTTTGACGCCGCCAACCGCCGGCACACTTCCTTTGCCTCGGTATTTGTATGTCCTATGATCAACGATGATATCAACATTGACATCAACCCCAATGAAATAGAATGGGACACTTTCCGCAGCAGCGGTCCCGGCGGACAAAATGTCAATAAGGTGGAAACAGCAGTAAGACTGCATCACATCCCCACCGATATTGTAATTGAATGTCAAATCACACGCTTCCAATCCCAAAATAAAGAAAAAGCCCTGCAAATGCTCAAATCCAGACTCTATGAAATTGAATTGCAAAAAAAACATGCAAAAATAGATGAGATGGAAAACAATAAAAAGAAAATTGAATGGGGCTCCCAAATCCGCAACTATGTGCTTCACCCTTACAAATTGGTGAAAGACAACCGCACCGGATACGAAACCGGCAACGCCCAAGCTGTCCTTGACGGCGACTTGGACGGCTTTATCAAAGCTTATCTGATGGAATTCGGAAACAAAGGGTAAATCATATAATATATATGTCAAGAAAAACAAAAATATCGCTTTCCCGCCTCGAATCCTTTTTGAAGGCCCAGTGCGTCCGCCCGCGCACCAGCATGGATGCCGCTGAATATAAGAACTATATCATCGCTTTACTCTTTCTGAAACGCATCAACGACCAGTTTGAAATTGACAGATTGGCGTTGAAGTAGGATTTGAAAAAGCAGTATCCTAATGCAGATGAGGCGACTATTAACGAAGAACTGGATATTCCCGAAAAGTATAACTGTTATGTGCCGGCTTTAGCCCGATGGAAATATTTGCTTCACCCATTGAATGATGATGGCGAGGAACTCAGTTACGGCGATGCCATCACCACCGCATTGGCCGAAGATGGGATTACTACCCCGCAAGGTGCAAATAAAAACAGAACATATTGTGTTGTAATTAAGGATGCCGACCGATGAAGAATGTACAATGGAAGACGGTGAAGCCGGAGGACTTGCGCTTACACTTTGCCCATAGAATTTTCAAACAACCAATAAAAAAGTTTTTATAAAATCGTTTTCGTATTATTTTTTTTAATATCTTTGCAGAATAAATAAACTTAATTAAAACAATTTTAAACTGAAAAAATATATAAAACCAAATTTAAGAGAAAATAGAATAAACTATATTAAACGTATAAAAGAATAGGTTTCTCACTTGCCCAAAAAACATCTGCCTCACATTCCAGAGCAGCGTCGCTTAGCTAATATATTATCGCGATAGACAGTAAGATAGAAATGGAGGAAAATGTTTTGGAGAAATATAAGAAAATGAAGAATGGGTTGACGGAGAGGTCGTTGAACGAAAAATAAGAAATGAATATAACTGATTTTAAACTATAAAAACAACTTGAAAGATGTTTCCAATCCACACATTAAACTCAAATATCACAAATATTTTACAAAAGATTTTGAGTGCTAATATTTTAGGCAATATACAAAATGGACTTCAACCTGAAATCAAATTCATAGATGAATGTTCTCATATTTCTAATGTGGCTGAGATTAAAGGGAATAGCCATAACGCACAAGTGTATTTATCATCGGCTTATTGTCAGTTTTTATGGCTGCTGGATGACATAGCATTAAAACTGATTGATTTTAGCATAATACAAGATGAATGCATAAAGAATAATATTGAGGTTGTAACATACAAAAAAAGTACTGAATACCTTATACAAAATCCTGAAATATTGAATGTATTAGCAAATAGATATGGCATTGATTTTAATCAGTATTTTGAATATTTAAGAAGAACTGTTCAATTGTTGGAAAGAGATGAGTTCGAGCGAAACATTAAAAAGGAATGGGCTCTTGCTGAATCTTTAATAAACTCTAGCAGAACCATTTGTATTAATGATTTTAATGAGATTGATTTCAATGGGCTCTATGAACAATTAGTGAATTCAGTTTATTGCTTTGGAGTTTCATTTATCTTGTTACACGAACTAACTCATTTTGCAATGGGTCATCTTGAGAAAGAAGAAGAGATGCAAGATGAAGAAAACGCTGATTTTTCAGCTTTTTGGAACTTGTATAATGATTTAAAAGATAGAGAGTTGTTTTCTGCAAATATTGGAATACTTTGTGCCTTATTTTCTTTGCTAATGTTAAATCCCAATATGGAGGAAGATGAAATTCACCCCAAAGAGAGTGATAGAATTTTTTATATTTTCGACCAGATTAGTGAAGATAATCCAAAATATTCAGTATTAATCATTAAATTATTTGCAATGTGGGCGGAAAAATTCAATATTCAGGAATTTCCAGACATTAATGGTTATGCTAGTGAATCATTGAAATTAATTCGCGATTTTATGAATAATTATAAATTCTGAATTCCCATGTCCGAATACCTCAACGTAGAGCACCCTTTTCTCGAAAAAATCATTTCATCTGAAAAGTGTAATTTTACAAACTAAAAAGAAGGGAATAAAATGTAAATCAGAAAATGAACCCCTTAGATTCAGATAATAAAATTGTGCCACCGCTGTTGTCATACTCTTTGGTAGAAGATTTGCGGCAGATTATAGAGCAGGCACGTGGGCGAGTGGCCGCAACGGTCAACAGCGAACTAACTATGATGTACTGGCACATTGGCGAGCGCATCAACCGCGAAGTGCTTGGCAACCAACGAGCTGAGTACGGAAAGCAGATTGTCGCGACAGTGTCTCGACAATTGCAAGAAGAATATGGAAAGAAAGGATTTGAAGAGAGAACAATCCGCCGAATGATGCAGTTTGCGGAAATCTTCCCCGACTTTCAAATTGTGTCAACACTGTTGTCAAAATTGTCGTGGTCTCATTTCTTAACAGTTATGACAATCAAAGACGAATTGCAACGTGAATTTTATATTACGATGGCAGCATCGGAAAAATGGAGCGTGAGAACGCTTCAGGAGAAAATCGACGGTATGCTCTACGAGCGTACAGCCATCAGCAGCAAGCCCAATGCACTTATCAAGCAAGAACTTTCGCAACTGCGCGATGAAAATGTACTCTCGCCCGATTTGGTGTTCAAAAGCCCTTACTTCCTTGAATTCACAGGCTTGATAAGGAATGTACAGCGAGAAGAGTCTGGAAGACAGCCTTGTGGCTCATCTGGAGCAGTTCATCATTGAGTTGGGCAATGGCTTCAGTTTTGTCCCCGTCAGAAACGGATGATTATCGACGGGGAAGACTTTTATCTCGATTTGTTGTTCTATCATCGTCGTCTGCACCGACTCATTGCCATCGACTTGAAACTTGGCAGATTCAAGGCCAAATACAAGGGTCAGATGGAGCTTTACCTGCGTTGGCTGGAGCAAAACGAGATGGAGCCAGGCGAGGAAACACCGCTCGGCCTGTTGCTCTGCACTGAAGGCGGCGAAGAACAGATTGAACTGCTGCAACTTGACAAGTCTGGCATCAAGGTCGCCCAGTATATGACCGAACTGCCGCCAAGAGAGGTTCTGCTGCGTCAGATTCAAAAATCATTGGAATCAGCCAAACTTCGGATTGAAAATAAAATCAATGCCGAAGAATAATATTAATTGTTCATTGTAAATTGTTAATTGTTAAATTGCTTATGTCCGAATACCAACGTTGAGCATCCCTTTCCCGAAAAGCTCCGAAAAATGGCTGGCAAGTGACAGACAAGGGCGGCGGCATACTGCAGGATGCTGCCGAAAACCCGAGAAACCTTTATCAAATTAATAAAAACAAGAACTGCCACAGCCTCATTTATAACCGTGGCGTAACATTGAGTCTGGAATAAAAACAAACCGTTTTTTTATAACCGGCTCTAATGCCGCTTAAGCATTACCTGCCTTGATACCTCTCCTCTATCACCTGCCAATCTATAATCTGCCAAAGGGCATTGAGATAATCGGGACGGCGGTTTTGCCAATCGAGATAATATGCATGTTCCCAAACGTCGAAGGTGAGCAGCGGTGTCAACCCTTTTTGAACGGGATTGGCGGCATTGGCATATTGGGAAATATACAATTTGCCATCTGCACCGGCTTCCAGCCACACCCAACCGGAACCGAACAAGGCGGCTCCCGCCTGCACAAATTCCTTTTGGAAATTTTCAAAAGAACCGAACTGTCTGTCAATGGCTGCCGCCAAATCTCCCACAGGACGGGCATCGGAAGACGGTGCGGCAAACTGCAGAAAATAGAGATTGTGATTCAAAATCTGCCCTGCATTGTTCTGCATGCCGCCGTCAGACTGGCGGACTATGTCTTCCAAATTCATGGATTCAAACGGAGTGCCTTCTGCCAATTTGTTCAAATTATTGACATATCCCTGCAAATGTCTGCCGTGATGATAGGCAATGGTTTGTTCGGAAATAACAGGTTCCAGAGCTTTTGCTCCGTAAGGTAATGTAAGTAATTCAAATTTTGCCATGGTAAAAAAAATTACATTCAACAATTGTATCAAATATAACGTTTTCATCCGCAGATTATTGTGCTTTTATTAAAAAAATCCTTCTTTTGTCCATATCGCCCCGTTTTTTTTTGATGATCTGCTCCGATGATGCAATATATTTCACCAAAACACGTTTTATAACATGTTTTAAACATCCGACACCATGAACCGATTATTAGAGCGATTTTTACGATATATAAGTATGGACACACAGTCGTGTGAAACATCCGGCACCGTTCCGAGCACCAAGGCGCAGACGGCGTTTGCCGCCATGCTGGCAGAAGAATTGCAACAGGCAGGTCTGCAACAAATACACCTGTCTCCATATGGAATATTGACGGCTACCCTGCCTGCCAACACGAACCGTCCGATTCCCCCCATAGGCTTCATTGCCCACATGGACACCTCCCCCGACTTTAGCGGAGCTGACGTACAAGCTCAAATACACCCCGATTACCGGGGTACCGACCTCGTATTGGGGAATCACATTGTGCTCAGCACCACTATGTTTCCGCAATTAAAACAATACACCGGCTACACCATTATCACCACCGACGGCACTACGCTTCTGGGTGCTGACGATAAAGCCGGTATCGCAGAAATAATATACGCCATGGAATATTTAACGGCTCATCCTGAAATAGAACATGGAGACATACACATTGCCTTTACTCCTGATGAAGAAATAGGCAGGGGCGTTGACCATTTTGACCTTCCGGCCTTTAAAGCCCGCTACGCCTACACCGTTGATGGAGGTGGAGAAGGTGAATTTGAATATGAAAATTTCAATGCAGCACAGGCAGAAATAATGATACGGGGATGCAATGTGCACCCGGGGTCGGCAAAAGGCATTATGCTCAACTCACAGCTGATAGCCATGGAGCTGCAACAAATGCTTCCATCCCGACAGCGGCCCGAATTAACTGAGGACAGAGAAGGTTTTTTTCATCTGTGTCATATTAACGGCACCGTGGAATTATCCACCCTCTCGTATATTATCCGCGACCATGACAAAAACGAATTTGAACACAAAAAACTATTGCTTCAACAATGCGTATATCAGCTTAATCAAAAATACGGGCAATGTATATCCTGCCAAATAAGCGACCAATATTACAACATGAAAGAGATAATAGAAAAAGTCCCTTTTATGGTGGATTTAGCCAAGCTATCCATCACGCAGGCAGGTGCCGTACCGCACATATTGCCCATTCGGGGAGGCACCGACGGCGCCCGCTTATCGTTTATGGGTCTGCCCTGCCCCAACCTGTTTACCGGCGGGCATAATTTCCATGGAAAATATGAATTTACAGTCTTGGAAAGCATGTACAAAGCAAGCATGACCATAGTCAATCTTGCCCGTAATTATGCTCTGGCGGATATTCCGGACCATATATGAGCCGATACAAAAAAAGGGGTAGCAATAACTACCCCAAGCATTTAAAATTTTGTTCTATGAAAAAAAACGTATTTACTTCTTTATTACTTTTCTGGTAATGATTTTGTTTCCTTCCGCAATTCTAAGCATATATATTCCGGCAGGAAGTGCACTCATATCTATATTGTTATCTGTGGTTTCAGCTATAATGCAATTACCCAATATATCATATAACGAAGCTTTGGATTGAGCCGTTAAACCTCCAATGTACAATTTGTTCATCACAGGATTGGGATATACACTTATATTCTTCATTTGCGATTCGGCTATGCCGACCGTGGTGCGATAGGCCAATACTATGGATACAGCGTCGTCGGCATCGTTGGCATTGCTGAAAGTATAGCGCACATAAGAGGTGCCTCTGCCTGAATTCAACAGATATTCAGCTTGAAAATCCAAAGACTCGTTGGCAGACATTTCCCTTGGATCACTAACATATACCGAAGAACTGACGCATTCTCCCCAACAAAAATAAACATTCGAACCGGGAACGGTATCCAAAATGGTTTTGGTAACTATTACATCTATTGATTCTTCTGTGGTGTTTTCCACATATAACCAATAAGAATGATCTATTCCATATGTAGTATAGTCTATTGTAATGGTATCTGCATTCACTTCTCCTGCTTTTACATAATTTTCGGAAAAATACAATTTCACCGATTGAGCAGACAACACACTGTTAATTAACAATAATGCAATAAATAAAGATATTTTTCTCATCTTGCTTTTATTTATAATGATTTTTTTGCAAAGATAATAAATATTTGTAAATACAAACATTATATAAGCAAAAAATTTACAACAAATATTTTCAAAATTTAGCAACATGCTTATTTTCAATTATATACATACAATTATTGCAAATACCGGCATTGTACGGCAAGTATAAAAAAAAATGCTACCTTTGCACACAATAATTCATACACCATGATAGGAAGAAATTTCGTTAGAGTAAAAGTATTGCAAGCCATATATGCATACGAAGCGTCCGGTTGCCAAAAGCAATCGCTTGCTTTGAAGAATTTACTCAAAGAATTTGATGAAAATTATGAATTATACATTCTGCTTTTGTCCATGTTCGGTAATCTCACCGCCATGGCACAAGAGATTATTGACAATAAAAAACGGAAATTTATTCCTACCCAAGATGATTTAAAGCCCAATTCAAAATTTGTAAACAATCAATTCATCCAATTGCTGGATGCCAATCCGAGTCTGCAGCAACACCTTGCAGACATCAATAATCCGTGGGCAAACGATGTGGCTCAAGTGTTCATCCGAAAAATATACGATATGCTGAGCAACCATGATATTTATATCAATTATATGCAATCGGATGAATCTTCTTTTAAAGAAGACAAACAATTTGTGCTCAACATTGTAGAGCATTTCATATTGGACAATGACACTTTGATGCACTATTTCGGGGATATCAAATTACATTGGTTTCACGATTTCAACGATATTGTATTGTTGGTTTACAAAACATTAAGCAGCTTCACTAAAGAACATGCTACCGATTTTACTTTACCGCCCATGTTTAAGATAGACCTTGACGGGCAAAGTGAAGACAAACAATTTTTGATTGACCTTTTTAACAAGACCATACTTCACAAAGAAGAGCACCTTCGCATCATATCCGACAATATCCGCAATTGGGAGATGGAACGTATTGCCGCCATAGACCTTATTCTTTTGGAAATGGCCATATGTGAATTCTGCGAATTTCCGTCTATTCCATTGCGCGTTACGCTCAATGAATACATAGAATTGGCTAAATATTACAGCACCCCGAAAAGCAAAAATTTCATCAACGGTTTATTGGACAATATTCTCGGCATACTTAAAGCAGAGGGTAAAATTCACAAACAAGGTCGTGGTTTAATGGGATAGCATTACTATGACCAAGCATTGTTGTTCTCTATTACTTTTAACGGTTTTGTGCCTGTTTCCGCATATCGGCAATGCGCAATCCAATTCCGTTGCAGACAGTTTGTTTTCCAAACAACTCAAAAACATTTCATCCGGCATTCCTCTTACCTACCATTCCGCTCTTAACGCTTATATTTATGCCTACACTAACGATAAAAAAGGGTCTTCCTGCACATTAGGCGCATTTTTTTTCTATGCCCCTTTTATCGATTCTCTTCTCAACAGCAAAAATTTACCTGCAGAATTCAAATATTTACCATTAGCCTTGAGCCGTATGGATGCATGGCATTGCGGGGATTGGAATCGAAAAGGATATTGGAGCCTGCCTTATTTGACAGCCATACGTTACGGGCTGACTGTTAACGACAGCATAGACGAACGCCACGACATACGAAAATCCTCCATTGCCGCCATACGCTGCTTGCAACACATGTATGAATCGGACAACAACATATGGAATGTCATCATTGCCTATGCCAACAGTTGGCAACAATTGCATCAGGCCCGTGCCATCACCTCCGACAGCGCTCAAATATGGGATATCTACTCCTCCTCCGCATTGGACAACAAAGCAATTATTCCTCAATGGATAGCTGCAGTGTATATCTCACATTATTACAGTTTTCATAATATTTTCCCTCTTTCTCCATTACATCCCTGCGAAGAAACGGTACCGCTAAAATATCCGTGTTCCCGATCGCATTTTTGCGAATGCTTGGGCCTCAGCCCCGCTCAATTCCGCACACTCAACCCCTGTATGGTGAATGATTACATTCCCACCTGTTATCCTTTGCACCTGTCATGCGACAAAGCGGACTTATTTTATGCCAAAGGCGACAGCATATATTTACTTTCCGGCGATACTATGTTATTGTCCGATACCGCTATGATATCGGATACTTCCAAAGTAGAAAATGCTCTTGCCGATAATACTACTACCATTAAACCCGTCAACAATTCCAAAAATTCCACCCCTATCCAAGCTCAAAGTTTTACCTATACCATTCAATCGGGGGATGTATTGGGTACTATTGCAAAAAAATACAATACTACCGTATCCAATATTAAAAATTGGAACCATTTGAAAAACGACAAGATATATGCCGGACAGAAATTGACTATCTATCTCAATGCCAAAAGCGACAGTCATCACGCAACCCATACTTACACCGTAAAAAAAGGAGATACGCTCACTTCCATTGCCCGAAAACACAATACTACGGTTGAAAAACTCAAACAGCTTAACCGGCTCACCGGCGACCGTATTGATATAGGTCAGAAATTACTCATCCAATAATATTATTATGCGTACCATATTCAAACCCGGAACCATGCTCTACCCTATTCCCGCCGTGATGGTATCGTGCGGCAATGCCACAGACGGTTACAATATCATCACCATAGCATGGACGGGCACCATATGTTCCGACCCCGCCATGTGTTATATTTCGGTGAGGCCGAATCGTTATTCCCATGATATCATCAAGCAAAACGGAGATTTTTTTATCAACCTTGTCAATCGCGACTTGGCACAAGCCGCCGACTGGTGCGGAGTAAAGTCCGGCCGGGATGTCAATAAATTTCAAGCCATGCATCTCACCCCTGTCCATTTTGACGGTATGAATGCCCCCTATATCAAAGAATCTCCTCTGAGTATCGCCTGCAAAGTGCAGCAAATTATAGAATTGGGCAGTCACGACATGTTCATTGCACAGGTAACTCATGTTTTGGCCGACAATCAATATATGGACCCCCGCACCGATAAATTCCGCCTTGAAGATGCCGATCTGATTGCCTATAACCACGGAAGTTATTGCTTGTTAGGCAAAAAAATAGGCAAATTCGGTTGGAGCGTGGAAAAGAAAAAGAAAGCAAAAAAAAGTTAAGACACCCATGATGTGAATCTTTGGTGGGCATAGTGTAAAATCTTTAGAAAAAAAGTGTTATCTTTGTAAAAATTATAAGTTATGAGAAAAATATTTCAAATAAAAACATTATCATTAGTAGCAGTTACAATAGGATTATTACTATTAAATTCTTGTAAAAAAGAGTTTGTCATTACCGTACAAAGTAACAATGAATCATGGGGAATTGTAAAAGGCGGCGGCACCTATGCCAAAGGAACGATAATTTCCATTGAAGCAATAGCCAATACCGGTTATAAATTTGTATCATGGCAGGACGGCAATACTGACAATCCGCGTACTATTACGGTGAAAACTAATGAGACATACACAGCAACTTTTGCAGGTGAAGGCGGCGGTGCAGCGGTTTTCTCTGTTTCTGCAAAGCAGAAAGTATTTTTCTCTCCCGGCAATTTGGAATACAGTACCATGGGGAGTCATGCTGTGGCAGGGGGAGGTACAGCAACAGGCACATGGCGTTTTGCTCCCAACCAGTGGGAAATAATCGGAGTTGATAATAAACATATATCATCTACTTATACCGGTTGGATAGATTTGTTCGGTTGGGGCACCAGCGGGTATGATAATAAATATCCTTATATGACCAGCACAACACATTCAGATTATGGCAATGGAGAGAATGATATAGCAGGGACTAATTACGATTGGGGAGTTTATAATGCTATTTTTAATCCTCAAACTAATACTACTGACGCACCGGGAACATGGCGTACGTTGACCGTAGAAGAATGGGTATATTTGTTGGAAACGCGAGAAACTTCATCCGGAATACGTTATGCAAAATCGCAAGTGAATGGTGTGAACGGTGTGATTATTGTTCCTGACAACTGGAATAGTTCTATATATGTTTTGGATAGTATCAACACAACTACTGCAACATGGATGTCAAATGTTATCAATGCCGGCAATTGGGCAAAGATAGAGGCTACAGGTTGTGTCTTCCTTCCTGCTGCCGGCTTCCGCGATGGGACTTCGGTTGAAGATGTAGGTTCTTACGGCGGCTATTGGTCGACTGCGTTTAACAATAGCTACTACCCATACTACTTGCGCTTTGATTTGAGCAGTTTTTACCCCTCGTACTACTGTGGACGCTTCTATGGTCAATCTGTCCGCTTGGTTCGCTCCGCTGAATAGTTCATCCCTTTGGCAGAAAGTGGCGGAATGTCAGGCGATGAGGGCAAACCGCTGTGAGCGGCACGCCCGATACAACAGACATTCCGTGCCGAAAGATGCCGGCCTTATTGTGTAGGAAACAACAAAATAGCATATATTTATAAACAAGGCATTATTGCCTTGTTTTTTTTGTAAATTGTCTTATCAAACACTTGTTGATAAGAGTTTTATTCATAGTATTCAATAGTACGCGAGGCGGAGCCTCTGCCGTATTCATAACCCCGGCTGCTTCTTTTTGTCCAGTTTCCGTATTTGTCCAAACCGGAATAGGAGAGCGTTTCGTACGATATTTCACCATCCACTGTGTGTTTTATCTTTTCCACAAATCCCTGTTCGCCGTAGGTATAGGATTCCAATATTGTCATTCCTTCGGCTGCAGCCTCACTCCCTGTGGGTCTTTGGGAATCCCACAGATAAGTGACATGATTTTCATATCCTTCCATACGGACTATCCGACCTTGAGGGTCTCGGGAAAACTTAAACTCTCCACTATGTTTGGTCAGCTTTCCGTTTTGGTCAAATTCATATACCATATAGTCCTCCTGTACCTTCTTCACTGGTCCGTGAAGTTCAAAGAAGGCTAGGTCGGGAGATACTGCAGGCGATTCCGCCGCCTCTTCGTTTTCTGTTGCAATTTCTTTTGGGGAATCAGTACACGAAGTGTAAACAAAGCACATTGTCAGTGCCGTCATAAAAAATATAATTTTCTTCATTTGAATACTTTATTTTACAAATATAAAAAACGACAATCATCTGCCGTTTACGGCAAATATTGCTTTAGCTGTTTCACCACTTCATCGGCATTCACGTTCAATCCGTTTACTTTTATTATCGCCGATTCATAATACGGAGCGCGTTCAGCAAGCGTTTGTTCTATATATTGAAGCAAATCGGTTTCTTGTGATAACAGCGGGCGCCGGTCTTTGGCATTTTGCAAACGGGAGAACAAGGCTTTTGCATTCATTTCCAAATACAAAGTGATGCCATGAGTGTTCATCCACTGCATATTCCGGTAAAAACAGGGAGTGCCTCCGCCTGTGGCTATCACTGCATTATCCCACTGCAGGGTTTCTTGCAACAACAAATGCTCTTGTTCCCGAAATGAAGCCTGACCGTATTGGGCAAAATAATCTCTTACAGACATGGAAAATTTTTGTTCCAACAATTGATCCATATCCAATCCCTGATAATGCAAACGTTTGGCCAAATGCTTGAGCAAAGTGGTTTTGCCGCTGCCGGGAAAACCCACGATATAAATTCTCATCTACAATGAAAACATTTGTACAGCCCGCAACAGATGTGAACTGATATATTGCAATTGCTCTTCATCCAATTCGGTATGCATGGGCAAAGAGATTACTTCGTTACACAATTGTTCACTCACAGGGAAATCGCCTTGCCTGTAACGTTCATCCCGATAAGCCTTTTGCATATGCAACGGCACGGGATAATAAATCATAACAGGTATTTGCTGCTGAGCCATATATTCAACCAATTTTTGCCTGTCTGTCTGTTGCAGACGCATGGTATATTGATGGAACACATGTGTGGTATTTTTACCTTTGGCAGGAATTATCAAATGCGGGTTTTCACCGAAGGCCTCGTCGTAATAGGCTGCAGCCTTTTGTCTGCTCTGAATATATTGATTCAAATATTTCAGTTTCACATCCAACACCGCTGCTTGCAAACTGTCCAAGCGGGAATTGACGCCCACCATGTCGTGGTAATAACGAACGAACATGCCATGATTCACTATTCCCCGCAATTTGGCAGCCATAGCGTCATCATTGGTAAATATGGCTCCTCCGTCGCCATAGCAGCCTAAATTTTTGGAAGGGAAGAAAGAGGTGCATCCCATTATACCCATCGTACCTGCCATTTTAGTTGCGCCATCAGCAAAAGTATATTGAGCGCCAATAGCCTGACAAGCATCTTCCACTACGTGCAGATGGTGCTTCTCCGCCAATTGCAGCAAAGGCTCCATATCGGCACATTGACCGAACAAATGCACCGGCACCACGGCTTTTGTTTTGGCGGTAATAGCCTTTTCTACAGCCTGAATGTCTATATTATACGTATCCGGATTCACATCCACCAATACCGGAGTCAACCTCAACAGGGCTATCACCTCTGCCGTGGCTATGAATGTGAAAGTGGTGGTGATCACTTCATCACCCGGCTGCAAGTCCAAAGCCATTAAAGCCACTTGTATGGCTTCGGTACCGTTACCGCAAGGAATTACGTGTTTGACATGCAAATATTGCTCTAAATCGGATTGAAATTGCTTTACTGCAGGGCCGTTGATAAATGCACAACTTTCCATGATATTTTGCCATGCGGCATCAATTTCGGGTTTGATACGTTGATATTGCGATTGCAAATCCACCATTTGAATTTTTCTCATACTGCTATTCTTTATTTTCTAACGGTAATTTATTTGATTGTTTTTCTCCTGTGATAATAGTATCCGGAAGAACAGTTTTTATCACTTGCTTGGAAATTTGGGCCTGTTTTTGCAGCAAACGGTTGGTGACGGCCGTTTGCATCGCTTTGGCTTGTGCCGCATCCGAATAATAATAGTTGATATTTTCTTTTACTACGGCATAATTCACATCATGGGCGGCAAATAGTGAATTCATGGTTTCATTTACCCATCTTCTCACCGTAGTGGAAGGGTATTCCATATACAATAACCGGGCTTCCCCTTCTATAACATATATTTGATACACCACTTCCTCCACTTCGGCTTTGCTCATCAAATGAGAAGGCTTTTTAACCTTGGAATGCGAACAAGAAATGCCCGAACTTATTAACAACAGAAATAATATGACTGTATAACGGTTCATTATCGATTAAATTTCAATTCCATGGCAAGCGAATTATCCGCAAATTGCCCTTTATCATACACTTTCACCCCGTTGACAAATGTGGCTGTTACGCTTGCCGGAAACGATTTTCCTTCCAACGGAGACCATTTGCATTTATAATATATATTGTTTTTGTTCACTTCCACGGCAGCGTCCATATCCACCAATATCATATCCGCATAGTAACCTTCCCTGATATAGCCTCGCTTATCCACATGATAAATGTCGGCAGGATGATGAGCCGTAAGAGCTGCCAATTGCTCTATTGAAAGAATCCCTTGCTTAACCATTTTTAACAATATCAACATGCTGTGCTGCACCATAGGCATGCCCGAAGGGCATGAGAAATAGGGCTGCTGTTTTTCTGCCCACAGATGCGGAGCATGATCCGACCCGACAGTACTCACCGCACCCATGGCCGCTGCTTGTATCAGGGATAGTTTGTCTCCGGCTGTTTTTATAGCAGGATTGCATTTGATTTTACTGCCAAATTCCTGATAATCCTCATCACAAAAATACAGATATGAAGGGCACACTTCAAAGGTGATGTTGTCGCATGCCGCCTTTTGCAGCAGCTGCAATTCATTTGCGGTGCTCACATGCAATATATGCATCTGTGAATGATATTTGCGGGCTTTGTCTATCATTTTGGACGTAGCCGCCACACAAGCCTCCCGGCTGCGAATGACACTGTGACATTGAATGGGCACATTCTCCCCGTAACGGATTTTATATGCCTGCATGTTGGATTGTATCATGGATTCGTCTTCGGCATGAACAGCCAAAGGAAGCCCTTCCGTTGACAACACCTGTTCCAATACAGTATCGTTGCTGATAAGCAAATTACCGGTGGACGACCCGATAAACAATTTCACGCCGCACACGCGGCTTTTATCTATTTTTTGTATTTCGGAAATATTCCCGTCGGTGGCAGCCAAATAAAAGGAATAATTGCACTGCATATTGCGATGCCCCATTTCAAACCGCTCTTCCAACAAGGCATTGGTAACGGTGGGCGGATTTACATTAGGCATATCCATAACAGAAGTAACTCCACCGGCTAACGCTGCTCTGCTTTCGGAATACATATCGGCTTTATGCGTGGCGCCGGGTTGCCTGAAATGCACATGTGCATCTATCATTCCCGGCATAAGATATTGTCCGTGAGCATCTATTACCGGCACTTGTGACAGAATAGGCAAGCTATCCAAAGACTCTGAGGCTGCATATATGCCTTCTATCATTCCGTTATGCACATATACATGACATTGACTTACACAGCCCTCATTAACTACTTTTGCATTGCAAATAATATAATTATTATTCAACAAACTAACGCTCATATTATTCGTTTAAAAAGCAAAAGTAGCACTTTTTTCAACAACAGATATTAAATTATAATTAAAATATGCTCAAAAAAATACTTTAAATAAAAAATGCTACCTTTGCGAATTAAAGCAATATTTAGTTTATACAATGGATACTTCGGAAAACAAAAATCACCAAGCCATAGACCGTTTATTGAATATCATGTCGGAGCTGAGGCTGAAATGTCCTTGGGATAAAAAACAGACTATGGAATCTTTGCGATGCAATACCATAGAGGAAGTGTATGAACTTGCCGACGCTGTAATGGACGGCAATATGGATGAAATTCGCAAAGAATTGGGAGACATACTATTACATGTTGTTTTTTATTGCAAAATAGGAGAAGAACAAGGAAAATTCAACTTTGCTGATGTGGCCAACGGCTTATGCGAAAAACTTATTGTCCGTCACCCACATGTATTTGGCAATGTGAATGCCGAAACAGATGAAGATGTGAAGGTGAATTGGGAAAAAATCAAGCTCCAGTCAAAAGAAGGACGCAAAAGCGTATTGGAAGGAGTGCCTGATTCTTTACCGGCCATGATAAAAGCCTATCGCATTCAAGATAAAGTGCACGGAGTGAATTTCGACTGGCAAAATCCACAAGATGTATTGAACAAAGTAAAAGAAGAGATAGCGGAATTTGAACACGAGCAGCAGGAGCAAAACCAAGAAAAAATGGAAAACGAATTGGGCGATGTGCTGTTTTCCGTTATCAACTACGCCCGTTTTATGCACATCAATCCTGAAAATGCCTTAGAAAAAACCAACCGCAAATTCATCCGCCGTTTTCAACGCATGGAACAAGCCATTGCCAAGGATAACAAAGACATTACCGACATGCAACTGAACGAAATGGATATCTATTGGAATCAAATAAAAGAAGATGAAAAATAAAATAATACGAAAATTCATTCCCAATCAACCCGTATCTGCAGGGTGGGTGCTTATGCTGGACATCATAATAGTCTTTATTGCGACATTCATCGCTTTGCTTTCCCGCATGAATTTTCGCAATCCCGCCACTTTTTACACCTCTCAGATGATTACCATATTTGCCACCGTTCTGTCGGTGAGGGTGATATTGTTTTTCACATTCCGCACTTACACCAGTCTGCTGCGATATACCAGCACCAAAGATGTTTTGAAACTCTTCTATGTCAATCTTTTGGGAACTGTCATTATCGCTATTGCCAACATTATTTGCTCTATTTGTATCCACCGGTATATTGTTCCTTTTTCCATAGTCGGATTAGAATTCATTATCACCACGTTTTTGCAAATTTTTTATCGTTTGTTCGTTCAAGCCATTTACAGCGATAAAAACAAACAGCTCAAAATACGAAAAAATATACTCATCTACGGTGCCGGCGAATTGGGTTTAATTACATTAAACTCTCTGAACAGAGACAATACCCACAAATATTCCGTAACAGGCTTTGTGGATGACGACCCCAAAAAGATAGGGAAAACCATGGAGCAGCTGCCCATATACTCCGTTGAAACGCTTAATGAAATATTCGACAGCAAAAACATTGCCTTCATGGTGATAGCCATTGAAAAACTCAGCAGTGCCAAACGCGCTGTGATGGCAGACTTATGTATGGAGCACAATGTCAAGATATTGATGGTTCCACCCATAGAACGGTGGATAAACGGTGAATTAAGTTTCAAACAAATAAAAAAAATACGTATAGAAGATTTATTGGGCAGAGATCCTATACAAATGAGCAACAGCCATGTACAAAAAGATTTGATAGACAAAACCATACTCATCACCGGCGCTGCAGGCAGCATAGGCAGTGAAATTGTACGTCAAATCATCAAATACAATGTAAAACAATTGGTGTTGGTGGATAATGCCGAATCTCCCATGTATTTTTTGGAATTGGAACTGCTCAACTCCCATACCGACAACCCTTATATCACTTATATAGGCGATATATGCCAAAAAAATTATATGGAACATATTTTCAGCACCTATCACCCCGATATAGTTTATCATGCTGCCGCCTCTAAACATGTTCCGCTGATGGAAAAAAACCCTTACCAGGCCGTCAAAGTCAATATTGCAGGCACCAAAAATTTGGCCGACCTCAGTATTAAATACCATGTACAGAAATTTATCATGATATCCACCGACAAAGCCGTTAACCCCACCAGTGTGATGGGGGCGTCCAAACGTATAGCCGAAATTTATGTGCAATCATTGGGCAAAGCTCACCCCCAATGCAAATTTATCACCACACGATTCGGCAATGTGCTGGGATCCAACGGATCGCTTATCCCTATATTAAAACAACAAATAGAACAGGGAGGCCCTGTCACCATTACCCACCCGGAAGTCACCCGTTTTTTTATGACCATACCGGAAGCGTGTGAATTGGTATTGCAAGCGGGATGCATGGGTGATGGCGGAGAAATTTATATTTTCGACATGGGCAAAAGCATTAAAATATATGATTTGGCCAAAAAGATGATATCCTTGTCCGGTTTGGAACTCGGTAAAGACATACAAATTGTGTTCACAGGCTTGCGCCCGGGCGAAAAATTATACGAAGAGCTGCTCGCCAACGAGGAAAATACCACCTCCACACAATACGATAAAATCAGAATAGCCAAAGTCCGCACCTATGATTTTGACACTATCTGTCAAAAAACAGACCTGCTGATTGCTTCATTGGACCATGCCGATGACATGGAATTGGTAAAACAAATGAAACAATTAGTACCCGAATTCAAAAGCCAAAATTCAAAATACATGTGTATAGATGAAGAAAATCAATAATTTTTATTTCATCATATCCTCATATAAAACATGGACATCATAACAAAAAAAATGTTATCTTTGCACTTATATAAATATAATGGAATATGGCTGTTCAGCTTGACAAAATCACAAAATACAGATTAGCATCATCCAAAGTATCAACGGTTTTCAGCATTGCCTTGGTGCTTATAATGATAGGCTTGTTAGGAATAGTGCTCATCAATGCCAAACAAATTTCGGATAAAGTACGTGAAAACATAGGGTTTGAAGTAATGCTCACTTCCGACATCACAGAAGGTCAGATAACCAAACTTCAACAACAAATAGAGAAAAAGCCCTACGTCAAATCGGTGATATTTGTATCCAAAGAGGCATCAACACAAGAAATGATAGACATGCTCGGTCATGATTTCCGGGACATTGTGGGTGATATTATTCCTCCTTCGTTTCAACTAAAAATCAATGCGGACTACACCGGCATAGACAGTTTGCTGATGATAGAGAAAGAGTTGAACTTATTGGAAAATGTCAGCGATGTAAACTATCAAAAAAGTTATGTAAACAATATCAATGAGAATTTAAACAGCATCAGTCTTATTTTGCTCATTATCAGCGGAGTGCTGCTTATTATTGCCATTGCGCTCATTGGCAACACCATTCGTTTGGCCATTTATTCCAAACGATTTATCATCAAAAGCATGCTTTTGGTGGGTGCCAAACGCAGCACCATATACAGTCCTTTTATTTTCAGCGGCATTATGCAGGGATTGTGGGGGGCCATTTTGGCCATCATCACCCTGTCGGGATTGTTGTATCTTGCATACACCCGCTCCGGCATGGAAATCATCAGCTTTGACAATCCGAATTATTACGCCATATTGTTTGGAATATTGCTCTGCGCAGGTATATTCATCACATGGATGGCTACATGGGTATCGGTACACAAATACATTAAAATGAAAATAGACAAATTATACATATAATCATTATTATGGCAAAAACAAACACAAGCATTCCCAAAAAGAACAATACAAAAAAAGAAATAGAATGGGCTCCCGGCATGCCTTTCGGCAAAATTAACTACATATTGATGCTGACAGGTATTGTCGTGCTTTTGATCGGATACATTTTATTATCCGGCGGCGGCACTGATGACCCTTCCCAATTCAGCCCTGCCATTTTTGACACCCGCCGCCTAGTGATAGCGCCCATCACTTTGGTAGTCGGATTTGCAATAGAATTCATTGCTATCATGCTGAAATTCAACTGTCATTCCCGCACCGACGAATAAGCCATGTCGTACTTACAAGCCATCATTCTCGGCATTATTCAAGGATTGACAGAATTCCTTCCTGTGAGCAGTAGCGGACATTTGGCTATTGCCAATTATTTGTTTGACATGCACGACGGTGCTGAAAATTTAAGTTTTACCGTTGTGCTGCATATAGCCACCATATTAAGCACTTTGCTGGCTTTGCGAACAGAAGTGTTCAATTTATGCAAAGGGATATGCCGATTTCAATGGAATGAAGAAATGAAATACGCATGTAAGATAGGTATTTCCATGATTCCTATTTTTATAGTGGGCATGTTTTTCAAAGAGCAGGTGGAAAATATATTCGGAAGCGGCCTGCTTATTGTAGGTATTTGCCTGTATATCACCGCCGCTTTATTATTTTTTGCCTACACGGCCAAGCCCCGCAACAAAGAAACCATAGGTTGGGCGGATGCCTTCATTATAGGAATAGCACAAGCCATAGCCGTGTTGCCGGGGCTGTCCCGTTCCGGCTCCACCATTGCCACAGGATTAATATTAGGCAATAAAAAAGAATCCGTAGCCAAATTTTCATTCTTAATGGTCATTATCCCCATATTGGGAGAAGCCTTATTGGACAGTAAAGACCTTTTGACTTTAAACGGCAGCGGCACCCATTGGAGCGTGCTGACTACAGGATTCTTCACCGCCTTTATTGTAGGCTATTTAGCATGTAAATGGATGATAGACATAGTAAAAAAAGGAAAACTCATTTATTTTGCCGTCTATTGTACATTAGCCGCCACTTTGTCAATTCTGCTTTTTTGCCTATAGGTGATTTTGCCGTCCGAAGCGGCAGAAGAGTTATTCCGCAATTCTATGCCTGATATAAGTGCGTGCTCTGAGAGCATAGAATAAAATCATCAGCACATTGACTATTATTGTCACTGCCGCCACGCCATAATAGCCGTAATATATCACCGCATATCTGTTGAGTATCACACCGGCTACACCACTGACGGTAGCCACTGCCAAATTGATATATGTTTTTTCAAAATACACCATATAATATTGATACAACAGCATTAACGAAGCCGCTATTTGACCTGCACATGCCAAAGGCAACACATACAGCATATTTTTATATTCCATAGGAATAATATTGATCCTGACAAATATCCACACCATGACAAATATACATAAGGAAAGTGCCGTAAATGCCAAGGATATCACTTTTGCCACCCTGTTGGTTTTACGCCTCAACACTGTCAAATCCTTTTCTTTCATCATCAGCGGCAGCCATATGTTTTGAAACGAGTTAAACACCACCGGCAAGATGGTGGCAAATTGTACTGCTTTGAAATACACGGCAAATTCTTTCATGCCGCAATATTGCTGCACAAAATATTTGTCGGCAAAGTTAATCAACAGGCAGGCGATGGCCGTCAGCATGATGGGCATACCTATTTTGACAGCTCTCCACATCATGTCAAACGAAAAAACACATTTGATTTCTCTCCAATAGTAACGAAAAAAATACAAAGTGACCAGCATTTCGCTCACATAAGTAAACGCCAGACGCAATTCCACTTTATCTCCCTTAAGGAACAACAATGCGGCAAATACACATATATTCACCAACAGACACCGGCCTATATTATAGCGTTGTATTTTGGATATTTTTTCCGAAGTGACAAAAAACATGGTCAGCAAAGTGTTATATATCATTGATATCATTGCCAATAGGATATAAAATCTATATCTGTCGTAAGCAATGGGCTCGTTGACCAAAAAATCAAAAAGATGATAATCCCACTTAAAGCCATATATCACACCGAACACCAACAATAAAAACGACACCAATGTGGTGTGTATGGTAAACAAGAGCTTGCCTTTTTCTTCTATTTCGGAATACGAATGATACATTTTTGTAAGGCTGACATACAGACCCAAATTCAATGTAGGCGCCACGGCAAAAGCAAAAGCATATAAATAATCGTAGGTTCCCACCTCTTCCCTTGTCATGATATGCAGGAAAACGGGAATGAGCAAAAAATTGACACCGCGAACCACCACATCCACCGAGAACACTTTGGCAAAGCGTTCCACCATCAGATTGTTCTTGATATACCTATTATATAATTCGCGCAAACGTGTGTTCAATGTAATCCGTAAAATTGATTGTACTCAAATTGCAAAGATAGTTATTTTATAGATAGCAAAACGGACAGCACAAAAAAAAAGCGTGCGGATTCGCACGCTTTTTTTAATCTCTTTACTGCTATTGGGTAACTTTCTCCAGCCATTTTACCATACCGAGCATTACACCCATGGATACAAGGCATATTATCAAGAACACCATCCAGCAATATTGTATAGGCCATGCATTGTACATCACAGGCCCTATCCATATCAGCAGGTTACCTATTGCGGTGGCACCTAACCACAAGCCCTGGCACAAGCCTACCATGTGACGCGGAGCCACTTTGGATACAAATGACAATCCCAGCGGCGAAATAAATAATTCTGCCACAGTGAGGAAGAAATAAGTAACTATCAACACCCATGGTGCAGCTTTGGCTAAGCCTGCCGTTGTCATTTGCACCAAATCCATTGCACGGAACTCTTCTCCTGAGGGATAATTATTCATTATGGATATAAGCATTAAAAACAAATAGGCACATCCTGCAATACCCATACCTATCGCAATTTTACGAGGAGTGGATATACCTTTTCCCCTGCGTGCCAAAGCGGCAAACACTATCATTACTATTGGCGTGAGGAATATTACAAAGAAAGGATTTAAAGCCTGCCATATTTCAGGAGCAATAGAATCGGTTTGCACAAAATCCCGTGCAAACACCGACAAAGACTGTCCGTTTTGATGGAAAGACAACCAGAAGAAAATAGCTATACCCAATACTGCGAACAAAGCATATAATCTTTGTTTGATTTCTTTGGCCATTGTTAATTTTTCTTCTTCTGTGTATTCCACCACTTCTGCCTTTTCTTTCTTGGCAGGTTGCGGGAATTTCTTTTTGGTGGTGAAGAATATCACCAAAGAGGTAAGCATTGCTATAACAGATGCTATAAATGCGAAATGAATACCTTCGTTGAACACGGTGATATAATCAGAACAGAAAGTGGCATTATCTACAAATTGATAACCGCTTGTAACAGCTTGACTCATGGTTTCTTCAAATTTGCTGGTTACTGCACCGTCTGCTAAATATTGGTGACACAAAGACGCCATATCGGCATTATATACAAAATGATGTGCTTTCAACCACCATTCTCTCAACAACGGAGCCACAAACGGAGCTAACACACCGCCAATATTAATAAATACGTAGAATATTTGGAATCCGGAATCACGTCTGTCCCGTGCTATTTTGAGGGCTTCTTCTCCTTGTTTTGCAGCTTCGGCTTCGTATTCATCATACATTTTTCCCACTATAGCCTGCAAATTGCCTTTAAACAAGCCATTACCAAAAGCTATGCACAACAAAGCTATACAAGTGTATATCAATATTGCCCACCATTGACCGTTACCGTCTGTAACTACACCACCGACTTTACTAAACAATGGTATTGCCAATGCAACATATCCTAACGACATGATCACCAACCCCCATTGGATGGTTTTATTATAATTCTGCGTTTTGTCGGCTATTATACCGCCTACCAAACTCAGCACATAAATGCCGAAATAGAATACAGAATAAATAACTCCCGCCGTTCCGTCGGGCAAGCCGAATTTGGATACCAAAAAGAGCAATAAAATGGCGTTCATGATATAATATCCGAAACGCTCACCCATATTACTCAATGCAGCGGCAATAAGACCTTTAGGATGCTCTCTTTTTGCGATAGTGACGTAGTAAATTATAAAAGGCACAATCACTACGATAATCGCCAACAACATCGCAATAGTACGATGCCCGGTAAAAAATTGTTGTAACATACTTTTTTATTTTTTAGTTATTAATAAAATGATTTCTGTTGTTTATTTACAATTTGCAAAGATATCAAAAAAAAACACACCAACAAAAACTATGTAAAAAAAAACAGGCATTTTTTTTAATAAATATATAAGATAATAAAAAAATAAGATGTACTTTTGCAAAAAATATTAAAAGCATTCCAAAACAAAAAACTTTCTCATAAACATACAATAATAAGCATGGATAAAAAAATAGTGATTATACCCACCTACAACGAAAAGGAAAATATTGAGAAGATTATCCGCTATGTTTTCAATCTGCACCAGGATTTTGACATTTTGGTGATAGACGACGGCAGTCCCGACGGCACGGCACAAATTGTCAAAAATATGATTCCTGAATACGAAGGTCACCTGTTTATCAAAGAAAGAAGCGGCAAACTCGGTTTGGGAACAGCCTATATTTTAGGCTTCAATTGGTGCATAGAAAACCAATATGACTACATTTTTGAAATGGATGCCGATTTTTCCCACAATCCCAACGATTTAATTCGTTTATATGAATGTGCATCCCAAGAAAACAAAGATTTGGTCATCGGGTCCAGATATTGCAACGGCGTCAATGTGGTCAATTGGCCGATGTCAAGGGTGTTGATGTCATATTACGGGTCGGCCTATGTACGCACCATATTGCGGATTCCCATTCACGACACCACCGCCGGATTTGTATGTTATAAACGAAAGGTTTTGGAAAGCATCAATTTCGACAATATCAAACACATCGGCTACGGCTTTCAGATAGAAATGAAATATATCACATGGAAATTAGGCTTCCGTTTGGCGGAAGTGCCCATCATTTTCACCGACAGAACCGAAGGCACCTCCAAAATGAGTAAGGGAATATTCAAAGAAGCCATTTTCGGTGTTATCAAACTGCGTTGGACCATGCTCTTTCACGGCATTGAAAAATACAGAAAAAAAGATTAAAAAAAAAGACAACCTTTTGGTTGTCTTTTTTTATTTTATCGCATGTGTTTTTCTTTTATATAGTTATCTATCGACCGTGCGGCCACCCTGCCTGCTCCCATGGCAAGAATAACGGTAGCCGAGCCGCTCACGGCATCACCGCCGGCAAAAATTCCTTCCCGTGACGTCTGCCCGGATTCGTCTGCCACTATTTCACCATATTTGCCTTGGGCAAGATTTTCGGTGGTGCTTACTATCAAAGGATTGGGAGAGGTTCCGATGGAAACTATCACCAAATCGGCTTCCACTTCAAAATAATCGTTCTCGATTGGCACCGGCTTTCTTCTACCGGAAGCATCCGGCTGTCCCAACTGCATACGTTGCACTTTCATTTTTTTCACCCAGCCTTGTTCATTGCCGATGATTTCCACAGGATTGCACAAAAGTTGGAATTGTATGCCTTCTTCTTTGGCGTGATGCACCTCTTCTGCCCTTGCCGGCAGTTCCTCCAAGGAACGGCGATAAATGATGGTCACCTCAGAGCCCAAACGCAAAGCCGTTCTTGCGGCATCCATGGCGACATTTCCTCCTCCTACCACCACGGTTTTTTTGCCGATAAAATTAGGCGTATCGTATTGTTGGTCATACGATTTCATCAAATTGTTTCTTGTCAGGAATTCGTTGGCGGAAACCACTCCGTTCAAGTTTTCGCCTTTTATATTCATAAAATTAGGCGAACCGGCTCCGCTGCCGACAAAAATTGCCTCAAAACCATGTTCGTGCAGCAAAGCATCTATGGTGATAGTTCTTCCTATTACAACGTCGGTTTCTATGTTTACACCCAATTTTCTTACATTTTCCACCTCATAATCCACCACTTCTTTCTTGGGCAATCTGAATTCGGGAATGCCATACCGCAATACGCCGCCGGTATCGTGCAGGGCTTCAAAAATGGTAACGGAATAGCCCATTTTTGCCAATCCGGCAGCACATGTCAATCCGGCAGGACCACTGCCGACAACAGCCACTTTATGACCATTGCTGAGGGTCGGGACTTCTATGGCTAATTGATTTTTTCTTGCCCAATCGGCAACAAAACGCTCCAATTTGCCGATAGCCACCGCATCGCCTTTTTTGCCCAACACACATTTGCCCTCACATTGTGTTTCTTGCGGGCACACACGACCACACACTGCCGGCAGGGAAGAATTTTCCGCTATAGTATTGGCAGCCTTGTCGAACTGACCTGCCGCCACTTGCGAAATAAATGTCGGTATCGCAATGGCTACCGGACATCCGCTTACGCATTGCGGATTTTTGCATTGCAGACAGCGTTTTGCCTCTGCAACAGCTTCTTCTTCGGTGTAACCCAAGCAAACTTCCTTGAAAGTTTTGGCTCTTTCTTTGGCATCTCTTTCTCTTATCGGCACCCTTTTCATTCTATCGGGTTGCTCGTTGGAAACGCCGCCTATATAACAAATGTGTTCTTCTTGCTGTTCCTGCTGCTCCAACAAAGTACGTTGATTGACATTGGCATACATGGCTTGACGGCACATTGCCTCGTCAAAATTGACATCAAAAGCATTAAATTCCGGTCCATCCACACAGGTGAATTTTGTTTGTCCGCCGATGCTGACACGGCAAGCTCCGCACATGCCGGTGCCGTCCACCATCAAGGAATTCAAACTTACTATGGTCGGTATGCCATACGATTGTGTGAGACGGGCAACATTTTTCATCATTATCATCGGCCCGATAGCCACCACACGCGTATAGTGCTTGTGTTGCACCTCCACCAGATCTTTTATCACATCGGTGACAAAACCCTGATGTCCGCAACTGCCGTCATCGGTTGACACATAGACATGACCGGCTACTTTTTGCATTTCGTCCACATATATCAACTGCTCCTTGTTTTTTGCACCTATAATCACGTCTGCCTGAATGTGTCTGGCATGCAAATATTTCACTTGCGGATACACGGGAGCCGTACCGACACCGCCTGCCACAAACAAAATACGCTCTTTTTGCAATTCTTCGTCGCTCATCTCCGCCAAATCGGAACATCTCCCCAAAGGCCCCACCACATCCATATATGAATCACCAACGTTGTAAGTTGCCATTTTCCTTGTTGACAGGCCGACAATTTGATAAACAATTACAACCAGACCTTTTTCTACATCTACATCACAAACTGTCAGCGGAATGCGTTCGCCTTTTTGATGCATTTTCACTATCAAAAACTGACCCGGCAAAGCAGATTTGGCCAACTGCTTCGCTTCCAAACTCATTTCCACTATGTTGTTTGTGAGAACCCTTTTTGATACAATTTTATACATGAACTTTATTTAATTTTGCAAAGATATAAAAAAAAAATGAAAAAAATCACTATAAAATACAAGTTGACTTGTAACTGATATTTTTTTATAACCTGCCATTTGACTTTCATTGAAAATTTATTCTTTGCAAAGGCTCATATTTCATTTTTATTTAGTACTTTTGCATTTTTAAAACAAGTAACAACAACAGATGAGCATATATCAAGATTTATTAGACAAAAAAACATGTCTATCGGTTATCGGCTTGGGTTATGTGGGTTTGCCCATTGCCTTGGCATTCGCAAAAAAAATAAAAGTAATCGGTTTTGACATCAAGCCCGACAGGGTGGCCTTGATGAACCGACATATAGACCCGAGCAACGAACTGGATGCTTCCGCTTTTGAAGGTTGCGATATCACTTTCACCTCCCATCCGGAAGATTTGAAACAGGCGTCCTTTCACATAGTGGCAGTCCCCACCCCTATCGACAAACACTGTTTGCCGGATTTGACACCACTGTTGGCTGCCACCCGCTCAGTAGGAAAGATTCTCAAAAAAGGCGACTATGTAGTGTATGAATCCACCGTTTATCCGGGCTGCACCGAAGAAGATTGTATTCCTATTCTGGAAGAATTGTCAGGACTGAAATTCAATGAGGATTTCAAAGTGGGATTCAGTCCCGAACGTATCAATCCGGGAGACAAAGAGCACACCCTGCAA
Source organism: Bacteroidales bacterium (assembly GCA_017616775.1). Lineage (GTDB taxonomy): Bacteria > Bacteroidota > Bacteroidia > Bacteroidales > WCHB1-69 > UBA1205. The sequence continues at coordinate 55,063 of JAFZXM010000018.1, forward strand.
AGCATCAAAAAGATTGTTTCCGGTTCTTGTCCGGAATCTTTGGAAAACATTGCCAAAGTTTACCAATTGGTAGTGCTGGCAGGTGTTCACAAAGCATCTTGTATCAAAGTGGCGGAAGCCGCAAAAATCATAGAAAACACGCAACGTGATGTCAATATTGCCCTCATGAATGAGTTGTCGCAAATTTTCAACAAGATGGGCATCAACACTTTTGAAGTGTTGGAAGCTGCCGGCACCAAATGGAATTTCTTGAAATTCTTCCCCGGCTTGGTAGGCGGACACTGCATAGGGGTAGATCCTTATTATCTTACCTTCAAAGCAAAAGAATACCGACATCACCCGCAAATTATAGAATCGGGTCGCAGCATCAACGACCACATGGGATTTTATGTCGCCGAAATGACTATCAAACGTTTGGTGTCGCTTGGCAAAGCTATTAAAGGAAGCCATATTCTTGTTATGGGTGCCACCTTTAAAGAAAATGTAAGCGACATACGTAATTCAAAAGTAGCCGACATCATCCACGAATTGCAATCTTATAGCGTCAACGTGGATGTGATAGACCCCTACGCCGACAGCGATGCTTTGAACAAGGAATACGGATTTAAGTTGACCCAGAACATACGCAATGACTACGATGCCGTTATCGTAGCCGTCAACCATAAGGAATATGCCGATTTGGATGAATCGTATTTTACATCCATCACCCATTCCCCTGCCGTTTTCTACGACGTGAAAGGCATCTATAGAAACAAAATCAAAGCATTGTCTTATATGAGTCTGTAACGGACCTGTCGTTGATAACATAAAAACAGCACTACATAGTAGTGCTGTTTTTTTATATCCTCTCTCCCGCTATTCCCTCTATTGCGCATCCCTTACCAAACGGACAGATAGACCATGTCTAGGTAAGCTGTAAGACGAAGTGAAGGTTGTACCCGGACCGAAATACACACTACTCCCCCCCCCACTGTTATTATAGAAGCCTTCATAGAACGTTGTTGACCAATAGATTCCGTAAAAATGGACATAGTATACATAAGATCCTTCACGCTTGCCAGCAGCTGGGAGGAAGACACACCCAGCATTTTCCATCTTCGCCCAATCGGCAGAATCAATAATGTTGGACGTATCTGCCGCGCTTGAATTATTGGTATTATTTAATGAATAAACGGATACATTCCAATTATCCGGAACTATAATTAAACCCGTAACACCATTTACAATAGCGTGTGCACAACGTATGCCTGAAGAAGTTTGACGAGTAATCACTAAATACTCCCATTCATCTATGGTCAATGTACGCCAAGTTCCGGGAGCATCGGTGGTATTGGTCTTGGGATTGTAAATGGCATTATATACGCCCCAATCATAATTGGTATTTGAAATATTACTATTTCCATTACCATAAAGTGAATCTATAGTAGCAGTCATATAAGGATATTTATTATTATAACCGCTGGTACCCCAACCGAACAAATCTATCCATCCGGTATAAGTGGATGAAATATTGCTATTGTTAAAACCAATGGTATCCCATTGATTGGGGGAAAAACGCCATGTTCCTGCCGCCGTGCCGTTGCCTGCCACGACATGGGTGGTAGGTATGGAACCACCATTGGTAGCACTCCATTGCAAATTACCCGGGGAAAATATTACCCTTTTGCTATTGGAAATAGTAAATAAAGCATTGTTCGGTATATCCAAAGTAGTAAATGTGTCTTGGTTACCATAGGCGGTACCTACCACATTGGTGGCATAAGCCCGCACATAATATTTAGTGCCCGGTTTCAATCCGGTGATATTGCTTGTAAAACTACCCGTACCGCTACCATTGACGGTATAACTTTTGCTAATGGTAGGATAAGGAAGAGTATCCCAACAAACACCGCGTACGCTTATATAAGCACCGCCACCATTGGTTACATTGCCTCCGCATACAGCAGAACTAGCGGTGATATTGCTTACGGATGTGGTGGTAAGTGTAGGAAGTGCATGAGTGGTCAATGTAAGTTCGTTGCCGTACGCTGTACCTGCTGCATTGGTGGCGTATGCCCGCACATAATATTTAGTACCCGATTCCAATCCGGTGATATTGCTTGTAAAACTACCCAAACCGCTACCATTGGCGGTATGGTTCTTGCTAATGGTAGGATAAGGAAGAGTATCCCAACAAACACCGCGAGCAATAACAGTGGAACCTCCGTCATAGGTTACATTGCCTCCGCAAACAGCAGATTTATCTGTAATACTTCCCACTGTTGTGGTAATAACTATAGGAAAATCGGGGGCAGATATTTCTAAAGAGCGAACCAAGCGGACAGACTCACCGAATAAGCGTTCTTCGTCGAGATAGGGATAGAGATTACTCGATTTGACGAGCAAACCATACGTATAGTCTCTATCGTAGCGAGTAGACGACCAATACCAGCCCTCGGCACCGACACGGATGACCGAAGTTCCACCGCGGGCTCCGGCAGCAGGAAGGAAGACGCAACCTGCAACCTCCATGTTCGGCCAATTGGCAGCACTGATAATATTAGAATTATATGTTGCAGTTGCTGTATTTACACTATCTAAGGTATATATAGATGTATTCCAATCATCCGGAACTATAATTAATCCGGATATTCCCATTACTGTTCCTTTAGCATAACGAATCCCCGATGTTGTTGTCCGTGTATTCAACAAATACGCCCATTCGTTTTTGGTCAATGTACGCCATGTACCGGGAACATCGGTATGATTGGTTTGGGGATTGTAAATGGCATTATAAACACCCCAATCATAATTGGTGCCTGATATATTGTTATTTCCATTGCCATAATCAGAAGAATTTGTGCTGGTCATATAGGGATATTTATTATTATATCCGCTTGTACCCCAACCGAACAAGTCTATCCAACCGGTATAAGTAGAGGAAATATTACTATTGCCTGCACCGATGGTATCCCACTGGTTGGGAGCAAAACGCCATGTGCCTGCCGCCGTGCCGTTGCCGGCCACGGTATGGGTGGTGGCGGTATTGCCTCCATTGGTGGCACTCCATTGCAAATTACCCGGAGAAAATACCACAGAATCAGTAGCACTCACAGAAAATACTGCAATACGTTTAGTAGTAAACGAAACTTCGTTGCCGTAGGCGGTACCTGCCGCATTGGTGGCGTATGCCCGCACATAATAGGTGGTATTCTGTTTCAATCCTGAAATATTGCTTGTAAAACTGCCTGTACCGGAACTATCCGCAGTATTATTGCCGTCAATAGTCGGATTGTGAGACTCGCTCCAAACAACACCGCGTGTGATAATAGCAGCACCGCCGTCATCAATGATGGTGCCGCCGCATACAGCAGAACTACCGGTAACATGGCTGACAGATGCCGTGGTTAATGTCGGAAGATATTGCAGGGAGAACACCAAATTAAAATGCTCGCTTTCTCTTTGCGGCTGCAAAATTTCATTGCCGGAAGCCACCTGTCCATAATGGGTGGTATAACCTGTTATTCTTAAAACATCTCCGGCTTGAAAAGGCTTTGAAGAAAGCAATTTTTGTGTTTTTGTCAAGATTGTCCCTTGGTTTCCAATATAGGCAATGCTGTTGTCACCGGAATGGCCTGTGTTGATCAATTTCTGCACCAACCTGCCATGAGCAGTTTGGGCTACCAAAAAGTACACCTGCGGATGATGGAGACTGACTTCAAAACAGTTTTCTCCCGCTTCCGCCTGCAGATGCTTTTCCATGATAAGTTGTCCCGCCAAATTATATACCCTTAATGAGAGCTGTTCGTCTTGCGGAAAAGTAAGCACTATGCGGCTCGTTCCGTTGAAGGGATTGGGATACGAGATACAACTTGAAGCATTGCTTTCCGCTTCGTTGACACCCGTTTCATCAGTAAGCGTCAGCACCGTATCGGGATAAACCAATGTTTCCGTCCAACTGCGGCTGATATTCTCAACCCTTACGGAATCCAACTGCACATATTTTCCGGCGACATCGGCACCCGTAAATGTCAACTCAATGTTTTGTGCAAAAACTGTCTGCGCCATCATGAGGCAGACCAGTACCCATATTTGTAAACAATTTTTCATATTGATTAATTTTATTGATTTTCTATAAAAAACACTTAAACTACTATTTTTTCTTTTTTTATTGCACATCCTTTACCAATCGGACAGAGCAAGCGAGATTACGGCTGCCACTGGCCGAGGGATCGAGACTGCTCGAATTGAAGCACAAGACGTACGCGTCGTATTTACCCATGCTCGTAGCCGACCAATAGTAACCACCGGAACCGATATTGCGGACACTAGCCCCACTGCGGTTGCCGGCAGCAGGAAGGAAGACACAGCCTGCAGCCTCTATCTCCGCCCAATTGTCTGCATTGATAATATTAGACGTCCATGTCGCTGTTTTTGTATTGGTACTGTCCAAAGCATATACTGCATTGCTCCAATTGTCCGGAACTATAATTAATCCGGATACTCCCATTACTGTTCCTTTAGCATAACGTATCCTTGATGTGGTTACTCTGGTATTCAACAAATAAGTCCATTCGTCTTTGGTTAGTGTACGCCATGTACCGGGAACATCGGTGGTATTTGTTTTCGGATTATAAATGGCATTATACACTCCCCAATCATAATTGGTACCTGAAATATTGTTATCTTCATTGCCATAATCCGTAGGGTTTGTACTGGTCATATAGGGATATTTATTGTTATAACCGCTGGTACCCCAACCGAACAAGTCTATCCAACCGGTATAAGAAGAATCTATATTGCTATTGCCTGCACCGATGGTATCCCACTGGTTGGGAGCAAAACGCCATGTACCTGCCGCTGTACTGCTATCTGCAACTGCATGGGTGGTGGCGGTATTGCCGCCATTGGTGGCACTCCATTGCAGGTTGCCGGGAGAAAACACTACTTGTGTAGTGGCGGAAACAGAAAATACAGGCAATGCGAAAACCATGGTCAACATCTCACTCTCTGTTTGTGACTGTTGTATTGCTTCGCTGACAACACTTCTATTGTCATAGGTTGTATATCCCGTCATTTTCAATACATCGCCCTTTTGAAAAGGCTTGGAAGAAAGCAATTTCTGTGTTTTCACCAATATTGTTCCCGAATTAGTGCCTCTATAGACAATGCCATTAGTGCCGGAATGACCGGTGTTGATCAATTTCTGCACCAACCTGCCATGGGTGGTTTGGGCTACCAAAAAATACACCTGCGGATGGTTGAGACTGACTTCAAAATGGCTTTCCCCTGCCTCCACCGGCAGATGCTTTTCCATGACAAGCTGCCCGGCTAAATTATATACCCTTAATGAGAGCTGTTCGTCTTGCGGCAAAGTAAGCACTATGCGGCTCGTTCCGTTGAAGGGATTGGGATACGAGATACAACTTGAAGTATTGCCTTCCACTTCGTTGACACCTGTTTCATCGGTGAGCGTCAGCACCGTATCGGGATAAACCAATGTTTCCGTCCAACTGCGGCTGATATTCTCAACCCTTACGGAATCCAACTGCACATATTTTCCGGCGACATCGGCACCTGTAAATGTCAACTCAATGTTTTGTGCAAAAGCTGTCTGTGCCATCATGAGGCAGACAAGTACCCATATTTGTAAACAATTTTTCATATTGACTAATTTTATTGATTTTCTTTATAAAACACTTAGAATACTGCCTCTGCTATTTTTATTTTACATCCTTTACAAGTCTCACGGACTTTGCGGTAAATCTGTTACCACCACTACCCCAACACTGTACATTTGTGCGTATCACGACTATACTATATGCACTATGATCATCATAACAAGTAACCGACCAATAATAACCTCTGTCACTAGTAAGGGTATACGTACCAAGACGGTCACCCGCAGCGGGAAGAAATATTGCACCCGCCTTCTCTAAAACGGTCCATTTTGCTGCTGAAATAACATTGGAAGTAAACGCGACAGAACCCATATTGGTACTGTCCAATGCGTATGTGGATGCATTCCAATTGTCAGGGACAACAATAAGTCCTGTCACCCCGTTCACTGTCGCTTTTGCATAGCGTATTCCGGAAGCTGTATTGCGGTTACACAAAAGATAGTTCCATTCGTTGCTGGTAGGGGTACGCCATGTACCCGGAGCATCGGTGGTATTGGTTTTGGGATTGTAAATGGCATTGTAAACGCCCCAGTCGGAATTGGCATATATTCCTGTAAGTGAATAGGAATATATGCTTCCGTCAGTAGGTCCGTAACCGTTTCCTACGGCATTGGTGTAGGGTGCAGAAGTACTACTTGAAGTACTATATGGTTGATAGAAATAATTGCCGTTGTTCCATCCGCTGGTACCCCATCCGAATAAATCTATCCAGCCTGTATATGAAGATGATATATTATTGTTGTTTGCACCTATAGTATCCCATTGGTTAGGGGAAAAGCGCCATGTGCCTGCCGCTGTGCCGTTGCCTGCCACCACATGGGTGGTGGGAGTATTGCCGCCGTTGGTGGCACTCCATTGCAAGTTGCCGGGAGAAAATTCTACAGAATCGGTAGCACTCACGGAAAAAACTGCACGTTTTATATTAGAGATAGTAGTAAACGAAACTTCGTTACCGTAGGCCGTACCCACACTATTGGTAGCATAGGCACGCACATAATAGGTGGTTCCGGGTTTCAAACCTGAAATATTACTCGTAAAACTGCCCGTACCACTACCATTGACGGTATTGTTCTTGTTAATGGTAGGATATGGAATAGTATCCCAACATATACCGCGTACGTTGACAGGAACACCTCCGTCATTAATTACATTTCCACCGCCGACAGCTGTGGTGTCCGTGAGATTGCTTATGGTATCGGTAATCACTATGGGAAGACCGGGAGCAGGTGTACTCACAGAGCGAACAAGTCGTACTGACCGTCCGGTATATCTGTTACCGCCATTATACCCGTGTACATTAGAACTAATTACGACCATAGCGTTTGCGCCATTGCTTGCCAGACACGTAACCGACCAGTAATAACCCCTATCTGCGGTATTGGCATACGTACCGAGACGGCTACCCGCAGCTGGAAGAAATATTGCACCCGCATTCTCTAAAGTGGTCCAATTTGCTGCTAAAATAATATTAGAAGTAAATGCAACAGTACCCATATTGGTACTATTCAATGCATATGTTGATGCATTCCAATTATCAGGAACGATAATGAGACCTGTTACCCCGTTCACTGTCGCTTTTGCATAACGTATTCCGGAAGCTGTATTGCGGTTGAACAAAAGATAGTTCCATTCGTTGCTGGTAGGAGTACGCCATGTACCCGGGGCATCGGTAGAATTCGTTCTGGGATTGTAAATGGCATTGTAAACACCCCAGTCGGAATTGGCATATGCTCCTGTAAGTGAATAGGAATATATGCTTCCGTCGGTAGGTCCGTAACCATTTCCTATAGTACTGGTATAGGGCGCAGAAGTACTACTTGAAGTACTATATGGTTGATAAAAATAATTGCCGTTGTTCCATCCGCTGGTTCCCCATCCGAACAAGTCTATCCAACCGGTATAAGTAGAGGAAACATTACTGTTGTTTGCACCTATGGTATCCCATTGGTTGGGGGCAAAACGCCATGTACCTGCCGCTGTGCCGTTGCCTGCCACCACATGGGTGGTGGGAGTATTGCCGCCGTTGGTGGCACTCCATTGCAAGTTGCCGGGAGAAAATTCCACAGAATCGGTAGCACTCACGGAAAATACTGCACGTTTTATATTAGAGATAGTAGTAAACGAAACTTCGTTGCCATAAGCCGTACCGAATTTATTGGTAGCATAAGCACGCACGTAATAAGTGGTACCGGGTTTTAATCCGGTGATATTGCTTGTAAACCTGCCCAATCCGCTGCCATTGACAATATGTTTGCCGCTGACGGTAGGGGCAGGTAATGTATCCCAACATATACCGCGGGCGGTAACAGGATCACCTCCATCATTCAATACATTTCCTCCGCCAACAGCAGTAGTATCCGTGATATTGCCCACTGTATCAGTAATAATGGTGGGAAGCCCTGCTTTAGTAGCAAATATTATTAGGTTGCCATAGGCCGTTCCCACACTATTGGTTGCATAGGCACGCACATAATAGGTGGTATTCGGTTTCAATCCTGTGATATTGCTTGTAAACCTTCCCATACCTCTGCCATTGATAGTGTGTCTGCCACTTATGGTAGGGTTAGAAATGGTATCCCAACATATACCGCGGACGGTAATAGGAGCACCTCCATCATTCGTTACATTTCCTCCGCCAACAGCAGTAGTATCTGTAATATTGCTCACCGTATCAGTAATAATGGTGGGAAGCACGGCTTTAGTAGTAAATGTTATTTGATTGCCATAGGCCGTACCCACACTATTGGTAGCATAGGCACGTACGTAATAGGTGGTACTATAAGTCAGGCCTGTCATATTACTTGTAAACTTTCCTACACCGCCACCATTGACAGTATGTTTGCCGCTGATGGTAGGATTGGGAATGGTATCCCAACATATACCGCGTGCGGTAACGGCAACACCGCCTTCGTTAATTACATTTCCTCCACAAACAGCGGTAGTATCCGTGATATTGCTTACGGTATCGGTAATCACTATGGGAAGTTCAGGTGCCGGTGTGCCTAAAGAGCGAACCAGTCGCACAGAGTGTCCATAATAGCGGGCATTACCATGGAAATACTGAAACCGACAGACTGTTTCTTGGAAATTGATATTATGTCCGGTGTTACATCCAAAACCTGTGGATGCCCAATATACACCGATGGTAGACACATTGAAAACTGATGAACCGGAACGGCTCCCTGCTGCGGGAAGGAATACACAACCGGCATTCTCCAATACCGACACCCACTGTGCAGCTGTTATCACATTGGTGGCAAATGAAACAGTTCCGGTATTGACACTGTCGAGCGTATAGACAGCTTGACTCCAATTGTCCGGAACGATGATTATGCCTGCCACCCCGTTCACCGTTGCTTTGGCAAAACGCACTCCGGAAGCTGTGCTGCGTGTCTCTAAAAGATAAGACCACTCCAATTGTGTGAGTGTCCGCCATGTGCCGGGAGCATCGGTAGAGTTCGTTCTGGGATTATACACGGCATTGTAAACACCCCAGTCATAATTGGCACTTGTGCCTATAAGATGGGTATCCTGCATATTCAAGGAAGGACCGTAACCATAATAATTGAATATAGTATCTATAACCGGAGTATAGTAACCCCTACTATACGGCTGGTAATACACGTTGTTAGTATCAAGAGAATAGTGATAACCGCTTGTGCCCCAACCGAACAAGTCTATCCACCCTGTATAGGTGGAGGATATTTTTCTATTGCCTATACCGATAGTATCCCATTGGTTAGGGGCAAAGCGCCATGTACCTGCCGCTCTTCCGTTGCCTGCAACGGTATGGGTGGTGGGAGCGGCACCTCCGTTGGTGGCACTCCACTGCAGATTGCCGGGAGAAAATTCAACAGAATCGGTGGCACTCACGGAAAATATCACATGGATAATCTTAGTGGCAGTAGTAAAGGTTACTTCGTTGCCGTAAGCCGTGCCTTCACTATTGGTAGCATAGGCACGTACGTAATAGGTGGTTCCGGGAGTCAATCCCGTCATATTACTGATAAACACGCCCAAACCGCTGCCATTGACAGTATGCTTGCCGCTGATGGTAGGGGCGGGTAATGTATCCCAACATATACCGCGGGCAGTCACCGGAGCTTTGCCGTCGTTAATAACATTTCCTCCGCCGACAGCAGAACTATCCATGATGCTGGTCACCGTATCGGTGACAACTACCGGAATATCTTTATCTTGCAATATAAAATACAAAGTATAGCTTTCGTCTACCCATTGTTCCTGTATCATATCATCGTTGACTATCACCTCGCCGTCAAAAGTGACATAGCCGTTTACCTTCAAAATATCGCCTCTTTGGAAGGGCTTTGAGGAATGCAACTTGCGTGTTTTTGACGGCATATGGTTTTGAGTACCCATGTAAACAATACTGTTGCCTCCTGCATGACCGGTATTAATCAGTTTTTGCACTAACTTACCATGAACAGTATGGACTATCAAAAAATATACCTGCGGATGATCCAGACTGATTTCAAAATCACTCTCCCCTGCTTCCACTTGTACGCACTTTTCCATCACCTGCTGCCCTTGCATGTTATAAACAAACAATGTCACTTGCCCGCTTTGCGGCAGAGTAAGCACCACACGACTTGTGCCATGAAAAGGATTGGGATACGAAATGCACTTTGCTACATCTCCCGTCACTTCACTGACACTTGTTTGATCGTCAAGTATCAACACCGTATCGGGATAAATAAGCTTTTCCGTCCAATTGCGGGTAAGATTCTCCACCCTTACAGAATCCAGCTGCACATATTCCCTATGGTTGGTACATCCTGTAAAGGATAGTGTGATTGTTTGTGAAAAAGCTGTTTGCACCATCAACAGGCACACCGCTACAAAAACTTGTAAACTACTCTTCATACATGATTTTTATTTGGATATAACTATAAATTCCCATTTGCCCCATACCGACAAAACTACTATAATAAAATGCAAATATAACACTTTTTTTAAAAATATTTTCGGGGACAAACAAAAACGAAATGTCCTGCAAAAAAGGGCTTGCCGCGCCAAAAAAAGCTGACACATTATAGAACAGCAAAACAAGGGGATGCACATAATATCACAGCCTTTTGCAAGCCCGGATTTACGGATACGCTTTCCGTTGCTGAATTGTTAAATTTCCCGCTTCGGGTTCATTCCCTGCTTAATGCCATCATTTGTTCTGACAATTGTTCCCACTCTGCCATGGCTGCATCGAGTTGCTGTTGGGCTGTCTGATAGTCTTGATACAATGTTCCGGAAGCTATTTCCCGGGCATATTGCTCATGATTGGACAATTTGGCAGACACTTGTTTGATTGTTTCTTCTTTATCGGCTATGGTGAGTTCCAATTCTTCTATTTTTTTGGCGAGCTTGCGTATTTTGCTGTCTTTTTGCTTTTGCTCTTCCCAAGATATTTTCACCTGTGTTTTTTCCGGTGCGGCATTTACAGGTGCTGGCATGTTGCCGGCTGCTGCACTTGGGCTCCATTGTTTTTTATCCAAATAATATTGTATGTCGCCCAAATATTCTTTAAGTTTTCCATTATTGAATTCATACACTTTATCGGTGAGTCCGGACAAAAAATCCCTGTCATGCGACACTATAATCAATGCGCCGTCATACCTCAAGAGTGCATTTTTCAATATGTCTTTCGATTGCATATCCAAATGATTGGTCGGCTCGTCCAAAATGAGCACATTATAGGGTTCCAACAATAACTTGGCCAACACCAGCCGGGATTTTTCGCCTCCCGACAGCACCGACACCTGTTTTTCGATGTCTTCGTTGTTAAACAGAAAACTGCCCAATATGCTGCGCACTTTGGTACGCATATCCCCCGCGGCCACATCGTCTATTGTTTGGAACACCGTTTTGTTTAAATCCAACAGTTGGTTGTGATTTTGTGCAAAATATCCTATTTTCACCATGCTTCCCATGTTGAGTATGCCGCCTGTGGGCGGCAACTCTCCTTGCAATATACGCACCAATGTGGTTTTGCCCTCACCGTTACGGCCCACAAAGGCCACTTTTTCTCCCCTTAATATGGCAAAATCTATCCCGTTGAGCACCTTATGCGTGCCATATGCTTTTTGCAGGCCTATGGCTTCAAACACCACTTTATCGCATTTGGGGGCGGGCGGAAAGAAAAAACGTATTTTAGAGGTATCCGTTTCATCCACTTGCACCACATCCATCTTCTCCAATAATTTCACCCTGCTTTGCACTTGTTTGGCTTTGGTGGCTTTGTAGCGGAATCTTTCTATAAAATTCTCTATTTCTGCAATTTCTTTCTGCTGATTGTCATAAACTTGCTTTTGATGTTCTATCCTCTCCGCCCTGCGGGCCACATAGGCGGAATAATTGCAATTGTAATCTTCTATATGTCCTAAAGTGATTTCTATGGTGCGTTTGCACACATTGTCCAAAAATGCTCTGTCGTGCGATACCAACACCAATGAACCTCCATATGACTGCAAAAAATTTTCCAGCCATTGGATAGACTCTATATCCAAATGGTTGGTAGGTTCGTCCAAAAGCAATATTTCCGTTTTGCGCAGCAATATTTTCGCCAATTCCACACGCATTTGCCAACCGGAACTGAATTCGGTAATCGAACGGGTGAAATCGCTGCGGGAAAAGCCCAAACCCATCAGCACCCTTTCCGATTCGGAGGTAACGTTGCTGGCACCCAAATACATTGCCTGCTGATTCAAATCTTCTATTTTGCCGAGTGTTTGAATATACGCTTCACTTTCATAATCCGTATTTTCCGCTATTTGCGCTGTCAATCGGGCTATTTCCTGTTCTATGGCACGCAACTCCACAAAAGCATCCATTACCTCTTCCCATATGGTACGGGTTCCTTTTAGAGGCATTTCCTGAGGCAAATAGCCTAATTTATATCCCGCCGTATATACTATGCTTCCGCTTTGGGGCTCTATCTGCCTGGCCAATACATTTAACAACGTGGTTTTGCCGGCACCGTTTTTGCCCACCAGCCCGATTTTATCATTGTCGCCGATAACAAAACTCACATTTTCAAACAAATAAATGCCCGTAAAATGCACCGACAAATTACTGATATGTATCATTGTTAGAATGCGGGGATAAAATCACTGCCCTTTTTTGTTTAACAATTTGCCTATTTGTAACAATATGTCCGTAAACAGCATTTTTACATTGGCATTATTCACTGTCAGTTTTTTTACGGCGTCGTCCAACACATTCATTATCTGCCTGCCGTTTTCCAAATTCACAAAAGGGGAAAAACTTTTTAAGAATGTTTCTTCATTGGGTGAAAGTTGTATCAAAGAAGCAGCATCCGTATTCATTATCATACATTTGCGTATCATATTGAGGGAATATTTCAAATAATTGACGCAAGCTGCTTTTTCCAGCTCTTCCATGGATTTCAGCCAATCTTCCACACCTTTGAAATCCACTTTATGGGCTTGCATATGATATAGGGCATACGCCGAACGCATCATGCTTACAAAATACTCATAATTTTCAACATCCACCACATTGACACCCATTTCCAATGCCTGCTGCAAGTTAAAGTCGGTGATATAACCTATTATCCTTGCCTGCCCGCTGTCACAATTGATAAGTTTTGACACCACGGAGACAAAATCCTCTGTCGGCAATTTGTTAATTTTGAGCATTTGGGTTCTGGATAAAATAGTGGGTAATATGTTATCGGTGTTTTCACTCACCAAAATGATCAAGGTTTTGCCGTCGGGTTCTTCCAATGTTTTGAGCAATTTATTGGCTGCCGTTTCGTTCATCAGCTCCGGCAACCAGATGATTACAAATCTATACTCCGATTCATAAGGCTTGGATTGCAAAACATTGATTAAATCCATGATATCCCGCTCGTAAATGGCAAGCGATTTGCCTGCTTTAATATATTCTGCCCATTGGTATTGGGTAATCAATCCTTTTTTTTCTTTCAGCAGTTCTCTCCACTGACCGAGATAGGCGGGTATATTGCTTTTGCCTGACGCGTTCTTTTCGTTGGGAAACACAAAATGCATGTCGGCATGCACCAAATTGTCAAATTTAATGCAAGAAGCGCACTTGCCGCAAGCATCCGTACCGGTACGATCCGGACAACTGATATATTGGCAATAAGCCAATGCCAATGCCAAACCCGGCATTCCGGCTTGACAAAGAAACAATTGTGCATGACTGACACGTTTGTTTTTAACCGTATTAATGAGCATGTCTTTCACATGCTGCGACACCAACACTTCGGAAAACAGCATACTATATCACTTTTACCAATTCTTTGACTATGGATTGCAATTTTTTTCCCGCCATATTAGCGGCATTAAGCACTTCCCTGTGCGATACTTTTTCCACCTGCCCCGCTATTCCCAAATCGGTAATCACCGAAAAGGCGATGCATTGCATTCCGCCATGATGAGCGACAATAGCTTCCGGCACCGTGGACATGCCCACACAATCTCCGCCCAGAATGCGATACATGCGGTATTCGGCAGGTGTTTCAAAAGTAGGACCCGATGTTCCCACATACACGCCTTTGTGATAAGGTATGCCCAAAGATTTTGCTATTGACCCGGCCTTTTGCAGCAATGCATGCGTGTACACTTCGCTCATATCGGGAAAACGTTCTCCCAGCTGATTGTCATTTTTGCCTCTCAACGGATTTTCTGGAAAAAAATTGATATGGTCGGTAATCATCACTATATCCCCCACCTTGTAAAGAGGATTCATTCCGCCTGCCGCATTGGACAAAACCATTGTTTGCACCCCCATGGCTTTGAACACCCGTACGGGAAAGGTTACTTGTTTCATATCGTAACCTTCATAATAGTGAAACCGCCCCTGCATGGCTATTATGGGGATATTGCACAGCTTGCCGTAAATGAGCTTGCCTTCATGCCCCTCCACTGTTGTAACAGGAAAATGAGGTATATCGGTGTAATTGATTACTTTCTGCGTGATTATTTCATCGGCAAGATGATTCAATCCCGAACCCAACACTATCACTATTTTGGCATCATTACCAAATTGTTGCGCCAAAAACTCCGCGGCTTCATTTATTTTTTTCAACATAATCTAATATTTGCTTATCAAATGCATGTTTGCAATTATTATGCATTCTCACTTCTATGGGAATATAAAACAGAGGCAATGGTTTTACATATTCTATCAAATCGCTGCACATCAATCGCATTGCATCTTTTTCCGTGGTGATCACCACCTTGTTGTGGGTAAGCAATCTGTCCAGCGACAACTTCACTTTTTCTATGTCTTTGACGGTAAATTGATGATGGTCGGGAAAGGTAAGAAAATCTTTTTCGTAAAAGGAGCCCAAATGCTCTATCAACGGATACGGATTCGCTATACCCGTAAGGGTAACCACACTTTTGATGGTGTCGGGCGGAATTTGTGCCGCCGCTTCTGTCAACGGAATCATATTGCCGAATTCTATATACGAAAAATACAAACGCTGATGCGGTAAAGGCTTGATCAAATCCCGCAACAAGGCCTCATCCATCACCGTCATTACTTTTGGCGTTTTGGTTATCACTATGATATCCGCTTCGCTGGCGGCTGACGTCCATTCCCTCAAACTTCCCATCGGTATTACCGAATCTTTGGGGTAAATATTATAATAATCCGTTAACAAAATATTTAACCCCGCCTTAACAGACAAATGCTGATAAGCATCATCAAGTATAATCACATCTGTTTCCGGCAACATGGACCTGAGCGTATTAATGCCGGCCACCCTGTCTTCACACACCGACACCGTCACCGACGGATATTTTTTATAATACGACAAAGGCTCATCCCCTACGTCATATACCGTAGAACGACTGTCTGCCAGCAAAAAGCCTTCACTTCTGCGACCATACCCGCGCGATAAGGTCGCCACATTTCTGTCCATGGACAATAAACGGATAAGATATTCCACATGAGGCGTTTTACCTGAGCCGCCCATGCATAAATTCCCCACACAAATGACAGGCAAGTCAAACGACTTTCTGCCTTTTGAGTTATAATACTTTCTTCTCAAATGCATAAAGCATCCCCAAAGAAAGGAAACCGGAAATAACAATTTCTTCATTTAGAATTGTATCTTATTCGTTTTCAATATTTTAATATACTGCGACTATTGTTAAAAATTAAAAAAAATTTTTTTGCTAATGTATCATTTTTTTTTGTAATTTTGACCATTCGAATAAGATTTTATCAATAAAATGAAAACAAGCATACAAGAAGTCATTCAATTTTTGGAGGATTTTGCTCCTCTTTCATATCAAGAGCCATACGATAACGCAGGATGCATAGCGGGAAATACCGATTGGGAATTCCGGCGGGGGCTGATATGTTTGGACATTACCGACGATGTGCTGCAAGAAGCCATTGACACGGATGCCAACCTTATCATCAGCCATCATCCGCTCCTGTTTCATGCCGTCAAAAAAATTTCGGGGCGCACTCCAACGGAGCGATTGCTCATAAAAGCCATCAAAAATGATATCTGCATATATGCCATGCACACCAATTTGGACAATATGCTGCAAGGTGTCAATGCCGGATTGGCCCGTATTTTGGGAATCAGGAACTGCCGCATTCTGCAGCCGGCAGAACACAGGCTGGTAAAACTATCCGTTTTTGTTCCCTCCGCGCACGCGGATAAAGTGAGGGCAGCTTTGTTTGATGCAGGCTGCGGACATATCGGCAATTACGACAATTGCAGCTTCAACACGCCTGGAACCGGCACTTTTCGCGCATTAGACGGATGTCATCCCTATGTAGGGGAAATCAACCGGCTGCATCACGAGGAAGAAATAAAAATTGAAACCGTTTTTCCTGATTTTAAGCAAGCAAAAGTCATACAAGCCCTGTTGAAAGCCCATCCTTATGAAGAACCCGCATTTGATTTATACCCGCTCAACAACATTTTACCCGCTGCAGGCGCGGGCATGATAGGCGAACTTGACGGGCCTGTGCCCGTGAAGGATTTTTTTACCCTTTTAAAACAGAATATGCATTTGACCCATTTCAGACACACTGCCTGCAATAAGAACAAAACCATTTCCACGGTTGCTGTCTGCGGCGGCAGCGGCGCTTTTCTGATTCCGCAAGCCATACAAGCCGGCGCCGATATATTGATATCTTCCGAATTCAAACACAATCATTATTTGGACTATGCACACGATATCATATTGGCGGATATAGGCCACTATGAAAGTGAAATACAAACAAAATATTTGATTTTTGACCAACTTATTAAAAAATTTAGTAATTTTGCAGTTTCTTTACGGGAAAAAAATCCCACTGAATTTTTTTAGATATTTAATAATAATTTTTCATAAAACAAATGGCAACAACAAAAAAAACAAACGATAGCAAAGAAGCCCCCGTCATCACCTCCAACAATCATGTAGAAGATTCCGGTGCCGATAAAAATGTGCTGAACACTTTGGTAGCATTATACCGTTTACAAACCACCCATTCCGCAATAGACAAAATTTTAATAGAAAGAGGTGAACTTCCCTTGGAAGTAAACGACTTGGAAGACGAATGTCTGGGTATGCAAACACGTTTGGACAAATACAAAGAAAACATCACGGAAATGGAACAGCAAATCCGTATGCACAAAGAATCCATTGAAAAATCACAAGCACTGACATCCAAATATAAAGAACAGCTCAACAATGTCCGCAACAACAGAGAATACGATGCTTTGAGCAAAGAAATCGAATACGAAGAACTGGATGTGAAAGTGAATGAAAAAAGAATTAACGAAATAAAAGAAAAAATTGCCGTAAAGCAAGAAGACATCAACGCTTTGCAAGCGGAACTGAACACCAATGAAGAAGCTTTGAAGAACAAAAAAGAAGAATTGGACTCCATTATTTCCGAAAAACAACAAGAGGAAACCGCATTGCGTGCCAAAATAGAAGAACAGGAAAAATGTATAGAACCGCGTATGCTTACCGCATTTAACCGCATCCGCAAAGGTATGCGTAACGGATTGGCTACCGTAAAAATAGAACGTAACGCCTGCGGAGGATGTTTTAGCAAAATAGCGCCCCAACGACAATTGGATATCAAAATGCATAAAAAAGTGATAGTGTGCGAATTTTGCGGAAGAATATTGGTGGATGACGAAATTGCGGAATTAGCCGGCAAATAAACCGTGCTTTTATTCCTGCCATACAAACATCAAAGGAGGTGTCCTTTGATGTTTTTTTTTACCCTAACACCGTCTTCCGCGAAGGTAAAACAGGTAAAACACATTCGCTGCCGGCTGAAGTTGCGGCGTGTTTTCAGCGGACAGACAACATTTTTTATTTCTATCAAACAAAAAAATAAGACAAAAAGCATATTTTTTTTATCACTATTACCTACAACACAAAAAAAAATGTTACCTTTGCACTTTGAATTCTCTAACCGCACGGAGAGGTGGGTGAGTGGCTTAAACCAGCAGTTTGCTAAACTGTCGTATCCGATAGGGTACCGGGGGTTCGAATCCCCCCTTCTCCGCACAATGGCACGGGATATAGCGTAGTCCGGTTATCGCGCCTGCTTTGGGAGCAGGAGGTCGCCTGTTCGAATCAGGCTATCCCGACCAAACAAGAACAATCGCATGATTGTTTTTTTTATACCCTTTCCCCATGCCATTGATATCAAAAAAAAATGCTATCTTTGCTTTTTAGATTAAAATAATCATTATAGTATGAAAAACAATATACCAGGATTTCTCCCTCTCGCTTTTATATTGTATGTTCTTACTATGTTTGCCCATGCACAAGACACACCTGCCGGGCAATATTACCAAAACTCATGGAATAACACCAACACCCATTCCGGATACCTGCTCACCACAGGTCAATATACCTTATATTTGCACCCCGAAGGGGAGAATGCCTTTGTGTTCCCTTGTGTCAAACCCGCCAAATTAATATCCCCTTACGGGCCACGGGGCGGAAGAATGCACACCGGCGTGGATTTAAAACAAAATTTGGGCGACAGCATAGTGGCAGCATGGGACGGATGCGTAAGAATGGCCAAAGAAAGCTATTACGGATACGGAAAACTGGTGGTTATCCGCCATGAAAACGGATTGGAAACATTGTATGCCCATTTATCCAAGGTGTGCGTCAAAGAAAACACCTACGTAAAGGCAGGAGATCTGATAGGGTTGGCCGGCCGCACGGGGAGAGCCACCACCGAACATTTACACTTTGAAACCCGTTTTTTATACGAACCCTTTAACCCCACTATTATCATCAACGTGGAAACCCGTATGCTGATATCCGATACACTGCATATCAACAATAAAAAATTCAAAGCAGGCTCCATGCCCGCAACAGACACCATCACCATGAGCAAACAAAATCTATGCGATTTGTTTGAAGATTTTTCCGTTGACACCATAACCCCAACAGCCGACAGCTCCACTTCCCTCCCCCCTCAACCGGCACCGCCGGCAAAAAAAACATATCATATAGTGGTAAAAGGAGACAGCCTGTACAAAATATCCAAACGCTATGGAATAAGCATAAGCAAATTATGCAAAATCAACAATATGAAAGAAACCGACATATTGTCGTTGGGGAGAAAAATAAAATTAGAATAATACGTAATATATTGTTATGAAACAAAAAACCATCAAACAAGAATTCCACCTTGAAGGCAAGGGATTGCATAGCGGAAAACAAGTCAGTGTAAGCTGCATGCCCGCTCCTGCCGGCCATGGAATCAAATTTTACCGTACCGATTTAGCCGATACACCCTGCATAGAAGCCACACCCGACAATGTCGGCAGCACCAACAGAGGCACCGCTATCCGTATTGCCGATACCGGCATTGAAGTCAAAACCATAGAACATTTAATGTCCGCATTGGCAGGAACGGGCATTTACAACGCAAAAATATACGCCGACGGCGAAGAAGTGCCCATACTCACCGGCAATGCCGAGCCTTTTGTAAAAGCCATCATGCAGGCAGGAACAGAAGAATTGGAAGCCGACCAACCCGTTTTCCGCCCTGAAGAGAACATTTATGTTAAAGACCCTTCGTCCGACTCGGCATTCCTGATAGAACCCGCAGAACACTTTAGTCTGCATGTCAATGTGGACTTTCATTCCAAAGTATTGGGGGCACAACAGGCAGACTTTTCCGATATGACAACCTACGCCGAACAAATAGCACCTTGCCGCACTTTTTGCTTTTTACACGAAATACTTCCCCTTATCAAACTCGGCCTTATCAAAGGCGGTGATGTTGAAAACGCCATAGTATATGTAGAAAACGATATCAGCGAACAAGATAAAAAAGAAGTGTGCGCATTTTTCGGAAAAGAAGAGATAAAAATAAACACTCACGGCATATTGAATACCCGATTGTATTTTGAAAATGAAGTGGCACGGCATAAATTATTGGATATCATGGGAGATTTTGCCCTTATAGGCATGCCTGTACAAGCCAAAATCACCGCCGATTATCCCGGACACAACATCAACACCCGCGTTGCATCACACATCTACCGCCAATATCTGCAATCCCGCTGCACCCGTTAAACATATAATTCTTATCAAGTGCACAATATTGACAATATACTATCGTTAAAATTATAATTAAAGACAAACATCAACATGAAACGCTTGGGAATATTTATCGCATTATTTATTGTATTGCCATGGGCATACAGTCAACAATATATTGACGCCGTCATTCTTAACAATAGCCGGGACACCATCTTCGGCAAGGTTTTAAACATCACCGACAGCAGTTATACCATAGACAGGTTTAACTTCGTTTTTTCCATACCCAAAAGTATGATATCCGGCCACATCTCCAACTACAGAGAGGCCACCCGCTACGAACGTATCCACATGAAACAATTGGATGCATTATCCGATGATGAATTATCCACCAAAACATCAGGTTATTATCTGCGCAAAGCCAGCAAAAACTTTTATTTGGGATTATCGCTCACCACTATAGGTGCGTTTACCGACGGATTTGCTTTAGCCAACAAATACCCCGAACGTACGGAAACACAAAAATGGATAATGTTCTCTTGTGGTAGCGTTATTACCGCCGGAGGGCTTTTTTTCTTGTTACGAAGCTTTTATTTTATAGATAAAGCCGGAAAAATCATGGATTTGGAACGCTCCAGCATCTACCTCACCCCTACGGAAGACGGAGGTATGGGCGTGAAAATCAACTTTTAGAACTTGACGGCATCAAAAACTCCAATCATATCGCCACAGGGGTTTTATTTTCTCCAAACGGGCAAACAATACACGAATTCAAGTCCTATATTGTTGATACCCATTGACAGGTCTCCATACTCATCAGAGATATTATTGAAAGTATAGGTCCCCTTAAATACTCTTTGCGGACAATAGTTTGCAGTTACAGCTATAATAAAAGAATGTGCCTTAGGGGTGGAAAACAAAATGCCTGCTTTTGCAAAACCGGAAACCAACAGACTTTTTTTACCTGAGTACATATCCGACTGATATACCTCCACCATGTCCTCATTGACTACGCTCACAATATAATAAGAAAATGATTCAAAAAGAATATGCAATTTCACACCTGCTTCCGCAAAAAAATTCACTTTGGAAAAACACATTGTCTCATATTGCAATGATATGGGGATTGTAACTGCACCGTTGAAATAATCCGTGCTTTTGAACTTTTTGGACAACGAACCTGAATTTATCTGATATTCATGGTGAAAACGGAATATTTCACAACCGAATGCCACTTTGGCACTCAAGTTTTTCCATATTCGCTGTCTTATTCCGATATTCAATTCTCCGTTAACAGTGGGCCTGCTTTTTAAATAAGACGTTTCCGTTTGGCTTGTTATATGCAGAGCAGAATTAAGCGTAGGGTTTATACCAAAACAAACTTGTGTATATGGCAATATCTTTTCTTGGGAGTTGGCATTGCCCATGCTTATCATTACCATTAATATGATGCAAAATCTTTTCATATTTTTAAATGTCATTGTATATACGGAAAGCGATATATATCTTGGTTTTTACCCCGAGTTTCTATATCTATGGCGGCATTCATACTTTTGACAATATCATTTTTGCTTCTGGCAGGCAACAAAGCCATTCTTTGTTCTATCCGGAAAAATAGGGCTATTCCCTTTTTGTTTTTTTGCGACAACATGTTCCATGACGGCACTTCTTCTCCTGATTGATAGGAAACAAGTTCATATTGGATTTTGGCAAAACCGCAATCATTTTGCAAGTTGTCCACAGGTGTATATGCAAATTGTTTGAGAAGATGCTCTTTGGTATTATTATATATAAGACTATATTTACCTGCCTTTTGCACAAACGATTCCGATATTCTGCCTTCTCCAAAAGTAAAATCCGCATACAACAACTCATTTGTTTTGTGAATGCGTATGTCCGTCACATCTCCGATACATTCAAACCACTGCACATAAAAACCGATAAACGGATTAAAATACAACAATTGCAATGCTTCTTTAAAACTTCCTGTTTCACAAACGGAGGTTTTCAAATCATATTTCAGGAAAGTATCCGATTGTATAACATAACGGACAGAATCGCCGATGCTTAAATCCATATTGGGAAGAACGCAATTATTAAGCGGCCATCGCGTAAAACTCATCTTGCAATTGTATTTCGCAGGCATATTTGTTGACGAATTCCAAATTGTCATGTTAAAATTCACTATCCCCGAATAAATATTGAAGGAATTTTGCTTCAACGGCTCTGCAACATATTTGCTGTAAATATTGTATTTTTGCTTAGACACCTTATGAGGCGAAGTTTGCCCGTAAGACATCCCGAACAACACTCCGACAGCAAAAATTGCCGATAAAATTGATTTTTTCATATTTTCCCCTTTCTATTTCTTTAACCGCCAAACAATATCACCTGCCTTGAATTCGGTAATTCCCTTTCCTTTTATGATAATCAATTTATCACCATTGTTCTCCATGACAATAGTGTCACCTATTATAGAAGAGAAATTTCCGGAAAAAGGATCTCCTTCAAAAAATTTTGTATAGAAATTCGATGCTTCCCCATGTATTTCGCACTTACAAGATATGTCTAATCTAGAATAATACTCCGTACTCATCAATCCATAAAAAGATAAATTATCCGACTCAAAAGTAAAACTCCTTTGAGTATCCCAATCCGGGCATTTGCATCCGTATGGCATATTGTACTCTTCCGTAGTTTCTACTTTCAAAACACGTGCCTCCACTGTTTGGTTACTATCGTTTACAAATGTTAATTCCTGATTTTCCACATAGGGAAAATATGCCCTCAGTTCATACGGAAACGCAAAGTGTACCCTTTTGCATGAAAGGAAAAATAGGCAAACGAAAACTACGAAAATCGCTAAAATAAATGTATTCTTTTTCATCTTCTTACTTATTCCCTTGTTTTAACTCATCAATTATTCTTTCACTCACTTCCATAATATCTCAGAACTACACATATCAACTATTGTTTTTTCAATTTTATTTCACAATTATTACCTTGTAAAACAAGGTTATCACCTAAAATTTTGTAAGAATAAATCGTTGGAATATATTGCAATAACTTTTTATCAATGATACTTTGACCTCCTATTTCTGTAATTTCTTGATACTTCAAAATGTTGATACAATTTTTAGTAGGTATTTTAAATTCTCCTACAGCCATGTTTACACTTGTATTTAATTGAAAAACAGAATCATTCTTAAAAATGAGAATATAGGCTTCTTTATTAACATAATCTTTATTTTTAACTTTAAAATTTTGATTTTCAACACAAATATATTTTACCTGCCATGAAAGTTGTACAATATCTGTACTATCCTCTTCATGACAAGCAATAAAAGTCAGTATCAATAGAGGAACAATTATTATGATAAATTTCGTTTTCTTTAACATTTTGTTTTTTTTAAGTTAAAGGAATCCTTTGACATTTTTCTCTCTTTATCCATAGCAATTCCGTTTTCTATGAATATCAAGTTATTAATATCTGCTCCTTTCTTGTTTTTAGTGCCAAGAACTTACTAAAAAAGATGTATTTAACGGTCTCTTGGTATAACCATATTTTTCAATCGGCAAATATACAAAAAAATTTTATATCTAACAGATTTACAAAAAAAAAATTTAAACAGACAAATAACAAATTGACAATTAAGCGTCTTTTTATCAAATTTGCTTTCACACCCATACTTTTTTTAGTTTTTATTTACAAGGCGAAAAAAAAGAATTTTCACTATTATTCAGCTTTGTTTGGCACAATTTTTGCATTTGTATCTGCACACTGAAAACTATTTTAGTTTTTTTAGTTTTCTGTACTAAGACATGACATTATGACAAAAGAGGAACTGACAAGAAAATGTGCAGACATTTTTTTAGAAGAAGGTGTCAAAATCAGCACTGATGAATTGGCACGCCTGTTAGTCATGTCCAAAAGAACCCTTTACACCCTTTTTGACAGCAAAGAAGAAATCATCACGGCATGTTTCAAATATATTTTGCAGCAGCAGATGGAACTGTTTGACCAATACCACACGCAAATGCAATCCAACGCCATTTATATGATATTGCCTGTCAGCAGTGTAAAACTCAACCAAGAGATGAACAAACTCAACCGTTTTTTACGGGAAGTGAAAAAATACCACCCTGACATTTACCGGCAACTGATGGAAAGACATCATTTGCAGATGCGGGACAAAGTGCAGGAGATTATTCTTCAAGGTCAAAAAGAAGGTCTGTTCAACACGCAGTTGAACGCCCAACTGATGGCCGCCATACTCACCATGTCGCACAAAGAAACCATCGACACCATTGTCATGCAGGATTATTCGGCAGAAGATGTGTTTTACACATCCATCGTGATATGGATTAAAGGCATGTGTACATCCAAAGGAATAGACATTCTCAACGAAGCCATTGCCCAAGAAGGAGAAACAATTATTCAAGATATCAACACATACATAATATATAAAAAGAATGAATTATACAAAAAATAGAATGGCAAAAGTTTTATGCCTCATAGCAGTGTGGGCTTGTTCCGTCAGTATCGGCAATGCCCAAAATGCCTCTAACAATCAACATTCATTTTCCGTAAAAGAAGCCGAGCAATATGCGATAGACCACAACCGCAGCATGCTCAATGCCTCTTTGGATGTAAAAAAAGCCGAAGCCAACCGTTGGCAGAGCATTGCCACCATGTTGCCACAGGTAAACGCCTCTTTGGATTATTCCAACTACTGCGGCTACAAATTATCGATGAACGGCATGGAAATTCCCATGAACCCGTCGGGAACCGTCGGTCTTACAGCTGCCCTTGCATTGTCGGGAACGCAAATAGTGAGTGCTGTGGTGAGCAAAATAGCCCTGCAAATGGCACAAATTTCCACCAACCAAAACGACCAGGCTATCCGCTCGCAGGTGAGGATACTGTACACCTCCATATTGGCTATGGAACAAACCATGTCGTTGTTGGATTCCAGCTTGAACAATTTAAAGAATTTATATACCATCACCGAGAATTCTTATTTGGCGGGAGCCTTGGAGCAAACCGACGTGGACCAATTGGCCATACAAGTCGCCTCCATGCAAAACAGCATCAACGCTTCCGGACGTTCTCTGGAGATGCTATACAATTCCATGCGTTTGCAAATGGGCTTGGATGTCAATGCGGAAATAACCCTCACAGACGATATTTCCACCTTGATAGACAACCAAGCATGTGAGAATTTACTTGAACAACCTTTTAATTTGAATAACAATTATAACTATCAATTATTGGCAAAAAGCACCGAATTGAGCAAAAAACAAGTCACCCTCACCACCATGGGGGTTTTGCCGACCATTAGTGCCTACTATCAATATTCCGCAAAGACCTATTTCGGCAAAGACCAGGGTTTTAATATGACACCGCCCAATATGGTAGGCTTGTCGGTAAAAATACCTATTTTTTCTTCGGCCATGTATGCCATGCAAATCAAAGCTTCCCGCTTGGACTATCAAAAACAATTGAATTCGTTTCAAGATGCGGAAGACGGGCTTCGTATACAGGAACGCCAGCTGAAATACAATCTCCGTTCCGCCTTGGAAGACTACAACACCCAGCGAGACAATATAGATGTTTCCAGAAGGGTGTTTGAAAGTATCGGCAGAAAATTTGAACACGGTGCATCATCGGCGATGGAACTCACCCAGGCCAGCACATCGCTCATTACTGCACAAACCAATTATATACAAGCCACTATCAACTTATTAAGTGCTCAAACAGAATTAGAAAATCTATTAAATCAGTAACATATATAAAACAAAATACATGAAAAAGATATTTCAATTATCCGTAGTTGTCATTGCAGCATGCACATTGTATGCCTGCCAACCGGAAACGACAAATTCCGTTAAAGAAGAAAAAACAGAAAACGTGGAAACCATCACCCTTAAGCAAGACACCATCACCCGTCTGCTATCGTTTTCGGGTGTTTTGCAAGGATATGAACAAATGAACATATCCCCTTCTCTTACGGGACATATAGAAAAAATATTTGTAGAAGTGGGTTCCCGCGTCAGCACCGGACAACAACTCATACGCATGGAGCAAACGCAATACAATACCGCCAAAATCAATTTGGCATCAGTGAAGACGGAATTGGATCGTGTAAGTGCCTTGAAAGCCTCCGGAAGTGCTTCGCAACAAAGCTACGACCAACTCAAAGCACAATACGACCAATTGAAAGAAAATGCCGAATTTTTGGAGGCAAACACCTATGTGAAAGCACAATTTTCAGGTATCATTTCCGCCAAAAACTTTGAAAACGGCGAAATGTACACAGGAGCGCCTATTTTAACGCTCACCCAGATACACCAACTGAAAACTTTCATCAACATACCGGAAATCTACTATCCGCAAGTGCAAAAAGGCATGGCATTGGAAATCAAATCGGAAATATATCCCGACCAGGTATTTGCCGGCAACATAGAAACAGTATATCCCACTGTTGATGCCAATACGCACACTTTCCAAGTGAAGGTGAAAATCCCCAACGGCAAAGAGATGCTTCGTCCGGGCATGTATGTAACTTCCACCTTGGCATTGGGCAAAGCCCAAACCATTTTGGCACCCTACTCCGCTGTGCTTAAGTTGATAGGTTCCAACGAACGCTATGTCTTTGTCAACGACAACGGAACTGCCAAACGTGTAAGCGTTACTCTCGGCCAACGCTTTGACGAAATGGTGGAAATTATCAGTGACGAATTGGAAGAAGGCATGGAACTGATAGTTACCGGTCAGGACCGTTTGGTGGACGGCGTGAAAGTTCAGGCAATAACATCGCCTTCCAAAGAAAACAACGAATAATCAACAGACTTTAAGCATTCAAGAATATGAGCATATACAAAACAGCTATTAACAAACCTATTTCAACGGTCTTGATATTTACGGCTGTTGTGATAATAGGTATTTATTGCTATACACAATTGCCCATCGACCAGTTTCCTGAAATGGAGCCCCCTTATATCTCCGTAATGACCACCTACCCGGGTGCCAACGCGAGCGAAATAGAAACCAATGTGACCAAAATATTGGAAAACAGTTTGAATTCGGTGGACGGATTAAAAGAAATGACCTCCAAATCCCAGGACAACCTGTCGGTGGTTACGCTGGAATTGGAATGGGGCACCGATATGGACGAAGTGATCAACGATGTGCGGTCGTTTGTGGATATGACCAAAGACAATTTGCCCAGCGGATGCTCCAATCCTTTTATCTTTAAGTTCAGTTCGTCCGCTATGCCTATTGTCCAATATGCCATTACGGCCAAAGAAAGTTATGCCGGATTGGAAAAGATATTGAACGATGAAGTGGTGCCTATGCTGAACAAGGTGAACGGAATCGGCAACATATCGCTTTCGGGTGAACCGGAAAGATATATCTATGTGGATATTGACCAAGAAAAACTGGATGCCTATAAAATTCCGCTGGAGACCGTTGGCTCCGCCATTTCCGCCAACAACCTGAACTTGTCTTCCGGTACGGTAAAAATGGACAAAGAGCAATACCAATTGCAAGTTCGCAGTGAATATGTGGAAAGCGATGAAATCAAGGCCATCCCCATCACCACCACTGCAGACGGCAAGCAAGTGTTTGTCCGTGACATAGCCACCGTAAAAGACACCATCAAAGACCTGACTTTGGACGAAAAAATCAACGGACAAGAAGGTGTGCGTTTGATTATCACCAAACAAACGGGTGCCAATACCGTACAAATTTGCAAGGACGTACAAAAAGAATTGCAAAAAATCAAAAAGACCTTACCGTCCGATATCAATATAGATGTCATCTACGATTCTTCGGAAAACATCGAAAATTCCATTCGTTCTTTGGAATCTTCGGTTATGTATGCCTTGTTGTTTGTGGTGTTGGTGGTATTGTTCTTTTTAGGACGATGGAGAGCCACCTTTATCATCGGCATCACCATTCCTATCGCCCTGATAGTGTCGTTCATCTATCTGAGAGTGGTGGACAGTTCGTTGAACATAGTGTCGTTGTGTTCATTGAGTATCGCCATCGGTATGGTGGTGGACGATGCCATAGTGGTATTGGAAAACATCACCAAACATATCGACAGAGGCTCCTCCCCGCGGGAGGCTGCCATCTATGCCACCAACGAGGTATGGATATCCGTTATCGCCACCACATTGGTAATAGTGGTGGTATTTATCCCCTTAACCACTTTGTCGGGCATGGCTGGTGTTATGTTCAAGGAATTAGGATGGATTATCACCATAGTGGTATGCACCTCCACCACGGTGGCCATATCACTCACCCCTATGCTCTGCTCCAAACTGTTAAGACCACGCAAAAGCCGTGTCAACAAAGACGGCGTGGTGGTGGAAGCCGGACAAAAAGAAAGTTGGTACGACCGCCATGTGGTGAAAATTCTCAACAAAGTGGACCATTTCTATGCCAACGCTTTGCGAGCCTGCCTGCAACACAAAGCCATTACGCTGACAGTGGCGACAGCTATATTCTTCGCATCGCTTATACCGGTGTTTACAGGGGCTATCGGTACCGATTTTATGCAGAAAAACGACAACGGAAGACTGTCGGTAACGGTGGAATTGCAAAGAGGAACCCGTATAGAAGAAACCTTGAAGACCGCCCGTACATTGGAAAAACGTTTTGTAGAGCTGGTACCTGAAATCCGCTTGATATCCACCTCGGCGGGCTCCAACGACAATGCCGGCATTTCGGCCTTGTTCTCCTCCACTACCAACAACAAGATAAGCATGACCATCCGCTGCAACAAAAAATACGAACGTGAACGCAGCATATTTGAGATTGCCGAGGTTTTGCGTAATGAAATGGCACAATATCCGGAAATTATCGACTACACCGCTGCCGTATCTTCCGGAGGCGGACCGGGTGGCAACTCCAGTGTGGATGTGGAAATTTACGGTTACGACTTTGACAAAACCAATCTCTTGGCTGAAACCATCAAACAAAAAATCCGCAACGAAGTTGCCGACGCCCGCGACATCACCGTCTCCAGAGACAAAGACCGTTCGGAACTGAAGATAGTGGTGGACAAAGAAAAAGCCGCCCGACACGGCTTGAATTCGGCAACCATTTCCACCTATCTGCGCAACCGTGTCAACGGCATGACAGCAGGATATTTGAAAGAAGACGGTGACGAATACGACATAGTGGTACGACTGAAAGAAGAAAACAGAAACTCGCTCACTCTGGTGGAAAACCTCACCATTCCCACCGCAACAGGCTTGATAAAACTAAACGAGATAGCCCGTCTGGAAGAATATTGGGCACCTCCTACCATAGACAGAAAATCCCGTCAGCGTGAGGTGGCGGTAAAAGTAACCCCGTATGAAAAATCTTTGGGTGAATTGGCAGCCGACATTGAAACCTGCCTGCAAGATGTGGACATCCCTGCCGGTTGCTCCATCCGTTTGGGCGGCAGCTACGAAGACCAGCAGGAAACCTTCGGCAACATCGGTTTGCTTTTAGCTTTGATCATACTATTGGTATATATTGTGATGGCATCACAGTTTGAATCCTTCTCCAAACCTGCCATTATCATGATGGCAGTGCCCTACGCCATCACCGGTGTGATATTGGCTCTATTGGTCACCCATACCTCTTTGGACATGATAGGTGCCTTGGGTGTGATTATGCTGGTGGGTATAGTGGTGAAAAACGGTATCGTATTGGTGGACTATATCAATTTGATGCGTGACAGGGGTTACGAATTGAACGAAGCCATCGCCCTTTCCGGAGAATCGCGTCTGCGTCCTGTGTTGATGACCGCATTCACCACCATGCTCGGTATGTTGCCGATGGCATTGAGCCGTGGCGAAGGCTCAGAAATGTGGGTGCCGATGGGTATAGTGGTTATCGGCGGATTGATGGTATCCACGATTGTTACCTTGATAGTGGTGCCTGTATTGTACGCCATCACCAGCAAAAAAGGCGAAAGAGACAAAACCAAAGAAATACAATCCAAATTTGTATTTATGGACACACAGTTACCCGCAGAAGACAATACAACAAGCAACAATAATAATCAGTAAACTCATGAAAGCAGTATTCATTATATTCAACCAAGCCAATACAGAACGCGTATATTATATGCTTGACCGCCTCAATATAAGGGGTTACACCTTTTGGGAAGACGTACAAGGCAGGGGCAGCACCGACGGAGAACCACGGCAAGGCACACACACCTGGCCGGAAATGAACTCCGCCGTCATCACCGTTGTCAACGACGAACAAGTGGACGAATTGCTCGATACCGTAAAAAAATTGGACAACCGCAACAAAGAAATCGGCGTAAGAGCCTTTGTATGGAATGTAGAAAAAACAGTGTAAACATAAAATAATTAGATATATTTATTTGAATTATAAATAAATACAATCCCATTCCATTAATGAACAAAGTTATTAACAAACATTGTTAATAACTTTTTTTTTAATTAATTTTCATTCAAAAAAAAAAAAAAAAAATTGTATATTTGCAGCGTAAAATTAAAACTTAAGTATTATGAATTACAGACTTACACTTTTAGCGGTATTTATTATGGCAAGTGCCACCATAACGGCACAGTCCTACACTCCTTTTGAAGCTGGCGGACTTTGGTCGGTCAACAACACCAAATACAAAGCCGTCGGTGACACCCTGCTGAACGGACGGGAATACATAAAGGTATATCAGCAGCAGGAAAAAGAAGCATTTGAATTTAATGAAGAGCAAGCAGAATATTGCTGTGCATTTCGCAATAACACTTTGAACAAAAGAGTCTATTTTGCCGTACCCGACGGCATAAACGTTTATAATACCCAAGGAGACCTGATATTCCAAACAGCCAACGACACCGAACTGTTGTTTTATGATTTTTCTTTAGAAGTCGGGCTTACTATCACCTGCTACAAATGGGAATCGGAAGGCATCACGGAAACGCATATAACAAGAAAGGACAGCATAAGCATCTATACCGATTATTTCAATATTTATTATCATTTTGACAATTCCGACTCCATCATCAATGTCAACGACCGC
>JAFZXM010000019.1 GCA_017616775.1 Bacteroidales bacterium
CAATTACTTTGGGTAGTTTTAAAGCTAATTTTGTAGAAGTATATTGTTTCAGACTGCAATGATACAAAATTTAAAGCAAATTGCGACCATGAAACAATTGCAGTTGGTTGATTATAAAGACGTTTCATGAAACGTCTTTACATGTATGTGAAATGACAAATTGATGGTTGGTAGTTACTTGAAGAATATAATATTTTCGAGAATGTTCCGTATTGGAAAAAATAGTATTTTTGCAAAATAAATTAATTACTTTTTTTTATAGGTGGTGATAAAAAACACCTATGTTGTTTTTCAGGTTTTACGATGTTACATCGTAAAACCTTTTTTATATAAATACAAGAAAGCCAGTTGTCTACTATTTTATTGTCCTCTCGTTCAAATTTTCCATAAATTGCACAAAGGGGTTGAAGGAGGGTGAGGCGTTGATAAAAGCGGTAAAGATTTCAAAATTGGTGCCGTGTTCGGTGGTGACGTTGTCGGAGACCATTTTTGCCATCAGCAGGGGCACTTTTAGTTTGTCACACACATGGGCCACGGCGGCACCTTCCATGTCAAATATGCAGTCGGTTTGTTCCTCCGCTCTTTTGGTGACAAAGGAGTCGGAGGTGATACATTTTATTTTATCTTTTCCTACAAGGGGATACACTTTATGGTAATCCAGCAATCCTTTAGGGGCATTCACGTCACCGTATTCCACTTCGTGGGGGAAAAGAACCGCTCCTTGCGGATATGTTTCCGAAGCGGCACAAAAGCCTACCAAAGCCACCATGTCAAACTTCGCATCATGCAGTGCCACCGCTGCTGTGGAAGCGGCATTCACTTTTCCTATGCCGCAGGCAAGCACTTTGTATTCGTGTTGCAGACGGGAAAATGTTTGCAAAGAGGATAAAAACAATTCCTTTTCAATGTCCATGGGGGCTAATACTAAAATTTTCATCATGCTTTTTTTGCTTCTTGTTATTGTTTGCAAAAATACAAAATTTGAAGCAAATTTCAATCCTATATGATATGTAATGCAAAAAATGTTATCTTTGCATTTTTATAACCAAATAGATAGTAGATACTATATGACCAAACAAAAAGAGCATATCAAAGCGGATGGGCAGGAGTTGTCGTCTTGTATTATAGCGGCTTTGCAAGATAAAAAGGCACAGGATGTGGTGGAGATGGATCTCACATCGGTGGGAGTGTCTTTGTTTGATAAATTTATCATTTGCACGGCCACGTCCAACACACATGCCGATGCATTGACAGACAGTGTATATCGCATGGTAAAGGAGAAAACGGGCATTATACCCAATCATATAGAAGGCACAATCAATGCCCAATGGATATTGATGGATTATTTTGACACGGTGGTGCATATATTTCTGGCGGAAACGAGGGAATATTATGCATTGGAACGTTTGTGGGCCGATGCCGCCAAAAAGGAATATGCCGGTCAATAGTCAACTGTCTGTTTATTAAAATAGTATTATGTCAAATAGCAACAATCATTCAAAATCGAAAGACAATAAAGGACGCTCCGGAAACAATTCCAACCAGGCGGGCAACAATAATAAAAAGACTGGAAGTTTTTATT
Organism: Bacteroidales bacterium; assembly: GCA_017616775.1. Lineage (GTDB taxonomy): Bacteria > Bacteroidota > Bacteroidia > Bacteroidales > WCHB1-69 > UBA1205. The sequence goes on from JAFZXM010000019.1 coordinate 1,583, forward strand.
GGATATATGTCGTGGTTGCCGTAGCTTTGCTCATATTGTCGTTTTACGGGTGGGATAGCGGTGTTGCCGCTATCGACAATGTGAAGTTGGATAAAATGATTACCAACGGAGACGTGGAGAAAATAGTCATTAAAAAGCATAAGGATATAGCGGATGTATATTTGAATCCCAGGCATATCAATAATGACACCACTTACAAGCAGGCCTTTTCAAGAAGCAAGAACGGTCCTCATTTTTATATAGACATAGCCGATGTGGCTACTTTCACCGAAGAGATAAAAGAGGCGGAACAATTAGCCATAGACAGGCTTAGCTATGGTAAAACAGAGGAGGAAGTTCGGCAAATAGAGCAAGACTATCAGCGGGTGGTGATATTAAGCGACAACAGCAAACCTCTCAGTTGGGAAGGTATTTCCTTTTTTGTATTCCTTGCCTTGATGATTATTATGTGGATAGTCATCAGCCGGTCGATGGGCGGCAAAGGAGTAGGGGGCAGCAGTGTGTTTAACATAGGCAAATCCCAGGCCACCATGTATAATAAAGACACCCAGATATCCATTACCTTTAAAGATGTTGCCGGATTGGAAGGGGCCAAAGATGAGGTGGTGGAGATAGTGGATTTTTTGAAAAATCCTAAAAAATATACCAGTCTGGGAGGCAAGATACCCAAAGGAGCTTTGCTGGTGGGTCCTCCGGGAACGGGTAAAACCCTTTTGGCAAAAGCGGTGGCGGGAGAGGCACAGGTGCCGTTTTTCTCTTTGTCCGGCTCCGATTTTGTGGAGATGTTTGTAGGTGTGGGTGCTTCCCGTGTGAGAGATTTGTTCAAAACAGCCAAAGAAAAGGCTCCCTGTATAGTGTTTATCGATGAAATAGACGCTATAGGCCGTGCCCGTGGCAAAAATGCTTTTACCGGAGCCAACGATGAAAGAGAAAACACATTGAATCAGCTGCTTACAGAAATGGACGGATTTTCCACCAATGCAGGCGTGATTATTTTGGCAGCCACCAACAGGGCTGATATATTGGACAGGGCTTTGATGCGTGCCGGCAGATTTGACAGGCAGATACACATAGAATTGCCCGATTTGGACGAAAGAAAAGCTATCTTCGGCGTGCATGTGAGGCCGTTAAAACTCGGTAAGGATGTGGATTTGGAATTTTTTGCCAAACAAACGCCCGGTTTTTCCGGCGCCGATATCGCCAATGTGTGCAACGAAGCTGCTTTAGTGGCTGCACGTAAGAGCAAAAAGGAAGTGCAGAAACAGGATTTTCTGGATGCAGTGGACAGAATAGTGGGCGGTTTGGAAAAAAGAAATAAAATTATCTCACAAGAGGAAAAGAAGGTAATTGCTTATCATGAGGCGGGACACGCAACGGTAAGTTGGATGTTGCGTTATGCAGCCCCGTTGGTGAAGGTCACCATAGTGCCGAGAGGAAAATCTTTGGGTGCCGCCTGGTATTTGCCGGAAGAGCGGCAAATCACCAATAAAGAGCAACTGTTGGATGAGATGTCCGCCACTTTGGGCGGCAGAGCCGCCGAAGAGGTGGTGTTCGGCACGGTTTCAACAGGAGCCCTCAACGATTTGGAGCGCGTAACCAAGCAGGCTTATGCCATGGTGGCTTATTACGGCCTGAATGACAAGGTGGGCAATTTGAGCTATTACGATTCATCGGGACAGAGTGAATATGCTTTTAATCGCCCTTATAGCGAAAAAACAGCCGAAACCATAGACCACGAGGTGCACGCATTGATAGATAATGCTTATAACAGGGCAAAAGAAATTTTAAGTCAGCATAAAGAACAATTGGCCCGCTTGGCAGAACAATTGTTGGAAAAAGAGGTGATATTCCGCGAAAATCTGGAAGAAATTTTCGGTCCCCGTCCTTTTGAGGAACCAGCCGAAGCCCCGCAGCAAAAAGAAGAAACTCCTGCCGAAGCAAGGACAGAAGATACGCTTGATGCTGCTGAAGCTGCTGAAGAAACAAACAACGAACAAGAACAGGACGATACTTTGTTGAACCCGACGCCGGAAGAGGAGGAATAAAACATGAAGAATCTGATATTGCGCACATGTACGGGTATTGCCTTTGTCGCCTTGGTGGTGGCTGCCGTATTGTCGGGTGATATAATATTGCTCAATGTGTTTATGGTGTTTGCATGTATCGGCTTGTATGAATATGTAAAATTATTGGATACCAAAAATATCCGTATCTCCTGGTGGTTTTATGTAACGGCGCTGGTGACTTATTTTTTGTTGGCATATATGCGTTCTGTAAAATTGTTGGATGTGCATGTGATGCTGATAATCCTGACATTGATGGCTTGTATGTTGCTTTTGGAAGTGTTTCGCAGGCAATATGAACCCATAGTCACGGCGGCTTATTCGGTGTTGGGGGTGGTATGGATAGCCATTCCGATGTCGTTGGTGAACATTTTGGCTTACGATTACGGAAAATGGACATTATTGGTGATGTTTATTCTGTTGTGGTTGTCCGATACTTTGGCCTATTGCGTGGGCAGTTTGTTGGGCAGACATAAATTGTGTGAGCGTATATCTCCCAAAAAAACATGGGAAGGAAGCATAGGTTCGGCATTGCTGACCATGACAGCGGCAGGGTTCATGCCTTTAATCATACCGCAGTTAAGTCTTACTGTATGGCAAACGGTAGGCATGGCAGGGGTGATAATCGTATCCGGCACCATGGGCGATTTGTTCGAATCGTTGTTAAAACGCAGTTTGAATGTAAAGGATTCGGGTAATATTTTACCCGGGCACGGCGGCATATTGGATAGATTTGACTCCATGCTGGCGGCCGTTCCGTTTGTGTTGTTGTATTTAGTGATAATTAATTTATTGTAGCAATATGAAAATACATAAAGAAGGTTATAAAATTATCTTGTTTTCTTTTATCATATTATGTATATTGGAATTGGTGGTTATCAATATATTGCCCCATAGTACCATATCCAACATAGTATCCGTCACCATCGGCTTTTTGTTGTTTTATCTTATTGTGCGGTTTTTCCGTTTTCCGTTCCGTTTGTTGTCGGAAGATGAAAATGCCGTTTATTCCCCTGCCGACGGCAAAGTGGTGGTGATAGAAGAGGTGTTTGAAGACAAATATTTTCATGAAAAACGATTGCAGGTGTCCATTTTTATGTCCATCATGAATGTGCATGTTAATTTTCATCCCATTTCGGGTACGGTGGTCTCCACCGACTATTATCCGGGAGACAAAATGGTGGCATGGCATCCTAAATCATCAGAGTTGAATGAGCACTTTTGCACGATTATTGAAGATAATAAAAAACGGACTATTATGGTAAAGCAAATAGCCGGAGCAATGGCACGCAGAATTATCACTATAGCCGAAGTGGGCGACACGGTGGAGCAGGGGCAGGAATTGGGAATTATCAAATTCGGTTCCAGAGTGGATGTGTTGTTGCCTTTGAATGCAAAGTTGAACGTAAGTTTGAATGAAAAAGTAAAAGCCAAAGAAACAGTTTTGGCCTATTTTGAATAAAAAAATGTAATCAAAAAACACAATGTTATGAAAAAGTTGTTAAGCATAATGGTTATGATGAGTTTAGTGTGTGCTGTATCGGCACAAAACGCTAACACTACCGTTAAAAAGGAAAAATGTCCCGCAGCCGACAAGTGTCAAAGAGTGGAACCCTGTGCAGCTTCGGCTACAAGAGAATGCCCTAAAGTACAGGGAGCAGCCAAACAATGCCCGAAAGCAGTGAACGAAACACATCAATGCCAAAAAGCGGCGGCAGCAGAAGTTCACCAATGTCAAAAGGCAAACGGCGAAGTACATCAATGTCACAAAGAAGCTGCCAACACCCATCAGTGTCATAAAGCTGAAGGCGAAGCGCATCAATGTCAAAAAGCGGCAGACAACACCCGTCAATGCAGCGGCAAAGATGAAAAAACGTCCCAACTTAAAAGCAAGTTTGAAGAATGTTCAAACAAAGCCGGCATCAAAGAAACGGAACAATACAAATCCTTCAAAGATGCCGATACAGAACACTCCTCTGTAAATTGTACCATGGAAAATAAATAAAGTTAAACAGTAATAAATTTTTAAAGAGATGAAAAAGATTTTAATATTCATTTTAGGAATTGCCATGAGCACGGCCGCAATGGCTCAAACAGCTCAGGAAACAACCGTTGAATTCAACAAAAAACATGTACAGGGCGTATGTATAAGTTTTAAAGACTATTCCCAAGACATAGTAAGAGATGCCCTTACCAAACGTTTGGAAAAAGATGCAGCCTTGAAAGGCAGCAATGTAAAAGGTTGGAGAGCCTATTTGTCACAATATTTCATGGAATTGGGCACCAAAAATTTTGATATCTATACCAATGTGGTGACCATAGGTAAGAAAAAAGAACAACAGGTGGTGGTATATTTGTTGGTATCTACCGGCAATGAAAATTTTGTTACCTCAGCCAGTGAAAAAGATGTGATAGACAATGCCAAAAACTTTTTGAACAATTTTGCATCCTATGTAAGAACGCATGATATTAATGTAAAAATAGACAATCAAAATGAATTGATTGCCAAATTGAAAAAAGAATATGAATCATTGACATCCGACAAAGAAAAGATGCAAAACCAAATTAAAGATTTGGAAAAGAAAATCACGGCAAAAGAGGATGAAATAAGTAAGAAAAACGAGGAAATCAAAAAAGCCGAAGAAGATTTGTCGGCAATGAAAAGCAAATTATAAAGAGTTAATTTTTCATTCTCTATTTTTTAATGAGTGTCGCAGAACAAACCTGCGGCACTTTTTTTTGCCGCCAGCCGTTGACAACGGCAGCAATACAGGTTGCATGCTGTATTTTGCCGTGTGCTTTTTTTTTAGGCGCAGGTGTTGTTTTTCAGGGACAAACACTGTCCTTTCTACGCCGGCTTTGCCGATATAAAAGGGGATAAACACCATTTCACTTTATGTTTTGGCGGATAGTTACGGTTGGTAATAAAAAAAATGGTATATTTGCACATTAAAATATATTATCCTTTTATTCGAAAGGGTATCACATGCTCAAGAAATAGTAATATTAATGTCTAAACACTAAGATATAAAGATATGAATAAGCAAATTACAATAGAGGAAGCGGTCGCTAAAATTAAAGACGGTATGACTATCATGGTCGGTGGTTTTTTGGCCAATGGCACACCCAATAAGATATTGGATGCGTTATCGGAATCGAATGTGAAAAATCTTACCGTAATAGCCAATGACGCCGCATTTTCAAACAAAGGAGTAGGCAAATTGTTTGTACACAAACAAGTAAAAAATTACATAGCCTCACACATAGGCTCCAATGAGTTGATACAAGAACAGATGAATAATCATGAAATCAATGTTACCTTGGTTCCTCAAGGCACTTTGGCCGAAAGAATCCGTTGCGGCGGTTGCGGCTTGGGTGGCGTGCTTACCAAAACGGGCATGGGCACCATCATTGCCGAAGGTAAAGAAGTGGTTACCGTAGACGGGGAAGATTATCTTTTGGAAAAGCCCTTGCGTGCAGATGTGGCATTGATAGGCGCCACCAAAGGTGATACTGACGGAAATTTGGTATATGTAGGTACCAGTCAGAATTTTAATCCTTTGATGGCTATGGCTGCCGATATGGTAATAGCAGGTGTCGATAATTTGGTGAATGTGGGAGAGATAGCTCCGGAACAGGTGCATACTCCTGCAATATTAGTGGATTATATTGTAAAACAATAATAAAATGGATAAGAAAATATCTTCAAAGATAAGATTAAGAATGAGCGCTAAAGATGCTCATTATGGCGGAAATTTAGTGGACGGAGCCCACATGGTTCATCTTTTCGGTGATTTGGCTACAGAGTTGCTGATTATGCGGGACGGTGATGAGGGTTTGTTCAGGGCCTACGACAGTATAGATTTTTTAGCACCCGTATATGCAGGCGACTATATAGAGGTGGAAGGATGGATAGACAGAGAAGGCAACACTTCCCGTCATATGATATTCGAAGCCCGCAAGGTGGCGGTAGCACGGCCGGACATATCCGCCTCTGCCGCTGATGAGTTGGAAGAACCCATAGTAGTATGCCGGGCTTCCGGTACATGTGTTACCCCCAAAGAATGCCAACGTAAAAATAAATAGTCATGGATAAACTTATTATTACCGCTGCCATTTGTGGTGCAGAAGTTACAAAAGAACAGAATCCCAATGTGCCTTATACGGTGGAAGAAATAGTGCGGGAAGCAAAATCGGCGGTAGATGCCGGCGCAGCCATAGTGCATCTGCATGTGCGTGAAGATGACGGCACGCCCACGCAGAGCAAAGCACGTTTTCAAGAATGTGAAGAGGCTATATACAAAGTGTGTCCCGATGTGATATTAATACCTTCCACGGGAGGTGCCGTCGGAATGACACCCGATGAACGCTTGCAGTCCACCGACACCACGCCGGTGCCTGAAATGGCTACTCTCGATTGCGGCACCTGCAATTTCGGTGACGAGATTTTTGACAACACCATGCCCACCATGCGTGCCTTTGGCAAGCGCATGATGGAACGTGGTATTAAACCCGAATACGAATGTTTTGAAATGGGACATTTGGATACCATACTTACCATGGCCCGTAAAGGACAAGTGCCGGCAGAACATATGCAATTCAATTTTGTATTGGGTGTGCCCGGTTGCACTCCTGCCACGGTAGCCAATTTATGTTGGCTGGTCAATGGTATTCCCGCAGGGTCCACATGGACGGTTACAGGCGTAGGCCGCCATGCTTTCCCTATGGCCGCCGCGGCATTAGCCATGGGCGGTAATGTGCGTGTGGGTTTTGAAGACAATTTATATCTGTCCAAAGGCGTGTTGGCTCAGTCCAATGGCGAATTGGTGGCCAAGGTGGTGCGTATGGCCAAAGAATTGGGTAGAGAAATAGCCACTTCGGATGAGGCTCGTGCAATTTTGAATTTGAAAAAATAGTTTAACAATAACGAATAAAATAATTACAATGCAAAAAAAAGGAAACAAATACGGAACCCACAGGGTGATTGAACCGATAGGCGTGCTGCCGCAGCCTGCGAATAAATTGAACAACAACATGGATGAGATTTGGGACAACGAAATACTCATTGATGTGCAAACTTTGAATATCGATTCCGCTTCGTTTACAGATATCCACAACTATGCCAAACAACAGGCAGGAGAAGGTGCAAGCGAAGAAAAGATAATGGAGGAAGTTAAAAAAGAAATGTTCCTCAATGTGGAATTACAAGGCAAACACAGAAACCGCCGTACAGGTTCGGGCGGCATGCTGTTGGGTAAAGTGGAAAAAATAGGTGATGCCTTGAAAGGCAAAATCGATTTAAAAGAAGGCGACCGCATAGCCACCTTGGTGTCATTGTCCTTAACGCCGTTGCGTATAGACGAAATATTGGACATCCGTCCTGACGTTGACCAAGTGGATATTAAAGGAAAGGCTATTTTGTTTGAAAGCGGTATATATGCAAAAATACCTGACGATATGCCTGAAAAATTAGCTTTGAGTGCATTAGACGTTGCAGGTGCTCCTGCCCAAACAGCCAAGTTGTGCCAATACGGACAAACGGTATTAATACTCGGTGCAGGCGGCAAAAGCGGTATGCTTTGCGCTTATGAAGCCAAAAAACGGGTGGGCGTAACAGGTAAAGTAATCGGTATAGCCAATAGTCCTAAAAGCACACAACGTATTAAAGACCTCGGTTTTTGTGATGTGGTGGAAAGTGCTGCCGGCATGACCCCCGTTCAAGTGTACGAAATGGTAGAACGTTTGACCGGTGGAAAAATGGCGGATGTAACCATCAATTGTGTCAATGTTCCCGATCAGGAAATGACCGCCGTATTGTGTACTAAAGACGACGGTATAGTATATTTCTTCAGTATGGCTACCAGTTTCACAAAAGCTTCATTAGGAGCCGAAGGTATAGGCGCTGATGTGAATATGATCATGGGTAACGGATACACCAAAGGTCATGCGGAATTCACATTGCAAGAACTTCGTGAAAGTCCTGAATTGCGCAAAATATTCGAAGAATTGTACGCCTAGTCAAGACAAGAATGTTTAAAGGTCCCGCTTCAGCGGGACTTTTTTTTTATAAAAAAAATGATACCTTAAAAAAAATACGCTGCGAAGTTCTGTTTGTATGTCAATTTATAGTATCTTTGTATGTTTAATACTATTGTAATGAAACAAGGATGCCGATTCGGAACGCATAGGGTGTTGTCACCGTTGGGAACATTGCCCCAGCCTGCCCAAAAGTTGGACAATACCATGCAAATATATGATAATGAAATGCTCATAAGTGTAAGCACCCTGAATGTGGATTCTGCAAGTTATACGCAGATACGTCAAGCATGCGGAGGTGATGCCGAAAAAATGAAGCACATGATATTATCCATAGTGGAAGAGAGGGGAAAATTACAGAATCCGGTAACGGGTTCGGGAGGTATGCTGATAGGTAAGGTAAAAGCCATAGGGGATAATTTTCATAACAATACCAAGGTAAAAGTGGGCGATAAAATTGCCACCTTGGTCTCCCTTTCGCTTACACCTTTGAAAATCAGCAGTATCAAATATCTTTCTCCCGATTCCGATCAAGTGGATGTGGAAGCGGAAGCCATATTGTTTGAAAGCGGCCTTTTTGCCGTATTGCCCGAAGACATACCCGAAAAATTAGCCCTGGCGGTATTGGATGTGGCGGGAGCTCCCGCGCAAGTGGACCGTTTGGTTACGGAAGGGGATATGGTATGCATTATAGGAGGAGGCGGAAAATCGGGAGTGTTGTGCTGTTATCAAGCCATGAAAAATGTGGGCAAATACGGAAAGGTGATAGTGGTGGAGTATTCTCCGGAAAATGCCCGTCGGATTATTGATATGCATTTGGCTACCGATGTGATAGTGGCAGACGCCACCAATGTGATGGATGTATATCATAAGGTAATGGCTATCACAGGCGGAAGAGGCACCGATGTTACCATCAACAATGTGAATGTGCCTTCTACCGAAATGACCTCCATTCTTATTACCAAAGGTCAGGGATGTGTCTATTTTTTCTCTATGGCCACCAGTTTCACCAAAGCTGCTTTGGGAGCAGAGGGCGTAGGAAAAGATATTAATTTGATAGTGGGAAACGGTTATGCCAAAGGGCATGCCGAACTCACGCTTAATATTATCAGAGAATCGAAAGAAATTCGAACTTTGTTTGAAAAAATGTATGTGAAATAAATAGCAAAATAATATTCAAAATAAAGAGTATATATGAAGACAAACAGAAGAGCCGAGCTGTTTCCCAATGTAACCGATGAACAATGGAATGATTGGAAATGGCAAGTGAAAAATAGAATTGAAACTTTGGAAGAACTGAAAAAATACATTCTTCTTACCAAAGAGGAAGAAGAGGGGGTAGCGCAGTCGTTGAAGACTTTGCGTATGGCTATTACTCCGTATTATTTAAGTTTGATCGATCCCGATAATCCGTATTGTCCCGTTCGTCGTCAAGCTATTCCCACTGCGGCGGAATTACATCAGTCGTCTGCCGATTTGTTGGATCCTTTGCACGAAGATGAAGATTCTCCTGTTCCGGGGCTTACACACCGTTATCCGGACAGAGTGTTGTTTTTGATTACCGATATGTGTTCCATGTATTGCCGGCATTGTACCCGTCGCAGATTTGCCGGTCAGCATGATTGCCAGTCACCATCGGAAAGAATACAGAAAGCCATAGATTATATAGCGGCTACGCCCACGGTGCGTGATGTGTTGTTGTCAGGAGGCGATGCTTTGATGGTGAATGACAATATGTTGGAATCCATTATTCAACGATTGAGAGCCATACCTCATGTGGAGATTATTCGTTTGGGCACGCGCACACCTGTGGTTTGCCCTCAACGTATTACCGACAATTTGGTGAATATGCTTAAAAAATATCATCCTATTTGGATTAACACTCATTTTAACCATCCTCAAGAAGTTACTCCTGAATCAATAGCCGCCTGTGAAAAAATGGCCAATGCGGGTATTCCTTTAGGTAACCAAACCGTGCTTTTGCGCGGAGTGAATGACTGCACTTATGTGATGAAAAAACTGGTACATGAATTGGTGAAAATGAGAGTGCGTCCTTATTATATTTATCAATGCGATCTTTCCATGGGGTTGGAACATTTCCGCACACCTGTTTCAAAGGGAATAGAGATTATTGAAAATCTGCGCGGACACACCTCAGGCTATGCCGTTCCTACTTTTGTGGTAGATGCTCCCGGCGGTGGCGGAAAAACACCTGTAATGCCCAATTATGTGATCTCCCAAAGTCCGAACAGAGTGATATTGCGTAATTTTGAAGGGGTTATCACCACTTATACCGAGCCCGCTGATTATAAAGAAGAATGTCATTGTCCGGAATGCGAACAAAAGCGCAAACAAGCCAAAGAAGGGGTGGCCTCTTTGCTCAATGGCGATACCCTGGCTTTGGAACCTGCCCATTTGGCCCGTAAAGAAAGAAATAAGCTAAGAGAGCAGAATAAATAGACTTTGATTGGGCGGATGCCCTATAAATCAGGCATCTTAACTTCATACCATCCGTAATGCCGTGCGCGGCATTGCGGATTTTTTTTTATTGATACTAATTGGGTGAACAGCAAAAAAAAGAAGGAAGTTTTGCAACTTCCTTCTTGATGTTTTTATTCGGAGAATCTTTTTAAATTTTCTCTTAGAGTTTCCAGTTTTGAGGTGGCGTCGGCTTGTTTTTTACGTTCCAAGGCCACCACTTCAGGTTTGGCGTTGTTGACAAATTTTTCATTGTTCAATTTGTTCATCACCGAATTCAGGAATTTTTCATAATATTGTATATCGGCTTCTATTTTCTTTATTTCGGCTTCTTTGTCTATCATATTGCCTATAGGGATAATCCATTCGGTGGTGTTTACCAGAAAGTTCGCCGAAGGGATGTTCATATCGTCTTTCCATGCCTGAATATGGCTGATATTGGCTATTTTTCCTATTAAAGAATCATAATAATTGTCGGCATTGCCTTTATGGAAAATATCCAGGGATTGTTTAGCCGGTATATTCTTTTGCAGACGGATGTTGCGGATGTTGGTGATTACCTCCTTGGTGATTTCAAATTGGCTCAAAAGCGCGGTGTCGGCTGTATGCACCTGAGGCAACTGTGCCTGCATAATGCTTTCGCCTTCTTCCCGCTGTTGCAAATTTTGCCACAATTCTTCCGTAATAAAGGGTATAAACGGATGCAACAAACGTAGCAGATGGTCGAAGAATTGCAGGGTGTGACGGTAGGTCTGTCGGTCTATGGATTGCCCGAAAGCGGGTTTTATCATTTCCAAATACCATGCGGAAAATTCATCCCAAAATAGCTTATATACCACCATTAATGCTTCCGACAAGCGATATTTTGAGAATAAACCGTCAATTTCGTTGTGTACTCTGCATAGCATATTGTCGAACCATTCCACCGCTTTTTGGGCTGTGTCGGGTTGGGGCTTGTCTTCCACATTCCATGATTTTACCAGCCGGAAGGCATTCCATATTTTATTGTTGAAATTTCTGCCTTGCTCGCACAAAGCCTCATCAAACAATATGTCATTGCCGGCGGGGGCGGAAAGCATCATGCCCATGCGTACCGCATCGGCTCCGTATTTATCTATCAGTTCAAGAGGGTCGGGGGAATTTCCAAGCGATTTTGACATTTTTCTTCCTATTTTATCGCGGACAATTCCCGTAAAATACACATTGCCAAAAGGAACATCTTTCAAATATTCTTCACCGGACATAATCATGCGGGCCACCCAGAAGAAAATAATGTCAGGAGCGGTCACCAGCACGGAGGTGGGGTAATAATATTTGATTTCCCCGTTGCCGGGGTCGTTGATGCCGTTAAACAACGAAATCGGCCACAGCCAAGAAGAAAACCATGTGTCCAAAGAATCTTCATCACGCGACAATTGGTCGATGGTGATATTTTCAAAACCTTTTATTTTCTTTGCTTCTTCAAGAGCTTCTTCGGGGGAGAGCGCCACCACAAACTGTTCTTCTTCGTCTTCTGCCGTCGGCAAGAAATAGGCAGGGATACGGTGTCCCCACCACAATTGACGGCTGATACACCAATCTTGAATATTTTCCAACCAGTTTTTATAGGTGGTAATATATTTTGCGGGATAGAATTTGATTTTTCCTTCCAGCACGGGTGGTAAGGCAATGTTGGCGAAATGTTGCATCGACAAAAACCATTGGCGGCACAAACGGGGTTCCACAGCCGTGTCTTGGTTGCGTTCGGAATAGCCTACCTTGTTGTCATAATCTTCTATTTTTTCCACCAAACCGGCGGCAGACAGGTCTATTACTATTTGTTTCCTTACCTCCATGCGGTCTTGTCCTATATATAATCCCGCCGCTTCGGATAGCGTTCCGTCAGGATTGAAAATGTCAATGGTGTCAAGATGATGTGTTTTCCCTAAATTATAGTCGTTCACATCATGGGCAGGCGTTACTTTCAAACATCCGGTGCCGAATTCCATGTCAACATAACGGTCTTCTATCACAGGAATCACACGGTTGACAAGAGGTACTGTCACCTTATGTCCGCGCAACCATTGGTTTTTGGGGTCTTTGGGATTGATGCACATGGCGGTGTCACCCATAATGGTTTCAGGACGGGTGGTGGCCACCACCGCATAATATCCTTTTGCATCCTTGTGCAGTATTTCACCTTCTTCATTTGTCGGTTTCACGGGCAGGGTGTCTGTATCGGCGACATAGTATTTCAAATAATACAATTTGCTTTTTTCATCACGATATATCACTTCTTCGGTAGAAAGCACCGTTTGGGCCTTGGGATCCCAATTCACCATACGGAGACCACGATATATCAATCCTTTTTTGTATAAGTCAACAAACACTTTCAGCACACTTTCGGAACGCACTTCATCCATGGTGAATGCTGTTCTGTCCCAGTCGCACGAGGCCCCGAGTTTGCGAAGCTGCTGCAGTATGATGTCTCCGTGTTCGTGTGTCCAACTCCAGGCGTGTTCCAGGAATTGTTCACGTGTTAAATCACGTTTTTTTATTCCTTGTTGAGCCAATTTGTTCACCACCTTTGCTTCCGTGGCAATGGATGCATGGTCGGTACCCGGCACCCAGCAGGCATTTTTTCCCGTCATGCGGGCACGACGCACCAAAATATCTTGTATGGTATTGTTCAGCATGTGTCCCATGTGCAGAATACCGGTAACATTAGGGGGCGGAATGACGATGGTATAAGGTTCCCTATGGTCAGGCTGGGAATGGAATAAACCGTTGTTTATCCAATATTGATACCATTTGCTTTCAACTTCTGCGGGGGTGTATTTTGCTGCTAATTCCATTTATCGTTCTGTTAATTAAAATAATACAAATTCCAGTGTATGTTATTATCAAAACTACAAAGATAACATTTTTTTGACATACTGAAGCCGGCAGGCACACATTAACGCAAAGAATGCGTTCTTACCGGTGTTTGTACGGGTATATATGCTTAGAATATGCTGCAAATACGTTCTAAGGCATCTATGAGAGTGGTACGGGGGCATGCAACGTTGATTCTGAAGCAATTTTGATAAAGGTCCCCGCCGAATTCCGTACCGTCGTTAAGAGCTATCAAAGCCCGGTTGATAAGTCTGTTTTTGAGTTCTTGGTGAGACAATTGCATGGCAGAAAAATCAAGCCACATTAAATACGAGGCTTGAGGGCGCATAACTTTTAGCAAGGGCAAATGCTTTTGCATATATTGTATGGTAAAGTCAATATTGCTTTGAATATATGTTTTTACCTGATGCAGCCATTCTTCCCCGTAAGTAAAAGCGGCAATGGCGGTAGTGTAAGCCAAAGTGTGTCCGTTGGCTACTTCGTAGCCGTCCAGATATTGCCAATATTGTTCTCTGACAGTGTTATCGGGAATATATACAATGGAGCTGGCCATGCCTGCAACATTAAATGTTTTGCTCGGAGCAATAAAAGTGGCGGATATCTTTCGGGCTTCCGGCGATACCGTGGAAAAAGAAATCTGCTCTTTTTCATTAAAAACAAGGTCGGCGTGAATTTCGTCCGATATCACTGTTACATGATGTTTATGGCATAGAGCGGCTATCCGTTGCAGCTCTTCTCGGGTCCATACCCGTCCTCCCGGATTGTGAGGGTTGGATAAGATAAACAATTTGGCTCCTTGCAGTTTTTGTTCAAAATCTTCCCAGTTGATATAAAATTTTCCGTCTGTTTCCTGCAGATGACTGCATCTTAATTCCCGTTTGCCTTGCAAAGGCACCTGTATGAACGGCGGATATACAGGCGGGCAAATCACAATGGCATCGCCTGTATCGGTAAAGGCTTGCACAAAAAAACTGATACCGGCAACTATTCCCGGAATATAGTGCAATTCCTTTGCTTGTGCGTTTATATGATAGCGCTTTTTCAGCCATGCGATAACAGCCGAAAAATAGCCGGCATCTCCGAAAGTGTATCCTATCATGGGATGTTGCAGCCTTAAGCGTATGGCATTTAAAATGAAATCGGGGGTGGCAAAATCCATTTCAGCCACCCACATGGGCAAAAGGTCGTTGCGACCGAAAATGCGATACATCATATCATGTTTTACACTTGCGGTGTTTCTACAATTAATGACGGTGTCAAAATCGTATTTTTGAGACGGCATAATAAAAAAGTTTGAATATGACGGGTTATTTCAAATAGTTTTCTTTAAAAAACGATTCATAATCGGCTCTTAAATTTTTGTTTTTGAAAAAGGTAGTGTAATTGGCATCGGAAATGGTGTATATTTTGGCTGTGGCGGAATTGTTGAGAGCGGATAAATATTTGGTGTCGGTAATCATCAGCCGATAATAATCCATGGCTTTTTCTTTGTTGTCGAATTTTGAAATAGATATCATTTGTAAGGTGTTATCTATATAAAAATTGGAAATGTCAAATTTGTCACGGCGGAAATACGACTTGTTGAAGTCCACCAAAGCATTTTTCAAATCGTTGATTTTCAAATCCCGGATATCAACAATGATGATGATAAAATGGAATGCCGATGCATCGTAAGTGTAGGATATTTTTTGAACAGTGTTGCCGGCAGCATTGTTTGTGGGGGTGGCAGCGACAGGTTCCGGGGTGTTTTCCAATCGTTTGAGCGCCTCCAACAAGGCTTCGGCTGCTGTGTCTATGGCAGTGGTGGGGTAGCGGGTGATGATATTTTTTAAATGTATTTTCAAGCTGTCGTGCCCATACATCTTATCCACACAAATGGCCCGTATGTATTCCATTTTGGCATTCAGCTCCGAATTGGCATATTTTTGCAGTCCTTCATTGCTCATGGCATAGGCTGTGGGGTAATATCCTTTGGCAAAAGTGTCATAGAGCAGGGTATAATAGTTTTCTGCTTCTTGTTTTTGATGTTGTATGGTTTGATAATAATTCGGGTCATTGATGATACGGGTATAGTCCGTATTGGGGTAGTGGGACAAGCAATAATTTTTGTAATAATTGCTTTTTTCAATATCACCCGTGGATAAATACGAAATGTATAGCTGGAAACATGACGGTGCCGCCAACTTGTTGTCAGGGTAGCGTTGGAGCAGGCTTTCAAATTCATAGTTGGACATGGGCTTGTCGTTCAGATGGTCGTAATAAATGAATCCCGCATTGTACATGGCTGTGGCAATATCGTTGTTCAGCCGGGCCTTTTGTTCTTCCGTGGCGGGCATATCTTGCAGATAATAGCTCTTGTCCATAGGATTGGAGGTGCGTGCTCCTGATGCGGATTTGGAGGATGCTTGTGTATCGGTATTGCCGTCTCCATCATTATTGCTATCCATGCTGTTGTTAGCCAAATCGTTGGCATCAAACGACATTACGCTGATATCGTTGACAAACCAATAATCTTCCAAAACGCGGCTGCCCCATTGTTTGCGGAAATTCTGTATGGATGTTTTGTTTTGTGCAGGGTCTGCAAATATCCATGATTTTCCTCCTGAATTACGGGCTGCGTTGGCTGCAGAGGATCTTCGTTTGGATGCATTTTCCATCAGCTGGGCTTTCTCGTTTTCGTCAGCTAAGCGCTCTTCTTCTTTTTTCTGATAATCGGCAATGAGTTTGCCGATATAGTCGTCTCTTTCGGATTCGCTGAGAGAGGCCAAATACAGCATGCTGTCGTTATGATTGATAATCATCAGATTCGATACCAAATCCTTTAATGTTTCGCTTCTTTTTTTAATGCCTGAATAATTTTGGAAATTGGCGGGCATATTCACCAATAAGGTATCGTAGTAGGTGAGAGCGTTAACATAGTTGTTTTTGGTATAATATAAATCGGCAAGGGTAAGCGAAGACAATGCTTTTTGATGAGGATTGCTGAAAGACCAGAATACCGAAGCCTCCAAATTGTTAATGGCGGAGTTGGTGTCGTTTTCGGCAAGGTCCAACAATGCCAAAGTATAAAATATTTGGTCTTTCAAACTTTCATTGCGGCCGTCTTTGAACAATTTGTTCAGCTTTTGCCTGGATTCTGCGATATCGTTGTTGCACAAGGCCAAATTGATGGTGGCGTTGAATTCCATTTCGTAAATGGGATTGCGCTTTAACACGGCTAAATAATTTTTTGTGGCGTCATCTTTCTGTTCCAGTTGCTGTTGGATTTGAGCAAGAATAAAAAGAATACGTGTTTTAAAGTCTTTTTTCATGTGTTTGTGTTTGAGCAACTCGGAAAGATAGATGGTAGCCTGCTCATATTCTTTTTGGCTGATGAGCATCTGCGAATAGGTGCCTTCCCAATGTTGCTTATAGCTGTCTTTTTTTTGATTGGCTATATCTTGCCGTATGGTTTCCAAAGTTTCTTCCGCTTCTTTAATACGGTCCATACGCAATTCCGTTTCCGCTTTCCATGTGTGGGCATCCGGCCACACATTCCCGTTGTGGTGAGTATTGATGATATAGTTGAACACCCCCATGGCATCGGCATAGTCTTGTCGTTGATAATAGGCTTTTCCCAAAAGCAAATATGCATCATCAATGGGTTTGCATCGCTCCACGCCTTTAATGAGCATGGAATGTTTTTTTATGGCTTTGGAACATTTTTCTATGGTTCTGTCCCATTGGGGGGCTTGTTTGAGCGCTTCCGTTTTGTTTACCAAGGGATATACGGGAAGAATATCGGTATAGTTGTCCGTGTTGGAATTTTCTATGGCATCCATACCTTCTTTGTAGCTTTCACTGCCGTTGAAGATAATATTAAACCGTGCGGTGGTACCATGATAGGCACGATAAAAGAAATTGTCTTTTTTGGTACTACAAGCACATAATAAATACATTGTCAATGTAATTAGTATGATATTCTTGCAACAATATGTATTTATCCTTTTCACCGGTTATGTATAGTTAAATTTTAATAACGCTGTATTTGTCTATTTATTGTATAATTATTGTTTTTATTATTGTTTACAAAAAAAAGCGGATGTGTTTTCCGTTTGAATAATATAATATCCTGAAGGCCATGATGATATATCTATGTCTGTGTGATTGTTGTCCGGGGTGATGTGCTGTATTAAAGTTCCTGCGCTGTTGTAAACAAATATGGCGGCAGGAATGTCGTCGCAATGGAGATGTATATGGTTTTGTGCAGGATTGGGATATAAGAGCAGGGTATGATTTTTTGTTGGATGTATATTGTTTCCTGCCGGTAGGGCAATGCATAACGAAGGGTCTCCAAAGAGCATCCATGTTTGGGCTTCCACATTCCGGTGCAAGCTGTCGCATGCATATTGATACATGGTCAGCCATAATTTTCCCAGGGTGGTTTGCCCGGGCAGATGTTTGCCCATATAGGCCAATGCTTCCAAATTGGCATCCCAATCGCACAGGGAGGAGGACATAATCACTGCTTTGGCCCCGTATTCTTGGTTCAGCCAGGCTTCAGCCATACAGGTGCGGCCGGCAAAATGTCCGTTATTGCAGGCGGCAGCCATTATTATGGGATATCGGGTGTTGTATAAATTCCGGAGATGAGTGTTGGTAAGCATACCGGTGTTCCATCCGGTATAGTCGCCGTGTCCGGCGTAAAGCAATAAGTCCGCGCCCTGATTGACAGCCGTGACAATATCGTCGGCGTCGGGATTGCCTTCGGCATCCAGCCCGTTTTGACTGCCGTCAAAATATTCTCCTGTGGTAGGGATATGTTTTTGTTCCAAGAGCATGGATATTTCACGCAGGCGTTCCCAATCGCATTTGTCGGTTAACGTGGATTTTTCCGCGGAAGCGATAGTGATGGCCTTCGCAAGCGTGTGGGCAGTGTTTTTGCGGAGCAGTGCATAGAATTCCGTTTCCGTTTGAATGGGAAAACGGCCTACAGGCACAGAGGTGAAGCCATTGCTGTCGCATGTATAGTATATGTCACTCAATCCGTCTTGAATACGATGCGACGGAATGAATTCATAGTCGCCTAATATTAACAAATAGTCAGCGTCAAAATACCCGAGCATGCTGTCAATACTTTGTTTTATTGTTAGGGATTCGGAGGAGGAGCATACCAATTTGGCGCATATCACATCATTTTTGTTCTCTTTCAGGCTGTCGGCACAACGGCTGAAACACGCAGGGGTGAGTATCAGCATTTTTTCTTGTGCCTGCAAATGCAGGCAACACATGTCGGCAACCGCCAGCAGCAGGAATGTGTATAGATATCGCATTAGTCTTCCGATATTTCCTGTACTATTTCTCTATAAGACGAAAACACATTGGCTCTGGATATAAAACCGTAATAGGTGTTGTTTTCATCAAGCACTACCATGTTGTACAAGCCGGAAGACTTGAATTTTTCCACCACCCGGTTCATATTTTCACCTTTGTGTACCGAAATATTCGGCATAAAAGCATAGTCCAGCACGGGAGTGTTGTATTTTTCGGCATGAAATATGACATGACGGATGTCGTCTAATATGATAATGCCATGGAATTTGCCGTTTTTATCCACTACTGGGAATATGTTTCTCACTGAATTTTCAATTACGGGTAACAAATCTTGCAGCGTGGCGTCAGGTTCTATGGTGAGAAAATTGTTTTCTATCAATTCCGATACCGATAGTTTACTCAGGGCATGCTTGTCTTTGTGATGAGTGATTAAATTGCCGGATTCTGCCAGTGATTTGGTGTAAACAGATTGTTTTTCAAAAGGATAAAATACGGCATAAGAGCATAAGGTTGTCAACATTAGCGGTATGAACAATTGATAGCCACCCGATATTTCCGCTATCAGGAATATAGCGGTAAGGGGTGCTTTCATCACGCTGCCCATCACGCCGGCCATGCCGGCTAAAGTGAAATTGATGATCGGCAGATTGTAACCGAAAAGGGTATTGACAGCCAAAGCGGTAAAGCAGCCGGCCATGCCTCCTATAAACAGCGAAGGGGCAAACACGCCGCCAATGCCGCCGGCTCCCGATGTAAGGGCGGTGGCAAATGTTTTGAAGGTGAGCAGCATAAAAATAAACAATAGCATCAGCCATGGGTTGAATTGCCAATTGTAGAAAGGACTATTGATAAAAATTTTATTGAAATTGCCCAACATCACATCGGTCAAGGTATTGTAACCTTCCCCGTAAAAAGAAGGGAACAGGAAGATGAGTATGCTGAGTAATAGTCCTCCTGACAATAATTTGACCCATGTTCTTTTTATTTTCTTGAATTTTGATTCTATCAATGCGGTTGTTCTCATAAAATAGAGCGAGTACACACCGGTGATGATGCCCAAAACGGCATAAAACGGCATATTGTGCATTTCGAATTGCGTTACATTGATGGATGCGAACATGATGCTGTGCCCCAAACAGATGTACGACAAGCTGGTAGCGGTAACAGCTGATAACAGCAATGGAAATGCCGATGAAATGGTGAGGTCAAGCATGAGCACTTCTATGGCAAAAATCACACCGGCAACGGGTGCGTTAAAAATCGCCGCCACCGCGGCGGTGGCACCGCAAGCGACCAAGGTGGTGATTTGCTTGGTGCTTAATTTAAAAAAAATACCCAGCCGGCTGCCGATGGCAGAGCCTGTAAGGGTGATGGGCGCTTCCAAGCCGACAGAACCGCCGAAACCCACGGTAAGGGTACTGGATACCATGGAAGAGTAAGTGTGGTGCATTTTCAGTTTGCCGTTGTCTTTGGCTATGGCATAGAGCACTTTACTCACACCGTGACTCAAATCATCTTTGACAATATATTTCACATACAATACGGTAAGAGTGATACCTATAATGGGAAATGCCAAATATAAATAGTTGAAATTCTGCTCGGGAAAAGCATTCTGCAATATGGTTTCGGTATAATGTACGCTCAATTTGAGAATAATGGCGGCCATAGCGGCAATAATACCTACTATAATGCTGAGAATGTATATTTTGGTATTATCCTTACGGCGGCCAAACCAATGGATGATTTTCGATGCGTATGTTTTAATAGCCATATTCTATATAGGATAATAATAAATCTAAAGTGATGGTCCATGTTACGCCATTGTCATCGGTATAGCGCAATTTGAGCTCATCGTTTTTGAATTTCACTATTTCGTATTCCCGGCTTATTACTTGTCTCAATCCTCTGAAATTAACGATGACGGAGCGCTTTTTTTCGCCAAAATCCCATGAGCCCTCACAATTGTATATGGTGGTGTTATCTTTGCAGTGCATGATAAAAATATGAGTGCGGTAAAAATCCATAATAGCACCTACGGATTCCTCTGCGGCAGATGTTGACGAAACCGAAGTGCCGTCGTCACGGATTATTTTTGATATCTCCCATTCTCCACGAATGCGATTGTCCACCCTTACAAAGTTGATAAACGGCCCTTCCTCATATCTGCAAGACGAGCAGAACAAGGCTATGCCTGCCGTTAAGACGATCAATACGGATATACGTTTTATCTTATCCATTCCTTTTGCATTAAATGAGTGAGTTCTATGTTAATATCGTAGCGGGATTGCAGATATTGTGCCAATCGGTTGGCAAAATATACCGACCTGTGTTGGCCGCCGGTACAACCGAAGCTGATGGAAAGATTTCTAAAAGAACGGCTTATGTAATTTTCCACCGCCATATCCACTATGCGTTTCACGTGTTCAAAATAGATGGCTATTTCCGTTTTTTCGTTTAAGAAATTGATAACCTCAGGGTCAGTGCCATTGTGCGTTTTGAATTCATCGTATCGGCCCGGATTGGGCAAGCATCTGCAATCAAACACATAACCGCCTCCATTGCCGCTGTTGTCTTGCGGATGTTGCCCTCTAAATGAAAAACTGTAAATGCTTACAGTGAGTTTCGGCTGTGCGAATTGCTTTAAATTCGGAGAGTCTATTAATTTGGAAAACAGATTCCAAAGAGTGGGTATTTCAATCTTCAGTTTAACATTTTCTATAAGCCATTTCAAATTGTCCAAGGCATAGGGTATGCTTTGCAGAAAATGGGTTTTCTTTTCATAAAATCCTCTGAAACCGTACGAGCCCATGGCTTGCATAATGCGGATGAATACAAATGGATAATAATAGTCCATAAATGTGTCTGCAGCTTGCCGGTTGCGCAAAGACAAACGGTGTACATAATAATTGACCAATTCTTCCCGCACCGATTGGGGAATGCCTGCTTTGCCGTCGTATAATAATGAGGCGACGTCGTATTGCAAAGCACCTTTTCTTCCACCTTGATAATCAATAAAATATATATTGTTGTTTTTCAACATGATATTTCTGGATTGAAAATCACGATATAGAAAATAGGAGTGGTCGGCTTGCAGCAAATAATTGCATAAGGTGTTGAAATCGTTTTCCAACAGTTGTTCGTTAAAGGGGATTTTGGCTAATTTCAGAAAATAATATTTAAAATAATTCAAATCCCAATGTATGGATTGGGCGTCAAAGGCGGCCCGGGGATAGCAGAGGTTGTAATCCAATCCTTTGCCTCCTTCTGTTTGTATATCCAGCAGCCCGTCCAAAGCTTTTTGATAGATATCCAGCAATTCGGAAGAAAATTCCACCATGCCGTTGCGGTGACCGCTTAAAAAGTCATACAATGTTTCATCGCCCAAATCTTCCAGCAGGTAGATGTTCTTGTCCAGATCTTCGGCATATATTTGCGGAACAGCAAACGATTTGGACAGAAAATGCCTGGTGATGCCGATAAATGCTTCGTTTTCTTTTCTGTCTTCGCTATATGCGCCTATTACCGTATGGTTGACGGAACTTATGCGGAAATATTTTCTTCCCGAACCCGAACCTGAAGCGTCAAGAGGGTGAATGCCAAGCGGTTTGGTGTGGAATGTGCGTTCAAAAAGCTCGTTTAATAAGGCTTCCGGATTTTGCATATTATTTTACTTTAAACAATTCTACTTGGAATATCAGGGTGGCGCCGCCGGGGATGGCTTCTCCCGCACCATGGTCGCCATAGGCCAAATGCGAAGGAATATAGAATTCAAATTTGGAGCCTTCGCTCATCAGTTGGAGCCCTTCTGTCCAACCGGCAATTACACGGTTGAGCGGAAAGGAGATGGTTTCCCCTCTTTTGAAGGAGGAATCAAACACGGTGCCGTCTATCAGCCGGCCTTCATAATGCACTTCTACCGTATCGGTGGCGGCGGGCTTTTTGCCTATGCTTTCCACCAATACTTTGTATTGCAAACCGCTGGCGGTTTCTTTTACGCCCGCTTTTTGCCTGTTGGCTTCCAAAAATTGTCGGCCTTTTTCTTTTTCGGCTTCTATCATGGCTTTACCTTTGCTTTCTAAATTATTTTGTAATTCATCCAATACTTGTTGAATCTCTTGCATGCTCATGCAAGGCTGTTTGCCTTCCATTACGGTGACAACACCGTCGGTAAAAGATTTGGCATCTATCTTTAAATTCATTTTGGCATAATTGCTGCCGATGGCTACGCCCAATGCATAGGATATTTTTTCTTCTTGTGTCATGTTTGTTTGATTTATATTTTGATGCAAAGATACAATATTTTTTAATACCTTCCCATGCTGTTTTCAACGATATATGCACAAAAAAAAGGATATTGAAACAATATCCTTTCAGAGTTATAAACAATATTTTTTATTCATCCCGCATAGAAAGCAGAAATTCTTCGTTGGAACCGGTCATTTCCATGCGGTGTTTGACAAATTCCATAGCCTCTATAGGGTTCATGTCTGCCAATATATTGCGCAAATACCACACACGGTGCAGGGTGTTCTTTTCTTGCAGAAGGTCATCCCTTCGGGTGGAGGAGGCCACTATGTCCACAGCGGGGAATACCCGTTTGTTGGATAAGCGGCGGTCTAATTGTAATTCCATATTACCCGTTCCTTTGAATTCTTCAAATATCACCTCGTCCATTTTAGATCCCGTTTCCGTTAAGGCTGTGGAGATGATGGTGAGCGAACCTCCGTTTTCTATTTTACGGGCAGCGCCGAAGAAGCGTTTGGGCTTTTGCAGTGCGTTGGCTTCCACACCTCCGGAAAGCACTTTGCCCGAAGCGGGTGCCATGGTGTTAAAAGCACGGGCCAAACGGGTGATGGAATCCAAAAGTATGCATACGTCATGACCGCATTCCACCATCCTTTTTGCCTTTTCCAACACTATATTGGCTATTCTTACATGTCTTTCTGCAGGCTCGTCAAAGGTGGATGCTATAACCTCCGCTTTGACACTTCTGGCCATATCGGTCACTTCTTCCGGACGCTCATCTATGAGCAGTATAATCAAATATATTTCCGGATGATTCATCGATATGGAATTGGCTATTTCTTTCAGTAAAACGGTTTTTCCCGTTTTGGGCTGTGCCACTATCAATCCGCGCTGACCTTTGCCTATAGGGGCAAACAAATCAATTACACGCATGGAGATATTATTGGTGTCTCGGCGTACAAGATTGATTTTTTCATCGGGAAACAATGGGGTGAGATAGTCAAAAGGTATTCTGTCCCTTACTTCTTCCGGCAATTTGCCGTTGATCATGTCCACTTTGAGCAAAGGAAAGTATTTTTCCCCTTCTTTGGGCGGACGTATGGTGCCGTTGATGACATCACCTGTTTTTAAACCGAAAAGTTTTATTTGTGATTGGGATACATAAATATCATCGGGCGAATTGAGATAATTATAATCGGAAGAACGCAAAAAACCGAATCCGTCTGGCATAATCTCCAATACACCTTCTGCCTCCACATTGCCTAAAAAATCTATATTTTTGGGCACATATCCCGTAACGTTTGCATAGGGATTATTGTTATTGTTATTGTTTTTGTTATTGGGGGCGGGAGCAGGCGCAGCCTCCGGCTGTTCTGCCGCTGCCTCGTTTTTTGAATTCTCTTTGGCTATTTCGTTAAACATGGATTTAACTTGCTGCTTTTGTGCTATTTCTTCCATAGCACGCTTGCGTATGCTGTTGATATAGGATAGTGTTTCGGCATCTTGAATATCCCCCTTGTTGTTGTTGCGGGAAGATGCGGCTATCTCTATTTCTGAAGAGATACGTTTGCGTCTGCTTTTTTTTGCGGGATTGGCCGCATTGGCTTGCACTGCAGATGATGTCTTGTCTCCATTGTTCGTTTCGGGTGCGGATGTCGTATCGGACGGGGTAGTGTTGGCCTTGTTATTTACAGAATGTTTATTGTCATTGCTTTGAACTTGATTCTGTTTTTGAAATTCATCTAATTTTGCAATTAATTCCTCTTTGCTTAATTGATCGTAATCGGGAATGTTTCTGTTTTTGGCAAAATTTTTCAGTTCTCCAAGGGTTTTGTATTCTAAAATACTAATGTCTAATACTTTGATTTTATTCGCCATGAGCTGTTATATTGTAAAATTTGTTGGAATAAAACGTGTGATGACTATCATACGTTGTAAATGACAAATGCAAAGGTATAATTTTTTTTGATATCTTTTAATTTTTTTTTTCTAAAAAAAGCAAATGAAGTTTAAAAAATGTTTACGTTTCTTTCATTTGTTTGAATAAAAAGCGGTATCTTTGCAAAAAAAATGCAAATGAAACAAGTGGTATTGGTTACCGGCGGAGCCGGCTATATAGGTTCACACACGGTGGTGGAATTGCAAAACAGCGGATATGATGTTGTTATAGTGGATAATTTCAGCAATTCTCAATCGTCGGTGGTGGAAAATATAGGTAAAATTACGGGTATTACCCCCAAATTATATAGTTTTGATTTGGCCGATGAGAAGGCATGCACTGCTTTTTTTCATAAGGAACACATAGATGCCATCATTCATTTTGCAGCATATAAATATGTGGGGGAGTCGGTAGAGCAGCCTTTACGATATTATAAGAACAATTTATATTCTACCTTGAATCTTCTCACCGCCATGAAAGAGCATCATATCAAACAATTGGTGTTTTCTTCTTCATGCACGGTGTATGGTACGCCTGATGTATTGCCGGTGGTGGAAACCACCCCCGTCAAGCCTGCCACCTGTCCTTATGGCAATACCAAACAAATAATAGAGGAAATATTGCGGGATGTGTGTCACACCGAACACGAATATAAGGTGATAGCACTCCGTTATTTTAATCCCATAGGGGCGCATCCGTCTGCATTGATAGGGGAGTTGCCTAACGGAGTGCCGCAAAATCTTATCCCTTATATCACACAGACCGCTGCCGGCATCAGGGAATATTTGCAAGTGTTCGGCGGTGATTATAACACTCCCGACGGCACATGCTTGCGGGATTATATCCACGTGGTGGATTTGGCAAAAGCGCATGTAAAGGCATTGCACAGAATGCAAAATCAAAATATGGAACAAAATTATGAGGTATTTAATATAGGCACGGGCAAGCCGTCGTCGGTATTGGATATTATTCATGCTTTTGAAAAAGTTACAGGCAAAGTTTTACCTTATAAAATAGTATCAAGGCGTGTGGGTGATGTGGAAAAAGTGTGGGCCGATACCACTAAAGCCAATCAGATAATGGGCTGGAAAGCCCTATTGAATTTGGAAGAAATGCTGGCATCGGCATGGAATTGGGAAATGAAACACAATCAGGCCAAATAATGAAAATTTTACGTTCGGTACATAATAATTTTTTGGTAAACAGTTATTTGCTTGTTGCTGATACGGATCATGCCTGTATTATCGATCCCGGCTATGCCTCTGCAGACGAGTGGGAGCAAATAAAAATGCTGTTTAGGGAAAAAAACATTCAACCATCCATGGTGTGCATCACTCATGCCCATGCCGATCATATTGCAGGCCTGGCCATGTTGCATCAGGATTTTCCCCGTCTGCCCGTTTATTTGCATTCCGAAGGAATGGACGTGTATCAATCTTATAACCGCTATGCCCGCATAATGGGTTTGCCGGCAATGGATGTTATGCCGCCGATTGTCAATATCACCGCCCGGGATAATACGTTGTCTTGGGAAGGGGGGGAGATACAAATAAAACACACTCCCGGACATTTGCAAGGCAGCGTGAGTTTGTATATCCCCGAAGAAAAAGTGGTGTTTACGGGAGATTTGCTGTTTCGCATGAGCGTGGGGCGCACGGATATGCCGGGAGGCAACTTTCAGCTGTTGGAAGAATCGATATTAACACAAATATATACACTGCCGGATGACACCGTTATTTTGCCGGGACATGGCGACAGCACTGATGTGGCATTCGAAAAACAGAATAATCCGTTTGTAAAACAAATAATGAATCAATAATGCAAGAAAATTTGGAAGAAGGATATCAACGATTGGATTTGTATAATGAAAAAACTACCGAAGCCTTACAAATGCATTATCGTGAAATATTGAAGTTGTTAGGTGAAGATGTTAACCGTGAAGGTCTGCTCAAAACGCCGGAGAGGGTGGCCAAAGCCATGCAGTTTTTTACGCAAGGATATCATCAGGATCCTGCAGCCATACTTAAATCGGCCATGTTTAAACACGATTGCCGTGAAATGGTAATTATTAAAGATATAGAGATATATTCTTTGTGTGAGCATCATTTGGTGCCGTTTTTCGGCAAAGCCCATGTGGCTTATATCCCTAACGGATATATAGTGGGGCTCAGCAAAATACCAAGAGTGGTGGATGCTTACGCCCGTCGTTTGCAGGTGCAGGAGCAGCTCACCTCCCAAATCAAAAATTGCATTCAAGACACGCTCAATCCGTTGGGAGTGGGTGTGGTGATAGAAACACAACACTTGTGTATGTCTATGCGGGGAGTGCAAAAGCAAAATTCAGTCACCACCACCTCCGATTTTACAGGTGCTTTTCTGAAACAATACAATACCCGTCAGGAATTTTTACGGATAATAGGGGCCGGCTTGCATTAATACAGTCAAAAAAAAATGTCTGTATCAATCATACAGACATTTCAGGCTCTTTTTATGCCGGATGTTTACATGAAATCCTGTTCAACAAGAAATTCTACCAATTCTTTGGCAAAATGTTCGTTATCCTGTTTGGTGTAACGGCGTTCTGCAAATATTTGCGCCAGATTGTCCATATTGTTGGTCTCCAGCAATTGTTTGGTAAGCTCGGAATTTTCTTTTTCCCGGTAGATATCATTGATATCATTGTCGGAATAATTGTGATAGTGCTCTTCGTGTATCACGGCTTTTAAAGGCAGGCGGTCTGTGATGCCGGGTGTTTCCGCAGGATATCCTATGGTTATACAGGCTACAGGTACCACATGTTTGGGCAATTTGTATAATTGGCACAATGGTTTTACATTATAGGTTACCGTTCCCATATAGCAGGTGCCCAATCCCATGGATTCTGCGGCTATAACAGCATTTTGGGCGGCTATCACGGCATCGGTCACAGCCCATGTATAACATTGCATATTGTTAAATCCATGTTGTGCATTGCGCAATTGGCACCATTTTATAAATCTGTTGAAATCGGCGCAGAAAGTGAGTATAACGGGAGCTTCCGTTACGGCCTGCTGATTGAAGTGCAGGGGAGCCAACTGTTGTTTTATATTTTTGTCTTTATTGACAATAATACTGTATAGCTGCATATTGCCTGTAGTGGCACCGCGGGTGGCGGCGGTGAGTATATCGTTGAGCATATCTTCGCCTATTTCTTTGTCCTGATAACGGCGTATGCTGCGATGTGCTAATAAAGTCTGCATTGTCGGATTCATCATAATAACTGTTTAAAACATTAAACGACAACCATGAGGTTGCCGTTTAATGTAGATAATATTACGGGTGTTTATTGAATAGCTGCTTGAAATTCTGCATTGTCTTTGTATTTTTTGAATTCAGCGTCTTTGCTGGCTTGGAGCTTGTAAGAAGCATCCAATTGGCATGCGGATTTCAAATTGGTGTATATTT
Source organism: Bacteroidales bacterium (assembly GCA_017616775.1). Classification (GTDB taxonomy): domain Bacteria; phylum Bacteroidota; class Bacteroidia; order Bacteroidales; family WCHB1-69; genus UBA1205. Next base: position 29,975 of record JAFZXM010000019.1, read on the forward strand.
CATTAGGTGTGTTGGTTCTTGCACCTACTATAGCCAAAAGATAATATTCGGCAGCACCTTTGTTATTGATACAATTCAATGTGGATTTTGCAGCTGCATAATCTTTGCTTAACAATTGATTTAAAGCCAGATTATAGGTGCATTTTGTATTGGACATTTTGGAAGATGCGGCAGCATAGTCACCGTTTTTCATATCAATAACACCCATGTTGTAGGATTGGGAAACACCTGCTTTTTCCGATGCGTCAAAAGCAATTTTGGCACCTTCATAGTCGCCTTTCAACAGGCAGATAACGCCTAAATTGTTTAATATCACACCGTTGTTGGGGGAAATTGAATTGGCTTTGTCTATTAAATTTCTTGCTGCATCTATATCGTTTTGGGAAGCTTTGATACAAGCCAGGTCGTTATAAGCTCTCCAATCTTCAGGATATAAGGAGATAGCGGTAGCGTAAATGGCTCCTTTTTGATTTAAATCTTCAGTTAAAGATGCGGAATATAACAATTCGTTCAAACTTAAAGAATCAGGATGTTTGCCGGATAATTCAGCTATTCTTGCATCTGATTTGGCATCGGTGCAATTTACTTTGATAATAGCACGGCGTAAATTAGGCAATATGTCGTCTATTTCATTATAAATGGCAATCATATTGCGAATTTGCTGTTGTTTTTGATCCCTGTCGGCTTGAGAACGGATTACGTTTAATATTTGGTCTTTGTCTTTGATATTGGAAGCTGCCACTGCTGCCAGGAAACCGTCCCAGTCTTCACCTTTGTCGTCGGTGGTGTATTTGATGTCTTTCTTAATATCGGCAGCTTTTACTTTTTGTTCTTTAGCTACTTTTTTAACGTATTTGTCGTATTCGCCTTCAAACCATTTTTGAGCTGTTTTGGAACGGTTGGAAGATAATTCCTGATTACGGTTCAATTCGCCTTCCGGAGATGCCCAGCCGATTACTTCCACACCTACTATTTCGGGATATTTGCCGGTGAATTCGGTCAATCCTGCCAAAGCTTGTTTGTTTTCATCTTTTTTATTCAAATCCAAGCTCCAATTTAAATTGTCTTTGTTCAATTCATAATAAATCATACCTGTGGCGGTGGCAATTTCCTGACCGTTGTAGCCGTGGTCGCTCAATATGAAATTGGTGCCTTCCGATACTTTGTCTTTATAACCCAAACCGGGTTTGTTCACTATACGTTCGGAAGTGGCGATAGTACCGTCACCGAAATAGATTTCGTCAAAACCGGCTTCTTTGGAACCCAAAGTGGCTTGTGCCTGACCTGTTAAGGTGCTGGTGGCAAAAGCAGGCTGGTATGCCACAGTTTGTGTGGAGGTAAAGCTTCCTCCTGTTTTATATGCTATGGTTTGACCTTCTCCTGTAGCCTTTTGACCTTTTACATAGATAGGATTCAATTTCACTGTCGTACCGTCTTCTGCTTTTATTTCAGGTACTATGGTTAAATTCGCTTTTTTATGGAAATATTTGGCAGGATATGTTCCTTTGATTTCCATCGTCATTTTTCCACCATGAGTTTCAAGCGGATTAGGGTTAACAGAGTAAGTAACCTGACTCTGCTTTTTTACCATTTTTTTGAGACCGCAACCGCTAAAAACAATTGCCGCACTCAATAATAACATTGCAAAAATTCTTGTTGTTTTCATGTAACTATTAGTTTGTTATCAATTAATTAATAATATTTTTATTTACTCTTTGGTTTCGTGTTTGGGATAATGAATTTCATCTTTGATGACAAAACTGGAAGGAAAGTCAAACATGATTTTTTCTCTGAATCCTCTGGCTTCGGTTCTGGTTCTGAAATCTCCGACTCTAACCCTGAAATTAGGCTCTTTAAAAGTGACATAGGCACTCACTTGCGGATATTTTGATAAAAACATCATGCGCGTTTTTTCTGCTTTTTCGCGGGAATTGTTCCCCGATTCAAAACATATTTGCACACAAAATCCTATCATTTTGCCGTCCATTTTATCATTCAATGCGATGTGCTGTTCCATTATGTTATGAATATTGCTGTCTGCTTGCACCACTACCTGTGCATCAGTGAATGATATGTAAAATATTGTCAATAAAAAAGTTATCAATATTTTCTTCATCTTTTGCATTTTAAAACAAATATCGCATGTTATAGTAAACCTATGAATGCAAATATATAATTTTTTTTTGTGCTACAATATTTTTCCATAGAGAAAATATCTTATTTTTTTTTTCTATCTTTGGCAAAATATTTTTTGGAGGCGATACAGTGACAATATGACATTGAAAGATATTCAAAATGAAGTCAGAAACCGATTGGCAGGCATATATGAAAACGGCGAATTGAAAACCGTTTCGGATATGCTGCTGGAATATCATACGGGATATGATTATATTCATTTGAATATGCATTCCGGCAAAAGGGTGGAGGAAGATACCTGTCGGGCTGTTATGCGGGATACGGAGCTGCTGTGCCGCTATTATCCCATACAATATGTCACCGGCAGGGCCTTTTTTTTTGATATGCAGTTGTATGTAAACCCTCATGTGCTCATTCCCCGTATGGAAACAGAAGAATTGGTGCAATGGATATTGCAAAGCGAAAAAAACAACGGCGCCATATTGGATATGTGTACAGGCAGCGGCTGTATAGCATTGGCTTTGGCAAAGCAATGGCCGCAAGCAAAAATATCGGCATGTGATATCTCCGCCGACGCCTTGCAGGTAGCCGTCAGGAATGCCTATGCCCAAAATCTGGCTGTCCGTTTTATACAAATGGATGTATTAAAGCCTTATGAGGAGCAAAACGGATGTCCGCAATATGATGTCATTGTCAGCAATCCTCCTTATGTGTGCCGAAGCGAACAAGCCTTGATGAGCAAACAAGTTCTTGAACACGAGCCCCATGAGGCATTGTTTGTGGAAGATGAGCATCCTTTGGTGTTTTATCATGCCATTGCGGATACGGCAACACGGATATTAAAAAAAGGAGGAAGTCTCTATTTTGAAATCAATGAGCGCTTCGGGGAAGAAACGGTGCAATTGATGCGCGAACACGGTTTTTCACAAATAGAACTCAAAAAAGATATAAATGAAAAAAACAGAATGGTGAAAGGAAAATTATGATAAAAGGATTTAAAGCATACGATATCAGGGGCGAATACGGCTCCGATTTTACCAAAGAACAGGTGTATAAAACAGGGTATTTTCTGCCTTCCTTGTTAAAATGCAATAAAATATTGGTAGGCAGAGACATACGCTTGTCCTCCGAGGAGATTTTCACCGCTTTGGCCCAAGGTATTACTCATGCGGGATGTGATGTGTATGATTTGGGTTTGGCTACCACGCCCATGGTGTATTTTTTTACCGAACGTCATCATTTTGATGCTTCGGTGCAAATAACGGCCTCCCACAACCCCAAACATCATAACGGGTTGAAAATTTCAGCGGCGCATGCCATTCCTGTAGGCTACGATACCGGATTGAAGGAATTGGAATATAAGGTGGAACACGAAAAGGTAACACCTGTAGCCGATAAGGGAAAAATTATCTCCATGCAGGGGATGGAGGAGTATCAACAATTTTTGTTGAGTTACCGACCGGATTTCAACAATATGAATATAGTGGTGGATGCCTCCAACGGCATGGCTAATTTGTTGATAAACGATATTTTCGGCACCCGCCCGTATTGTATCAATCAGCAAATGGACGGAAATTTTCCCGCCCACGAGCCCAATCCTTTGGAGCCTCAAAATGTGCGGCAGCTGCAAGCGGAGGTGCTGCAAAGAAAGGCGGACATCGGTGTGATTTTTGACGGAGATGCCGACAGGGTGATGTTTGTGGATGAAAAAGGTCAGTTTATAGCTCCCGATTTAATGATAGCCTTGCTGGGAGATTATTTTTTGCCCCGCTGCCGGCAGCAGGCCAAAGTGCTGTTGGATATCCGCTCGTCCAAGTCGGTAACGGAATATTTGACAGCCATGGGGGCAGAGGTGCATGTCTGGAGAGTCGGAAGAGCTTATGCCGCAATGAAATTGCGGGAAATCGACGGCTTGTTCGGAGGCGAATTGGCAGGACATTATTATTTTAAAGATTTCTTTTATTCCGATAGCGGTATTCTGGCAGCCATATTGATACTGAATGTATTGGCAGAATATAAAAACAAGGGATTGACGGTATCGCAGGTGATAAAAAAAATAAGCGTATATGCCAATTCCGGTGAAATCAATTATACGGTAAGCGACAAGCAAGCGGTAATGGATAAAATAAGAGACTGTTTTTGCAATAGCGAACCCTATGAAGCCTATTACGATTTTGACGGTTACAGAGTGGAGTTTAAAGATTGGTGGTTCAATGTCCGCCCTTCCAATACAGAACCCTATTTGCGCTTTATTGCCGAAGCCCGCACCAGGGAACTGCTGGAAGAAAAATTGGAGATAGTCAATCGGTTGATTAATAGTTGATTATAACCATTTCGGCTCAGCAGACAGCAGCTCAGAACAGCACCAAAAATTGCAGGCCAGACGGATGCAAGCCTATACAGGCTTGTGTGTTCTCCATGTATTCGTTATACATATTGACAGCCTTTTTTTTATTTTTTTTACCTATCACAAACATGCTTGCTCCTGCCGCATAAAAAGGAAGGGAAGCGCTCATGATGCTTAAGCCGGCAATTGATGTTCCCCTGTCCAATCCGCCTATAGCTATGCCGTAAACAACAAAACCGCATGCTGTTAATGCTCCTGCGGAAATCAACAGGGCTTTTCCTGTTTTTTGTTGCCGGATGCCTTTTTGCCATGTGTATGCTGCCGGTGTATCGGCAAATAATTTGTCGGGGTGAAGAATTCTTTCCCCATCACAGGAGTAGAGGTGATGGCGCTCCCAGCCGATATTTATCGCCTTGGATACGGTGTCAGACGGAGTTTGTCCGTATAAACAGGTCACTCCCAACAGCATTAGGAGTAGTGCGGTGCTGATTTTTTTCATGAAAAAAAATTTTGAATGAATACGATACTTAAAAAGTGCATCCGGATATTGCACAATATCCGGATGCATGGCGTTTTATTCAAATTCAAACCAATCTTCCAGACATTGGATGAAATTGGTGCTCAGTTGCATTTTGTCATACATAACGGTATCGTTGACAATAAATGGTACCGCTTCGCGATATTGTGCTATTATTTGTTCTATTAATGGTGAGGATTTGAGCGGACGACGGAATTCCAATGCTTGTGCCGCATTGAATAATTCTATTCCCAATAATTTTTCCACATTTTCCACTATACGATAGCATTTGGTGGCTGCGTTGGCACCCATGCTCACATGGTCTTCCTGACCTTGGGATGAGATGATGCTGTCGGTAGAGCAGGGCATGGTGAGCGATTTGTTTTGGTTCACTATGGAAGCTGCCGTATATTGCGGAATCATAAATCCGGAATTTAAGCCCGGTTTGGCTACCAGGAACGGAGGCAAATCACGTTTGCCGTCTATGAGTTGGTAAACTCTTCTTTCGGATATATTGCCCAATTCGGCCATGGCTATGCTTAGGAAATCCAAATTGATAGCCAGCGGTTGTCCGTGGAAATTGCCGGCGGAAATCACCAGGTCGGCATCGGGAAATACGGTGGGATTATCGGTTACGGAGTTGATTTCGGTTTCAATCACATTGGCAATGTGATCAATAGCATCTTTACTTGCACCGTGCACTTGCGGCATGCAGCGGAAAGAGTAGGGGTCCTGTACATGTCGTTTTTCTTGTTGTACTATTTCCGAACCCTTTAGAAATTCCATAATATTGTTGGCGGTGTTCAATTGTCCGGCATGAGGCCTTACCATGTGAACCAGTTCCATAAACGGTTCCACCCGTCCGTTGAAAGCATCCAGGGAAATAGCACCTATCAAATCTGCCAAAAATACTATCTTTTGGGCTTTGAGTATTAAATAGGCGGCATATGCTGACATGAACTGGGTGCCGTTTAACAATGCCAATCCTTCTTTGGATTTAAGCTTGATAGGTTTCCATTTCATTTTTTCGTTGATTTCAGCACCGCTATAGCGTTTGCCTCTGTAATATACTTCACCCAATCCTATAATGGGCAGGCACATGTGGGCCAATGGGGCCAAATCGCCGGAAGCGCCTAAGGAACCCTGTTGATATACTATGGGATATATTTTACGGTTGAACATATCCACCAAACGTTGTACCGTTGCCAATTGCACTCCGGAATGTCCGTAGGATAAGGATTGTATTTTGAGCAAGAGCATGAGTTTGACTATTTCTTGCGGCACTTCTTCTCCCATGCCGCAGGCATGGCTCATCATCAAATTCTCTTGCAATTTGCCCAAATCTTTTTCCGATACGCTGGTATTGCACAAAGAACCGAATCCTGTGGTTACTCCGTAAATGGGCGCTGCATTGTTTTTTACCTTGTTATCCAGATATTCTCTGCATTTGGTGATATTTTGGATAGCCGTGTTGGATAATTCCAATTTTGGGGTATCGCGTAAAATGTAATATACATTTTTAAGGGTGAGGGGCTTGCTCAAAATTTTAAATTGTTTCATATATTTTATATTTATTGTTCAACTATTGGTTTTATATCTTCAAAATTTACAAGTGTTTGATTGCGGGTAAGCATGTTTTTGAGCAGGTATTTGCCTGCTTTCATTTCCTCTTCGCCGGCCATAATGACATAAGGTATCTGTTTGCTGTCGGCATATTTTATCTGTTTGCCTATTTTCACATTTTCGGGATATACCTCCGCCTTGATGTTCAAAGCCCTTAATTGCATGGCCGCATGCAAAGCGTAACGTTCCTCCTTATTGCCGAAATTGATAAACAATATTTGTGTGCCGCCGTCCGCCGGCTGCTCGTCGGCATGCAGTTCGCTCCATATGTCGAAAATACGCTCTATACCGAAGCTGATGCCTACGCCGGACATGTTGTCCAATCCGAAAATGCCGGTGAGGTTGTCGTACCGTCCGCCTCCGGTAATGCTGCCCATGGGCAACTGCGTGGACTTGACTTCAAAAATGGTACCTGTATAATAATTAAGTCCGCGTGCCAAAGTGAGGTCCAAATGTATTTGGTTTTGAATGTGAATGTCGTTGAAATAGGATAATATTTCTCTGCATTCTTCTATGCCTTTCATGCCTGTTTGGCTATGAATAAGTATGTCGGAAAGCTTTTCCAGTTTTTCCATGTTATTGCCTTCCAAACAGATAACAGGTTGTAATTTTTCTATGGCTTCTTGGCTGATATTTTTGCTTTTCAGCTCTTCATTCACTTTTTCCAAGCCTATTTTGTCCATTTTGTCAATGGCAACCGTAATATCGGTGATTTTATCTTCGCAGCCTATATATTGAGCAATGCCGCTGAGTATTTTTCTATTGTTGATAAGAATGTTCACGCTGAGGTCTAATTTTTGGAAAACGCTGTCTATTAACAAAATAAGTTCCACTTCGTTCAACAATGAATCACTGCCTATCACATCGGCATCGCATTGGTAAAATTCCCTGTATCTGCCTTTTTGCGGTCGGTCGGCACGCCACACAGGCTGCACCTGATAGCGTTTGAAAGGAAAGGACAATTCATTGCGGTGTTGTACAACAAAACGGGCAAAAGGAACGGTGAGGTCGTATCGCAGCCCTTTTTCACAAATAGCTGCGGCTATTTTATTAGGCGAAGCCGTAAAATCTGTGTTTTGGGTAAAATCACCTGAATTGAGCACTTTGAACAACAGTCTGTCGCCTTCTTCACCGTATTTACCCATAAGGGTGGACAAATTCTCCATGGAAGGGGTTTCTATGGGCATAAAACCGAATTGCTCAAAGGTGGATTTGATGATATGAAAAATATAGTTTCGTTTTATCATTTCGTGCGGCATAAAATCCCGTGTGCCGCGAGGTATTCCCACTGTTTGTTTTGCCATTTTGCTTTTTTTTTGCAAAGGTAACATTTTTCCGTTTAATATATCATCAGGCTGATGATTTTTGCTGTATAAGCGTGAACAAAAAAAAGGCTGCCTTGCGGCAGCCTTTGTGAGGTATGGTTCATATTTTACAAACCTTCTTTGTCTTTGTATTCTTTTACTATGTTTTTAACATCAGCAGGAGCCAAACGGCCATAAACTTTATCGCCAACCATGGCAACAGGAGCCAAGCCGCAAGCGCCTACGCAACGAAGACAAGTGAGGGAGAACAAACCGTCAGGAGTGGTTTGACCCACTTCCAGATTTAATTCTTTCTTGAATGCATCCAATATTTTTTCCGCACCACGTACATAACATGCTGTTCCCAAGCATACGGAAATAGGATATTTGCCTTTCGGTGTCATAGTGAAAAATGCGTAGAAAGATACCACTCCATATACTTTTGCTGTAGGAATATGCAGACATTCAGCTATCAATTCTTGTGCTTCTGCAGGCAGATAGCCCAAGAAATCTTGCGTTTGATGCAAAACGTTAATCAATTCGCCGGGATTATTATTGAAGCGATTGCATATTTCAATAATTTTCTCCCGAACTTCTTTTTTCATTTTAATGATTATCTTATCCATTTCTTTTGTTTTTTCTTGATTACTAACTACTTTTTGTCTACATCCACTTCCACTGTAGTCTGTCTGTCAAAGTAATGCGTGTGGAGTAATTCGTGAGATTTGTGTCCACAAGGTTCTCCCAGGTATTCTTTGTAGATAGCTTGGATGGATGGATTTTCGTGTGATTTACGAATAGGCATTTCTTTATCGGCACGATAGATAGCTTCCCAACGGGCCTTGATAATATCGCTATTACCATGGTGTTGCGGTTGGCCTGCACCATCTATACAGCCACCGGGACATGCCATAATTTCGATAGCATGGAATTGGCATTTGCCTGCCTTGATGTCTTCCAATAATTTACGGGCATTGCTCAAACCGTGAGCGATACCGATATTCAGTTTCAAACCGTCAACATCAATGGTGGCGGAACGCACACCTTCCAAACCACGAAGTTCTTCGAAGTCTATCTTCGGAAGAGGCTTCTTAGTAATCACTTCGTAGGCAGTACGGACAGCTGCTTCAATTACACCGCCGGTAGTACCGAAGATAACTGCAGCACCTGTAGATTCACCAAGAGGACTGTCGAATTCAGCTTCAGGAAGAGCGGTGAAATCGATATTGGCCAATTTGATTAAACGGGCCAATTCTCTGGTGGAAATAGAGTAGTCAACATCCGGATTGCCGTTTACTTTGAATTCGTCACGACTGCATTCGTATTTCTTAGCCAAACAAGGCATTACCGATACGCTAACCATGTCTTCACGTTTGCAGTTGATTTTTTCTGCAAAATACGATTTAGCGATAGCACCGAACATTTGTTGGGGTGATTTGGCTGTTGAAGGCAGATTTCTCATATCGGGGAACTGATGTTCGAAGAAATTAACCCATGCAGGGCAGCAGGATGTGAGTATAGGAAGAGGAACACTCTTGTCGCCGGCCAAATATTTGGTCAAACGGCCTATCAATTCGGTACCTTCTTCCATAATGGTTAAGTCAGCACTCCAATCGGTATCGAATACATAGTCGAAACCGAGCGCTTTTAAGGCAGCTGTTAATTTACCGGTAACTATGCTGCCGGGTTCCATACCGAATTCTTCGCCAAGAGCTACACGAACAGCAGGAGCTACTTGAACAACGGTGGTTTTGGTAGGATCGGCAATAGCACGGATGATTTTTGAAGTATGGTCAACTTCAGTTAAAGCACCTACAGGGCATACAGCTACACACTGACCGCAGAAAGTACAGGGAGAGTGATCCAAATGTTGGTTGAAAGCGGTGGAAACCACTGCGGGGAAACCACGTTCAATAGCTGATAATGCACCTACTGTCTGCATTTCGTTACACATGGTTTCGCAACGACGGCACATAATACATTTGTTCATGTCTCGGATAATGGAAGGAGAAACTTCCACTTGATAACTTGACATTTCATGATTGCCGCCTATATAAGGATTTTCACGAATGCCAAAGCGGATGGCGAGGTCTTGTAATTCACATCTGCCGCTCTTGGCACATTGCAAACAATCTGCAGGGTGATCGCTGAGTATTAACTCCAATACGGTTTTGCGGGCGTTGATAACACGGATAGAGTTGGTTTTAACAACCATACCTTCCATACATTCGGTAACGCATGCGGGTGCAAGATTTCTGCGTTTTTCCACTTCCACCACACATATACGGCATCCGCCGGGTTTGTTATGCACACCCAAACCTTCCAACTCAAAATGGCAAAGGGTAGGGATATCAATACCTAATTTTTGAGCTGCTTTCAGAATAGTGGTACCTTTCGGCACTTCAACTTCTCTATTATCTATTATTAATTTTATTGTATCCATTGATTATGAGCTTTTTATATTATACTAATTGCGTTAAACTTACATTTTTCGTAGCAAGTGCCGCATTTGATACAAGCCTTTTGGTCGATTTCGTGCGGATTCTTCACTGTACCTGAAATTGCATTCACAGGACAATTTCTTGCACAAGCGGTACAACCCTTACACTTTTGAGGATCTATGACATATTGTTTCAAAGCTTTGCACTGACCGGCAGGACATTTCTTATCTACAACGTGGGCTACATATTCATCCCAGAAATTGTCGATGGTGGACAATACCGGGTTGGGTGATGTTTGTCCCAAACCGCAGAGAGCGGTGTCTTTGATAACGTGGGCAAGGTTACGAAGCTCGTCCAAATCTTCCATGGTTCCGTTACCGTTGGTGATTTTTTCAAGAATCTCATGGAGTCTCTTGTTACCGATACGGCAAGGAGAACATTTGCCGCAAGATTCTTCAACGGTAAAGTCCAAATAGAATTTGGCAACGGAAACCATACAAGATGTTTCATCCATTACTATCATACCACCTGAACCCATCATAGAACCTGCTGCTACAAGGTTTTCATAATCAATGGGGGTGTCCAGGAACTTCTCGGTCAAACAACCGCCGGAAGGACCACCTGTTTGAACGGCTTTGAATTTTCTGCCGCCTTTAATACCGCCACCGATTTCATATATAATTTCACGTAAAGTAATACCCATGGGAACTTCTATCAAACCCACATTGTTGATTTGACCTGCCAAAGCAAACACTTTCGTACCTTTGGATTTTTCTGTTCCTATGGAAGAGAACCATTCCCATCCTTTGTTAATAATAACGGGAATATTGGCGAATGTTTCCACATTGTTTACGTTTGAGGGTTTCTTTAAATAACCTTCCACTGCAGGGAATGGAGGTTTAAATGTAGGTTCACCGCGCAAACCTTCCATAGAGTGGATTAATGCCGTTTCTTCACCGCATACAAATGCGCCGGCACCGTATCTGAGCTCTATGTCAAAGTCAAAACCTGAACCTAAAATATCTTTGCCGAGTAATCCTATTTCGCGGGCTTGACCGATAGCCACCTGCAAACGATGTATTGCTAAAGGATATTCTGCACGAATATAAATCAAACCTTTGGTAGCTCCTATACAAAAACCGCCTATGGCCATTGCTTCAATAACGGTGTGAGGGTCACCTTCCAAAATGGAACGGTCCATAAATGCACCGGGGTCTCCTTCGTCGGCATTGCAAATCATATATTTTTGATCTGCCTTGTTCTGACGGCATAAGCCCCATTTAACACCGGTAGGGAAACCGGCACCACCACGACCGCGAAGACCTGCTTTCTTGATATCTTCAATAGTGCCTTCGGGATCATTTCTTTCCAATACACTGGCCAAAGCTTTATAACCATCGCGTGCTATGTATTCGTCAATGTTTTCAGGATTGATGAAACCACAGTTACGCAATGCTATACGCATTTGCTTTTTGTAGAAACCCATGTGCTTGGAATCCTCTTTGTGCTGTTGCGTTTTGGGATCTATATACAACAAGCTTTCTACTTTTCTACCTTTGATAATGTGTTCGTTAACAATCAGCTCCACATTTTCGGGTTTCACCTGTACATAGAATGTGTTGTCAGGCAAAATCTTTACTATGGGGCCTTTCTCGCAAAAACCAAAACAACCGGTACCTATTACTTGTACGTCATTGGAAAGGTTCTTTTCTGCTAAAATCTTTTCAAAATTTGTTTTGATTGTAGCACTTTCAGATGCATGACATCCTGTACCGCCACAAATCAATATGTGATACTTGTAATTTGACATTGAAAAACCTCCTTATTGTTTATTTATCTATTTTTTCGTAATTAACAGGAATAATTCCTTCCACCAACTCATTGCCGAGTATGTATTTGTCCACAATTTCTTCAGCTTTTTGTACGTTTACATAGCCGAATACGATTGGATCTTGACCCGGTTTTTTGACTTCAATGGTAGGTTCTGCATAACAATAACCCATGCAACCGGTTTGAGTAACTACGGCAGGAACATTTTTCTTATCCAAATTTTCAATAAGAAAATCCATCACTTGCTTTGCTCCGGAAGCAATACCGCAAGTTGCCATGGCTACTTTGATTTGCACCAAGTTTTCTACGTTGTCACCACGTTCACGCAAACTTAAGTTCGCTTGGAGATCGTCTCTTTTTTTCTTGAGATCTGCCAAAGATTTTATTTTCTCCATGTTTAGATTAATTGAATGTTAATAATTGTTTGAATTTAATATCAATATTTTAATTTAAACTGTTTTTCATGTTTTTCCTCTATTTTCATAAAAGTGATAAAACACAATACACAGATATTAGATTGGCAAAGGTAGTATTTTTTTTTAATAAAAACCATAAAACCCCAAAAAAAATATTCAATGGCAATTATAATAATTTTACCCCTAAAAAAGTTTTTAAAAAATTAATTGTCGTATTATTTTTTTTACTATATTTGCAAAATATTAATTAAAAATTTTGTAGTTATGTATGAACCGACAACAATGTGGAAAAGAATAGGTCCTCACTCATGGAGATGGGAAGTGTAGAAAGTACCAAAAGGGCGGCAAAACCAGCGGCGAATCGTGTTTAAAAATGAGAATGAAATTAAAAATATATATCACTTAGAACAATCTCAAATAGAGATAATTTTAGCGAAATCTTGGCATCATATTTCTTTACGAAAAATAATGGAGGAAGACGAAAATGGAAACATACAAGAAGTTTTACAATGGTATTTTGAAGTATAGCATATTGCTGCTATTCATTATGTTTATATCTGCAAGAATGCAAGCATCACCCCCTATGCGAAAAATAAACAAATGCAATACATTCAATGTATATATTAAAGTTGCTAAGCATAAAAGAATATGTACCAAAGAAGTTTCAGTTGATGATTATGCTTTTTTTTGTTATATAATGAGACAATATTATGGAGAATATTCGGAAAAATATCTATCGATAATACCTGATACAATTACATTTAAACGCGTTTACGGATACTCGTTTCCCCTAAAAGGTAACGAAGCTCGATATGATGGAGAATCATTCCATCAATATATACAACGCTTGATGTGCACTCCAATGTCTATAATCAGTCGTCAACAGGCGGAAGCTTATTGCCAATGGATGGAATTTGGAGTCGGAAAAGAACGCCAATCGTCAAAGTGGCATTATAGTCTTCCTGCAGAGGCTGATTATGAACGAATTGTTAAAAAGGCAAAACTAACTACTCAACATCCGTTGGAATTGATGAAAAAAAAGAAATACGTTTTGACAGGAATTACGGATAATGTTGCAGAATATACGCAAGATGGTAAAATTGTAAAAGGAGGAGCGTCAAAAGATTTGACTTTTTGTGATATAGATGATGTTTGCAATATTGAAACCCCGGTAGGATTCCGTCTTTTAATCGTTAAAAAAAATAAAAAACAGGAAGGGAAAAACGAGTAAAGAAGTGTATATACGATTTTGAGGAGTATTTCTCGGCACTAAAAGAGGTAACGGGCGTTTTTTACATTAAAAAAAGCGGAACAAAGCAATTTGTTCCGCTTTTTATGAATAGAATGATTATGTACTATTTGGTTCTGCCCGGATATACTTTCAAGGCTTCTTCCAAACATTTCATAGCTGCTTGTAAATCACTTACTTTTAGGCAGTAACTGATTCTGACTTCGTCTTTGCCTTTACCTTTTGCAGAATAAAATCCTGTTGCCGGAGCCAACATAACTGTTTGGTTTTCGTATGAAAATTCTTCCAACAACCATTTGCAGAAATTATCGGAATCGTCAATAGGCAGGCGGGCAACTGCATAGAAAGCACCTTTAGGAGTGGGGCAGAAGCAGCCCGGCATTTTGTTGATGGCTTCCACTATGCAATTTCTACGGGCAATATATTCATTCAAAACGGCATCAAAATAACTTTGAGGCGTATCCACGGCTGCTTCGGTGAAAATTTGTCCGAATGAAGGGGGACTCAAGCGTGCTTGAGCAAATTTCATGGCTGTATTGTACACCTCTTTGTTTTTGGTGACAAACATACCGATACGGGCACCGCAGGCACTGTAACGTTTGGATACGGAATCCAGCATCACCACGTTTTGTTCTATCTCTTTTAAATTCATAACGGAAAATACATCGGCACCGTCGTATGCAAATTCACGATACACTTCGTCGGAGAATAAGAACAAATCGTATTTCTTTACTATCTGTGCCAATGTCTGCAATTCCTTTTGAGAATACAAATATCCTGTAGGATTGTTAGGATTGCATATCATAATGGCTTTGGTTTTCGGCGTGATCACCTTTTCAAATTCTTCTATCGGCGGAAGGGCAAAACCGTTGTCTATCACCGATACTATCGGTTTTACCACCACACCTGCGGTAAGGGCAAAGCCATTGTAGTTGGCATAAAAAGGTTCCGGTATGATTACCTCGTCGCCGGGGTCCATACATGCGTTGAAAGCAAATTGTATGCCTTCAGAACCTCCGTTGGTGATGATGATTTCATCAGCACCCACTTCTATATTCCATCTTTTGTAATATTCCACCAATTTTTTGCGGCATGATAAATTTCCTGCCGAATGGGAATACGCCAAAACACCTATTTCGGTGTTTTGCAATGTTTTGATGGCTCCTTTGGGCGTCTCTATATCAGGCTGGCCAATATTGAGATGATACACTTTAATTCCTCTTTGTTTGGCTGCATCAGAAAACGGAACCAATTTTCTGATGGGAGATGACGGCATCGCCATGCCTTTGTCGGATATTTTTGGAATATTGTTTTGTTTTTATATTTTTATTATTATGATTTCTTTCCTACTACAGGTTTTTTCAAATAGATGATTTCAAACAGGCTATACATTATATATATAACCAGAAAATTCGCACCGAACAACAAAAAATCTTGACGATTGAAACAGGCGTAAAGTGTTAACAGGACTAAAAACCCCAACAATTTAACGGTAGTGACCAATAAATAGCGTGTGATAAATTTTCTTTCTATTGCGGTGAGCATCTTCATACGCTCCTCTTTGCTGATATTGATGTCGGGCCTGAATTCTATTCTTTGTGCATCGGCTTGGGCTACAAAATAATGCATAATAGCCGTCACTAATAAAAAGGCTATAATCAAAAATGGAAGATTTACCGATACCAAAAACGGCAGCCATAATCTGAAGCATATATATATAACTGCTATTATAATGCTGAATATCAGCAGGAATTTTATATATTGACCATATAGTTTTTTGAACATTCCTATTTGTTTTTGAAAATGCAAAATTACGAAATCATTTTTGAAAACGCTTATTTTTTATCTTTTTTTTGCAAAAAATCTTTTACCGATACATATATGCCTATGCATACCCCCGACAATGACAATAGGATGGTAAAAAGCGGAAACCGCCAGCCTGTCCATTGGTCGCATTTGTAGCCGGCAAAGCAAAACAGACAGATAATCACCATCATTTGCATGGCCATGGAGGAATATTTGGCAAAATTGTGCAGGGGCTCGGTATTATTCCGCTTGTTCATCGCTGATGTCTTTCATTTTACAATGTCCGCTAAATACAGCACCTTGTTCTATCACCAATTTGTGTGCCGTGATATTGCCTTGAATCCGGGCGGTGGACTGTATGGTAAGGGTTTCGGCAACGGTGATATTCCCGTTTACCACCCCCGCAATATCACAATTGCTGCATTGTATATCACCTTGTATATTACCGCTTTCACTCAACACTATGCGTAGCAAGGAGGTGATGTCGCCTGTCACCTTGCCGTCTATCCTTATATCGTTATCGGTGGTGATATTGCCGTTAATTTCAGTGGTATAACTGATTCTGTTGACAACTATGGGTTCAAATTCTTTTGCCATATTATACTATTTTTATATTATATATGCCGTCGGCATCGGTATCCATAAGCCGTGCAGTGATAATTTGCCCTTCCAAATGCAGACGGGCATCCACTTTCACTTTAATATAATTTTCGGTAAAACCAAATAAACAGCCGTTTTCTTTTTTATGCTCTATCAGTGCGGAAAAACATTGCCCCTGATGTTGTGCGTAGAATTGCTTCTTTTTGCTGTCGGAAAGCGATATCAGCAGTTTGGTGCGTTTGTTTTTGACAGCCTGTTCCACCTGTCCTTCCATGGCGGCTGCAATAGTGTGCGGACGGCGGGAGTAGGGAAATACATGCAGCATGTTGACGGGCGTATCGGCAATAAAATGACAGGTATCCATAAAATCCTCTTCCGTTTCGGTGGGAAAACCCGTTATCACATCGGCCGCAATGCAGGCATGCGGCATCAACTGTTTGATGTATGATGCCTTCCGGGCAAACAATTCCCGCTGATAACGGCGGCGCATCAGTGCCAAAATACGATTGTTGCCCGATTGCAAGGGAATATGAAAATGAGGAAGTATCTGTTTGTGCTCTGCTGCAAAACCGATGATTTCGTCACTGAGCAAATCGGGCTCTATGGATGATATCCTGATGCGTTCCAAGCCGTCAACCTGTACCAGTTGTTGCAGCAGGTGCAAAAATGCCGGCTGGCGGTTGACTTTGAAATCACCGATATTGACACCCGAAAGCACTATTTCCTTAATACCGCCGGCCACTATTTTCCGGGCATTGTCTATCACATGTTCTATGCTGTCGCTGCGGCTTTTTCCCCGGGCAATACATACCGTGCAATAGCTGCAGTGATAGTCGCATCCGTCTTGTATTTTTAAAAACGAACGGGTGCGCTCATGCAAAGAATAGGAAGAAAAAAAACTGTCCTCATCCTCATCCGCATCCGCAAGAGGGGAAGAAGGGGAGTCAAACAAATTACGTATGCTTTTCAATATCTGCATTTTATTGTGACTGCCCAATATCATATCCACCTCCGATATCAAAGTTTGTGCTTGCTCCAAAGCACTGTAGCACCCCACCAACACTATCTTGGCGGCAGGATTGAGAATGTGCAGATGATTGATCATTTGCCTGCATTTTCTTTCCGCCGTTTCTGTTACGGCACAGGTGTTGATGATATATACGTCCGCACAGCTGTCCCCGTGTACTATAGTAAACCCCTGCATAGCCAAATGCTGCTCTATGGTGGCACTTTCGGCAAAATTCAGCTTGCACCCCAAGGTTTTGATGCTGACGGTTTTATTGTTCAAGTCTTCGTCGTTCATAGGCTTTTTGAATGCGTTGAAAAGCGGTATCCATCCAGGTGATTCTATCCTGACGGGCATATATCACCTGACAATAAACAAGCCATACTGCCGAAAAAAATATTCCGGCAACAAGTCCTATATTCCAAAATCCCCAAAAAGTATAAAACAGATACCTGTCCGGATGCTTTTTTTGCACCAATATCGGCACTTGGGCGGGAATATTCATATTGTTTTGGTATATATGCTTGTATGTTTTGTCTTGATAACGGTATTGCAAGATGCTCATTTCCGAACCTTGAATATCGCATGAACGGGCAATGATCATATCTCTGCTTTTGACGGCATTCAACCGGTTCAAACCCACTATTATCCAAATGGTGAGCAAGCCGATGACTATCACGATTCTTTTGCTTATGGATATGCTCTTTATCATCTAATGCTGCAATAAGAAAGCAAAGATAACATTTTTTGGCGTTAATGACTGTTGTTTTTTTGTTTTTTTTTACAATTAAAGAAAACCTTTGCCATCAGTTGTATGTGCTGAAAATGCCATTACGTGAAAAACGGTTGTACCCTCCTGCAAGCCCTTTAGGATATGGTAACGGCTGTAACACCAACGTAAAACGTCTCCAACCTCCCCCTTCCAAGGGGGCCGTGGGGATTCTCATTCCACAGCAAGACAAGCTGAAAACCTTCCCCAAGGGGGAGCTTGGCGTTCCGCTAGTTTTTTTAACGCTTTTTCATCGAATGCCCCTGTGGTATGCCGACGTTGTACCATGAAATAATCGTAATCGGTTAGCCAATGCGAATCCGCCGTTTTCTGCCACCTTTGGTGGCGGTTTTCTCGCGAAGCGGTTTTCTTGTCAGAGGATGGACTAAAGTGGAAGTGAGTGAAAATTTAGCTGCAAAGCTTGCTTTGCAAGGAAATTTTGC
>JAFZXM010000020.1 GCA_017616775.1 Bacteroidales bacterium
CCATACCGTTGTGAGGCAATACACAGGTACAAATGTTTTTTACGGGATTGGGATAAGTGTATAATGTGTTGTCGGCTTGTATTTGTCTGACACTTAATGTTTGTTCCAACATTTTGTATGCAATATAAAAATTGGGGATACCGTATCCTACAGTATCGCTGAAAGCAGTTCCGTCGGTATAAAAATGAGCGCTTTGCAATATAGCCTGCTTTATTTCCGAAGGAGAATAATCGGGGAAGGCTTGATACAAACAGGCTGCCAATCCTGTGATGACAGGTGTGGCAAAAGAGGTTCCGTTGCCGTATAACGTTGTATTTTGCAAAGAATGATAATAAAAGGCGCTGTCACCTATAGCGGCAATATCCGGTTTATGCGGAGCCCAAGGAAAGCCGCCCCGGGAAGTAAACGAAGCCGCGCTGCTGTCGGATTTGACGGCGGCTACTGTCAATATTTTCTTTCCGTCGGCGGGGGCGCCTATGTGTCCCCATTCTTTATTACCGTCATTACCGGCAGCCACGCACACAAAAGTGCATTTCTGCATCAACCGTGACAATGCGAACGATGCTACAGAATGCAGCCCGTCTATGTCTTCATAACCGCGGTTATCGCTTTCATAGTCAAAGGTGGTATATCCCAACGACACATTTACAACGTCAGCGCCTATGCTATCCGCAATTTCAGCACCCCGCACCAAAAAGAACTCCTCCAATCTGGATTCGAAATCATTGCATTCCGTTTTTATCAATGCATACGAGGCTTCAGGTGCTGTTCCCACTGCCACATAAGGCATATTGGAAGCCATTATGGAGGTAACAAAATTCCCGTGCGTTTGGCTTGAAAACATATCTCCCGAATCTATGGTGAGATCATAAGCGGCATATAATGCTTTTTGGCGTACATCTTCCCAGAAATCCGCCGTATCCATCCATAAAAAACCGCCGTCTATCACCGCTATGAGCATATTTTCTCCCTGATACCCTTCCTGATGCAACCATTGTCCGTTGTGCATGGCTATTTGTGTATATAATGGTCCGTACAGCAAACTATCAATAGTAATATGCATGGTATCTTGCAATACAGGCTGATATACCCTGTCTTGCGTAACTGTATCGGCAGCGGTGATATAAAAGGCCGGAGTATATCGGTTGACAGGCAGCACTTCCCGCACAAAAGAACAGGCCGCTATCCTGCCGATATATTCCGAAGAGCATTCTATAACTATATAATTGAACCATTTTGACCATGTGTACATAGTTGCATGGCTCATTTGCAACACCGAATCCACATACACAGAATACAAGGGAGCCTCTGCTTCCCCTGCCGTAAGATGTGCCTTTTGATATTTATTCCATGCCCTCGGTGACAAAAATTCCATGGTATGGTTGGCCTCATAATTCGGTTTGTCTGCAAATGACACCACATATACGGAATCTTCATTATAGGCCCAGCTATTTTGAACAAACAATGCCGTCAGACAAACAAGGAATATCTTATGATATTTATACAGCATGATTATTTAACCGTTAAATTAAATTTCAATGCATCGGACATATTGTCAAAATAATGGAACTCCAATCCTTCAACATATTCTTTTTCTATATCTTCCACATCTTTTCTATTGGCTGCGGGCAATACCAAGGTGGTGATATTTGCTCTTTTGGCGGCTAATATTTTCTCTTTTACGCCTCCTATAGGAGTAATTTTTCCCCGTAAGGTTATTTCTCCTGTCATGGCCAAATTCGGACGTATGGGAGTATGTGTAAAAGTAGAAATAAGCGCTGTAAGGATGGTGATTCCCGCAGACGGTCCGTCTTTGGGTATAGCACCTTCCGGAAAATGCACATACACGTCTTTTTTGTTGATCATATCCATATCTATATGAAAATCTTTGGCATGTATTTTCATATATTCATAAGCAATGGTGGCCGATTCTTTCATCACATCACCGAGATTGCCGGTAAGAGTGATATTTCCTTTGCCTTCCGACAAAGCTGTTTCCACAAACAGCACTTCTCCGCCTACCGCTGTCCATGCCAAACCCTTAGCCACACCTATCATATTGGTTTTATAATCATCATCCGACTTGTAAATAGGCACTCCCAAAATGGTTGCCAATTCATTTTGTTTGACAGCCTTGGAATAATTTTCACCTTTTACCATTTTACATGCGCGGTTACGGATTATTTTTGCCAATAATTTTTCCAATATTCTCACACCGGCTTCACGTGTGTAGTCGGTAATGATATGTTCTATCACTTTGTCGCTGAAACTGATATCTTTCACTTTCAGACCATGTTCTTTAATTTGTCTTGGAATAAGATGACGTTTGGCTATATTGATTTTTTCTTCCACCAAATAGCTGCTGAGTTCTATCACCTCCATTCTGTCCCGCAAAGCGGGATGTATGGTGTTCAAACTATTGGCTGTAGCAATAAACAATATTCTGGATAAATCAAAGGTGGTATCCAAATAGTTATCATAAAACTCACTGTTTTGCTCCGGATCCAACACTTCAAGCATGGCAGCAGAAGGATCCCCTTGTATGGTCATGCCCGACAGTTTGTCTATTTCATCCAAAACAAACACAGGATTGGACGAACCGGCTTTACGAATATTTTCCACTATTCTTCCCGGCATGGCCCCTATATAGGTTTTTCTATGTCCGCGAATTTCCGATTCGTCGTGCATGCCGCCGAGCGACATGCGTATATATTTCCTGTTCATGGCCCTGGCCACGCTTTTTCCCAAAGAAGTTTTACCTACACCCGGAGGACCTACAAAACACAAAATGGGCGACTTCATATCTCCCTTAAGTTTCAATACGGCCAAATATTCCACTATGCGCTCCTTGATTTTATCCAAGCCGAAATGGTCTTCATCCAACACAGTGCGGACTTTTTCCAAATCCAAATTGTCGGCAGTATATTCATTCCACGGCAATTCCGCCATCAAATCCAGATAATTCAATTGAGTGGTGAAATCCGGTGCCATGGGATTCATACGCTGCAACTTCTGCAATTCCTTTTCAAAATGTTGCTTGGTTTTGGCATCCCATTTTTTATTCTTGGTTTTCTCTTTCAATTCCGCCACGGCACTGTCCACACCATTGTCCCCCAATTCCTCCTGAATGGTTTTCAACTGCTGGTTCAAAAAATATTCTTTTTGCTGCTTATCCAGTTCCAATTTGGCCTTCTTTTGTATCTGCACTTTCAATTGCGCCATCTGCAATACTTGTGACAATTCCACCAAAACAGCCATCGCCCTTTCTTCTATATTGGATATTTCCAATATTCTCTGTTTTTTACTGACTTCTATCGGCAGGTTGGAAATGATAAAATTAATCATAAACACCCTGTTGTTCAAGCTTTTAAAAGCAAAAAAGGCTTCTTCTGGGATGGGACCCACCGATAATTTGAGAAATTTGGTCATCATATCCGATAATGAAGATATGGTGGCATTGAATTCTTTTTTCTCCAATATTTCCGTTTGGAAATCGTTACAAGGATAATCCGTCACATCCACTCCCAACAGATATTTTCCATCTGATATAACCGAACCTGTTTTAATGGCTTTAATACCTTGCACAACTAATGTTTTGGTGCCGTCGGGCATATCGAATAATTTGATTATTCGTGCCAACACTCCCACATGATACAAATCTCCGTCACCGGGATCTTCCACATTTTCATCTATTTGAGTAAGCGTTCCTATCAAATCTTTATTGTCGTATGCCTCTTGCACCAATTTCAACGATTTTTTTCTTCCCACCGTAATAGGCATTACCACTCCGGGAAACAACACCGTGTTCCGCAATGCTAATATAGGCAATACCGGCGGTATGGCCACTTCCATCATGTCCGCCGATTCTTTTTCATTCAGCAATGGCACTATACCGGAATCTCCTTCTATTATATCTTTCAAATCGTCATTATCACCCAATATCTTTATTTTCTTTTTCATACAATCAATTATTTAAACTATTAGTTTAATATTCTTTCAGTGTTTTATTAATTAATATTTTACTCTATATTCTTCCGTAAGGTTATATACAGAATACAATATTTGTGCATCTGTATCATTAAAAGTTTTATTGCGTCGGGCATAAACTCTTTTGGCGACTTCTATCGCCACATCCAATTTATAGTCCGTAACAGGCACATTTCCTCCGCCCCAATGAAAAGAGGGATAGAAATTACGCTGGTAGCCCGAACCGAATATATTGGCCGATACGCCGACAACGGTACCGGTATTGAACATCACATTGATACCGCATTTGGAATGATCTCCCATCATCAAACCGCAAAATTGCAGCCCTGTTTTTTGGAATCCTCCGTCTTTATAATTCCACAATTTGACTATATCATAATTATTTTTCAAATTGGAAGTATTGGTATCGGCACCTATATTACACCATTCCCCCAACACGCTGTTGCCCATAAAGCCGTCGTGTGCCTTGTTGCTATATCCAAAAATAACCACATTGCTGAGTTCTCCGCCGACTTTGGAATACGGACCCACCGTGGTGGCTCCGTATATTTTTGCACCCACCTTTACCTGAGCATGTTCCAACAATGCAACACTGCCGCGCAATACGGCATTTTCCATTATTTCAGCATGGGGGCCTATATATACTTTGGCATTTCTAGCGTTAATAACAGCACATTCCACTATTGCACCTTCTTCCACAAACACATTTTCCGGACATATCACGGTATTTGTACTGCTTAACGGCTGGCTTTTACGCCCTTGGGTAAGCATATCAAAATCGGCAGACAATTCCTGTTCGTTCAAGGTAAAAATATCCCACAGATGCTGTATTTTGGTATATTCTCCTTCATACACCGATTCTTGCCCTTCAAACTCTTGTATAGAAGCAGGCATGGTGTCTGTTCTTATGGCGATAATATCGCCGCCATGTGTCAATTTTTGCCCCGTCGGCATATTCAATATCTTCTGCACCAACGCCGGATTAGGACATATTGACCCATTAATCAAATAATTGTCTTCAGTAACATGCGCAGGAAATTTTTTGGACAAATATGCCTGCGTATAAGAGGAAGTGCTTGTTTGCAGATATCTTTCCCATTTTTCACGAATGGTAAGTATCCCTACCCTGATATCGGCTTGCGGCCGTGTAAAGGTAAATGGCAACATATCCTCTCTATATTGATTATCAAATAGTATTATATTCATATATCTGATCGGTTTAACTTGCAAAGATAGCATTTTTTCTCGAAAAAAAGCACAATTGGCCGCACTAATAGCCGCACAACAGGCATTGGGTGACATTACATTTTTTTCACTATGATTTCCGGCGTAACAACCACATTGCTGGAATGCCCTGCCCTGTCCACTACATAGCATTCAAAACGTATGGTGTCGTATTGGGAATCATAATTATTGATATTGACGGTATGGGCTATTTTTCCATCTATGGCCTCGGAGGCGTTCCCTTGCAAAAAACGGGGCAAACGCACATGAAAATTATTTTCCAATCCTTCAGGCGTAATCCATACTCCATTCTGCTTTTCAAAATAAGTGATGAAATAATTATAGTATGTCGGAGATGATATATCGGTATTTTCGTACTCATCCCAACCCAAATCGCCGTCTCCGTCGGTATAGCTTACGGTCAACACAGCCTCGTCATCTATACCCGTGCCGTTATCTATTTTCACAATACTTTCAAATTCCAACACAGGTTCTATCGGATAATGTTTGCGCGGTCCGCACGAACACAATACCGACATTGCCATCAACAGAATTATCCGCTTATTTTTCATAGGCATTCCATCCTTGTGCTTGTAATGTTATCAATTTATCGTCTTTGGTTATCAAAGAACAGCCTTCGTTTTCGGCAGTGATATAGCCTATTACCGATACGGCAATGTCATTCTTGATTTTATCGTAATCCGGCTGGGCAATGGTAAACAACAATTCATAATCTTCCCCGCCGTTAAGGGCGGCAACGGAAGGCGTGATGGCAAAATCCATAGCCATATCATATGTCTGGTTGTCTATGGGTATTTTATCCTCATAAAGGCGGCAGCCTTTATGGGATTGATGACATATATGCAACATATCGGAGGACAATCCGTCCGATATGTCTATCATAGAGGTGGGAAGGATATTTTTTTCCGCCAGCATGCCGATAATATCCAAACGGGGCTCGGGTTTGAGCTGTCTTTCCAAAATATAGTCACATCCTTCCAATTCGGGTTGCACCGACGGATTTTCCAAAAACACCTGTTTTTCTCTTTCCAAGATTAACAACCCCATATAGGCTCCGCCTAAATCACCGGACACACACACCAAATCATGCTCTTGGGCTGTGCTGCGTTTCACCACCTTATTCTTGGGGGCATAACCTATAACAGTAACGGATATTACCAAACCCGACATGCTTGCAGATGTATCTCCGCCCACTATATCCACACCATAGCGCTCACAGCAAAGTTTCATACCATCATATAATTCCTCCAATGCTTCCACGCTGTAACGTGACGATACGGCTATGCTTACCAACACTTGCTCCGGACGGGCATTCATGGCCGCAATATCCGACAAATTGACAGCAATGGCCTTATAACCCACATGCTTGAGAGGTGCATAATGCATGTCAAAATGAATACCTTCCACCAACATATCCGTGGATATCACCTGCACATTCTCACCTGCATCTATAATAGCGGCGTCATCACCGACACCACACAAAGAACGTTCATGACGTAAACTTATATTATCGGTAAGCCTGTCTATGAGGCCGAATTCTCCTATTGATTTTAAATTGGTAAGCGATTTATTTTCAAATATATCATTCATATTGTATTAATTTTTCCATATTTTCCATGCCTCATCGGCTTGAATGCAAAGCATTTCATAACCATTGACCACCTTTGCTCCCTTTATTTTTCCATATTGCATAAACAGGGTCTCCTGAGGATTATATATCATATCAAACAATAAATGATGAGCATCTATGGCTTCATAGTTGATAGGAGGATATTGTCGGATACGGGGATACATGCCCAAGGGCGTGGCATTGACAATGACATCACATTCATGTATTTGTTCTGTCGTTAATTGATGATACAACAATACATTTTCGGCAGGCGTTCTGTTGACCACCATATACGGAACATGCATATTATCAAACACATATTTAGCAGCTTGAGCTGCTCCTCCATTGCCTATTATCAGTGCTTTTTTCGGAGGGCGTAGCAAATGTTTTTTCAATGAAAGTTCAAAACCCTTCACATCGGTATTATATCCTTTTAATGCAGCAGTATCATCCACTGCTATCACATTGACGGCCCCTACACTTTCGGCTTCCTCCGATATGTATTGCAGATAAGGCATCACTGCTTGTTTGTAAGGCAATGTCACCACCACCCCTTTTAACAATTTATCTTGCTGAACAATATCCTTTATTTGCTCTATCCGTTCAATATCGTATTTGAAAAATTCTGCCTCCGCCTTTTCTTTTTGAAACAACTGTGCAAAATATTGCGGCGAAAACGAATGTTGCAAAGGATGACCGACTATGCCGAAATGCTTCATATTTATTTTAATCTATTGGCTATTCCTTGTATGACAAATATGATTGCCATACCGACCGCTATCAGCAACAACGCATACACCACATTCATATCGAATGTTTGGGGAAGAATATTTTTTTGTGTCAAAGGCATGGTAATGCCATGACTGTCCACATAAGTGGACAAGGTATGCTTCCACGGCCATATTTTATTAAGCGAGCCGAACATAAAACCGGTAAGTGCCGCCAAGGTAATCATTTCAAAATGCTTAAACAACCACGATAACACATTGGCAAATGTCAAAATTCCGATAACGGCTCCCCCCATGAATATCAATAACACCATCCAATTCATATCGGAAAGCGCCTGCATGATATAAAAATATTGCCCCAAAAGCACCAAAATAAAACTTCCGGATATGCCCGGCAATATCATGGCACAGATGGCTATCATGCCGCAAATAAAAATAAACCACCACTCACTCTCCGGACTGAGAGGAATATTTTCAGGTGAGGTGATCCAAAATGAAAGCACGGCAAAAACGACAAACGATATTATTGTTTTCCAATTCCATTTTACATTTTTA
>JAFZXM010000021.1 GCA_017616775.1 Bacteroidales bacterium
GATATGCAACTGGAGTTATGGAGTCTATGCAAATGTTCTACAATAATAATAGAATTCAAATGAAAGGCATTAATTTGGTTCTCTTATGGGATGCTGGTATCTGGAAATATTCACGTAATATTCAAACGCAGAATATTGCCATCAATGGAGTACCCAAAAAAATCACTTCTGATTCACTTCAATTACTCTATGGTTTACCGAATATAAAATATGAAACAGGAGATTCTTGTGAACTTTTAATCTACAAAATAAGTGGATTGAGATACATAAGAAAAGGCGATACCGTAAGCTTATGTGGTATCTGTTTCCAGAATAACCCTGATGTGAATGTTATGTTCAATGATATTTTAATTAATGGTAGTATAACACTCAATGAATTTGAAGAATACTTTAACATTAGCAAAGAATATGTTTCCATTCATTATTTTCACAATATAGCTTGTGATTGTGAAATAAAAACCGGTTTTGCGTATGTTATACGTCTGTTTGATAAAATAGTCTTTTCAGAATGGCATTTTGACGAAAGAAAAAGATTGGTTAGTGTAATATTTTATTAGTTTCCCAAAATAATGCTCCCGTAAAATTGAACAGCAATTGTAAATATGAAACCAAGTCGTAACATATTAGTAGTTATTTCCCTCTACGACGAAAGCGGCGTTATGTGCTATGAGTACGGCAATATGGGCGAGGTAACCAAGGAAACAAGGATTTACGCTTTGCCGTTCCTTTCTCAGCCGCTTGCCTTAAGCACATTGTTTGAGTACGACAGCTGGGGCAGGATTTTAAACCTAAATTCAACAAATAAATACAAATTATCACGAACAAGAATTTTATCAAGTAAGGGAAAGCAAATATTTTCCCTACACTTGAAAGGAAAAAATGACTATTTTTGTGTGTGACAAAAGTTCAAAAATATGAGTCATTTAACCGAAGTGCAAAGATACAAAATTCAAGCATTACTTGCCAAAAAATAAGTGAAAACATTTTCCATAAAAAAAACTATTGCCATTAACGTGGCAATAGTTTTTTTGTTTTAAATTATCTTATCTTTAAACCGTCTTTTCTACATTCCAGACAAAGGCTCTCACGCCGATAAAATGAAATGCTACGGAATGCTACAACTAAAACAGGTTCAATAAAACTTACAAATCTAACAACATATTAGAGACAATGCCGTTGGCAACCTGTTGTGGCACACCGCAATCTTTTGCCGTTTCCGGCCAATGTGAAGCCCTTTCACAAATTTCATCAATTACCGAGGAGGCATTTTTGATATTGTTATTTCCGGCGAAAACAAGCAAATCGTCACGGGTGATACCGTCAAATTTTCCGTTGACGGACATCTGGTGCGTAGCTGTCCAACCGCCCTTGGGGTTGTAGGCATAAGCCATGTCGTAGGCCGGAGCAAGTTTCCATTTTCCATCTTCCTCCATCAGGAAGGAAATGTTTTTGGTATGGTCATCCTGATTGCGTATCACCACATTGAACACCATGCGGCGAAACATTTCTTGAGCGGCGGAATAAGGCAGTCGCAACATTCTCATCACATTGAAAGCCTGCTCATAGGAATATGCCCTCTGCAGCCGGTAGTCAAAATGGGCAATACCGCAAAGTGTCTGCATGTGCACCTTCCTGCCGTTTCTTCTGTCAAAACGCTTAGTAAGAAAGTGTGCCCTTCCGTTCTCTTCCATTAGCGAGCACTCCGACATATTGATACCGCAGGCTAATGCCAACTTATAGAAAGAATATTCCAGACGACCATAATTGCTTGTTTCTCTGAATCCTGCATTCGCCGACACACCATCCAGTTTGATAAGATAATAGTCAAATCCTGCAGGAGCGTCCACTTGTCCTGAACGCACTTCGCCGGTCTCCTCATTATAAGCGATAATAGCCTTGGCACGCTGCCCTCCGGCAGAGGTTCCTAACCGAAGTATTTCTGCGATGGCGGATTTTCCGGCATCGTTAAGATTCACGCCAAAAGAGTTTTTCTCCGCCAAAGCTTCATTGGCTACATGTACCAATGTATCTATTTCAAAACGGGCATGAGAATCATAGGGAATATCCATGGCCGGTTCAAACTCCAAAGCTCCCATACAGCGTTTACCTAAAAAGCACAAAGTTTCAATAGGATTGCTGCTTGTGCGGCCTGTCAATGCCAGCCACCTGTCAAACAATGCACGCCCGTATGTGTCGGGAAGTGCATCTGCCAGCATGCCGGGCAGTCCCTTGAAGGTCTCTCTGCTCAAACCGGCAAAAGAATAGATTCTTCCCTCGCGTACCGGCATCATCAGGGGAGATGGTTCCAAACCACGCCCGACAAAAGCGGCATCATATTCAAATGCTGCAATACTATACCGTCTGTCCCACCGAAATGTCCCGACTGGCAGTCCAAACATGTTTACCTTCGCCACGTCTACCATTCCGATTCCTCCTTTTCCGGGCGAGTAAGTTGTCCTGCGGCACGCTTCCTTGTATTCTTCTTGGCGGAATGCACCAAATTGTAATATTCATTCGGACTCAACTGCTCCTCCTCCGTCAAGGATTGCAGCATGTCTAACATTCCCAATGTGCGTAATACCCGCAAAAACGACTCAAACGAACCGATTTTGCCGTTTTCTATTTTTTTGAGAGACGACAACGACACTCCGGAAAACTCCGCCAGACTTTGTTGAGTGATATTCTGCTTCAGTCTCGCCCGCCTCAAACGACTCCCTATTCTTGAAAGAATCACCGTATCCGCAAGCATATAAATATTATCCATAATAGTTTTATATTAAACTTTAACGCTGCAAAATTACTAATAAAAGTTCAAATATAAACTATTTTTAGAAAATATTTTTTAACATAAATGAAAACAGCCGTTGCCGCCCCAAGGCGGCAATGGCTGTTTTGTTATCCTTTCCCATACTATTGACAGAAAGGCAATCTTACATTATTAAAAGATTTTTGCTAAAATTCGCCAAAATCCAATACCCCTTGATATTTCAGGTCTATGGTATGAAATTGTCCGTCCCCGTTTGCTTCGTCTTTTATTTTAGCGTTTTTTATACGGATTTCAAATACAGGATGGCCGTTGCTTGTGCCCGTATGTTTGACATATAACGTGCCGCTTGAGAAAAGAGGATATGCATTACTCTCTTTACCAAAAGTGTCAAAAATCGTTGAACCGTTGTTTTCATACATTATTGCCCAATACCATCCGTCATGATTGGATTCATACTTGGTAAGGTCCATTTTCTTACCGTTATGATTTGCCTTATCCGCCATTATGTCAATATATTCATCATCAGACATAAAAATATAAATATCATATTTGTCTTCGTTAAAATCACTTTGGTCAATTCCTGCACTGACTATTGCTTTTTCCACACCGTCAATCGTCAGAAAAACATTCTTTTCAAAAACAGCAGTGTAAGTTTCATCGTTCATGACAGTAATTTTGCGGGGATTGTCCGTATTGCCGTCCGTCCATTTCACAAATTCGCATCCGTTTTGCGGTATGGCCGATATATATATTTCCGTGCCTTTAAAATAAGTTCCGCTGCCGGAGGTGAATCCCATGCCTGTTTCATTAGGCGCTACCATGATAGTAAATTCTTTTTGGCAACC
>JAFZXM010000022.1 GCA_017616775.1 Bacteroidales bacterium
CACTCTCAAGCGGTCTTGTTTTTTCTGTCCGTCACACGGACGGTAAACCTTGCTTGACAGCCGCTGAACAAAATATTTGCGGCATACTCCTGACACTTCGACAGGCTCAGTGTCCGGAAGAAAGAGCGGAAAGGGGTATTCAGGCATAAAATAACAAAAATCCGCAGCCTGCGGGCTGTGGATTGATTCTTTCTTGACCGTTCTAAGAAACGTTTTTTCTCCTATTCTTTGAAAAATTTCATTGAGTGAGTTTTTTTGCATAGATATAAATTTCATCTTGTACAAAAATACTGCATTATACAAATGCGGGAAGCCCGTTCCTGTTATTTATCTAAACAACTGATATCCAATAAAAAGTTAAATATTCCTATCCGATAAATGCCATTGTAATCATACATACCTCTTGCATAATCTCCTGAGATAATAATCTTGCGAAAATTATCTCCTATTTTCATGAGCGGACGTTGTTCCTGATTTGCCTTGGCTTTATCGGGTAGCATATATGCCGACTGTATATAAATTCTCTGCGAACCACGATTGACAACATAATCTACCTCCAACACTTTGCGAACCGTTTTTCCTTGCCCGTTCTTTTCAAAGGTCTCTACCAACCCTACATCCACCGTATAGCCACGAGAGCGAAGTTCGTTATATAGCACATTCTCCATCAAATGGCTGAACTCGACTTGACGAAATCCTAAAATAGCGTTGCGGATACCCGTATCTTCAAAATAATATTTGCTGTCTGCACCGATATATTTGCGTCCTTTAATATTATAACGCAATGCCTCCTCTACTAAGAATGCTTCTTTCAAATACTCAATATATTTATTAATAGTATTAGCAGAGATTTTTATCTTTGCCGCCGACATAAAGGAATTGGCTATTTTGGTGGGATTTACGGCTGAACCCATAACAGATGCCAAAACACGAAAGATGTATTCCAGACCTTCTTCATTATGCAAATGATATCGTTCGATAATATCTTTGAGATATATCGTGCGATATAAATCCTTTAAATAAGATTCTTTTTCCTCAGGAACAGTCATCTTGGCTACTGCCGGCAATCCGCCGTAAGTGTAGTAATCCGCTAAAGCCTCTCCTTTGTCTCCGCCAACACTTTCATAATACTCGGCAAAACTCAACGGATGTACACGTATCTCCCAGCCTCTTCCCCGGAACTCTGTAAGCACATCTTTACTAAGAAACTTGGAATTACTTCCGGAAACATAAGTCTGTACATTCCGTTTGTGCGCCATGCTTAACAATACGCCAACAAAATCTTCTGCCAATTGCACCTCATCCAAAATGACATAATTCATTTGTCTATCATCAATAATATGATTGTCTATATATTCCAACAATTTATCCGGATTGCGTAACAACTTATTGTGATTGTCATCCAAGGCTAAACCAATAATGTGGTCTTCTTGCACACCTTGTGATAATAGATAATTATAGAATATATTGAACAACAGATATGATTTACCGCATCTGCGGACACCTGTAATTATTTTTATCATGTCATTTTTATCGGCTCTGATAAGCTTTTGAAGATACAAATCACGATTAAAAACCATAACTAATAAATTTTTTTTGTGGAATTACACAATTTTACGCTGCAAAGGTAGTATATTTTTTTGAAATACGCAAAAATTCCGCCTGAAAAGTGTCTGTTTTTAGAGTTTTTTTGTGGAAATACACAGATTTACGCTATCAATAACAGAAACCACAGAGTATATACAGCCCGCCCAGGGCGGAAATTTCGGTTGAAGACAGTTGAAAAAATGTTTAGGGCATTTTCCGGGCACTTCGACAAGCTCAGTGTCCGGAAGAGATGGCGGAGAAAGGGGGTTCAGGCATAAAAAAACAACACCCGAACATACATTCGGGTGTTGTGGAGTTTTTATCGTTGGCAGGACTGCTAATGTTGGTTTTGCAGCAAAGCGTTTTGATATTTAAAATACATAGTAAAATCCCATACCTAAGCTTAAATCATTTAGATGCAAGCCTATAGAATAGGTCTTTTGGGTGTTATATCTAAATGCAACTGCAGACAATTTTACATCCATCTTAAAATGGTCGGTAAACCGATATTCTGCACCGATGCGTGCTCCTACACAAAAGCTCCATGCTCCACGCATTATGTCACTAGAACTATCACTGTATAGGTGACGATTAACATAGATAAGTCCATCTATAAACAATTTCAGTTTTTCTCTGTTAAAAAAACCATATCTGAAATAGGGTGCTATTCCATATACATATTCAGAAGATATTTCAGGAGTTATATAAATAAGGCTTGTTGGAAATTTAGTATATTTGTATTGGAATAGGAATGCTCCACCCAATGACCATTGTGAATTAAAACTATAACCAAAATCGGGAGAAAAAACTAAATTTAACGTTTTATAATCGGAAAAACGAGATTCTACTCCAAAATCCAAATTTCCGCCCAAATACCATTGGGCTTGAAGCTCTTTTACACTACATGTTGTTATCATAAACAACAAAACTATTGCTATCTTTTTCATAATATAATGTTTTTTGGCAACCTCTAATTTTTACTAATTTTTCCTTTCATTGTAGTTTTTGACAGCAGAGGCTGCATTAGAACTATCCAAACCACAACAAAGGGGTTATTTTTCAATCCGCAAAGATATAGAAAAAATTTTGAATAAAACAGATTTACAAGAAAAAAAACTGCCCTTCCGCCCAGCGGCGGAAATTTCGGTTGACGGAAACTGAAAAAAATGTTTGGAGCATTTTCCGGGCACTTCGACAAGCTCAGTGTCCGAAAGAAACGGCGGAAAAGATTGCTTTTCTTTTTGCCGCTTTATTTTTTGCTAATCTTTTGCAACAAACCTATTGTTTTGCACCCTGTTTTTTGTCAATCAAAAACCTCCATGTTGCACAATATAGCGGACGATATCCTCTCCTGCATGACCGGTGCCGTACAAGGGCAGTCCAAAATCCGCTTTTTTATCCAGCATAAATTGTGTTTTACGGATAATATCCTCCTGCTTTGTTCCACACAACACATTGCAACCGCAGTCTGTCAATTCCACCCATTCCGTCTGTTCACGCATGGTAACGCATTTCTTTTTGAAAAAATAGGCTTCTTTTTGCAAACCTCCGCTGTCGGTCATAATCATTTGTGCATGATTGATAAGATACAACATCTCAAAATACCCTACCGGCTCCATAAAGGTGACGGCACTGTCAGCGAAATGATAATTTGCAGCTTCCAAGGCGGATTTTGTACGAGGATGCAGCGGCAAAACTATCGGCATAATATGTCGGGATATGTATTCCAATGCTGCAAACACCGACAATAAAATTTGAATATTGTCGGTAGTTGCTGCCCTATGCAAAGTAGTGAGGATATAATTACTCGGGATATTTTCTTGCGGCGCCCTTGCCTTGCCGGCATAATACAATGCCGCATCATACATCACATCGCCGCAAAGCACTATTTTACTGCACCCGTTTTCCATGCCCTCTTTTTGCAGCTGCCGGACAGCATTTTCGGTAGGACAAAACAAGATACTGCTGATTCTGTCGGTTACTATCCGGTTGACCTCCTCCGGCATTTGCATATTGAAAGACCGCAAACCTGCTTCCACATGGGCTAAAGGGATGTGTAATTTAACAGCCGCCAAAGCTCCTGACAAAGTGGAATCGGTATCACCATATACCAATACCATATCGGGATGTTCTTGCAAGAGCACCTGCTCTATGCCTTCCAACATTCGTCCTGTCATGGCTCCGTGCGTCATGCCATGCACCGCCAAGTTGTAATCCGGGGCAGGAATGTCCATTTCGCTAAAAAACACTTCGGACATATTCTTGTCATAATGCTGTCCGGTATGCACTATCACCTCTTTTATACTGCCATTGCGTGCCAAAGCCCTGCTGACTGCCGCCGCCTTAACAAATTGGGGCCTTGCCCCGACTATGGTTGCTATTTTCATGATCTGTTTTTTTATCGGATACTTCCATCATCAAAACACAAGTGAAAAATACGGCAAACATGATGCCGTCTTGCCGTTCCAACATGGATTCAAACATAAAATTAATCATAATCAGTACCCCGAATAAGCACAAGACCTCATTACGACTTTTGACACCGATATACATTATGTATGATAACCAACCCATCAATGCCAAAATGCCGGGCAATCCCATGCTTGCCAAAGCCTGCAGATATTGGTTATGGGCATTCAAATCCTTTTTCGCCGACACCCAATATTGATGTTGACGGTAAAAATTTTGTTGTTCCTGTTGAAAATCAGCTATTCCGACCCCTTTGGGAAAATATTGCTTACCGATACTCCATGCTGCCTGCCATGCCTGTACACGGGCATCTTTAGGTGATGACTTATGATACCGTTGAGACAACTCATTGGTTACCACCGATTGAGTAACTATCACTCTATTCTGCTGGCGAGGAAGCAATAAAAAGCTAATACAGAAACACATTACCGGTATCAATGTACTCAATATCCATTGCTTAATATGATATCTTTCAAAACAAGATACATATACAAAATATAAGAATAAGATAACAATAAAAGCTAATATCCCCGCCCGTGAACCCGACAATACCACTCCTATGGACAAAAAGACATTGATGATATGAATCATCACCTTAACTTTTATACTTAATTCCTTATTGTATAATAAATCCACCATGAATATTATTGCCATGGTATACATCATGGACAAATAGGCAGGATGCCTCAACCAACCTGTAAGGGTGGAATAATAATAATTATAAAAATGAAAATGAGACAGCTCCCCTATATATGCATGCAATATGCACATCAACAACGACAAGACACATGCTATAGCATAAGTTAACTTGAAACATATCCATTTTTTTTCATCCATATAGTCTACCATAGGAATAAGCAATGCACATGGTAAAAGCACAAAAGGAAGCTTTTGAAACCAATCGTTAACATTTTTGCCGGATGATATCAACATTCCGTAAATATATGCCGTATACAAAAACATAAAAAGCAGAATCAAAATTATATGTGAACGTGCTGCCTTACATCTTTGTTTGTGACACAGGCCCGCCACCCGACCTGTTATCCACCACAAAAACAGGGCAAGTACCATCCATGGAGTGATGTTGGCACCCGCATTGGGTGAAGTGGTAGGCAACACCAAGGCAAATGCCGACAATAAAATCCAAAAAACATTTTTACAGACGGTATTCCACATATATTTTTTTTTGCAAAGATAACATTTTTTATCACATGACAATATTTTTCGCTATTCTTTATACCATCCGTTTTTTTTATGTACTTTTGCATTTTATATTGTTAATTATGCAAACCGATATTATATCTTGTATTAAAGCTTCTATTGCTGCAAAAGAACAAATATTGCTCGATAAAACATTGATGCAAAACATAGAAATAGCCGCTGCCGCCATTATTAATGCCTGCCGTAACGAACAAAAAGTGCTTTTTTGCGGTAACGGCGGAAGTGCCGCCGATGCCCAACATTTGGCGGCGGAACTATCCGGACGGTTTTATCTCAACCGCCGGCCTTTATATGCCGAAGCATTGCACGTGAACACATCCTATATCACTGCCGCCGCCAACGATTACGGTTACAATGCCGTTTATGCCCGCATGATAGAAGCCTGCGGCAAAAAAAATGATATTTTAGTGGCCATTTCCACATCGGGCAATTCGGAAAATATAATAGCAGCCATACAAAAAGCCCGCCAAACAGGCCTGTATGTCATCGGCTTGACCGGCCGGGACGGCGGTAAAATGAAGTCCATGTGCCACTGCCTGCTTAATGTACCCTCACAAGACACCCCCCGCATACAGGAAATGCATATCACAATAGGGCATATTTTATGCTACCTTACAGAAAAAAATTTGTTCGCCTAATTTTCTATTGCCGCATTATATGCTTCCGCCCTGAAAATATCAAACCTGTCTATAGGGCGATAGATATTAAGCCACTTGAAATTATTCAATTTATCGGCAGGCAACTTGTCTTCAGGATACATTTCCCCTTTTACCTGATGATAAAAACGTATTTGACTCACTTCATTGTCTTCAAAAAATATACGCATGGACGCCGAAGCCGATTTTTGCACCCCTAACAAAGACTGATCGTCCTCCTGCACATAATACAAACATTCCGCATTGGCATCTATAAATACGGTGCTGATATTGTTGTTCTCAAAATCCACCAACATGTTTGCACCTTTTATCTGGTTAAATTTAAGTTCTTTGAATACATCCGCTACTATAAAGGCATTGTTGATAAACTGCATTTGACTGATTTGCCCGTTTTTTAACAATAATTTGACGGTATCCGACAACAATTGGTTCTCTCCCGTCCACAATACAGGACTCCCTATCATCAATATAATAGAATCTATTGCGTTATAAGACAACGAATCACACGCCCCCTGAATATCATTTCTATAAAACCGCACATTGTAATAGGTGTACATGTATTCCAATTCTTGTGCTGAGTCGAATGATGCCCACATTTGCTCCCCGTGCATAAACAAACTGTCTTCATTTTCAATAATCACCGCCACCGCACTGTCTATTAAATAAGCATATCCTTTCTCCTTTTGATACTCCGCATAATTGCTTGTAAAATAAACATTCTGCGTAGAATCATAAATATATACATTACTGCGGGCTACACCTAAATCATGCTCCAAATCATACCATATAGTATCAGCGGAAAGACATTGCGTATTGTTATACATTCTGGCACTGTCTTCAAATTGACATACATTGCTGTAAGTATTGTACCACCCGTAATTGCATGTCATATAATTATCATCGGACGAAATAACGGTGGGACCCAAAAAATACGCTATCTCCGTTAACGTATTGTATCGCAATGTATCCGATTCCACCTTGTATTGCGGCGTGACAAGAACCACACTGTCCTTGAAAAAAACATCATTGCTTACGGTATAATACCATCCCTGACGACTTATCAATGTGGATTTACCGCTCACCACTTTCCCGTAAGTGTTGTAATATGCACGCTCCGTATTTCTGTCATATACCAACTTATCGGTGTACAAAGTGGTGTTTTCATCGGTAAGCACTACCGTATCTTTTGTTATCACAGCTATTTTGCTGTTTCCGTCGTACAATATATGGTTGCCGTAAAGCATTACCGAATCGTTGAGATGTACTACCAAATTTTCACCATACGCATCCACGGTATTGCTCTTTTCATTGAAATATGCCGTATCACAATAACATACGGCTCCTTCATGCGAAAACTCCACATTGCCTATCAACATCTGCACATCCGCCTTGTGGGCGGCATCGTGAGTGAGTATCCGGGCCGTACATTCTATTTTCGATTTTGCATCCGATTGCCCGTGCAAACCCGATATACTGCAAAATATCAATGCCAATGCTATATATGCAACAAGTCTTCTATTCATAATTTGTTAACCGTTTACCCAAATGTATAGCCAAATAACCCGTGAGTAACAAATATTGCTTATTGACAAAGGCCATTTTTTCCACAGGAATCATATATGCATCCGCGGCAACTCCTATATCCAGCTTTATCACCAAAGCATCGTTGGAAGAAAAATCAAAACTTAACCCTGTTTTGGCATATATTCCCGGATGCACTTTCATATCCTTCATCCCTTTGTATATAGGAGCTGAAGACTTTATCATATTGATACTGTGCTTGTTTTCATCATACCGCTGCACTTCGGAAATAAGTTCCCCGCCTGCAGTATAGGTATATACATTTATATACACCGGCACCGAAAAACCCAAAGATACACCTCCGTAAAAAAAATAACCCACCTCCACACCTCCGCTATAATGCTTGGTATTCAATATGCGTGTGCAACCATAACCCGCCCTTAGCAAGCCGAAATAATTTTTTTTACCATACACTATAGTGGAACCTTCCGCCAAAGCAAGACGCTGCTCCTTAAAATGCCTGTAATAGGTATATTCCATATCTATACCATGCTGAAGCCTGATATTTTTGATATAATCATACCTGAAACCCAAACCGACACCGTTGGTATGAATATTGGCATAAATATCCCATTGGCGCTTGCGAACCCACAAAGTCTCAGGCTCACCCAAATTAATGTCTTGACATAGTGCCGATATAGAACTCCATAAAAAAAAGAAACAAGCCAAAAATCTGAATCGCCTCATACTATCAATGCCAAAAAGGCGACACTTTAAACCATTGCGCTCTGCGGTGCTTCTACATCTGCTTGCGTATAGGCAGGACAACGTTCGTAGGTATTACATGATGCCAATACCATACTCATAATCGCTATTAACAATGCTACAAATGCCATTTTTTTCATATCCGTCCTTTTGTTTTGTAAATAATATTCTTATGCTCAAAAACATGTATTGTGAAAAAAAATACGTATCTTTGCATTTTATCTTGCAAAGATACAACAAAAAAAAGAAATATTTATACTCATCTATCAATAAATTTCAGAAAAAATGACAGCCCCTGTTCATCCTCAAATTGAAGATTCTTGGAAAACGGTTTTAAATCAAGCATTTGCAGCACCCTCTTTTTATTCGTTAAAAGAATTTTTGCTTCAAGAAAAAAAAGACAAGCAGGTATTTCCTCCGGGTAAATTAATATTCAACGCTTTTAACCTTACCCCTTTTGACAAAATAAAAGTGGTCATACTCGGACAAGATCCTTACCACGATACGGGACAAGCCCACGGCCTGTGCTTTTCGGTACCCGACGGCATTGCTTTTCCGAAATCCCTGATCAATATTTTTCACGAATTGCACAATGACATCGGCTGCCCTATACCCCAAAGCGGTAATCTGGAAAAATGGGCAAAACAAGGGGTATTACTACTCAACGCCACACTCACGGTACGCGCCCACGAACCCGCTTCCCACCAAAATCACGGCTGGGAACAATTTACCGACAGCGTCATCAGCGCTATATCCCAACAAAAAGAAAACATCGTTTTTCTGCTTTGGGGCAACTTCGCCAAAGCAAAAATCCCCCTCATCGACACCGGAAAACACCATATCCTCACCGCAGCCCACCCCTCCCCCTTAGCCGCTTCAAGAGGATTCTTCGGCTGCAAACACTTTTCAAAAACCAATCAAATACTTGTTCAACACGGAATCACCCCCATCGACTGGGACCTTACCAAATAAACATCTGCAACCATGTTGAAACTTTATTGGCAACTTTTCAGGGGATACAATCTGTTAATGATTGCATGTACCATGCTTGTTTTACATGTTTTCCATACCCTCATTTCCGCAAACGCCCCATTGGAAATACCTTTTTCTTTTATTATGCTGGTTATCAGCATAATGTTTATAGCCGCGGGAGGAAACTGCATCAACGATTGCATGGACACGGTTTCGGACCAATTCAATCACAAAGCCTTACTCATATCCCCTCAAGGCATTTCCGCTTCACATGCTTTAAAATGTTATATAGCCGTTACCGCAGCAGGGCTCGTAACGGCCATAGTGCCCGCCCTGGAGCTGCATTCATATTTGTTTTATACCGTATTCCCGCTCTCTGCCATAAGTTTGTATCTGTATTCCAAATACTTGAAACGAAGACCATTGATCGGCAACATCACCGTGGCCACTCTTACCGCCATGGTGATTATCACTCAATTTTTATATTATCACCTTTCCTGCTCCGGGCATCAGGAAGCGATATCCTCCCCTTCTGTTTTTTTTACCGGTCACCTGTGGGCAGGCACCGCCGCATTCGCTTTTTGGCTTACGCTTATACGGGAACTTGTCAAAACCATGGAAGATGTTGACGGAGATGCCGTAGCGGCCTTTCACACTATTGCTGTCATCAAAGGAATACCTTACAC
Organism: Bacteroidales bacterium; assembly: GCA_017616775.1. Classification (GTDB taxonomy): domain Bacteria; phylum Bacteroidota; class Bacteroidia; order Bacteroidales; family WCHB1-69; genus UBA1205. The sequence goes on from JAFZXM010000022.1 coordinate 9,878, forward strand.
CAAAAATATCACCGCCGCCTGCACCATTCCGCTAATTATAGCCCTCCTGCTGGTTCCGGCAGGCTTATTGGCGGAAAACAATCTGCCATTGACTATCACCTGCCGGATTATCATCAGCACTTATTTTGTATTATCGGTTTGCATTCCATCCATAATTTTGCTTTACAAAATCATACACATCCGCTCTTCACGGGATTGTCATCAAGCAAGCAGGCTCACCAAAATAATCATGTTGAACGGAATATTCACTTTTTTGACAATAACATTATTGCATATCCTGATATGCTAACGCGGGGGGGCAAAACAAAAAACATTCCTTCCTTAAATAATTTAACCGTAAAAGCACGGCATCAATACAAAAAATGCTACCTTTGCAAATTGCAGAAATAATAGACCATGAACGAGCAAAAATACAATTTACGCGGGGTGTCGGCCACTAAAGAAGACGTGCATAACGCCATCAAAAATATAGACAAAGGGCTTTATCCTCATGCTTTTTGTAAAATTATTCCCGATTATTTGGCGGCAGACAATGACTATTGCTGTATTATGCATGCCGACGGTGCCGGAACCAAATCTTCTTTGGCATACATGTATTGGAAAGCCACCGGAGACCTCTCCGTATGGAAAGGCATAGCACAAGATGCCATAGTCATGAATACCGATGATTTGTTATGCGTAGGCGCTGTTGACAACATTTTGTTGTCTTCCACCATAGGGCGGAACAAACGCCTTATTCCCGGAGAAGTGATTAAAGCGCTGATAGACGGCACGGAAGAATTTTTGGCCCGAATGCGCGACATGGGCATCGGCATCTACTCCACCGGCGGTGAAACCGCCGATGTAGGCGACTTGGTGCGAACCGTTATTGTGGACAGCACCGTTACCTGCCGCATGAAACGAAAAGATGTCATCGACAACGCCAACATTCAAGCCGGAGATGTTATTGTCGGATTATCTTCTTTCGGACAAGCCACCTACGAAAACAGCTACAACGGCGGCATGGGAAGCAACGGGCTCACCTCCGCCCGGCATGATGTGTTTTGCAAAGCCCTGCTGCAACAATATCCCGAAAGTTGTGACAACAATCTGCCTGCCGACGTAATCTATTGCGGCAAATATCATTTGACCGATGCAAGCGAAGTTCCCGGCGTGGACGCAGGCAAACTGGTACTTTCCCCCACCCGCACCTATGCCCCCGTGATCAAACAGGTGCTCCTGCTTAATCACGAACATATTCATGGAATGATACACTGCAGCGGCGGAGGCCAAACAAAAATATTGCATTTTATCCGTAATTTGCACGTGGTTAAAAACAATTTGTTCCCTGTTCCTCCTTTATTCCGTATGATACAAACGGAATCGAACACCCAATGGAATGAAATGTACAAGGTGTTCAACATGGGACACCGGATGGAATTGTATGTCAACCCATGCATTGCAAATGATATCACCGATATCGCCCGTTCTTACAACATAGAAGCCCAAATAGTGGGCTATGTGGAACATTCCGATTCCAAACAACTCACCATTAAAAGTGAATACGGTACTTTTGAATATGAACAATAATTTTTAATTTAAGTAAAACAAATATACAATCATGATCAACATCACATTGCCGGACGATTCTATTCGTCAATATCCACAAGGCACCACTCCTTACGAAATTGCGCTGTCCATAAGCGAAGGATTGGCTCGCAATGTATTGGCGGCTAAAGTAAACGACAAAACAGTGGATACCAGTTACCCTATCAACCATGACGCCCGCTTACAACTTCTCACCTGGAACGACGAGGAAGGCAAAAAGGTATTTTGGCACTCTTCGGCACACCTGATGGCTGAAGCCATAGAACAATTATATCCGGGTGCCAAATTCGGCATAGGTCCCTGTATAGATACCGGTTTTTACTATGATATAGATTTCGGCGAACGCACTATCTCATCAGAAGATTTCAAAGCCATTGAAGAACAAATGGCCCGACTGGTATCGGAAAAACAAGCTTTTGTCCGCTCTGAAGTGAGCAAAAAAGATGCTTTGGAATATTTTACCAAAAAAGGTGATGAATATAAAATAGAACTTATCAACGATTTGGAAGACGGCACCATCAGTTTTTACCAAAGCGGTACCTTTACCGACCTTTGCCGCGGTCCGCACTTGCCCAATACGGGATTCATAAAAGCCATCAAAATATTAAGTTTGGCAGGTGCCTACTGGAGAGGTGACGAAAAACGCAAACAGCTCACACGTATTTACGCCGTTACCTTCCCGAAAAAGAAAGAATTGGATGAATATCTTACTCTTTTGGAAGAAGCCAAAAAACGCGACCACCGCAAATTAGGAAAAGAACTCAACTTGTTTATGTTCAACGAAATGGTAGGAAAAGGATTGCCTATTTGGTTGCCTAAAGGCACCGAATTGCGCTTAAGGCTGCAAAACTTTTTGACCAAAATACAAAAACGCTACGGATATGAACAAGTGATGACTCCTCATATAGGAGGCAAACAATTATACGTCACTTCCGGTCACTGGGACCATTACGGAGCCGACAGCTTCCGCCCCATCAGCACACCGGAAGAAGGGGAAGAATACATGCTCAAACCCATGAATTGTCCTCATCACTGCATGATTTTCAAAGACCAGCCGCATTCTTACAAAGATTTGCCGCTTCGCTATGCGGAATTCGGCACGGTGTACCGATATGAACAAAGCGGTGAATTGCACGGTTTGACCCGTGTGCGCAGCTTCACTCAAGACGACGCCCACATCTTCTGCCGTCCCGACCAGGTAAAAGAAGAGTTTATCAGGGTGATGGAAATTATAGAAATTATATTCCAAGCCTTAAGTTTTGACAAATTTGAAGCTCAAATATCGCTGCGCGACCCCAATAACACGACCAAATATGTGGGTACCGATGAAAATTGGGCAAAAGCGGAAACCGCTATTATAGAAACTTGTAAGGAAAAGAATTTGCCGGCAAAAATAGAATACGGAGAAGCCGCTTTTTACGGACCCAAATTGGATTTTATGGTCAAAGACGCCATCGGACGCAAATGGCAATTGGGCACCATACAGGTGGACTATAACCTGCCTGAACGTTTTGACCTTGAATACATCGGCAGCGACAATCAAAAACACCGTCCTGTGATGATACACCGCGCTCCTTTCGGGTCTATGGAACGCTTTGTGGCTGTTCTGCTGGAACACACCGGCGGTAATTTACCCTTGTGGCTCACCCCCGAACAAGCCGTTATATTGCCTATCAGCGAAAAATATATCGACTATGCCCGACAGGCAGCCGAAACATTAAACGCTTACGATATCCGTGTGAGCGTGGATGACCGTAATGAAAAAACAGGCAAAAAAATACGTGACGCCGAATTGAACAAAACCCCCTATATGCTCATAGTGGGCGAAAAAGAAATGAACAGCAACTCCCTATCCGTCAGACAACACGGCCAAGTGGATTTGGGAACCATGCCCGTTGCCGCCTTTGCGGAACTTGTCAACAACAAAATAAAAGAAGAAACTTCTGAATACTAAAAAAACTTAAAGGCGGTAACAAAATTGCTACCGCCTTTTTTTTCCATTCCATAACGGCAAGAAAAACACTTCTTCCCATTTCATTATGCTACGCATCCGCGCTGGACAGGGCTACAAATTATCATAATGGTCTATCAAATCCGTAGCCATACCGAAGAACATGAGTGCCACTTGGTTAAAATCCATATTCAAATCTTTGCTCAACCCTATCCTGTCTTTAAAAACAGCTACATTGTACCATTGCAAACATTGAAAGGCCCTATGAAAATACAAACGCTGCAATTCGTCTTTCACCGGACGGTGCCCCACATAAGCTTCCAACAATAGCAAAGCCTTGTCAAAACCGGCATTTCCATAACAAGCCACATCATAAATAGGGTCGTTCATTCCGGCAAACTCCCAATCCAATACATACATTTTACCGCCTTCAACAACCAAATTCGTCGGCTGATAATCACAATGACACGGCACCGGTTTTACCGGCTTTTGCATTTGCTGCAATATCTTGAGTTTATCCCGCAATGTCTCATAAGCCCGGGGATGAACAAAACCCAAATCCCTGCAATATTTTTCATAATCATCCAAACGGCCGAAAGCATTGTAATCTTTAAACTGCAGTGTGCTGCCGTGGATTTTTTTCAATGCCTGCGCCGACATGGCATTATACGACACTATGTCCGTTTCCGACAAGATGGTTCCTTCCACATATTCAGCCAGCTTTTCACCGGTGGGAATTTCAAAATAGGCGGTTACATTGTTTAATCCCAACTTATCCACCTCCTGCACATTATGCCATTCATCATGTCTGTCCACAAATTTTTCGGCATATTTTCCGGGAACCCTGTAGGTATATTTTTTTCCGTTGCATTCCACCACATAAGTATAATTGCTCATGCCGCCTTCCAAACGTTTTACTATTCCGGAATTGTTGACATGCATAATCGCATTTACCCTTGCTGTTATATATTCTTCTACATTCATCGCTGTTTTTTTTGCTTATTGTGTTATTTTCCCTTTCAAATATTTGTCCCGCTCCTGCGGTGAAAACTTTTCTATAGCGTATCGGAGCATGGTTCGCGGCATATGCCGGTAGCGTGTGCGCAAAAAAGATTTGAGCAACAGCTCATCCCTTTTCCCCACTTCCCGCAACATCCATCCCACCGCTTTTTGTATCAAATCATGAGGATGATGCAACAATATGTCCGCCATTTGCAAACAGTCATCATATTGATGATGCCGTATCCATTGCATGGAAGAAACCATCGCTATGCGCTGCTCCCATATGTTTTTGCCATGGGCGGCCATATCATACAACAATGTTTTATCTTTATCCATATACCAATCCCCCGTCAAATGATAACAGGAAAGATCCACCAAATCCCAATTATTGACATAAGAGGTATGGCTCAAATAAAAGTCTATATATTGCCGCTGCAAATCCTTATCCTTTTTAGCATGCCCGTATTTTTGTACCAATACCAACAAAGCACACAAGCGTATTTCATGATAAGGGGACTTTATAAGGGACTCCATTTGGGTATCGGAACATGTTTTTCCGTATTTTTTCACCACTTCCCGTATTTGAGGCACTTTTATTCCCAAAAACAGGTCTCCTTCCCCGTATTGTCCTTTCCCTGTTTTGAAAAAACGTTTCAGCGTCTCTGCTTGACATGCGTTCTGTAAATCAAGCATTATCCTCTCTATATTCTCTTCTTTTGACACTTTTTTTCCAACATCAATTTCAAGTCTGCAAAATTATATTTTTTCATGAAAAAAATAAAGAAAAAAAATGCTACCTTTGATTTTTGATTCAACGAATAGAAAACATGTCAACAAGTATATCAGAAACGGCAGGAAAAATCACGGTACACGTGCTTCAACGCATGAAAAACAATCATGAAAAAATAGCTATGCTTACGGCATACGACTATTCTATGGCAAAACTATTGGAAATGGCCGGAATAGAAGTCATATTAGTAGGGGACTCGGCTGCCAACGTAATAGACGGCTACAAAACCACCCTTCCCATGACCTTGGACCACATGATATACCATGCCGCCTCGGTAGTAAGAGCAGTAGAAAAAGCATTGGTAGTAGTGGACATGCCTTTCGGCTCTTACCAAGGCAATTCCAAAGATGCCTTGCATTCGGCCGTACGCATCATGAAAGAATCGGGAGCCGATGCCGTAAAACTGGAAGGAGGAAAAGAAGTGTTGGAATCCATAGACCGTATCCTCACAGCAGGCATACCCGTAATGGGTCATTTGGGCCTTACCCCCCAAAGCATCAATAAATTCGGCACCTACGCCGTGCGGGCACAAGAAGAAGCCGAAGCCGATTGTCTGCTCAAAGACGCTCTTTTGTTGGAAAAAGCGGGTTGCTTTGCTATAGTGCTGGAAAAAATACCTGCACAATTGGCACGAAAAGTCGCCGAAACCATCAAAATTCCGGTTATAGGCATAGGCGCAGGCAAAGATGTGGACGGACAAGTATTGGTATTGCACGATATGTTGGGCATTACACAACAATTTTCCCCGCGATATCTGCGGCGGTATCTGGACCTGAGCACCGAAATCACCAATGCTTTGAAATGTTATATACAGGATGTTAAATCCAAAAGTTTCCCTAACGAAAAAGAACAATATTAGTATGAAAAAATATATTGTCCTGTTGTTATTGCTGCCCTTGTTGTCCTATGCCTGCGCACAGGACAACCCCGAAGAAGGTCTGCCGAACAATGAATTTATTGTGCAAATCAACACACAAGTGGGAGCACATAATCATCATGGATGGAAAGAACCTGTTACCGGCATAGGCCTGTATGCGGGTTATGCCCATTTTTGGGATGCGCACCGCTTGTCCGGAGGAATAGAGCTTGCTTATAGAAACAGCATGCAATTCTTACTCATTCCCGATTATCATTATGAATGGATAGTCAATCGTTTCCGTACAGCTTTGGGGCTCAAAGTGATGGCAGGCTACTGCTTGGGCATGGGATTTGCCGGCGGCATACAACCTTCATGGGAAATAGGATGTTTTGTTTCCTCCAATTTTTCCATCACCCTCAGCACAGGATACCGCATGATAGGTTACAGCCATGTGCCCGAAACCACTAAAGCGGAAGCAGGAAACTTGATATTTGAAATACCTGTGGAATTAAATTTTCGATTCTAATGCAAGAAGATGAACTTTATATGCAGCGGGCCCTGCAATTGGCAGAAACAGCCATAGGTTATACTTCGCCCAATCCCATGGTGGGTTGCGTTATCGTTCATCAAGGAAAAATCATCGGCGAAGGCTTTCATCGCTGCTACGGACAGGCGCATGCCGAAATAAATGCGATGGAAAGCGTAAAAGACAAATCATTGCTATCGCAAAGCACCATGTACGTTACTTTAGAACCGTGCTCCCACTACGGCAAAACACCCCCGTGCGCAGATGCCATCATCAACGCACATATCCCCAAAGTGGTGATAGCCGCCAAAGATACCAATGCCAAAGTAAGCGGACAAGGTATCTCCCGCCTGATACAAGCGGGTACAGAAGTAAAGCTCGGCATATTGGAACGTCAAGCGCAATGGATGAACCGTCGTTTTTTCACCTTTCATAACCGACAAAGGCCTTATATCATCCTCAAATGGGCACAAACAGCCGACGGATATATGGATATCAACACCCCCGGCACCATCAACCGCCAATCATATTGGATTACCAATAACGCTCTAAGATACAAAGTACACTCATGGAGAGCAGAAGAAAGCGCCATTTTTTGCGGTGCCAACACTTTGAAAAATGACAATCCCCGGTTGAATGTGCGTTATGTGCACGGCAAACAACCCATACGCATAAGCTATCTGCATGAAGCCATCGACCCCGAACTGCATTTTTTTGACGGCAGTCAGCCTTCATGGGTATTCACATCCGCACCTTGCAAAAACATGCCTAATGTAATCACCTATACCGTCAACCCCTGCTCATGGATAATGGATATGCTCGGCATACTGCACCAACAATCCGTACTATCAATAATAATAGAAGGAGGCGCCTCCGTTTTGTCAGCATTTCTCCAAGCCGGATTATGGGATGAAATCAGGGTGCTGACAGGTGACAAATATTTTGGCAAAGGCTTGGCGGCACCTGCAATATCATTATTACCCCACCATGAAGAATGGGCGGATAAAGATAAAATACTCTACTATTATCATGGCTAAAGCGAAGAATAAATATTATGTGGTGTGGAAAGGCATTCAGCCCGGCATATACAACAATTGGGAGGAATGCAAGAAGAATGTGGAAGGCTTTGCCGGACCGCAATATAAATCGTTTTCCACATTGGAAGAAGCGGAAAAAGCATATGCCCAAAAAGCCGAAGAACACATAGGAAAACGCACTTCCGCCATGCAGCCCATACTTGACAGTCTGTATGGCGCACCCGTTACACCCAGCATATCCGTGGACGGAGCCCATAGCAGCGCTACCCGCCTTTCGGAATACAGAGGTGTGGATACGGCCAGTAAAATCATCCTCTTTCACCAAGGTCCTTTTATGGACGGGACCAATAATGTGATGGAATTTTTGGCACTTGTGCATGCTCTGGCTATGTGTACCCGGCAAAAAACATCCCTGCCTGTTTATTCCGACAGCGTTAATGCCATCAAATGGGTAAAAAACAAAAAATGCGGCACCAAATTAAAACCCACGGCTCACAACCAAATTTTATTCGACCTTATTGCAAGAGCGGAAAAATGGTTGCATACACATACTTATACCAACCCTGTCTTAAAATGGGAAACACATGCATGGGGAGAAATTCCCGCTGACTTCGGACGAAAATAATGAACCGCATCAATCGTAAAACAGGATTATACATGCTCTTGGTGCTCTCCATGATATTTTGGGGAACCTCTTATGTATTCACCAAAATAGTGTTGCCCTGCACCAATCCCATTACACTTATATTTATCCGCTTAATTATTTCTTCTGCCATATTGTGGTTGACAATATGGCTTTTTAAACAAACCGAAAACATAGACAAACCGGATTGGAAATATATTTTCGCATTAGCTTTTTTCGAACCGTTTTTGTATTTTATAGGTGAAACCTATGCCTTGGAAAGAGTAAGCCCCATTATAGTATCACCCATGATAGCCACCATACCCGTGTTCACCGCCCTGGTTATGACCACATTTTATCATGTACGATTATCCAAACTGAATATGACCGGCATATTTATTTCCTTTTTAGGCGTAATTGTTATCATTATTAATAAAAATATGCACATAGATGTGGATATTTGCGGACTGCTGTTACTCCTGCTGGCAGTGGCGTCATCCATAGGCTACGGCTTAATGATCACCAAACTGTCCGGTAAAATAAATGCACTTCTGCTTATAGCGCTGCAAAACACGATAGGCATACTCCTGTTTTTTCCGCTATGGCTGCTCTGGGGCGACCCTATCGCTTACCAACAGCTCCAGCCATTGTCCTTCAACTTGTCCCAACCTGTTGTTTTTTGGCTCTGCGTACTCATATTGGCCATATTTTCATCTTCACTGGCTTTTATGTTTTATTCTATGGCTGTAGCTCAAATAGGCATTTCCCGAGCTTCTGTTTTTACCAATTTGATTCCCATATTTACAGCCATTACCGCTTATTTCCTTACAGGTGAAATACTTTCTCCGCTCAAAATGACGGGTATCCTTATCATCATCACAGGAGTGATTCTCACCCAATCGGACCGCAATGCGCGTATCCGCTAAAAACAAGCCTCCGCCGTAAAACATATACAGGTCCGCCTCCCTATTCTTATCCGCCGGAAACTATTGCTGCTGATATTTGCTGCCTTTACAGGCAGAATAATCAAAAAAAAGAGAAAAGACTCATCTTTTCTCTTTTGGGGGGAGGTAAAGCGGTAATATTTTATTTTACATAATAAGTCAGCCTCATATTAATGCTGGCACGCTTCTCTTTGGAAGAAGTGTTAAAAGTGCCGCCCCAGGAATAGTCATCGGAAGAATTGGGGGCCGTGATTTGGAATACCCCCATGTTGGCGGTTTTTAACCCTGCAAGGCGCGAACCCGCATTGTTGGTAATGGTTTCGGCTCTTTTTTTGGCATCCAAAGTGGCTTGCTCAAGCATTGCTATCTTTAAATCAGCCAATTTGGTATAATAATATTCTATATAATTGGCGTTTATCTGAATATTGCTGTCCAAAAGTTCGGATATTTCACGGGATATTTTCTCTATTTTTTCCACTTCCTTCGATTCTATGCGTACACTTTGGGTAAGCTGATAACCGTTAAACTTACGGACCGACTGGCGGGCGGATTCGTTCCAATCGTAAGAATAGTCTTCATAATTGGTAATGGCATTGAATACAATATCTTTTTCGGCAATCCCCTTTCCTATGAGATATTCTTTCACTGTTTCGTTTTGTTTCTTCATAATGGAATACGATTCTTTGATATCCATCTTTTTTACGGAAAAATCGAATTTCTACACAATGAGGTCCGATGTGAAGTCTTTTTCGGCCAATCCCACTACAGATACGGTTCGGGGTGCTCTTTTGGCCAGATAAAAATAATAGCCTGCGCCGACAAATGCAATTATAAACCCCAAACTGGCAATAATGCTGATAATAATACCTGATTTTTTCATATTAATATTGTTTAAACTATTTATTTACAATGTTGTGCAAGATAAACAAATTCCTGTACTCCGAGTGATTCCGGTCTTCGTTCAAAAATAGGGTCATTTGTGAAGTTATCATCAAAACTCATGCCTTTGAGTGAATTTCTGAGCATTTTCCTTCTTTGGTTGAAAGCTGTTTTCACTATGTTTTTAAATATTGTTTCGTCACAATCCAAGTGTTGCACTTTATTGCGGGTTAAACGGATAACACCCGATTTTACTTTCGGCGGCGGATTAAACACATGTTCGGGCACGGTGAACAAATATTCAATATCGTAATAAGCCTGCAACAATACGCTGAGTATGCCATAATCCTTATTTCCGGGCAGGGAAGCTATCCGCGCTGCCACTTCTTTTTGGAACATGCCTACCACTTCCAATATAATATCCTTATTTTCCAATGTTTTTATTAATATTTGAGAGGATATGTTATAAGGAAAATTTCCTATAAGGGCAAATGGTGTTGAAAACAGGGAGGTCAAATCCATTTTTAAAAAATCGGCGGCATGCATATTTTCTTTTATTGCAGGAATATGCTGCTGCAGATAAGCTATGGATTCCCTGTCTATTTCCACCACATGAACATTGTATTGGGAATGCTCCAAAAGTATACGGGTAAGCACCCCCGTTCCCGGCCCCACTTCCAACACATTGGCATATTGACCGCGGAGACTGTCCACTATCTTACGGGCTATGGACAAATCGGTAAGAAAATGCTGCCCTAAATGTTTTTTCGCCTTTACACCGTCCATGAGCGGATATTATACGTAAGAAAAACGATGTTTGCTTTCTTCACTAAAATTATTGTATCCAGGCAATAATTTCCCCTTTGCTCACCTTGCTGCCTTGTTTGACACAAGTATCTATCAATTTTCCGCTTACGGGGGCTGTCACCTCTTCCATGCCGTAAAAGGCCAATATGGAGGCAAAATAATCACCTTGCTTGTAATCTTTGCCCGGCTGGGGTGCTACGGATTTGTCGGTGATATCGGCTTCCCATAACATAGTTCCGCTCACAGGAGCCAGCACAGGTGTTGCATTGGGATATTTTTCGGAGATATACGCCAGGCATCTTTCCGCTTGTTCTTCTTTGGACAAAGGCACTGCCGGAGCTTGCGCCTTGGCTTTTTCTTCGCGTATTTTTGCCAAATCTTCTTCAAAACGTTTTTTGGCTATTCCTGATTTATAATCCCGATATTGACGGTCATGCATGGCCAATTCAAACAATTCTTCCTCATCTTCACCCATGTCCCAACCGTTGTCTTCCATTTCCTTGCGGTAAACATCCAATTGGTCTTCAACAATATCCTGAGGATTTCCGGTGTAGAATTCAAGATTTTGGGCCTTTGCCAATTCTATGATTTCGGGGGCGAGCTTTCCCGGAAGCCGGCCGTTTTTACCCAATATCATATTCCAACTGTCTTTGTCTATCTGCGAAAAACGGGGCTTGCCGTTGGCAAGGCTGTAAATGTTCATCAAAGCGATATTTTTTACATATTGACTGAAGGGTGTCACCAAAGGCGGATTACCCAACATGGGCCATATGTGTTCCACTTCCTGGAACAATTGCACCAAAAGATTGTCTATGGTAACCTCCGGCTTGTTGTTTTTACGCAAAGCCGCATTGATAGCGACATGCATTCCCTGCAAATCAGACATCATAGAACCCATCATGCCTCCCGGCAAACCGCACCCCACCAATAGGGATGTGGCTATTTTATTACGGGGATTGATGAAATCACCCAAAAAATCGTCCATGAAAGATTGTGTAAGGCTACGGGCTTCCATATAAGCTTCCATATTGATATCGGCAACGGTAAAACCTGCATCTTTAAGCATAGCCCTGATGGTAATCACATCGGGATGCACCATACCCCATGAAAGCGGCTCCATGGCAACATCGATATAGTCGGCACCTGCACGGGCAACCTCCAATGTGGACGCCACAGACAAACCCGGACCGCTATGGCCGTGATATTGAACAAGAATATGCGGATATTTTCTCTTTATTTCATATACCAACTTTCCTAATGTTTCCGGCCGGCCTACGCCTGCCATATCTTTCAAACATATTTCATCGGCACCGTATTCCACCAATTTATCCACCACACCTATATAGTATTCCACAGTATGTATGGGCGAATGGGTGATACTCAACGCCGCCTGCGATATCATACCCGCCTCTTTGGCATATTTGACCGACAGCTCAAGATTACGATGATCGTTCAACCCGCAAAAAGAACGCATAATATCCACACCTTGCGCTTTCTTTACTTTTGCCATCAACCGGCGGACATCGGCCGGCACAGGATACATGCGTATGCCGTTGAGCGCTCTTTCAAGCATGTGCGTTTGGATACCCGCCTTGTTGAAAGGTTTTGTCCATTCCCTCACCGCCTTGTTCGGATTTTCACCATACAAAAGATTTACCTGCTCAAATGCTCCCCCATTTGTTTCTATCCGGGCAAAACATCCCATGTCTATTATGACCGGAGCAATTTTCACAAGCTGGTCAACACGTGGCTGATATTTGCCCGAAGACTGCCACATGTCTCTATATACTAAACTGAATTTAACTTCTCTTCCCATATTATTAAAAATTTTGTGCAAATGTACTATAATTCCACATATATTTTCGCGTTTTGAAAAAATTTTTATCCGATTGTTTTTAATTGTTTGTCAACAGCTTACAACTTTGCAAGAAAAACCGGAACAAAAAAAAACGTTGTTTATCCGCTTTTTTCCGAATAATCCGCTAAAATGCTACCTTTGCAAATTGAAATAAGCCGGACAAAAATAACATATTCCAATGAACATACGGATAAACATTTACGGAAAAACCTTATTGGCACTGCTATTGTTATGCATTGGCTACGGCATGCAGGCACAAGAAAAAGATAATCACACTTCCGCCTACAAATTCACGGCAAGCGTTTATCCTTACCTCACCAAATATGCGCCTCACCGCATGCATTATTACAGAATATACACCTATGTGGACAAAAACATACGCATCAACAAATATGTAGGAGACCAAAATACGCTTTACACCTATATTCTGGCAGGTGAAAACAAAGAACACCAGATTGTGGTTTCGGGTTCATCCATATTCACCGGCACCGAAGAATATTATCCCGACAGAGATAATATTCCCTATATTTTAAAACCCGCAAGAAAAACCAAACAAATAGCCGGACAAGAAGTAAAAAAATACAAACTGGAGATGTTTGGAGAAAAAAGCATTATATGGCTCAGCAATCTGGAATGCATCCCTCCTATGGACGTTCCCTACAGTTCGGCACTGCACCGCTTGATAATGGCACAACAATTCCATAAAAATAAAGAAACTGTCTGCATGCAAATTCTATCCATCAACACACAATATGTTATTTCCCCCGAATTATTGAAAGCATGCACGGAACACACAGTCAACGATACGGATATTGAAGCTGTATTCAAAGAATAGCCTTTGCACTGTTCCGTAAACGGTGTACCGGCAAAGCAGGCTTTGCGCCGGGCATTCAGCCAAAGCAAAAAAAATATGACGCATATTGCCTTGCCCTTGGGAAGATGCCGCCCCTTTGAAACAGGAATCCATCAAAAGGAGAAATATTTTCCTGACATTGCTTTTTTTCAAAAAAAATGATACCTTTGCAAATGCATAGGGCGGATACGGTCCCTTTGCCATCAACCAGATATAAAGAAATATTAACATAACCATAAAAAATAAGATATGAACAAGAAATTTATTTGCCCGATATGCGGATACGTGCATGAAGGCACTTCTGCTCCTGAAAGATGCCCCCAATGCAGACAAATAGTGGAATGGAAAGTGTTGGAAGAAAACGGAGCCCTGAATTTTGTTACGGAACATGTACTCGGCGTAGCCAAAAATTCCAATGAAGAGATGATAAAAGACCTGAATGCCCATTTTATGGCAGAAGCCACTGAAGTGGGTATGTATTTGGCCATGAGCCGCCAAGCGGACCGTGAAGGCTATTCCGAAATAGCGGAAGCTTTCAAACGTTATGCCTGGGAAGAGGCAGAACATTGTGCCAAATTTGCAGAATTGCTGGGTGATGTGGTTTGGGATACCAAAACCAACGTAGAAAAACGTATGAACGCCGAAGCCGGTGCTTGCGAAGATAAAATGCGTATAGCCCGTATTGCCAAAGAACACGATTGGGATGCAATACACGACACCGTACACGAAATGGCAAAAGACGAAGCCCGTCACGGCAAAGGTTTTGAAGGACTGTTCAACAGATATTTCAAAAAATAATATCAGCAGAACTTTTGAATATAAAAGAGTGATGTAATGTCACTCTTTTTTTTGCATGCGCAAAAATAAAAAGAAAACAACTATATTTGCACATTATTAAACAAAAGCGACATGAACGGAAATTTGAACGTATGCTTGGTCCAAATGGACATTCATCCAAAAGACAAACAAGCCAATATCAAAACAGGGAAACTTCTGCTGCAGCAAATCACCCAAAAACCGGACATTATCCTGTTTCCCGAATTGTTTTCCTGCGGTTTTTCCGAAGATGTAACATCCCTGGCGGAAGACGAAGACGGAGAAAGTATCGCTTTTTTAAAAGAGACATCACTATTATACCACAGCGCCGTGGTGGCAAGCGTGCCCGTGCACGCTTCCGGCGGCATGGTTAACCGGACACTCTGGGTGGATGAAGGCACTATTGAGGACCGTTATGATAAAAAACATTTGTTCTTCGGCTGTGAAAAAACCTATTTTACCGCAGGCAACAGAGCTATGATATGTACCAAAAACGGATGGAAATGCCGGTCCGTTACCTGCTATGACATACGGTTTCCTTTATGGTGCCGTAATAAATTCAACAGGCAAGCGCATACTTTTATGTATGATATTCTGACAGTGATTGCCAACTTTCCGTCATCACGGGCCATGCAATTCGACACCTTGCTACGCGCCCGTGCCATAGAAAACCAATGCTATGTGTTAGCGGTGAACCGCATCGGCAAAGACGGATACGGCAACCTTCACCAAGGAAACACACAGATAATCAGTCCGCAAGGCCGTACATTAGCACAAGTGCCCAATGATACTCAAAACATTTTGGAATATACTGTATCTGCACAAGCGTTATCGGACTTGCGTTCCGAATTTCCTATCGGTGAAGATTGGGATTAAACTATTGCCAGCCAACTGTATCAATATCAACGCCAGCCCTATACGGAACAAATGCTGCCAAGGGTCGTACACAAAATGCAACAATGCACACTGATATTGCGGTTGGCAGGAAACCAGGGAAATATCCCATTGTTTATAACGCACGGGATGATTGGGGGACAGGGTCAACAGGGTATCGGCATTGCCTTTCCGTATAGACAATTTCATTTCCGGATCCGGATTTGCACGCACCGATATTGCTTTTATTTGATCATTACTTGAAAGAAATGTCCGGTATTCGTTATACACCGCCAATTGATGGTCTTGTATGTCATGATAGCCTGCAAAGAGATAAAAAACAATCAAACCCGCACCTGTTACCGCGGCAACGTGACGCAATATATAATCCTGCCTGCGCAATCGCAAAGGCAACACCAATTTGCCGCACAATATCACCCATGTAACAGCGGCCCCTGCCAAAGCAGTATAACTATTATGTATGTGTTGTATGTCTGCTACTTGATGGTGAGTGATGGTTTGCGCAAAAAAAGTCATACACACGCAAACCACTATCCACATTATACACATCCACACCGAAGAAACAGGCGATATGATATATTCTGCCAACGATTTTAACGGGCAGAACAACCACCATACAACACTTCCGCCGCACACAAGTGCAACAAAACAGATATTTAAAGGATAGCTCAATTCGGGAGTGGCAAACAAGTGATGCAATAAATACGAAACAACCATGATAAAAACCATGACAGCTATTCCGTATTTAGTTTCTTTTCTCATGTAAATAGCAGATTACGAAAGTTTGTTCTTATAATCTTCATGAGTAAATTGACGCAGCATTTCCAGCTGTTGGTCTTTGGTCCATACGGCTATGTCGGGATGCTTAACCCCATTGAAAAAAGTGGTCTTCACCATGGTGTAATGTATCATATCGTCGAACACTATCCTTTCGCCGATTTGCAACGGATGATCAAAAGCATAATCCCCCATGCCCATAAAATCACCGGCCAGGCAAGAGTTGCCGCCCATGCGATATACATATTTATCCCCTTTCCGGGCATCGCGGGCATTGAGGATATTAGGTTTATAAGGCATTTCCAAACAATCGGGCATGTGGCATGCAAAAGAGGTGTCCAACATGGCTATGTCAAAATCCTTGCAACGGATAATATCTTGCACTTCGGCGACCAACACTCCCGTTTGCCATCCCACGGCTTCGCCGGGTTCCAGTATGATTTCTTCCAAATTCGGATAGCGCAAGTGCAAATCCTGCAACAAATGCACCAGATGATCTATATCGTAACCTTCTTTGGTAATAAGGTGGCCTCCGCCAAGATTGAGCCACCGGGCCTGAGAGATAAGCGTGCCGAATTTTTGTTCCAAGGCTTGCAAGGTACGCTCTAAAGTATAACTGTCGTTTTCACACAATGCATGACAATGCAGTCCTTCTATCCCGGGAGGCAGGGTATCGCCCAACAGATGACGGCGTATGCCCAAACGTGAATTTTCTCCCGAAGGATTGTACAAATCGGTGCTCACCTCCGAATATTCCGGATTGACTCTTAATCCCAAAGACACCTTTTTTCCTGCGGAATGATATAAGGGCAACAGATTTTGATATTGCGAAAGCGAATTAAAAGTAAGATGTGAACTCAACTGCAACAACAGCGGAAATTCCTCCTTGGTGTATGCCGGACAATAGGTATGCGCCTCGGTGTTCATTTCCTCAAATATCAATTGGGCTTCGTTGAGAGAGCTGGCCGTGGCACCGCTCAGATAGTGCTTTACCATGGGAAACTCATGCCAAAAGGCAAAACCCTTCAAGGCACATATTATCTTCACATCTGCAGCCTGCTCTACCATGTGAAGAATTTGAAGATTGATTTCCAAAGCTTCCTCATTAAGCAGATAGCAAGGTGTGGGTATTTTGTCAAAAGGAATCATATTACAAGTTCTTCAAAATAAAATCGGTGAGTTTGACATACAAATGATAGCGGGTGTTGCCGCCGTAGATGCCATGATTTTTATTCGGATAAAAATATTGTTCATATTGTTTGTCGGCTTTGTTGAGAGCGGTTACCAAATCCACACTGTTTTGGAAATGGACATTGTCGTCGGTAAGACCGTGAATCAACAAATAGCTGCCTTGTAATTTGCCTGCATGGGTGATGGGAGAATTGTCATCATAGCCGGTGGGATTTTCCTGCGGAGTTTGCAAAAACCTTTCGGTGTAAATATTGTCGTAATAACGCCAAGTGGTAACAGGAGCAACGGCAATGGCCATTTTAAACACCCCTTCGCCTTTAAACATGGCCAGGCTGGAAAGATAACCGCCGAAACTCCATCCCCAAATGCCGATTCTGTCACCGTCAACATAAGGCAGCGACTTTAAATATTTGGCAGTGGCTATTTGGTCTATGGCTTCATATTTTCCCATTTGCTTATAGATACATTTTTTGAATTCGTCTCCCTGGGTGGCAGTGCCTCGTCCATCGGTACAAACAATGATATAACCTTTTTGCGACAGCATCTGATACCAAGCCTCTTCCATGCCTTCTCCCAAAGAATTCTTTACTTCCTGTGAACCCGGACCCCCGTATACGTGCATCAAAACAGGATATTTTTTGTCAGGATCAAAATCGTTGGGCAAGGTAATCACTCCGTTGAGGGTGACTCCTTCTTCGGTAGTAAAGGAAAACAGTTTCTTGGGAGCAAAACGATATTCCTGCATCAATGCTTTGTAGTCTTCGTTGCCTTTCATTACTTTCAACAATTTTCCTGTGTTGTTGTGCAAAGTATAAATATTCGGTTCTGTAATGTTGGAATATACATTTCTGTAATATTTGCAAGTAGGACTGAATGTAACAGAATTCCAGCCGTCTCCGCTTGTCAGCAATTTCTTTTTCTGTCCGGAAAAGTCAATGGTGTACAAATCCCTGTTCAATGTGCCGGATTCATTGGAGAGATAATAAATGCGTTTGTTGGCTTGGTCAACAGCACAAATTTCGGCTACTTCCCACTTGCCGCTGGTGAGCTGGGTAACGCTGCCGCCCAAAGTGACATAATATATATGATTGAAGCCGTCTCTTTCGGAAGTGACTATCATGTGCTTGTTGTCATTGAGGAAATAATAGTCGTGGGTAACATCTAACCAGCGCTCGTTTTCGTCAGTATATACCAAGTCTTTGCCTTGTGAAACGGTGTTGTAACGGAAAAATTCCAATTTGTTTTGATGGCGGTTCATTTTTACAACTATCAAATCCGTGGCATTGGGCAGCCAATATATTCTCGGGAAATAGCAGTTGGTGTTGTCCCCCAAATCAAGTGTTTGCAAATGATTGCTCTTTACATTATATACCAACACATTCACCAAAGAATTGTCTTCTCCTGCTTTGGGATATTTGTAACGGTATTCGTAAGGATAAAGGTCACCGTAATAAGTGAGGGTGAATTCTTTCACGCGACTTTCGTCAAAGCGGAGAAAGGCGATATTTTCCCCGTCCGGCGACCAATAAAAACATTGGCTCATATCCAATTCTTCTTCATACACCCAGTCTGCCATGCCGTTGATAACATGTCTGTCCAATCCGTCAGCAGTGATTTGTATTTCTTTTTGACTGTTTAAATCTTTCACAAACAGATTGTTGCCGCGGACAAAGGCAACCTTGCTTCCGTCCGGCGAAAAAGTGGCAAAACTTTGTTTTCCCAAAGCGGAATCCGCTACAGCGGCAACCGTTTTCTTTTCCAAATCCACCACATAATAGAAAGCTTTGGACGAACGCCTGTATATGCTCTCCAATTGTGTGGCTATCAATATCTTCTTTACACTGTTGTCAAAAGAATAGTCTTGAATGTCTTTTATTAAAAAAGGGCTGTTCATGGCTTTTAAATCCGCATTGCAGAGCAAGGTGGCCGTTTTTTCGCTGTTCACGAACTTGAATTTTTCTATTGCCGAACGGTTCATGGTAGTGTAGTAATCGCCGTCCGGGGTGGTGTTGAAGCCCGGAATGCCTTGGTGATAAAACTTGTAATTTTTCCAAATGTCTTCCACCGTAATGGTTTTTTGTGCATATATGCCATTGCATATTAAGAAAAATACTGCTGTAAATACAAAGAAAATGTTCTGTTTTTTCATTATGACGCTATTTTTATTGAATGTAAAATACAAAGATAGCATTTTTTTACTTAACAAAAAAATCAGGGGGATATTATTTGTTTTGGTCAGCTATTTCTTTGTTTTCAAGATATTTTGTCACCTTGAACAACCGGAATAATCCATCAGAGACATTCTCACGCATTATCAAAAAATGCTACCTTTGCAAGATGAAATTCTATTTTGCTCCTTTTCATGGCATAAGCATGCGTATATTCCGCGGCATTTTTTTCAGCCATTTCGGTGGTTTTGACGCGGTAGTGGCTCCCTTTGTGGCCGCAGTGCCGCATTCCCAACTCAAACCGTCGTATTTTTCGGATATTTATCCCTTGTCGGATACCGGACCTTTAATTCCGCAGATAATGGGAAACAATGCCCGCGATATAGCCGATACCGCCGCTTATCTCTACAATTTGGGCTTTGAAAGGGTGAATTTGAATTTGGGTTGTCCCATGCCGAAGATAACCCGCAAAAAACGTGCTTGCGGATTAATGCCGTTTGCGGATGAAATAGAGCAGATAGTCAGCCGGGTATGCGAAACTTCTCCCGTAAAATTTTCATTAAAAATGCGTTTGGGCATGTATTCCGCCGAAGAATGCATCAACGTGCTGGAACGGGTGAATAATTATCCTGTGGATGAAGTGATAGTTCATGCCCGCCTGGGAGTGCAGCAATATGAAGGGACGGTTGACAGGCAGGCATTTCAGCATTGCTGTCAAATGTGCCGGCTGCCACTGTGTTACAATGGAGATATTTTCACCCAAGAAGATTTTCAATCTGTCACCCTGCAATTTCCGCATCTGCATGCCGTCATGCTGGGGAGAGGAATGTTGCAAAATCCTTTTTTATTGGAAGAAATCAAAGGAAACAGCATTCCGGCAGAAGAAAAAAACAGGCGTTTTGTGAATTTCCACCAAGACCTCACCAATACTTACCTGCAATATTACCCTTGCCAGGCTATGGTTGTCTGCAGGTTGAAAGAACTGTGGAAATATTTTTACCGCTCTGCCCGCCTTTCTGAGCCTCAATTGCAGCAATTGTTACGTCAACAGGGCGATGAATTCCTTACTGCAACCTGTCAGTTGGCAGAGAAAAGTTTTATCTGAAAAATCTTACAACAATTTCATTTTAAACACCCCAAAAATACTTTTCTACACAAATCCAATCCTGTAAAATATTGGAAAATAAATATTTAAAAATCACTCCTTCAGAAATTTCTAAAAAATATTTAGAATTATAGCTCTTAAACCATTTTTCTTTCCTAGATGATAAATAACAGGTTGTTAAACGAATAGTAAGAGTATCTGAATATAATCCGACATCAGAAATTACAATCATTTCTACTCTTTTTCTATCAAGTTTCGGAGGACGGCATATCCTCCATAAAAAATTTGATTGTGGTGAGTATCTTTCTATAAATAGAGATTTTTTACCATAAGAAAAGAATGCTTTAGGAGGCATTTTGTTAGGAGTTTGTAGATTTGATAGAAAACTTATAATGTCAATAATACAATAATTTTTATTTATACCTAAATATATATTAGTATCATAAAGTTCACCTCTGCTATACATTTGTTGTCGATAATTACAATATGTAGAAGAATTAGAAACTGTATCATAGTATTCAATAACAGATTTTTCTATCAAATCAATCAAATCATTGGTATTTTGTGCCGTAGCAATCGTTATAGATAATAGAAAAATGAGGATAATGCAAAATCTTTTCATAAATTTAGGTATTTACAATATACGCAATAATATAACGTGTGTTTTTCTTTTTTATTGCTTTGCTTTTTGTTGTATTTGTAGATACATAAAAAAATGTTATCTTTGTAATTTATTGCATAGGCGAAACGAGATGAAATATGAAACCTTATAAAATTCTTGTATTCATATTGTTAACATTTTCGGCATTGGCATTATTGGGAATGGTTTTCCCTAAAAAAGGTGTCGATATAGGTTTATGCACGCTTACATTTCCTACTCCGGGCGCTATCATTAGTGACAATAAAGTGGAGGATATGGATATTGAAAGCAATTTGGAGGCTTTAAAAGAACAAGCCACCGTGTCTCATTCGGCTACGGCCACGGACAGTTTGGCATTTTACCGCAATTATGTACGCAATAATGTAGCCCGTATCTATTTTCCCAACAATGACTATACCTATTTTGACAAGTTGTTTGCCGTTTTAGAATCGGCACACAAATTGGACAAAGCCGTTCACATAGTGCATTACGGTGATTCTCAAATAGAGATGGACCGTATTTCCAGCATGTTTCGGCATCGGCTGCAAGAGCAGTTCGGAGGAAAAGGAGCCGGCATGGTTCCGCCTATACAAACAATACCCTCTTTTACGGTGCGACAAAGTTATGCCGGAAATTTAAGCCGCTATGTGGTTTATGGCGACACTTCCCAGCCGAGAGCTTCACACAGGAGATACGGTATTTTGGCCAATATGGCCCAGCTTGGCGGGGAAGCTTCCATTATGGTAGGGGCAAGCACAGGCAACCGCACTTTTAGTGAAACCCAAAAATTTTCCCGCATAGTATTGCTGATAGGCAACAATGCAGACCATTTTTCGGCTGTATGCGGAGGGCAACAGCGTTCCATTGCCGTGGCCAACAAGGGGGTGAGCCGTATAACATGGACACTTCCCCAACCTGTCAGCCAAACCTCCATCCGCCTGTACGGTACTGCGGAAATATATGCCGTATCCATGGAAGACCCTTCGGGTGTGAACATAGACAATGTACCTATGCGTGGATGCTCGGGAACCATTTTCACCCGTATGGACTCGTTAATTTTTGCACAATGCAATGCCAATATGAATGTGCAGTTGATAATAATGCAATATGGCGGTAATATGATGCCGCAAATTAACAGCCAGAAAGCCATAGACAATTATATGGAACGCATAGCCAAACAAATACAATATATACATCACTGCAATCCCAAGGCCAAAATTTTGTTCATAGGTCCTTCCGACATGTCTAAACGAATAGACGGAGTGATGCAGACGTACACCTATCTGCCTGCAATGAATGAAGCTTTAAAGGCTACCGTGTTAAAAAACGACGCAGCCTATTGGGATATGTACAATGTGATGGGAGGAAAAAATTCCATGGTGGCCTGGGTAAAACATTCACCCGCGTGGGCAGGTGGAGACTATGTGCATTTCACCGAAGCGGGGGCTTTGAAAATAGCCTCCACATTGTCGGACGCTTTTCTGCTGCACTATCAATTTTATGTTATGCGCAAGCGCTTTCCTGACATATTGATGGAACGTTTGATGAAAAGTAATCAATAAAAAGGAACATGGTACGCAAGCATATATATTTGGGTATCGTCCTTTTGTTGTCTCTTACCGGCATGGCTCAATGGCTGCACAAGCCTGTTCCCGCCACCCCGGGATATCATCCCTCACAAGCCTGCATGACATATCCTTCCGGCGACAGCACCGCTTTTGACCGTTTTTTTTCCCTTTGGGACGATTACTTCTTCAACGGCTCGAACACCAAGTTTACCATATTGCATATGGGAGGATCGCATATTCAAGCCGGTATATTCACCAATAAAATACGTTCCAACTTGTTACGCCTTTATCCCGATATGATATCGGCAAGGGGGATGCTCTTTCCTTTTCATATTGCCGGCACCAACAATCCGGTAAGCTATAAATCTTCCCACACGGGAAAATGGACCTATTGCAAAAACACTCAACACAATGCACAATACGGCATGGGCATACTGGGCATGTGCGGAGTGCCTTGCGATACCAATAGCACAGCCACTGTCAGCATGCGCAACAACGATAGCATTTGTTTTACCTTCTCCACTGTTTATCTGTTAGGCTATTGCGATTCGGGATGGGTAATACCCAAAATACACTATCTTGACACCCTTACCGCTTACGGTCAATACGATGCCGACCTGTCGGCCTATTGCTTTCACTTGGATACCAACACCGACTCCTTCACCGTTGCTTTTGAATCCGTCAATGACAGCTTGTGGGAAAATTTTTATCTGAGAGGTTTTTATGCCGACAACCAACAAGGCGGATTATCGTATGTGGATATAGGGGTAAACGGCGCCAGCGTGCCTTCGTATTTGAAATGTGAATATTTGGAGAAAGACTTGCGTTTGCTGAAACCCGATTTGTGCATTTTCTCCATCGGTATCAATGATGCCAGCGGCACCGATTTTGACACTGCCGTTTTTATACAGAACTACAAAAATCTCATCACCCGCATACGCTCTGTCGCTCCCGATTGCCAAGTATTGTTCACCACCAATAACGACAGCTATCGCAAAGTGAAACGCTCTTATATTAACAACCCCAACGGAATGCTGGTAGAATACGCTTTTCGCTCTTTGGCAGGCTATTACCACACGGGAATGTTTGACTGGTTCGCCTATATGGGCGGACTTAAATCCATGGCAGAATGGGAAAAGGAAGGTTTGGCAAAAAAAGACAAAATACATTTTACCAATGCCGGCTATATCATTTGGGGAGATGTGCTGTACAATGTGATGCTGCAAGAATACGAAAAACATCTTATACGTAAAGCCCAAACAGATGGAATGGAATAACATACTCATATTTCTGGAGCGTATATTCGCCTTCAATGCAGAACAGCCCCTGTTGTTCACCCAATTCTATTTTTGGGCGTTTTTTGCCGTGGTGATGGCATTCTTTTCTTTTTTGCATAATAAAATTTTATTAAGAAATACATTCTTGCTTTTTGTCAGCTTGTTTTTCTATTTCAAAACAAGCGGCATGTTTGTTTTGATACTGGTGTTTGACATTTTCACCAATTTCTTTATAGGAAAAGCTATCTACAAAGCCGACAGCACCAAAAGGAAAAATTGTCGGGTGTTATTGGCATTGGTGCTCAATTTGGGAGTGCTGTTTTATTTCAAATATGCCTATTTTATTGTCGATGTAATCAATAATTTAACGGGATGGCACCTTCAAGTTGTCAATTATCTGGCTTTATGGACCAATTACTTTACCGGCTCGCATTTTTCCATAGACAAAATATTGTTGCCCGTAGGCATATCCTTTTACACTTTCCAAACCATTAGCTATATTATGGATGTGTATAGAAAAAAGATAGAGCCTGTAAACAATATTTTGGATTTCGGATTTTATGTAAGTTTTTTCCCCCAATTGGTGGCGGGACCCATAGTGAGAGCCAATGAGTTTGTGCCCCAATTGCACACTCCCTATTTTTTAACTCGCAAACAATTCGGCATAGCCGTATTCTGGATACTCAACGGCTTGGCAAAAAAAATGATATTAAGCGACTATCTGGCCGTCAACTTCATCGACAAGGTGTTTTCCAATCCTTTGATGTTTACGGGTTTTGAAAATTTATTTGCCCTGTTTGCCTATTCGTTGCAAGTATATGCCGATTTTTCAGGTTATACCGATATAGCCATAGGGGTGGCTTCGCTGATGGGTTTCAAATTGCCTCAAAATTTCAATTCACCCTATAAAGCCACCAACCCGGGCAATTTTTGGAAACGTTGGCACATGTCGCTGTCCAAATGGCTGCAAAATTATTTGTACATACCTTTAGGCGGCAACAGAAACGCCACTTTCGGCACTTTCTTTATATTATTTATCATTATGCTTATAGCCATGTTTCTGGTGAAAAATATCTGGGTGAGCATAAGCATTGTTGCCGTTATGCTGGCAGTGGCTTTGGTATATGTTATCTTCCCCGATACCAGAAAAACCATTTTCACCAATATCAACAGAATGGATACCATGCTGTTGGGCGGATTGTGGCATGGTGCCAGCTGGAATTTCATGATATGGGGCGGATTGAACGGCTTGGGTATGCTGGCATTTGAATTTTGGAAACGAAGAAATTGGTATGTAAAAACATTGGTGATGCTCGTATTGTTGCTATTGATGCTGGTATTGGAATATTGTGTGCCTGCCCCCATATTTGTGATAGGAGTGGTGTGGACGGCTGTTTTATTTGCAGGAGCTTTGTTTTCCATGCTGTATCACATGACGGTTTCCAAACAGCCGGTAAAATGGCTTGCTCACGCTTGGGCTGTATTTACCACATTTGTATTCATCACCTTTACCCGTTTGTTTTTCCGGTCGGGTTCCAACTTGGACCCCGCCATCGCCAACGAAGAAGCATGGAACACGGCCAAAAACATGGTGGAAAAAATCGGCGGTGCATGGGATTTTTCATTGATAGGCAAAATATGCGCATCGCATTATCAAGTGTTGCTGTTGTTCGCGATAGGCATGTTAATCCATTGGCTTCCTGACCGTTGGAAACGTTGGTACCGTTACAATTTTGCCGTTTTGCCGTTGCCTGTTATGTTGTTGGTGGCAGTGCTGGCGGTTTTTGTCATTTACCAGTTTATTATAGCCGATTTCCAAGCTTTTATCTATTTCCAATTTTGATATTTGCACAAGTTTATTTCCGTGTTCTCCGCTGTAAATGCTTCCGCCTCAAAAATCAATCAGGGCTTAATCCCGATGCAGCCTTTTGCTAAAATTCACCCCATTGCATCCTCTGCTTTTTATTTGTCGGACAACAATAAAAAAAATGTTATCTTTGCAACATATAAATACAGATAAGATGAAAAAATTTATTCTTGCTTGGCTAAGTATAGTTTGCCCTTTGTTTTTATTCGGGCAAGCCTATTCTTGTATTTCCTATCAATTTGATTCTGAGGGAAAAGATTCTTCTTTTGCCGGCATCACCCTTTATCAATACGACCAACATAACAACACCATAGCCGAAACTTTTATCTCCGTAGAAGGTAATATAGACAGCACTTTACGCCAATTTGATCCGGATAATCGTATCACTTATGAGCTTTCCCTGCACAACGGTGACAGTGTGGGACTTAAAGAATGGATCTACGACACCGTCAACAGGCAAATTTTTTATATTCGCAGTGAATACCATAACAATCAATGGCATCCGAGGGACAGAATAAGCAGTTTCGGCGTAAAGGATTTCAATCATAAGCTTGCCGTAGAACATTTGGGATATGATATTTATGAATGTGACAGTTTTATTAATGAATCGTGCAAAATATCATCTTCCGAATGGACAGAAGAAATGAGAGGTATTGCCGTATATAAAAATGATACCATAGTAGGGGTGCTTTTCCCGAAATCCAATGCCGGAGAAAATGCCACCGCCACCATCACCTATGACCAATTCGGCAATATCAGCTCTTTGATGATGGAGTCTCCCTTAATTCCGGGAGTGGATATCATTACCATCACCCAAACCTTCAATCAAGACAATCAATTGCTTATAGCCGAACGAGCACAACGATTTCAAGAAATTGATAATATGCGGAATATTCGCACCGAACGCACCTACCGAAACGGAGTGCTGTTTGCTATGCAACAATACGGACGCACTGTGGACGGATGGGTGTTGGAAAAATCGTTCTATTATTGTAACCCATTGCAAATCAACAATGCAGAAACCGACAACACCATCACCCTATACCCTAATCCGGCAACAGATTACTTTTATATAGAAAACAGTGACAGTCCGTCCACTCTTGCCATTTACGACATGCAAGGAAAAAAACATCTGCAAACCGATATCGGCACGGGCGGGCAAACCATAGATATTCACCATTTGGCCTCCGGCCTGTATGTCATTATATTAAACAACAGACAAGCTTACCGCCAATTTAAACTAATTAAAAAATAACAAATTGAAGTATAATTAATTATAAAAAAATAATAACATGAAACAATTATTTACATTCATTTTAGCATTGCTATGCGGATTAACCATAGCACAAAAAAATCCTACCGCCATTTATCACTACGAATTCTCAAGCAGTACCGACTCCTTATTGTTTGCTACCTCCGTTCGTTGGATCGTCGCTGCGTCGTCTATCGTCCGTCTGCGTCTCGCCGCAGGAAAGAATCCTACGTTGGCGCCTACGGTCTTCAGATCCG
Source organism: Bacteroidales bacterium (assembly GCA_017616775.1). GTDB lineage: Bacteria > Bacteroidota > Bacteroidia > Bacteroidales > WCHB1-69 > UBA1205. The sequence continues at coordinate 37,405 of JAFZXM010000022.1, forward strand.
CATACAAGTACTGCGCACTTTCTGCGTTGTCCAATATAACAAAGAGCGCCTGATTTA
>JAFZXM010000001.1 GCA_017616775.1 Bacteroidales bacterium
CACATGGCTTTGAATTTTGAATTGCTGCAACCTTATTTTACACAAGCTGCCAAAGAACAAATAGAATGGAAACAAAAGAAAGATTAGTCTTTCTTAAAAACATTCTTTTTCATGAACAAACACAGGGAAACTATTTGTTTCCCTGTGTTATTTTGCTGCCGTCAAGCCAAATTTTCCCCATCTCTTCCGGACACTGAGCTTGTCGAAGGGTCCGGAAAATGCCGCAAACATTTTTTCAACTGTCTTCAACCGAAATTTCCGCCGCTGGGCGGGCAAAGCAAACTTACTCTTTTACCGTGAGAGTGGAGGAAGGTGTTTAAAAAAAAATCAATTTTCGGGAAAAAGACACTTTTTATTGGAAAATGAACACTAATTTTTGAAAAAAAAGTAGTACATTTGTACTTTATTTTAATATTACCGATATGCGGGAAATAACAATCGATGATTTTAAGCATGATTTCGGCGTGGAGTATTTCTCCAAAAGCATTTACTTGTTCCACGACATCAGCAGGATATATCACCCTGAACAAGATACCTTATTAATTGACATTATTGTTATAATTGCCTGTTTGCGAGGGAAAATGACCATCACGGTTGACAACATTCCCTTCACGCTCACCCGAAACCGCATGCTGTTTCTCCAACCTCGCCAAGTGGTGGGAAAATGCCTGATGTCGGAAGATTTCAAGAGCAGGTTTCTTGTTTTTTCGGTCAACTCAATAGAAAAAAGACTCTACAAGCAATGCGAGATTCGGGACAACAGCAACTATTTGCGGCTGCACCCCGTTATCCCTCTTTACAAAGATACCTATCGCATTTTCCAATATTACTACCGCATTGCCACTCATGAACTGCAGACCGCCAATTCTTTTTACAAACAAGAAATCTTCGGGCATCTGCTGCAAAGTTTGATGTATGAGTTTTTATTGCTGACCGACCGTTTTCTTGCAAAACAGGGAATAAAGACCGTGTCCCACCGGCATACCTCCGATGAGGAGATTTGCCACTACTTTTTTTCATTGCTGTCTTTATCACATGGATGCAATCGCAATGTGGAGTCGTATGCAAAACAAATTTCCGTGCATCCCGACCGCTTGGCAGCCGCTGTCAAAGCGGTATGCGGACACACCCCTATTAAATATATTACCGAAGAAACCCTAAATATCATCTCCCACGAATTGTCCGACTCTCAGAAAACCATCAGCGAAATCTGCTACGAACTGGGATTCACTTCGCTCTCGTCGTTCGGAAAGTATGTCAAAAAACACAAGGGTTGTTCCCCGCGTTCTCTCAGGGAGCAACTCCGAAAAAAATAAATTAACCGCATTCCACTTTTTTTTGGAAATAGGACACTTTTTATTGAAATTTTGTTTATATTTTTGCAGCCATAAAATTCAATGTATTTTTTACATTGAATATAAAGGCAAATAAAATGATAACAAATATAAGAGAAAACAGCATGAAAATTTGGCAACGGATATATTGTAAAATCCTTGCTGCTTTCAGTATCGTTGTTGTTGGGCGACAAGCCGGTACATGTTTGTTTCTCCCTTATCATGATGCAGAACCGCAAAACAATACAATTTTTGCCGGTTTGTTCCGTTATAAAAATAATATTTGGTATTTGTGCAAAACGAACTTGGGCAAATGTCCGCCGCTGTTGTCCGGGCACGGTGGCAGTAGCGGCATGATTCACAAAACCTGAATGCTTTTATGTAGCAAAGGTATTTTCTTTTCCGTCCCTTGTGCCAAAAGCGGTGTATTGAACCGCAGGAGAAGAAAAGGGGCTGCCATCTTTCAAGGCAGTAAATTATTAAAAATAGAAAAAAGAAAATAATATATGAATAAATTGAACAAAATAGTCTTAATAGCAATAGTATTTGTGCTTGCAATCGGTTCTCTATCAGCACAAAATGAATGGTTGGTCAGCGGCAACAATGTAACTGGCGGACAGCCTATATTGGGTACACTTTATCTCCAACAAAACCCGCAGCCGCTTCGCTTCTATGCGAACGGAATCCAGAGAGGAATATTCAGCCAATACAGCGGATACCTTGGTGTCGGTATCAATGCTCCGAAAAATCCGCTACATATCCATTCCAATGACATACGCGGCAATTATTTTGATTTTGATTACGATGACCCCGAAAGTCCTGTTATTGGCAATGACGTGGTTATTACAAGATTGGATTCGCTTATTCCAAGAGACTCCTCCAACAATCGTCCCAGCGGTGATTATTCTGGCCTTCAAATCACCAATGCAGCCACAGGAGCCAATCCCAACAATGGATTGTTGATGTATGTACATGGGCGCCATGGCTTTCTGCGTCATTTGGAAGAAGATTTGTTCACCATCGGATCGCGGGATTTTGACATCATGAATTTCACGCTTGACGGCAGAGTCGGAATTGGTACCGACCAACCTGCTCAAATGTTACATGTAGTGGATGGCAATATACTCATCAGCAGAACATCCAATATGAGCAATCGTGCTCCAGGCTCGTATAACGGAAGTTTGTTTTTCGGTGCTGACATAGACGCCAATACACCTTGTGGCAGTTGGGGCATTGAATACATAAATGACACCAATCATCCTGAATATGGGCAGGGATTGAATTTTTGGCAGCCATTCGGAGCTAATCATACGTGGACAGGAAACTACCGGCTTTTTTTAGCTGACAACGGAAAAATCGGTATCGGCACACAGTTCCCGCAAGCGGAATTATCAGTAAACGGCACGGTGTTGGCAAAGGCGGTACGTGTAAATACAAGTTCAACCTATTGGCCTGACTACGTATTTGAAAACGATTACAAAATGATGACCCTGTCCGAATTGGAAAACTATGTAAACGAGTATAAGCATCTTCCCGGAATACCTTCTGTCAAAGAAGTGGAAGAACAAGGCAGTGTGGACTTGGGAGAAATGAACACCCTGTTACTGCAGAAAGTGGAGGAACTTACCAAATACATAATTGACTTGCAAAAACAAATTGATGAACTGAAAAACGGAAAGGAATATTAATATGAAAAAAATATTTTTATTGTTCAGTGTGTTTTTTATTTTTATTAGTTGCCAAAAAGTTCACCAATGTGACATGGATCAGGAATATAACACTAAAACAAAAGAGTGCGACTGTGTGCAGCCTTTTCCTGAAAGCGAAAGGCCTGTCCTGAAAACAGACGATTACAATTCCTGGTATGCCGTGAGAAAGCATTTCACCTACAGTGTACGTTACAAATATCCCGAAACCTATCCATTCCATTCCCATGAAGGGGACTCCCTGCTGCTGTGCGGGTGGATGGATCACACGCCACTTGATAAGAGAGTATATTCCTTGGATAGTTCTTGGGTGAAGATCTTATTGCTGGATGACAGCACTTCAGCGGTATCGTATACCAATTTTGATGATGATTTTTCAGGTTTTATCGTATGCCCTGTCCCTATGCTGAAAGGTTTGGATATGGATAAAAAAATCTATATCAAAGGTTTGCTCACTTTCAATTTTACAGATTTCTGTTTCGGTGAATGTCGTTCGCCTGCAGATCCGGAACATGACTGTTGGAACGAAAGTTTTGCCGTCAAAGTTTTGGAGATAAAAAACTGAAAGGAGGAAAGATGAGAAAAAATACAATTGTTTTATCGATTTTCGTAGTTTCTGTTTGCATATTTTTCATTTCATGCAAAAGAGAATTCCATGCATTTCCGTATGAACTTAGAGCCTATTTTCCCTATGTGGAAAATCAGGAATTAACATTTGTAAACGACAATAACCAAACAATGGTGGCACGTATTTCAAGAGTAGAAGCGACTGAAACACATTACTTGCCTTATACTTGTAAATGTGGGGACGGATATGATTCCCAAATGTTTTTCAATATAAATAATATAACAGATAGTTTTTATTTTGAAGGGACTATGGCTACACATAGGGATGCTTTCCTGATGAGATGTCGTTGCAAATTGGAAACAGACACATGGTTTGACATAACAGAAGATCGACAAGGAGATCCCTTTTCCGGACATTTTTCAGAAATATTGGGAGATACGGTGACCTTAACAAAAGGGAACGACGAAATAGTTGTTATCAAAGGAAAGGGAATTGCAGAATTCAAGATAGGTGATGTTGTTTGGCAGTTAAAGAAATAGAAAGGAGAAGATATGAAAAAATCAATTTTATATTTTATATGCTATATATTTTTGCTAACAGATATAAACAGTCAAAGCGTGTATTTTAGTCAGACAAACAACAATAGTGTGAATTTTGATTTTTATTTGCCGCAATATAGCGTAAGAGACACAACCCTCCCTGCCGGATATGGCATATCTAATACTTTCAGCTATATCCAAATGAATGATGAAGATTTTGGCGTGATTGACAGTATCGGACTTCCATTACTACCACAACTTACAATAGATGTTCATATGCCGATTGGAGCAACTAATTTTTCTATTTCGCTTTCATCTTGTCAATATTCCTATTTCAATGTAACAAATCCCATATTGCCGGCTTTAAAGGACATAAATCCCGATACAATGAATTATATATTCAATATGGATTCTGTACATTATGCTTCAAACTACCCTTTTATGTTAATTGGTGCGACAATTATGGATGAATACGTTGTTTTCGGTGAAAAAGGACTTTCAGTTTCAATCAATCCTTTTGAGTACACCCCGACTAACGGACAAATAAAAGTGCTTACACAAGGAACTATATCAATATCCTACACAATGAATACTTCCTTAAATATGATAAATCCACATAGGAGTACCATTGCTGTGGAACGATATTTAAGTGCTTTGTTTTCCAACTATTCACCACAAAATGTCAGAGAAATTAACAAAGAAAACTACTTGATTATTACAGCACCTATATTTGAAAACGCTATTTCTGCTTTTGCTGATTACAAAAGGAATGTGGGATATAATGTCAAAGTGGTCAATACCAATGTAACGGGAACAAGTTTTTCTAACATTAAAAATTATATCCAAAATCAATATAACAACATAAGTACACGTCCAGAATATGTATTGCTTGTCGGTGGAAGTTCATTTATTCCTGCTTCAGCCGGAACTATTGGAGACAATTATGATCCTATTACCGATTTATTTTACTCCACCTTAGAAGGGAATGACTATAAAGCAGATGTATTTCTTGGCAGATTTCCTGTTTCTACGATAAACGAATTATCAGCTATTGTCAATAAAACACTTTATATGGAAATGAATTTGTCCGGCATGACAAAAAAGGCAACTTTTATTGCGGGTGCAGAATACAATAATAGTTGGATGGAACGTCAGTTTGAAAAAGGACATGACTATGTCGTGGACAAAACATTTTCTCCTGATGGATTTACCTGCGACAAATTGTATCAGCCAAGCGACATCCAAGTATCCCAAAATCTCTCCAACAATCCATTGTTCTTTATTTATTCCGGACACGGAAACACAACAGAATGGGCTGGTATATCATTCTATTTGACTAATAACCTTTTGGTAAATGCTAATAATACCTGCTATCCATTTGCTTTTGCTTTTGCTTGTTTGACTGGAAATTATGTAAATACAGGAAGTATATGTAATTCATGGATAAATGAAACTAACAAGGGTGCGGTAACCTATTTCGGTTCTTCTGTTACAACACTATGTCATTCGGATTTGGTTATAGAAAAAAAGATTTTTGATTCGTACTTTTCTACAGATGTTTCCATATCCTCCATAATCAATCATGGGATGAACAAGTTTAGAACACATTTCTGGGGGTTATTCAATAGAGATCGAGTTAAACGCTATTTAAAATCTTACAACCTGCTTGGAGACCCCTCTCTCATTATGAGCGGTGTTGACTGTTTTTACAATTATATTTTTACTCAAAATGTAAATGTTACTTCAGGAAATATTTTGAATAAACAAGCTGAGCATTTGATAAGAAACGATAATACTTTTTTTGTCAACAATGGGGCAAGTGTATATTTACAAGCAGGTGATGAAATTTTATTGACAGATGGCTTTTATGCGGCGGAAGGCTCCGATTTTGAGGCGGTCATTGCTCCTTGTTCCGGCAGGGCAGAACAACAAAGTCAGGTTTTGGACAATACGCCTCCCCTATATGAATATAACAGGATGCCACAGCAGGACTCTTCCGGCACATCCATTTCCGAATTAAACTCCTTGCACGGGCTGAAAATCCATCCTAATCCGGTGTCAGGAATATTGAACATTGAACTTATGGACACTGAATCGAGCGTAGCTCAAATCACCGTATTTGACCTATTGGGAAGAATAATGCTGAAAAAGGAGAATCTCTCTCAACCGGAGTTGGACGTGTCCGCCTTGTCTCGCGGAATGTACATTTTACAAGTGTGTACATCAGACGGGAAAAGCCTGACATCCAAATTCGTGAAAGAATAAAAGCATCAAGGGCAGCCTGCGGCTGCCTTTTTTGTTCAGTTGCATTCAGGCAAGATTTCCGCCGCTGGCAGGATACAAAAAAGCCCGTCAAATAAGACGGGCTTTAACGTAATATTGATTTGTTTATTTGTTGTCACCGGCTTTAATGGCGGCTTGTGCGGCAGCCAGACGGGCTACGGGTACACGGAACGGGGAGCAGGAAACATAGTTCATGCCGGCAGTGAAGAAAAATTCTGCCGCTGTCGGGTCTCCGCCATGTTCACCGCACACACCGCATTTGAGGTTGGCACGGGTTTTGCGGCCGCGTTCTATACCTATCTTCACCAATTCACCGACACATTCACGGTCAAAGTTGTTGAACGGGTCTGCAGGGATGATTTTTTCATCCACATATTTGTGAACGATAGCGTTTACATCATCACGGGAGAATCCGAATGTCATTTGTGTGAGGTCGTTGGTGCCGAAAGAGAAGAATTCAGCCACTTCCGCAATTTGGTCTGCTACAAGGGCGGCACGGGGTATTTCTATCATGGTGCCGAATTTGTAGTCGAAACTAATGCCGTATTTTTGTTCCACTTCCGCTTTGATGCGAGTGGCAATATTTTTCTGGTGATGCAATTCCGCAGCATTGATAGTGAGGGGAACCATGATTTCAAGCATAGGATTAAACCCTTCTTTCTTCAATTCGGCGGTAGCGCTGAACAAAGCACGGAATTGTGTTTCGGTGATTTCCGGATAGATAATTCCCAAACGTACACCGCGGAGCCCCATCATAGGATTCACTTCGTGCATGTTTTCAATGCGTTTTTTGAGGTCTTCCAAATCCATTCCGCGTTCTTTGGCAACTTCGCGTTGTTTTTCTTCCGTTTGCGGAACAAATTCATGCAATGGCGGGTCCATCAAACGGAAAGTCAAAGGTTTGCCGTCCATCACTTTCAAAGTACCTTTGGCGGCTTCTTTCATATAAGGTTCCAATTCCGCCAATGCTGCCACTCTGCTTTCAAGATTGTCGGCCAATATCATGTTGCGGAGTTTTTCAAGCGGTTTTTCGCTGTTTTTGCCGTAGAACATGTGTTCTATACGGAACAATCCTATACCTTCCGCACCAAAGTTGATGGCATTTTGTGCATCTTCCGGATTGTCGGCGTTGGTACGCACACCCATTACGCGGAATTTGTCCACCAATTTCATAAATTCTTGGAAGAGCGGATTTTCCGTTGCGTCTATCATCTTCACTTCTTCTGCATAAACCCAACCTTTGGAACCGTTCAAACTCAAGATGTCGCCTTCTTTGTAAGTTTTGCCGTCTATGGAAATAGTACGGGCGTTCATGTCTATTTTAATAGCATCGCAACCTACAATACAGCATTTACCCCATCCGCGAGCCACCAAAGCAGCATGAGATGTCATACCGCCGCGAGCAGTCAGAATACCGGTAGCGGAACGCATACCTTCCACATCTTCCGGATTGGTTTCTTCACGAACAAGAATATTTTTGATATGTTGTGCCGTATAGGCTTTGGAAGTTTCGCTGTCTAAAACTATCTTGCCGACAGCACCGCCGGGACCTGCAGGCAAACCTTTGGCAATCACTTGGTGTTTCTTTTCGTCTGCGGCATCCAAAATGGGGTGCAGCAATTCGTCCAATTGTGCCGGAGTGAGACGCATTACCACTTCTTTTTCGTCTATAAGACCTTCATGCAACATATCCAATGCCATTGTCAAAGCAGCCACACCGGTACGTTTGCCCACACGGCATTGCAACATAAACAATTTACCTTCTTGGATGGTGAATTCTATATCCAGCATATCGTGATAGTTCTGCTCCAATATATGACGGATGTCGCACAATTCCTTATAGGTGGCGGGCATCAATTCCTGCATGGAGTGCATGTGCTTGTTTTGTTCGTTTTTGGTGTCGTCGTTCAAGGGGTTGGGGGTGCGGATACCTGCCACCACATCTTCTCCTTGTGCGTTGATAAGCCATTCTCCGTAGAATTGGTTGTCACCGGTGGCGGGATTACGGGTAAAGGCAACGCCGGTAGCAGAGTTGTCACCCATATTGCCGAATACCATGGCTTGTACGTTTACGGCAGTACCCCAGTCATCAGGAATGCCTTCTATTCTACGATATGCAATGGCCTTTTTGCCGTTCCAGCTTTTGAACACGGCTTTGATACCGCCTTCCATCTGCAATTTGGCATCGTCAGGGAATTCAGTACCCAACACTTCTTTGATTTTCAACTTGAAAGCATTGGCCAATTCCAACAATTCGTCTGCTGTTATTTCAGTATCCGACTGATATCCTTTTTTGTGTTTGAATTCGTCGAGCATATCGTCCAATTGCTTGCGGATGCCTTTGCCGTCGGCAGGTTCAATGCCTTCCGCTTTTTCCATCACTACATCGGCATACATCATAATCAACCGGCGATAGGAATCATATACAAAACGGGGATTGTTGGTCTTTTTTATCAAACCGGGGATGGTTTTTGAACTCAAACCTATATTCAACACAGTATCCATCATGCCGGGCATAGAACTGCGGGCACCGGAACGGCAGGAAACCAACAACGGATTTTCTGCATCGTCGTATTTAAGCCCCATTATTCTTTCCACATTTTTCATAGCTTCCCACACTTCGTTCATCAAACCGTCAGGAAGCTGGCAGTTATTGGCATAGTAAGCTGTACAGCATTCGGTTGTAATAGTCAAACCTGCCGGTACAGGAAGTCCCAATAAACACATTTCTGCAAGGTTAGCACCTTTTCCGCCTAACAAATTTTTCATGTCAGCTTTACCTTCTGCAGTCTTACCGCCAAAGGTATAAACATATTTTGTATTCATAATCAATATATTATTTTTGTTTCTCAAAAAATTGTTAAAAATGCAAATTTATCCTTTTTTTTCTTATTAAGAGGGTGGCATTTATTAATTTTTTGTTAAGTAGTGTACCGTGATGATAAATGCGCTTGGTGAAAATTACCCATACAATTGATTGAAGAATAGGTTTATATTGGTAGTTTTTAAAAAAAATGAACCTCTCAAGTCGGCTGAATTTTGTTTTTAAAATAAAATTATCTAATTGATTTATAGCGAATAATAAAAAATAATTAAAAAAACTTTACATATCTTTTTTGTATTTAATTTTTTTTTACTACCTTTGCTAACGTATATTAAAATTAATAGATTATGACACACGATTCTTACGAGTACATTATTACAGAGCATTACAAGCAAAAAGTAGATTCGGACTTTTTGTGTGAAATCAACGTTAGAAATTTACCTTTACCCAGAAAAGAATTTGAAATTTTGTCGGAAGATATTTTGGTATATTGCAGGCAAGGCAAATTGAAAGTATGGGCAGGGGGCAAGGAATGTAATTTGAAAAAAGGTGAATTCATGTATTTTGCCTATGATGAACCGTCAAAAATGGTTTCCAGCACTGTTGATTTCCGTTGTGATTATATGCAGGTTTCACGAAGATTGGCTCACGAAATCACTTCACGCTTTCCTTTGGAATACCGCACCTATTTTATAAAAAATCCCATAGCAAAATTGTCAGAGGAAACAGCCGATATGGTACAATCGTATATGGCTATTTTAAACAAGCGTATGGATTATCCTTTGGCTCCGGACTATAAAAAGGCCGTTGTGCTCAACATTTTAACGTCCATGGCAATAGATATGTTTGCTTTGATTCAAATAGATACGGTGAATTTAGGGCCGTTGAAAATCACCAGAGAAGGGGTGATCAATGCGCTTAAGCAGGAGCTTACAGATGAAAATGTAAGAACCAACCGCAAGGTGATATTTTATGCTCGTAAGTTAGCCATGTCTCCGGGCTATTTGAACAAAATAGTGCAAGAGGAGTTGCACACCAGTGTAAAGACTATCTTGGACGACATCGTGATAGGTTTTATCAAAGAAGATGTTCGCCGCGGTGATATTACCATCAAAGGTTTGTCCGTCAAATACGGTTTTTCATCCACGGCACATTTGAGTTCATTCTTTAAGAAGATAGTGGGAATGACACCGTTGGATTATTATCGCAAGTATCATAATGCCACAGAAGAGGAATTGGAAGAGGAAAGACAAAAAATGCGCGAGAGAATGCAAAAAAATGTGGATGCCCGCAAAGTAGGCCGTCCCAGCAAATATGACATTTCCATATCCCAAGGTTCTGCTATGGCAGATATAACCACACGCCGCAGACCGGGTCGTCCCCGTAAAAATAAAAATTAGCGCATCGTGCCCCAGACAGCCTTTACTGTTTGGGGCGTCAGTCGGGTACTTGGTAAGAATCGGTTTTTACAAAAAAAAATAAAAGGTTCGGTAATAATTACGGAAAAATAATGATGTATGGCATAATATTTGCCTATTCAAATAATGTTTTAATAAAATTATTTACAAATAACAAACAAAATGAAAAGAGTATTTTTAACTTTAAGTTGTGCCATGTTTTTGGCAGGTGTATGTTTCTCATGCGGTAATAATGAAGCCGAAGCTGTAGAAGAAGAAGCATTAACGGAAGAAGTGGAAGAAGTGCAGGAAGCTCCCGTAGCGGAAGCTGCAGTAGCCACCGTCAACAAAGACGAAATATTGTCCAAAGCCCGTCAAGCAGGACAAGACAAATGCAATTGCTATCAAAAAGATGCAGCTCATGTAGAAGCATGTATCAATGCTATTTTGGAACAATCTTATGCTGCTTACAAAAACGATGTGGATTTCCAAAAGGAAATGAAAGCAGAATATGATAAATGTATTAAAGAAAAAGCTACGGCAGCAGCTAAAGAAGCCACCAGTCAAGGTGTGAAAGCAGCAGCAGGAGCTATTTCCAAAAAATTAGGTGAATAATACATTCGCTGTTAAACAAAAAAAAGGTGCCACAGGCACCTTTTTTTATTGTTATGAAATTCATCAGCCGTTGAGGGCTTCAGCTCCGCTGACAATTTCAATAATTTCGTTGGTAATGGCAGCCTGACGCAACTTGTTATAAGTAAGGTTAAGTTGTTTGATAAGTTCGGTTGCGTTTTCGGTAGCCTTGTGCATGGCTGTCATACGGGCACCGTGTTCCGAAGCTACAGAATCGAGTAAACATTTAAACAATTGTACTTTCATCACTTTAGGTATAAGAGCGTTATACAATTCTTTTTTGTCCGGGTCAAAAATGTAGTCAACTTTGGTTTTTACGTTGTCCGGTTGGGCAGCAGGACGTATAGGCAGATATTGTTCGTGTGTCAATATCTGTGTGGCGGCATTTTTAAATTCGTTATACACTATAATCACCTTATCATATTTTTTTGCCGTGTAGTCATTCATCAGTTGAACGGCTATGTCAGCAATGGCATCAAAAGAGGTGTTTTCGGTAAGATGATCATAATTGCCTATGCAGGGATATTTTTTATTTCTCACATAGTCGCTGGCGCGTTTGCCCATACAGATAAAGTGCACGTGTCCTTTGGCATGTTGGGAAGCATATTCGGAGGACAATAAATATTCGGTATGTTTGAGTATATTATTGTTAAATCCGCCGCACAGTCCCTTGTTGGAGGTGATGAGTATAAACACCACGTTTTCAACGGGACGCACTTCTGCCAATGGATTGTTTCCGGTATCTTCGGAGGCTATGTTGCCGACTATTTCCGATAATTTTTTGGAGTAGGGGCGTAGTTGCAAAATAGCCATTTGCGCTCGTCGCAATTTTGCGGCGGCTACCATCTTCATAGCTCCTGTTATCTTTTGTGTGGATTGTACAGAAGCTATTCGGATGCGTATTTCTTTTAAATTTGCCATAATATTTATTTAAAAGAGGTTATTTCTCGTAATTTTTTGCTATTGTTACACATATTTGTTGCAATTGGGCGGTAATAGTGTCATCAATTTTACCTGCTTTCAATTGGTCCATCAAATCCTGGTGTTTTTCGTGCAGGGTATTTAAAAGTTCCGTTTCAAAATCTTTTACGCTCTTTACAGGCACTTTTTGAAGCAGACCTTTTGTACCGCAGAATATAATAGCAATTTGGTCTTCTACTTTGTAGGGGGTGTATTGCGGTTGTTTCAAAATTTCCACATTGCGGATACCTTTGTCCAAAACAGCTTGGGTAGCGGCATCAATATCCGAACCGAATTTTGCGAATGCTTGCAATTCGGTAAATTGTGCTTGGTCAAGTTTTAAAGTACCCGAAACCTTTTTCATGGATTTGATTTGTGCATTGCCGCCTACACGCGATACGGATATACCCACGTTGATGGCAGGTCTTATACCGGCGTTGAAAAGGTTGGTTTCCAGGAATATCTGTCCGTCGGTGATGGATATCACGTTAGTGGGAATATAGGCGGACACGTCACCGGCTTGTGTTTCTATAATAGGGAGTGCGGTTAAAGAGCCGCCGCCTTTTACTATAGGTTTTAGCGATTCCGGAATATCGTTCATTTGTCGGGCTATTTCATCCGATTCTATAATTTTGGCTGCTCTTTCCAACAATCTGGAATGCAGATAGAAGATATCTCCGGGATATGCTTCACGTCCGGGGGGACGGCGCAATAACAGCGAAACTTCACGATAGGCAACAGCTTGTTTTGACAAGTCGTCATAAATAATTAATGCGGCACGACCGGTGTCACGGAAGAATTCGCCTATGGCAGCACCTGCATAAGGGGCGTAGAATTGCATGGCGGCAGGGTCTGATGCCGTTGCGGCGACAATAGTGGTGTATGCCATTGCACCGTAATCGGTTAATGTTTTTACTATATTGGCAATGGTGGAACCTTTTTGACCTACGGCTACATAGATACAATATACGGGTTCTCCTTTGTCGTAAAATTCTTTTTGATTGATGATGGTGTCAATGGCTATGGCGGTTTTACCTATCTGACGGTCTCCGATGATTAATTCACGTTGGCCTCTTCCTATGGGTATCATGGCATCTATGGCTTTAATACCGGTTTGAAGAGGTTCTTTTACCGGTTGTCTGAAAATAACACCGGGAGCTTTGCGTTCCAATGGTAATTCATAGGTATCACCTTCTATGGGCCCTTTGCCGTCGATGGGTTCACCCAGGGTGTTGATAACGCGTCCCAACATATTTTCGTTTACTTTGATAGAAGCAATACGGCGGGTACGACGGCAAATATCGCCTTCGTTCAAGCTTTTGGGATCTCCCAGCAATACTATACCTACATTATCATCTTCCAAATTAAGAACTATTCCTTGAATATCGGCAGAATCGAAATATATCAACTCTCCTGATTGCGCATTGGTGAGTCCGTATACACGGGCAATACCGTCGCCCACTTCTAAAATAACACCGGTTTCTTCCAATTCGCTTTTATCGGTAAAGCCGGCTAACTGTTGTCTGAGTATAGCGGAAACTTCTGATGGTTTTATTTCTCCCATATTATTATTGGTTTTATATTTCTAATTTAAAAATTCACTTGATAACTTTTATCGACAAGTTCTTTTTTCAACTTGTCCAAACAGCCTTTGACCGTGGCATCCATATAATAATCGTTAAAATGCAAACGGTAGCCGCCTATTAATGCGGGATTGACGAGTATTTCTGTTTCTATATTCGCATCTATAAACGATTTTACCTTGTTGACAATGGTGTCTATGCTTTCTTGTGAAAGTTCTTTGGCACTAGTGATCACCAAGGTGACTATATTTTTGTGTTTTTTGTACAGTTTTACAAATTCACTGCAGATGGCATCCAATTGTAATTCTCTGCTTTTACTGATAATAAGGTGCAGATATTTTAGCGTAATGTCGTTAATTTGATGTTGGAACAAATTATCAATAACGGCTATTTTTTTATCTGCATGAATAATGGGGCTGTTGATAACATTTCGCAATTCTTTATTATCGTTGAAAGTGCGGTTGACGATGCTTACGTCGGAATAAACTTCTTCTATTTTGTTCATCTCTTCCGCAAATTCAAAAAGAGCCGTTGCATAACGGGATGCTAATTTTGTTCGTTTCATTGTGCTGTTAATTTAACTTCATTTCTTCTACACGGGCATTGACGTATCGGGTGTGTTTGTCTTTATCCGACAATTCGGATTTAACAATGTCTTCTGCCATTTCTATAGACAATTCCGCTATCAAATTTTTAATGTCTGTTATAGCTTTTTGTTTTTCTATATTGATGCTTTCTTTGGCATCGGCAATGATACGTTGTCCTTCTTCTTGCGCTTTGATTTTGGCATCTTCGTACATTTTGTCTCTCATCTTGCGCGCCTCGTTCAATATGGCGTCACGTTCGTCTTTGGCTTGAGCCAGCAAACGTTCGTTATTGGCGGTGAGCTGTTTCATCTGTTCGCGTGCCTCATTGGCTTCATTGAGCGCCCTGGTGATTTTTTCTTCACGTTTGGATAACATATTCAGAATAGGTTTCCATGCGAATTTTGCCAATAGTACCAACAGGATGGAAAACGACAAAAGCATCCAAAAAATTAAGCCTATTCCCGGATTTACAAGTTCCATACTTAATATTTTATGATCTACTTATTTTTTTACTTAATTGATTTCTTCGGTAAAAAACCGACAGGTGGAAATATCCACTTGTCGGTTTGTTGTGTTTGGTCTTAAATGAATAAGATAAGTAAGCACACAACTATTGCGAAGAAAGCAACACCTTCAATAAGGGCTGCAGCAATAATCATGTTGGTACGAATATCTCCACCAACTTCCGGTTGACGAGCTAATGACTCTAAAGCGGCTTTACCGATATTACCGATACCAAGACCTGCTCCTATCGCTGCTATACCTGCACCGATACCAGCACCCATTTGTGCTAAACCTTCTAATAGAATGCTTAATACTGACATAAATTTAAAATTTTAATTAGTTATAAAATATTTAATTCTCGTTATTTGATTTCGTTACTATGTGCATGCGGATTCTCTGTAGCCATTCCTATATAGATGGCTGACAACAGTGTGAAAACAAAGGCTTGGATAAAAGCGACCAATAATTCCAATATTCCCATGAAAATATAAAAGAATACCGATACTACCGATACGCCGTATCCCAAACCCACATTCATTTGTCCGAAAATGAATATAAGACATATGAAACCCAAACCTATAATGTGCCCTGCTGTTATGTTGGCGAAAAGACGTATCATTAATACGATAGGTTTGGTGAATACACCCACCAATTCCACCACAGGCATAAGGGGAAGAGGTATTTTAAGCCACCAAGGCACCCCCGGTGTGTTTACTATATCTTTCCAATAATGTTTGGTGCCGTTGATATTGGTGATGATAAAAGTGAGAACAGCCAATACCAATGTAACGGCTATATTGCCCGTAAGATTGGCTCCGCCGGGAAAAATAGGAATCAAACCCAATAAATTGTTAAGAAATATGAAAAAGAATACGGTTAACAAATAGGGTAAAAATTTATCGCTTCTGTCACCCAATGCAGGACGGGCCACATCGTCTCTTACAAATAAAATAAGCGGCTCCAATATTCGGGCTATGCCTTTGGGCGCTCCTTCACCTCTTTTCCGGTAACCTTTGGCCGCTGCAATAAACATCCATAACATTAATATAATGCTTACAAATAATGCTAATACATTTTTGGTGATGGATATATCCAAAAACGAAGCGTTTGTATCACGGGTGCCGTCTCCGGCTACTTTGATGAGTTTGCCTTTCATGGCACCTTCCTGACATATGGCATAACCCATATAGGATGCCTCCCCGTGATGAAAATGTTTGGAAGAAAATACATGAAAACCTTCTTTGTCGATAATTATTACAGGTAAATAAACGGCTACATGCTTGTTCTTATAAGTGAGTATGTGCCAGCTATATGCATCCACCACGTGCTCTATAATGGTTTCGCCGGCATTGAATCCCTTTTCCTGACCGTGCTCTTCTATGGCTTCAATATCGGCTGCTCCTGTGGCTTCAAATTCATTTTGGGCTTGAACGTTTGGCAACAAAAACACTGCCAAGACCGTAAAAACTATAATGCTTATAAAATTGTATTTATTTCTGTTGTAACTATTTACCATCATTTTATATTTGTGAATTACCATGAATTTTCAATCTGCCAAGATACCAATTTTTTTTTAAAAAAAACAAACTATTTTCATGAAAATTTATAAAAAAATAAACAAATTGTTGATATTCAATGTGATATTTCTGTTTCCGGGGACGGGTATATGCTGATGGCCTGCAAGGTGTACCGGTGTTTGCGTAACAGATTCAATATTCCTTGTTTGCCTTCCAAATGTCCTGCCCCTACAGCAAAGAATACACTTTTGGAAGGGGATAATTTTTTGATATGCTTGACAAACCCTTGGTTTCTGTGTTCTATTAGCGCTTTGGTGGAGGAGGGGTCGTTTTGTATCATTTGTTCCAGCCCCTTGATGTCTTGCCGTTTGTATAGCAGCATCAGGCTGTCCAATTCGCCGGTTTTGCCCAAATTGTGCAGCATTTCTGCCAAACCCTTGGCCTGTTGCTCCAAACTGATGCTTTTAAAGGCTTTTACCTGATCTTTGACACTTTCCATGCCCATGGTGGCAATGCCGAGGCTGTCGGCATGATGTTGCAATAGAAGGTCCATGGCGATGCCGTATTTTTTGTCCATCATGACAACGGAATAAAAAAACAGAGGTTGCATTCTGTTGAAAAACGACATGCCTATACGCGTCTTTTTCCGCATGATACTGTCTAACACATGATATTCTTCCGGAGTGAGCAATTGGTCCATAGTGGCTTTTTTCATGGTGATGTGTTCCATTATATTGTCCGCTTGGTGCAGGTCCAGCTCCAAGGCTAAAAGGGAACATTGCCGCATGCACGACCAAACCGTATCGTTA
Source organism: Bacteroidales bacterium (assembly GCA_017616775.1). Lineage (GTDB taxonomy): Bacteria > Bacteroidota > Bacteroidia > Bacteroidales > WCHB1-69 > UBA1205. The sequence continues at coordinate 17,245 of JAFZXM010000001.1, forward strand.
ACATGTTGGATGTCATTGTCGGTAAGGTGTATGGTGCCCATGATGTAACATGTGCGGTGACCGGGCTTGGATATCTGCCACAACAATGCCTGGGCATGACCGGGCAGGTGACACAATAATATAATGAATATAATGCAAAATGCTGTCAGACGTTTCATCTTGTTGACGCGGAACGGTCGGAATGTTGTAGCCATGATTGTATGTCATTTATGCGTTGACGATATTTTTCTATTTGGTTTTCTATGAAATTTTCACTGTATTTTGATTCGCAGAATCCGTTTCCGCGGGCAATATACTCAGGAGAAGCAAGGTCGATATCGGTATAGTTCTGCAGGTAGCATTCGTAATCCTTTAACAATTGCCGCAACCGCATTTTATCGGCAACAATCAATTCTCCATCGCTAAATCGGTAGGTGCGTTTCATAATGTGAAATTAAAAAACAAAGATAACATTTTTTTTTGACAGCTTGAATGCGGGCGGATGTTTTTTTCAAATTATTATTTTCCGGTTGTAAGGGGTGTAAAGGCAAGCCTGAAAGTTGAACCGGTAAAATAAAATATCGTATTATAGCCCGGATGCTTCTGCCGGCATATATCCGGCGGCGGGGCGTTTCCGCTTTTGCGGGGGATATTTTTTTATTTTGCCACAAAAAATTAAAGATATACAAAAAAACACTATCTTTGCATTCAAAATAACAGATATGCATTGTTTGACGGATTATGACATTAAATTGTTGGTGGCCTTGAACGAGAGTCTTCGCGGGCACAGGCAGTGTACCGATTTTTTCATCAATAACGGATATCCTGAATTGGCAGCTTTGTCCTTGGCGATACAATCGGATACCGATGCCCTGCAGTGGCTGTTTGATAACGGGTATCCCGAATTCGGCGTATTGAGCAATGCCATAGACGGGGAAGAATTGGCCATAGAATGGTTGCAAAAATATCATTTGGATTTTTTGTCGGTGTTTGCCGCCGCATGCAGGCAGGAAACACCGGCCATCCGGTTTTTTGTGGACAATAAATTGAAAGTGTTCATTTTTCTTATCAATACTATTCAGGAACTTTTGATACAACAATCATGGGATGCTGACGATATCCACAAAATAAGGCGGAGCTGATGCGTGCAATGCCGAAAGGCAACCTCCCGTTTTTGATATGCTGCTGGTATAAGTTTGTCTCTTATTTTTAGCGGGCAACATTATTGGTTTTACAATAAAAAATGTTATCTTTGCACCAATATTAAAATTAGCAAAAATATGTCTGGAAATTCAGTTGTAGTGGGTATTACCCACGGAGATGTGAATGGTATAGGTTATGAAATTATTACCAAAGTTTTAATGGACCCCGGGTTTATGGAGTTGTGTATTCCTTTGGTATATGGTTCATCCAAGGTGGCTTCGTATCATCGCAAAATGATGAAGCACGTGCCGGACTTTACCTTTAACATGGTAAAGGCTCCGTCACAGGCTTTAGCCCAAAAGCCCAATATGATCAATATTACGGATAAAGAAATCAAAATTGAAGTGGGTCGTTCTACCGAAATAGCAGGGCAAATGTCGCTTTTGGCATTGGAGAAAGCGGTGGATCATGTGCTTGAACATCAAATAGACGTATTGGTAACGGCACCCGTTAACAAAGATAATATTCATGCAATAGACGCATCTTTTGTCGGTCACACCGAATATTTGGCCAAAAAATGCAATGCAAAGGATTATTTGATGCTGATGGTAACAGAAGGTTTGCGCATAGGCACCGTTACCACCCATTGTGCTCTTAAAGATGTGTCGCAAAGCATCGGCAAAGATATTGTCAAACGTAAACTGACGGTCTTAAATAACAGCCTGAAACAGGATTTTAATTGCACATCGCCGCGTATAGCGGTATTGTCTTTGAATCCACATGCCGGCGAAAACGGCCTTTTCGGAAAAGAAGAGCAGGAATGTATCATTCCTGCCGTTCAAGAAGCGTTTGAAGAAGGTATTTACGCTTTCGGCCCTTATGCTTCGGATGCTTTGTTCGGCAGCGGTGAATACAGTAAATTCGATGCCGTTTTGGCCATGTATCACGATCAGGCCATGATCCCTTTCAAACTCCTGTCGCACGGGGAAGGGGTGAATTATACCGCTGGCCTGCCTATAGTGCGCACTTCGCCCGCTCACGGCACGGCATTTGATATCGCAGGCACCGACAGCGCCTCCCCCCAATCGTTGAGAAATGCCATTTATTTGGCATGCGATATCTATCGCAACAGAAAAAATTATCAAGAGCAATAGTCCATGTATTCCATATCGCAGATAGCGGAAATTGTCGGAGGAAGCTTGCATGCCAACGGTGACGGAAATGCACCGGTAAGAGATTTGCTGTATGACAGCCGTAAGGCTGCCGGCAAAGCGGATGCCTTGTTTTTTGCCATCAAAACACCCGCCAACGACGGTCACAAATATATAAAAAATGCCTGCCAACAAGGAGTAAAGAACTTTGTGGTAGAGAAAAGTTTTGAAAACCAAACCGGCTGTTTTCCGCATGCCAACTTCATTGTGGTGGACAATCCTTTGAAGGCGCTTCAAAAGTTGGCGCAATTTCACCGCAGCACCTTCCGCATTCCTGTTATAGGCATCACCGGCAGCAATGGAAAAACCGCTGTGAAAGAATGGCTGTACCAATTGCTGTGTGAAGACAAAAAAGTGGTGTATTCGCCCAACAGCTTCAATTCGCAGATAGGCGTGCCCGTGTCGGTGTGGAACATGGCGGAAGGGGACCGGTTGGGAATTTTTGAAGCGGGCATCTCCCGCCCGGGCGAAATGGCGGCATTGGAGGCCGTTATTCAACCAACCATAGGCATTTTTACCAATATCGGCAGTGCCCACGGAGAAGGTTTTGACAATATTGACCAAAAAACGGCAGAAAAACTGCAACTTTTCCGGCATGTGCAGACATTGATATACAATGCCGACGACCCTTATATCGGCAGCAACCTCCGGCAAACGGCTTTCGTTAATCAAATACAGTGCTTTACGTGGTCACGTACCCGGAAAGATGTCAATCTGTATGTGTCCCGAATCGACAACACCGGTAGCGGAACGTCCATGACAGCCGTTTACCAAGGCAGGGAAATAAAAGTGGAGATACCTTTTGCCGACAAGGCTTCCATAGAAAATGCCATACAATGTTGGGCTGTCATGTTGGTGTTGAATTATGATAACGATATTATTTTCAATAGGTTGAAAAAACTCACCCCGATTGCCATGCGTCTGGAAATGAAACAAGGCATCAATCGGAGTTTGATAATCAACGACACCTATAATTCTGATATCAATTCCTTGCAAATAGCCTTGGATTTGATGAGTCATCAACGGCAATATGAAAAAAGGACGGTGGTGTTGTCGGATATTCTGCAAAGTGGCAGTTCGGAGAAAAATTTGTATAGGGAAGTAAACCAATTGCTGAAAAACAGCCGTGTGGACCGATTGATAGGGATAGGGGAGTCTGTCCGCCGACAGGCAGACTTGTTCAGCATGCAGAAAGAATTTTATGCCACTACCGATGATTTTCTGTCGCAGTTCGACAGGCAGACCATCGACAAGGAAATTATTTTGATAAAAGGTGCCAGAAAATATCATCTTGAACGCATTGCCGGTTGTTTGGAGTTGAAAACGCACGAAACCGTTCTGGAAGTGGATTTAAGCAAAATGATTGCCAATGTCAACTATTATCGCTCCTTGATACAGCCGCAGGTGAAAACCATGGCGATGGTGAAGGCGTGGTCGTATGGTGCCGGAGATGTGGAAGTGGCCAATGCTTTGCAATATCACGGAATTGACTATCTGACAGTTGCCTATGCCGACGAAGGTGCTACTTTGAGAGAAAAAAACATCCGCCTGCCGATTATGGTGATGAATCCGGAAAACAAGGCGATAGACGCCTTGTTGAAATATGATTTGCAGCCGGAGGTGTATAGTTTCAGTGTGCTGGAGATGTTGGAAGATGCTTTGAAGGGAAACACCGCCATGGACGCCCTGCATGTGCATTTAAAGATAGATACCGGCATGCATCGTTTGGGATTTATGCCCGGCGAGTTGGAAAAATTAGTGAAAAAGATAAAAGACCATCCGCGCATAGTGGTGGAAAGTGTGTTTTCGCACTTTGTAGCGGCAGACGATCCCGCTCAGGATGCCTTCACGCACCGTCAGGCAGCCTTACTCACGCAGTGTCATGATTATATTACCGAAAAATTGGGCTATCGTCCTATGAAACATATTGCCAATACGGCGGGATTGTGCCGTTTTCCGCAATATCATTTCGATATGGTGAGAATGGGCATAGGCTTGTATGGCATTTGTCCTTTTGCCGACAGTTCCAAGGTGGTTTTGGTATCTACCCTGAAAACGGTTGTTTCGCAATTGAGAACAATTGCCAAGGGCGAAACGGTGGGCTATAACAGAAGGTTTGCCGCCGAAAGGGAAACTACAATAGCCACCATCCCCATCGGCTATGCTGACGGCTTGCCCCGAAGCGCCGGCTATGGCAAAACCGATGTCTTGATCAATCATCAAAAGGCAAAAATTGTGGGAAGCATTTGTATGGACATGTGTATGGTGGATGTTACCGGCATGGATGTCAAAGAAGGCGACGAAGTGATTATTTTCGGAGAGCAAATGCCTTTGCAGTCTTTGGCAAGTTCGTCCGGATTGATAGAATATGAATTGCTTACAAGCATTTCACCGCGTGTAAAAAGAGTTTATTTGGAGGAGTAAATATATGATAACGTTTATTATTTCAATCATTTTATTGTTATTGGGATATTTGCTTTACAGCAAATGGATAGAACGTATGATAGGCGTGGATGCCCAAAGGGCTACGCCCGCCACCACCATGGCAGACGGTGTGGATTATGTGCCGATGAAGCCTTGGAGAATATTTTTGATACAATTTTTAAATATTGCCGGTGTGGGACCTATTGTAGGTGCCATTATGGGGGCGCAGTTCGGTACGGCATCGTTTCTATGGATAGTCTTCGGCAGTATTTTCGCCGGTGCCGTACACGACTTTATCTCCGGATATATGTCGTTGCGACACGACGGATGCTCCCTGCCCGAGCTCCACGGCAGATACCTCGGCAACGGTGTCAAGCAGTTTATGCGTTATTTTACGGTCATACTGATGATTTTGGTGGGGGCAGTGTTTGTAAAAACCCCCGCACAACTGCTTATCAACAACTATACGCCCGACTGGCAGTTGTGGATATGGCCGGCAATTATCTTCGTTTATTATATGCTTGCCACTATGCTGCCTATTGACAAACTGATAGGACGCATTTATCCCGTTTTCGGCATCTTGCTGCTGTTGATGGCAGTGTTTGTCATGTGTGCCTTCTTTTTCCGCCCCGAGGTGCATCTCACCGAAGTGTGGGAAGGGCTTGCCAACCGCCATCCCAAAGCTGACACCAACCCCATTTTCCCGATGATGTTTGTAAGCATCGCCTGCGGTGCCATTTCCGGTTTTCACGCCACACAGTCGCCGCTGATGGCACGCTGTATGGTGAACGAAAAACAGGCACGTCCTATTTTTTACGGTGCCATGATAGCCGAAGGCTTGGTGGCACTTATCTGGGCTGCCGCCGCCACCTATTTCTTTCATGACAAAGCTGACCTCTGTGCCGGACAGAGCGGAGACGCCATGGTGGGCGTTATCGCCAACGAGTGGTTTACGCCTGTTTTGGCGGTTGTGACGGTGCTGGGTGTTATTGCCGCCGCCATCACCTCGGGTGACACCGCTTTGCGTTCGGCAAGACTGATAGTGGCAGATATTTTCCATATTGACCAGAAGCCCGTTTACAAACGTTTCCTTGTAGCACTGCCTGTTTTTATGCTGGCAGGAGCCATATTGGTATATACCTTTGCCGACGCTGACGGCTTCCAGACCATCTGGCGTTACTTTGCATGGGCTAACCAACTTTTGGCAATGGTAACACTTTGGGCAATAACCGTTTATTTGGCCATTAATAAAAAAGTATATGCCGTTACGCTGATACCCGCATTGTTTATGACCATGGTATGCAGCACCTTTATACTTATCTCCGACAGCGGTTTTAACCTTTCCCACACGGTAGCATATCTGCTTGGCGGATTGATAACACTTGCCGCCTGCATAGGCTTCTTGGTATGGAAAATGAAGAAAAACAAACAGGCAAATTCGGAAGACGAATATATTGATAAACAATAAAGAGTAGCATTCCGCGGAAACATGCACCAACTTCCTGTTAATTCGTTTTTTTTGCCGCCCATGAAAAAAATTTTTTCTACCTCAGGCAACAAAAAGGAACAAAAAAGTATCTATGTAAAAAGAATCTTTCAAAATGATTGCGTAAAATGAAAAAATTATCTCTTTTAACAGCGTTCTTTCTACTTGTTATGGGTAAAAGTTACGGTCAAAGCATTAGCATATCATGGACATGCACTTTAAACGGAGAATGGACAGCACCGGACAGTGTAGTGATAGAAAATTTTAGCAGTTCGCAATGTCAAACCATTTGCTATCCTGACACAATGTGGCAAATTGACGTTACGGGCATCAATCATCCGGAATTAAGCGAGCCTTGTTTAAAAATATACCCCAATCCCATATCAGGTAAGGCGAAACTTAAATTCAGTTTGGCAGAACCCCAACCCGTCAGCATAAGAGTATTTGATTTGACAGGAAAAATTGTGCTCAGCGGACAATATGATTTATGTGCAGGAGAGCATACTTATCAATTCAATTTATCCTCTCAAGGATGTTATTGCGTACAAGTACATACACATAAAAATATTTATACACAAAAAATCATCAATACCACATCCTGCACCTGTAACCGGTTGCAATATGAGGGTTGTGAAAATAAAACTTCGACTCCTGTCCAGAAAGCTTATACTACAATGGAAGGACATATAGGCGATACTTTGAACTTGGTGGTAATAAAAACCATAGACTCCACTAAAAGTTATACCTTTTTCAAACAGATACAATTTGTTTTAGAGTCAGACACCAATTTTAATATCATTTTTGACACAATAGATATACGATATTATTATTCGAATTTATATGATACACTCCATCAATCTGCAAATATGCCCGACTTTGACAATGAAGATGTTCTTTATTCTAAAGAAAAATATAATACTTGTAATTGGTATAGACCATATATGGTAAGATTTGGTTTAATCAATTGTCAAGACACATTGGATTATTATTGTCCGCCAGAAAATCAAACCTATAATATCTCTTTTGATACGGCCTCTTTGATTTGGCTGGAGATATGGAATAATGCTCATAAAATTGACTTGGTATGGAATGTTCCTGTTTGCTACATGGAAAAAGTGAAAGATAAGCATTATATATTTCATGTGAATATATTTGATACCATGTCTGACGATCCTCTAACGTGGCAGCCGATACTGCAACCGATGGAAAAAATTCCTGATGATGCATATATAGAATTACAAGTGCTTAATATATTTCCAATATACTCATGGTGGTACTGGCATTGGCAATGGAAATAAAGTTTAACATTAAATTAGAATAATATGAAAAGAATATTTTCAACATTAGTTGCCATATGCCTCTTAGGCAATGTGTTTTCACAAAACACCAAAACCATTACTTTTACCGCCCGTTATACAGACGACTCTTATGTTTCTTTGTCTTCTGTAAGGGTGGAAAACCTTACTAAAAAATGGGTGCAGACCTTGGAATGGCCGGATACTATTCTCGTATTCAACTGGGTAGGTATACAGGAAGGAAATGCCAACGCTTTTTCCATAGCCCAGAACACGCCCAATCCTTTTCATGGACATACAAGTGTAAACCTGCAATTGCCACAGGATGAAGATGTAAGCATGGCTTTGTATGACTTGTCAGGCAAACAATATATGTATAAAACAGCAAACTTGTCGGCAGGAAATTATAACATACAAATCTCCGTAGGCACACCGCAGATGTATCTTTTACAGGTGCAGACCGCACAGGGCGGCCAAAGCATCAAAATGTTGGCAGAAACGGGTGCAGGAAATTTTTCCATAAAGGTACAAGCTTTAGAAAAAGTAACTCCATTAGTCCGCAAAGCAGACAGCCAATACGACTTTGAGCCGGGAGATACAATTGCCTATACAGGACGCATTCAAGGAATAGAACAATGTGTGGGCTGGAAAGAAATTTTTACCGCCAATGACACTACCATCACCTTTGTTTTCAGCAAAATATCCGGCTACACCTTATTGGATATCTATTATGACAGTTTAGACAGACCTGAGGGTATTGTATGGCATTTAAGCGACACCATAGGCTATGACAACGGCAAACCTTACGGCAAGCATGGAAAAATCTTGTCATTTGACAGAGGAGTAGGAATGATGTATAGTTCGTATGCAGACATGAAATTCGCTTATGCTTTTGATTCATTGGATGGAGAGGCGAATACCGACAGCCTGATGAAACTAAGATATGATACCACTTTGAGTTTTCCGGAACGTTTGCAGGCCGCCCCTTGGTGCAGAGAAAAGGGAGAAGATTGGTATATGCCTGCTATATTAGAAATATTGGAATTTAGATTATTAAGAGATTCTTTAAACGCCAAATTTGAAGGCTATCCACAATGGAAACGAATAGCTTGTAATCAACTTGGACTTCATGAAGGTGCAGTATGGTTATGGAGCAGCACTGAAATAGACAATGCAGCAACAGAGCCAAGTAAAAGAAAAGCTTATGCGTCATGTTTTGCAAGAGGAGTTGATATTGGGCAATGGGGTGAGATTGATGAAGGGGAAATAATATATTTCGATTATTATTCCAGTATAAATATAATGCATGTATTTGAAAAGATGTCCGTTATAGCCGTCAAAAAGTTTTAAGCATCTTGTTGTACAATCATAACAAAGCCGCGGTCTCTTGGGATTGCGGCTTTGTTATGTAAAAATAAAAAAACGACGTAACGTATTGAAATTTTGTTTATATTTGCAGTTTGAAAAAATCCGTTGGCATGGTAGGGGCGGTTTGAACATGCCTTGCATGCGTCGGATTGCTGACGGATATGAATTTAAATGCAGAATTATTAAAAGACAGAGAGTTATGAGAAATCTGTTCAA
>JAFZXM010000023.1 GCA_017616775.1 Bacteroidales bacterium
AGAAAGGAGGATTCGTATTAAAATTTTGTTTAACTTTGCAAGTTGAAAAAAACTTTTGTTGTGGTTTGGATAGTTCTAATGCAGCCTCTGCTGTCAAAAACTACAATGAAAGGAAAAATTAGTAAAAATTAGAGGTTGCCAGAAAATATATTTTAACGGCTTTTAAAGTATTTATCGGTGCAACTTTATTTTATGGTGCAGTTGAGATAGCAAGAAGTCTATACAATCATACTAGTATACTTGAATGGTCGTGGGGAAAAATTCTTGTTAAATGGATGTTATTTAATGTAAATCCATTTCACTATCACTTATGGTTCTTAGGAGCTTATTTGTATGTTCTATGCATTGCTGCATTAGTGGACAACCTCAATTTATGGAAATGGATGTATTGGTTGATTATTCCATTACTTATTGCCCGCTTTGGATTACAATGTATAGACATGCCTGCTTTTGTAACAAGAAATTTTCTGTTCATTGGCTTACCCTGCTTCTTGGTGGGAAGTTGGTTGAGGAATAATAGTCAGATGTATAAGGATTTTTTAAGCAATCGTAAGATATTTGTTGCGTGCGTTTTGTGTGCGTGTTTGCCTTTTGTGGAAGATTATTGTCTTAGTCGATATATAGGTGTGCAGTATGGAGATTTCTGTACGTCTTATATCTTTGCTGCCTTATTGTTAGTTTCGGCGGTGGAATTGCCACAAATACTTCCTCAATATATTCCTCAATATACGAGGGATATAGTCTTGGGAGTTTATATCTTTCATCCGTTTGTGCATTTTGTATATCGCCACATACCGGTTGTTAATGAATGGGGCTCACCTGATTTGTGGTTTGCACCGGTGATAGTTTTTATTACAACATGGGTATTTTGCGTAATCACATTGAATATTTTGTCTATTATAAAACAAAATAAAATATGAAAATTGACACCACGAACATGTGCTCGCACTTGCAGAAAAAACTGTTTGAGGAGAGTGGCGAATACCGCGCAATACGGGAGGAAATAGAACGGGACGCGGAACTGACAGCCCTTGTCCGCTCCCGTCAGTTACATATTTACCGAAATGGCAAAAAAGTGCTGGTGTTGGCAGGAAAATCCGCTCCGAAGTTCATCCGCGAAGACAAAATTTGGAAGATAATAACCGATTATAAAGCAAAAAGAATATGAATATCCGACTTTTTTTTATGTATTTGAAGAGATGTCCGTTATAGCCGTCAAAAAGTTTTAAATAAGAAAAAGAAAATGCCGCATAAGCGGCATTTTCTTTATGGTGGATGCGGGTGTGTTACGGATATTTTTTCTTGTAAATCTGTTATATATAAAATTTTTTTGTATATTTGCAGTTTGAAAAATATGGTTATGCCAAGAGACCATTAAATACATGTTTTTTAGTAAGTTCTTGGCAAAAAAACAAGCAAGGAGCGGATATTATGAAACAAATTAAAAAACGATATAAACATTTAAATACAATAACAATGAAACTGAAATATATAATGCCTATGTTGACAACGGTCGTCCTGCTTGCGGCAGGAATAGTCCTTTTCACAGGATGTGAGAAGGAAAAAGAGGATTCACTTCAGGGAATTATTATTGGGACTGAAAAATGTTCCGAGAACATTGTCGGATACTTAATTTCTATTTTACATCCTGATCATATAGGAGATTCCCTATGTTTAAACGAATTATCTTACACCAATGTTGTTAAAACCTACTCCATTCCACAAAATTCACGTATTGTTGGAGATACTATTATAGGAAAGTTTCAGATGTTGCCCGACTCTCTATCTACAAGAGTTTGCCCGACTTTATATCCAGTTTATGATGTTCCAGAAATAATAATTAGTTTGCAATGAAAAAAAGTATTATTATCACAATAGGATATCTCTAAAAAATAGATAAATAAAGTTATCATATTAAAAATTGGTTTAACTTTGCAAGTTGAAAAAAACTTTTGTTGTGGTTTGGATAGTTCTAATGCAGCCTCTGCTGTCAAAAACTACAATGAAGGGAAAAATTAGTAAAAATTAGAGGTTGCCTATATTAAATTAAGAGGTCGTCATATAAAAATCATGGCAAGAAGAATAAGAATAACAAGAAGTTCTTCCACTGGTTGGTGGGCATGGACAGCAGGTAGTTGCTCTGGTTGGGCAAACTCAAAAAGAGAAGCAAGGCGACAAGCTAGAGAAGCACTTGCATCAGGAAATTGTGATTGTGAAATAACTCCACCAGACGGAGGTATTGTCATTAATAATAATTCGTCAAATGGAGGAAATAGTACTGTTTTTTTTCCCGATGCGAATGGAGAAATGTCGGAATATCCTTTGAGTGAAATAAATGAAAATACTGCTATGTGGCTGTTGGGTAGTTGTAATTATATTGAAGAAGACTCAACACCAGAAGAACGAGTTATTGCTCTTTTAAAAGTTTGGGGTATTTATCAAGGCGGTACAGTTTTATCTGATATTTTACTAAATCATAATTTACAATCAAATGAATTTTATGTTTTGGCCTCAAAAGAATGGAATTATATAATTATTAATATAGATGACAATGAAAACATTTCGTGGACTTTTTCTGATACTGACCCTGATTCTGGCAACGAATAATATTGTTGGGCAAACACCTTTCGGAACGCAAAAGGTGAAAAATGTTGATAATCTCTTTATAGATTGTTCCGAGGTTACCAATATTGGTTGGATGGAATACCTTTATTTTTTAAAGAATGAATACGGAGAAAATTCTCCGCAATATAAAGCTGCATTTCCTGATACATCCTTGACCAGTTATTCCTTTAAACATCCGTCATATCGCAACTATCCGGTTGTCGGCATTACTTATGAACAAGCGTTAGATTATGCCCAATGGCGAACCAAAGCGGCAAACATAATTTTGGAGCAATCCGGCAAAAAATACCGATATGAATATCTATTAGCTTCAGAAGAGGCGCTTCAACAAGCATTTTCACAACAAAAGAGCAAGTCGGTTCAATTGTCGGCAATGCAAGCTGTAACATCGAAAAAATTGGTACATATTGATGATAATGCCAAAGAAATCACTTCCAACAAAACCATTGTTATTGGTGCTGCCGATGATAAATTGTTTTTTGAAGCCTATAAGCAACCTGATTCTTTAACAAGTTTCCGTTGTATGGCAAGAGTGGTTAAATAGATAAAACAAAATAAAAAAGGGAGATTGTTTTATCTCCCTTTTTTATTGTTTTTACCATTTCAGTACTTTTTATCGTAACTGTTTTAGGAAGTGACAAGTAAAAAAGACAGTTATTTCAATAAAGAGGATAATTTGTAGAAGGAGCGGTTACAAATGATTTTTTTATATCTTTGCATTTTTAAATATTTATATATGAAAGGAATGAATATATATGAAGAGGCGGGACGCTGTCTTTTGTGTCAGGATGCACCCTGTACAGAAGCCTGTCAGCATGGAGACCCGGCGAGAGCCATTCGTGCCGTCCGTTTTGATAATGAAAGGTTGGCGGGTCGTTGGATAGCCGCTTGCAGTGATGCCGATTTGGAGCGTGCCGAGCGTGCTTGCATTCACCACGACCGGCCCATACGCATCAAAGAGATGCTTCGTTCTGTCATCACCGACAAGGAGGAGGAAGTTTGTCCGGACTTGGGAATAGACTTTTGCGGTCTGCATTGCGAAAATCCTTTTTTTCTGGCGTCTTCGGCTATTTGTACGAACTACGAAATGGTGTCGCGGGCTTTTGAGGCAGGGTGGGCAGGCGTTTATTACAAGACCATCTGCCTGCAGGATATCCAGGAGGTATCGCCCCGTTTCGACGCCGTTCACAATCATGGCCCTCACGGTGACTTTTATGCGTTCCGCAATATGGAACAATTGAGCGAGAATCCCGTGGAAATGGATTTTGACATAATTCATCGTTTGAAAGAACATTATCCTACCAAGATAGTCATAGCCTCCATCATGGGGCAGACAGAGGAAGAATGGATAGAATTGGCGAAAAGGGCTGAGGATGCCGGTGCGGATGCGGTGGAACTCAACTTTTCCTGTCCGCAGATGCGACTCACGGGTATGGGCAGTGATGTGGGGCAAAATCCGGAATTGGTGCTGTTTTACACCGCCTATGTAAAACGCAATGTACATATTCCCGTCATCCCGAAGATGACACCCAATATCACCCATATCAACCAGCCTGCAATGGCAGCCTATTTTGCCGGTGCCGACGCCATCTCCGCTATCAACACCATTAAGAGTGTGACCATGTCGGACGATGCTGCCGTTTCTGACCTCAAGACCGTTTCCGGACTTTCAGGTCGTGCCGTCAAGCCTGTAGCCCTAAGACATATTTTGGATATGGCACAAAATGTCCTCATTCGTGGCAAACACGGCAAGTGTGTGGAAATCAGTGGTGTCGGTGGTATTGAAACATGGCGTGATGCATTGGAATTTATACAATTAGGTTGTAGCAATGTACAAGTATGTACGGCAGTTATGCAATACGGGTATCGTATCATTGATGACCTTGTATTGGGACTTCAACATTATATGGCACAACGTGGAATATCGCATGTGTCAGATTTGGTGGGAGAGCAGCTGCCAAAGTTTGTGCAACCGTCAGATATGGATAGACAAAGCATAGTATATCCTAAAATAGACCATGAAAAATGTGTAGGATGCGGACGTTGTGAGATATCATGCAGCGACGGCGGACATCAGGCCATTGTTTTTGACAGCACCGCACGCCGGCCGCGCATAGAGGGTGCGAAGTGCGTCGGATGCCACCTCTGCCGTTTGGTGTGTCCAACAGGCGCCATAGGCTTAGCCAACCGCATCCCGAAAAAGAATGTGTAGGGGAAAAAGACGGAGAACCGGAGATGTGTCTTGGTCGGAATAACCCTCTATGCCTTTTGTCTGTATTATACCTTTTTTTATGACAGGAAAAGAAAGGGGAGAAAATGCAGTTTTGCCATTAACATTTGGATGAGGTGATATTTTATATGGTTTTGTCATACACTAAGAAATTTTTATTATCTTTGCAATCTCAAAAAAGAAAACAAGTATGAAGATTCAAATCAAATTTTTATGCATCGCAATGATGATGCTTGCTGTGACAAGCCGTGCCGATGAAGGCATGTGGCAGCCTTATTTTATTAACGGACAGAATTTGGCGGAAATGCAGCGTCTTGGCTGTAAGTTGACTGCCGAACAGATATTCGGTTTTAACCAGCCCAGTTTGAAGGATGCCATAGTGCAGTTCGGCGGCGGTTGTACCGGTGAACTGATATCCCCCGAAGGGCTGTTGCTTACCAACCATCACTGCGGTTTAGGACAAATACAGTCACACTCTTCCGTGGAACACGATTATCTGCAAAAGGGTTTTTGGGCAACAAATAAAGCGCAGGAACTTCCCAACGAGGGTCTTACCGTTTCGTTTCTTCAATATATTGAGGATGTTACGGAAAAGATATTAAAAGGGGTTACCGATAAAATGTCGGAAGAAGAACGCGACAAAATAATACGCAAAAACGGGGAAAAGCTGATAAAAGAACGGGGAAAAGGAAAGGAAAACAAAATAGAGATTATTCCTTTTTACCATGGTAATCAGTATATTCTATTTGAATACGAGGTGTATGAAGATGTAAGGTTGGTAGCTTGTCCGCCTTGGGGTATCGGCAAATATGGCGCTGATACCGACAATTGGACATGGCCCCGCCATAAGGGTGATTTCTGCATATTCCGTGTCTATACAGCCCCGGACGGCACTCCTGCAAAATATAGCAAAGACAATGTTCCGATGAAGCCGAAACATTTTCTTCCTATCTCGTTAAAGGGTGTTCAACCGGGTGATTACACCATGATACTCGGGTATCCCGGTTCTACTGACCGTTATTCTTATTCCGGTTCGGTAAAAAATGTGATAGAACAGGAAGGTCCTTCTATTATAGATTGTCGCACCACCAAATTGGAGCAATATCGCAAACATATGGATGCAGACCCTGCCGTATTTATTCAATATGCATCCAAACAAGCCGGAGTAAGCAACTATTGGAAATATAGTATCGGTCAGGTAAAGCAGTTAAAACGCAACAAAGTGACGGAGAAACGCTTGGAGCAGGAACAGGCTTTCCGTGCATGGGTGAATGCAGACAATGACCGTAAAGCAAAATACGGCGGTATTTTGGATGAGTTGGATCGCTATTGGAAACACCGGTCACAATATACCAAGGCATTGATATACCACCGTGAAGCCGGTTGGCGTGGCGGTGAGGCAGTGGCTTTTGCCAATAAATTCCTCAAACTGAACAATACCATAGAGCGAAAATCACTCCCCAAAGAGGATATTGCAAAATATGCCCTGCAAATGAAACCTGCGGTAAAAGATTTCTTCAAAGATTACGACAAAGACTTGGACCGTGACGTTACCGTTGCTTTACTGAATTTGTTTTATAAAAATATACAACCCGACCAGTTGCCGGCAATGATTAAAAAAGTCGGTGACAAGTCCGGCGGCGATTTCACCGACTTTGTCAACAAAGCCTTCTCTAAATCCGTATTGGTGGATGAAAGCAAGTTAAATGCGTGGTTGGAAAATCCCAAAACATTGTCCAAAGATCCGATTTTTGCCTTGATGTACGATATCATAAAATCTTATGTTGAATTGGATGAAAAGGCGGAAGCCGTGGAAAGTGAGCGTGCCGAAAGATTGTATATGCAAGGTTTGATGGAGATGCAGAAGGACCGTAATTTTTATCCCGATGCCAATTTTACCATGAGGCTTACTTATGGCAGTGTGCAAGAGTGCAGACCGTCGGATGGGGTGACATACAAATATTTTACCACTTTGGACGGTGTAATGCAGAAATACAAACCCGGAGATTGGGAATTTGACGTACCCGAAGAATTGATCAGATTATGGGAAAAGAAGGATTACGGACGCTATGCCGACAAAGACGGAAATCTGGTGGTCAACTTTATCACCACTAACGATATCACCGGTGGCAATTCCGGCAGCCCTGTCATAGATGCAAACGGTAATCTTGTCGGTTTGGCTTTCGATGGCAATTGGGAAGCCATGAGCGGTGATCTTTCCTTTGAAAACGAGGTGCAACGTACCATCTGCATGGATACCCGCTATCTGCTCTTTATTATTGATAAGATGGCTAATGCCCAAAATTTGATGCAAGAGCTCAAAATAGTGGAATAGCCTTTATGCCATCAAGGAACGGGCAAGCACCTGATGAAAATTTTTAAAATAGTAGGACACCTTTAAAAATAGATAAAAAATTAATAAGCAAACCAAAAAAGTGACATCTTTGCAAAATGAAACACAGGCAGGCAAGCAACGGAAGGAAATATCACTGCAGCGCACACCGTCTGCAGAGTGTAAAGTATGATTATGTTTCAAGCAATAAGATTGAATTTCATTTAAAGGAATCATAAGAAAGACAGGTATTTCTTTAAAAATACTTTTTTATCACCATACCAAGGGCAGCCGCAGGCTGCCCTTTTTGTTCAGCTGCCTTCTGGCAATCTTTTCCGCCGCCACGGGCGGAAGAAAGCGGTGTTGCTTGTTATGGATTATTGTTTTTTTGAAAAAAATTGAAAAAATGACGTAATGTATTGAAAAAATTGTTTATATTTACAGCGTGAAAGATTCCAGACGGAACTCAACAAACCAAGAAAATAATTAAAGAATTATTAACATTTAAAATTATAGAAAAATGAAAAAGAAGATTCTCCGATTAGTATTGTTTTGTTTTGCAGGCATTATGTTGTTGGCTTCATGCAAAAAAGAGTTCACTGTTACCGTACAAAGTAATAATACCGAATGGGGAACTGTTTCAGGCGGCGGCACTTATACAGAAGGAACGGAGATATACATTGAAGCGCAATCCTATAGCGGATGCGAATTTGTTTCGTGGCAAGACGGCAATACCGAAAATCCGCGTTCTGTCACGGTAAAATCTGACGAAACTTTTGTGGCCGTATTTGCACAGATTGTTTTCTCTGTTTCCGAAACTCAGAAAGTATTTTTCTCTTCGGGCAATTTGCAATGGAGTGCAGAAGGCACCCATGCGGTTGCAGACGGCGGAACGGCAGCGGGAACATGGCGTTTTGCTCTTAATCAGTGGGATACTGTTGGTATAGATAATGAAAATATTTCTTCTACCTATTCCGGTTGGATAGATTTGTTTGGCTGGGGTACCAGCGGATACGACAACAAATATCCGTATATAAAGAATGCACCCAATATAGATTACGGCAATGGAAATATTGATATTTCTGGTACTTATTATGATTGGGGCGTTTATAATGCCATTTACAATCCCCACACCAATACTACCGATGCCCCGGGAACGTGGCGTACTTTGACCAAAGATGAATGGGTTTATTTATTGGAAACCCGCAATACCGCATCGGAAATACGCTATGCTAAAGGAAGTGTAAACGGAGTAAATGGTTTGATTGTTGTTCCGGATAATTGGAATACATCTATATATCCGTTAAGTTCCACCAATACAGCAGATGCGGATTTTACGACGAATAATATCAGTTCTGCAGATTGGACAAAGATGGAAGCAAGAGGTTGTGTCTTCCTTCCGGCTGCCGGCTTTCGTGTCAATACTTTGGTTGTGTTTGTCGGTTCAATCGGTTATTACAGGTCAACAAAGCATTATAGTGACAACTACGCGAATAGTTTGTACTTCTATTCAAGCACTCTTGACCCATCATACTTCCAACAACGCAACGATGGACAGTCTGTCCGCTTGGTAAAAGATGTACAATAAATCTTCCTCCATTATGAATTTCAAAAGGTTAAACATTAATAATAAGAATATTATGAAACATTTATTAAGAATAATGCCCATGGTGGCAGCGGCAGTCCTGCTTGTGGCGGGAATATTGCTTTTCGCAGGGTGCAAAGAAGAAGAAAAAGAAACAAAAGAAGTGAAAGATAAAACCTCCTATATGGATATTCCGTTAGAACAATATCTAGAAGGAACTTGGATACTTGAAAAAGAAATTCCAACGCTTGATTATGATTTTTTTCAGGATACGCTTATCTTTAGTAATGGTTTTTTTGTCAGCAATTGTGATATGTCTGAACAAATTCCATATCAGACACAACATATGTATTATCCCTATAATGATACAATTACAAAGAATGATACAACGTACTATTCAAGATTATTCATTGAAAGATTGGGACCTGATAAAATATTTATATACAATTATCATCCATGCTATGATTTGACTTGTGCAATTAAAAATTCAACCTTTAACCGTATAAAAATTTAAGATATGAAGAAATTTTTATTTGCAGTAATCGTATTATGCCTTTTAAGTAATATATGGGCACAAAACACCAAAACCATTACATTTACCGCCCTTTGTACTGATAGTTCTTATGTGCAATTGTCTTCAGTGAAAGTGGAAAATCTTACTAAGCAATGGGTGCAGACCTTGGAGTGGTCTGATACCGTTCTTGTACTCAACAGAGTAGGCATACAGGAAAACCAATCTGCTACTTTTTCTTTGGCACAGAATACGCCCAATCCTTTTAACGGACAGACAAGCGTGCAATTGCAATTGCCACAGGATGAAGATG
>JAFZXM010000024.1 GCA_017616775.1 Bacteroidales bacterium
CACGCTTATTTGCAGAATTTGAGCAAAAAACTTTTTCAAAACTGAATGTTTTTTTGCCGACTGCAGGAAAATTTCATTTTGTTTTTGGGTTGGATTCAATTTCAGCCGTACCAATCAGGCGGTCATAGCCCATGTTGTCACCTTGATAATAAACAAAGGCGTTGTATCTGTTTTGTGTTTCCCAATGGCTGCCTTCCGGATAGAAGCAGGTGCAGGTGGTGTCGGACACAGGCTTTGCCAAATAGGTGTAATTATAATATCCCGATTTTAGGTAGAGCGAAGTTTCCCATACTTTTTTATAGCTGTTGTATTCCATTTTTGCTTCAGGAAGCAGTTCCCAGCCGGTGAGTTCTCCGTATACGTAAAAATCCATGTCTTGAGGTTTGTCGGCATTTAAATAAAAATGCACTTCCGTGTAATCTGCACCATATATGCTGTCGCCGTCATCTGAGGTGATAAAGTAGCAGCCGTTGATATCATATTCCGATTGGTAGGGCAAATAGGTACGGGACTGGTCCATGTAGAGATGTGTATAGTTGGTGCCGGCTATTTTATCGTGCCGGAGCACATGTTCCAAAGTGGTATGAAGGGTGCGTATGTTGAAAATACGGAATTCCGCACCGCCTTCAAACAATATCTCGTCGGGACGATTGTATATGATGGATGTGCCTGTAATATTGGTCGGTTGGGTAAGTGTAATCGCATTGTCGTATCTTCCGTTTTGGATGACAATGGTTTTGAGATATTTAACGGGGGAAAGTAAACGAATTTTTTCGTGATTGATAGTAAGGGAGAGCTGTTGGTGTGTCATCCGTTTGCTGATATCATTGGCACGGTCGGCTGTCAGGGATATATTGACCGCGTTTTCGCTTACACAAAAGCGGTAGGTGAGTATCGGTTCGTCTGTGTCTTCATCATATACGTAGAGTATATAATTGCCCGATTTGGTCATGCGCATGTCCTCATTGGGAAAGGTGATGGTGTATGAAGTGTAGAATTGTAAGGTGTTGATGGATGTTTGGAAATCCCTTATCTCCATATCTTCAAATCGGTCCATGTATTCACTCTTGTTTATGCTCATGGTGGGTTCCCAATTATAGGTGCAATGGATAAATGTGTATCGCAGATATTTGAAGTTATCACTTTTATCGTCAAATCGCAAGGTGAGTTTTTCATTGGAGTTAAGCATGATAACGGGTAAGGCAAAGAGTTGGCTGTTCTTTTCCATTTTCATGCTCAGAATATCTTCGTGGTATATTTTATTGCACATTTGAATCGTGTTAAAGTCCTGTGCGGTGGAATAACATATCCACATAGATATTATACAAAATATTACTCTTTTCATGTTGATATATATCATGCAAAAAAATGTTATTTAAGCCCCCTGTTTTTCAAAAGCGGTGTTATGTCGGGAGTGTGTCCTCTAAAGTTGACGTAGGCCTGCATTACATCCATGGTGTTGCCTTTTTCCAATATCTCGGAGCGGAATTTGCTTGCGGTTTCCCTATTGAATATGCCGTTTTCTTTAAACATTTCAAAAGCGTCGGCATCCAGCACCGCCGACCATGTATAGCTGTAATAGCCTGCGGAATAGCCGAAAGCATCGGTGAAAATGTGTTTGAAATAGGGACTTTTGTAGCGGGGGATAATTTCTTTTATCAAACCGTATTTGTTCATGCATGTTTGTTCAAATTCATCAGGATGAATGTCTATGGGTGCGGTTAATGTATGATAGTCCATATCCAGCAGCGAGGCGGCGATAAGTTCTGTGTTGGCAAAACCTTGCCCGTAGGTAAGCGATTCCTGTATGGTGCTGATAAGTTCATCGTTCATGGCTTCTCCTGTGATATAATGTTCGGATATCATTTTCATCACATCCGGATGTGTGGCCCAATTTTCCATTATTTGGGAGGGAAGTTCTACAAAATCGCGGGCTACATTGGTACCAGCCATGGATTGATATTTGCAACGGCTGAATAAGCCGTGAAGGGCATGCCCGAATTCGTGAAAGAGGGTTTGTACATCGTCAATGGTCAGCAAAGACGGTGTTGTTCGGGTGGGCTTGGAAAAATTGTAAACAACGGAAATCACGGGAATCACATTGCTGCCGTCAGGATTTTGGTGCTGATTGCGAAATTCGGTCATCCACGCTCCGCTTGCTTTGGAATTTCTGACATAAAAATCCATATATAGTATACCTATGGTTTGATTATTGTCAATTACTTCGTAAGCAATTACATCTTTATCATAGGTGGGAATGTCTTTATTGATGCTGAAGTGGATATTATATAATTTTTCGGCCACCGAAAACATGCCGTCCAAAGTGTGTTGAAGGGGAAAATAAGAGCGTATGCTGTCTTGGTTTAAATCGTATTTTTCTTTGCGGACAAGTTCTGTATAATATCGCCAGTCCCATGGCTCTATGTTTTCTGTGCCGGCTTTTTGCCGATACAGTGCTAATTCCTGTTTCGCTTTTTCCAAGGCCGGTTTCCATACTTGTAAAAGCAATTCGTAAACAGCGGAAGGCGTTTTAGCCATGTTTTCTTCTAAAATAAAATCCGCATGAGACGGATATCCCAGCAGTCGGGCTCTTTCTATCCGAAGATTTACCAAACGATTGATGATTTCATTGTTGTCGTATGTTCCGCCATTGCAACGGGCAGCATAGGCTTCCCATATTTCTTGTCGTTTTTCCCGATTGCAGGCATATTCCAAAAATGGCAGCAAACTGGGATTGTGAAGCGTGAACACCCATTTTCCTTTGGTATCTTCGTTTTTGTCGGCTTCTTCTTTGGCTATAGCCGTCACATTGGCCGGTAATCCCGATAAATCAGCGGTGTCGTCAATAATCAGGCGATAGGCATTGGTTGCAGACAATACATTGTTATTGAACCGTAAGGTGAGCTCGGCTATTTCTTGGTTGATGGCTTTGAACCTTTCTTGTTGTGTGTCTGTAAGGTTAGCACCTCCACGTACAAAATTTTTGTAGGTGTCTTCCAACAGCCGGCGTTGTTCTTCGGTAAGTTGCTCTTGCTGTTGATGTTCATATACGTATTTAACCCTTAAAAACAAAGCCTTATTCATGTTGATATTATCAGCGTGATTGCTTAATAGTGGAGCCATGGTTTCGGCAATGGCTTGCATTTCTTCGCTATTGTTGGTTTCCAATAGGTTAAAGAATACGCTGCTTACTTTTTCCAGCAAAGCACCGCTATATTCCATAGCCTCTACTGTATTGGCAAAGGTAGGAGTGTCCGGATTTTGACAAATAGTGTCAATTTCCGCATTTTGTGCCCGCATACCTTCTTCAAAAGCGGGGATGTAATGTTCTGCTTTTATTTGATCAAAAGGGGGTACTTCATAAGGAGTGTTCCATGTTTGAAAAAAAGGATTGTTCATGTTGTCATTATTTTTTTGTCGGCATCCATATATCAGCAAGCAGGCTGTGATGGCGGTGATTATACATTTTTTCATTAAAAAATCAATTGGTTAAGTCAGTATCAATCTGTGTGCATTATCAGTGCCGGTAAAACCGGCGCGCATTTGCATCCGTCATGCAAAGGTAGTAATTTTATAGATAAATTGGTCGGTTTTTGTGTTTTTTTATAGTAAGCGCCTATAGGTTTTATAAAAAACAACAAGGTTTATATTTTCATGCATGCCACCAACAAAACATAAATAATGTTGGTTAATCCCATCAGGGCTAAATATTTGTTATAGGCCTTGCCTTCGGCATGGCGTGTTCCGTAATAAACATATAGGGCGGGAAAAATTATGAGCATGGATATATTGAAGCCGTATGCAAAAAAGGAAAAGAAGGGGGTGTTGATGATGCATGACATCATCACAATTTCTCCTGCCTGTTTGCCGAATCGGACGGGCAGGGTGCGTTTGCCTGTTAATGCATCGTCTTGCATATCTCTAATATTGTTAATCATCAATATACACATGGAGAGTAATCCGCATACACCTCCGGAAAGGAATGCGGTAAGGGAGAATGTGCCGGTTTGCAGATAAGCAGTACCTGCGGAAGCGACAACACCATAATAGATAAATACAAATATATCTGCTATGCCGAGGTAAGAAAGGGAATAAGGTGTGGCAGTATAAAGCCACGCGAACAACAGGGCCGACAGGCCTATCAGCAGAATGGGCCATCCGCCTTGATATATCAAATAAGCCCCCATGCCTATGGCGGCACAAAGGACGATGAAAATGGCTGTCAATATTTGACGGATGGTGACTTCACCTTCTGCCAAACTACGTTTAAAACCCATACGGCCGCTTTGGTCGGCTCCTCTGATATAGTCGTAATAATCGTTGATGAGATTGGATAATATTTGCAGACATAAAGCGCATAACAAGGTGATGACGGCTGTGCCGGCGGAATGTACGGGAACGGATAACAGTCCTATCATCACAGGACAAAAGGATGCAGGCAAGGTCTGCGGGCGAATGATGCGTATCCACGTTAATATGTTTTTCATTTTGTAGCGGTGTATATGGTGGTAATACCAAAAGTAAGGGGATGGTATTTTGCCGATTTAAATCCGATATGTTCAAGTGTTTGAGTCATATCTTGCCCCCAGATGAATTCTTTTACGCTTTGGCAAAAATAGGAATAAGCGGTTTTGTCTTTGCTTATTTTTCTGCCTATGTAGGGTAAGATACGGGTAAAATAGCAATTGTAGAGTTTACGTATGCAGGCATTGTCGGGATATGAAAATTCCAATATCAAAAGTTGCCCGCCGTCTTTAAGCACCCTGTACATTTCTTTAAGACCCTTTTGGCAGTCGGAAAAATTACGGACCCCATAAGCACAGGTAACGGCGTCAAATGAGCCGTCTTC
Organism: Bacteroidales bacterium; assembly: GCA_017616775.1. Lineage (GTDB taxonomy): Bacteria > Bacteroidota > Bacteroidia > Bacteroidales > WCHB1-69 > UBA1205. The sequence goes on from JAFZXM010000024.1 coordinate 4,850, forward strand.
AAAAGAGAGTTGTGAGGCATCGGCATATAGCAAAGATATGCGGTCAGCGTATTTTCTCCTATTGATTTTTTGTATTCCTTTTTGCATCATGGCGTGAGAAATATCTGTGCCGATAATATGTCGGGCTTTGTTTTGCCGTAATATTTCAATGGACAGGTCGGCTGTTCCTGTGGCAACGTCCAGCAAGGTGTTACACGGCTGCAACCGTTTCACGGCCTTTTTTCGCCAATATCTGTCCATATTGAACGACAATAGATGATTGAGGGTGTCGTATGTGTCGGCAATACGGTTAAAAAGGTTCCCTATATCGTGTTTTTCTTGCATACAAGCGGAATAGCTGGCGGTGTGATTGTTTTGCTGTTAAAAACAATTTTTTAACACTTGCAATATGTCGTCGGATTTCATATGATAATATCCGCCGCCTTCTATGGTTGAGCGGGCTATTTCGGGCAACATGTCTTCAGTGGCGCCAATATCACGCAGATGTTGGGGAATGCCTAATTCTTTAAAGAAAGATTGCAGGCATGCAATGCCTTCAAGGGCAATTTGCCCGTCGTTTAATCCGTCTGCAGGGATGTGCCAAATATTTTTGGCAAAACGTACGAATTTGGGCAATCCGTGTTGATAGATGTATCTGTAATATGCCGGAGAGATGATGGCCAGCCCTATCCCGTGAGGACAGTCGGTATAGGCACCTAATTGATGTTCAATCATATGTACTTCCCAGTCTTGTTGTTTGGATAATGCCAATATTTTGTTCAATCCCATGGTGGCACACCACATAATATTGCTGCGGGCTTCGTAGTCTTGAGGGTTTTTGACAGCCTTGCGCGAAGCGTTGATAAGCGATAGCATAACACCTTCAAGCAGATAATCCGAGGTGCAGTCATCGGTGCCGCCGAAATATTGTTCCATCAGATGTGAAAAAATATCGGCTATGCCGCTTACCATTTGCAGGTGTGGAACAGTGAAGGTGAATTCGGGGTTGAGAATGGAAAATTTTGGTGTCATATCAGGAAAAGGAAATACCCTGCCAAGTTTTAACTTTTTTTCTTCATGGGTGATTACCGAGCCTGTATTCATTTCGGAAGCGGTGCCTGTCATGGTGAGCACCGACGCTACCGGCACTATAGGGTTGACAATAGGACCTTGTTCCACCCAATAATGTTGCCATGCGTCCCCTTGATAGTATGCCGATGCAGCTATGCCTTTGGCACAGTCGATTACGCTACCGCCGCCTACGGCTAAAATAAGGTCTGTATGATTCTCTCTTACCAATTGTCCTCCTTGCAATACTTGGGAGTAACGGGGATTGGAGTTGATACCGGCAAGTTCTACTACCGTTTTACCCGTTTGGTGAAGGGCGGATATGATTTGATCGTAGATGCCGTATTTTTTGATGGAATTTTTACCATATATCAATAGTATGTTTTTGCCGTATAGAGCCAATTCGGACGGAAGATGGGTGAGTGCCGTTTTACCAAAATATATTTTGGTGGGATTGCAATAAGTGAAATCGTATATCATATATCTTTTTTTTTTGTTAGCATTTGCAAAAATAGTATTTTTTTTGTTGATGAGAGTAAATATTGTAAAAATATGTCAACATATTTATTCCTGATGCAGCCGCTAAATGCAACCTTATTTCGGGCAAAGAACAGAATTTTTATCAGGCAAGGGAAAATGTTTAAAATAAAATCATTTAGTATTGAATTTTTATATATCTTTACTTTTTAATAAAGCATTGTCGACATGGCAATAAATACATATTATCATCTTTTGCGGGCAAATGTAATTGTGCTGATGCTTATATGCGGAATGTCTGATTTGATGTCGCAAAACAAGAATCAATATATTACCTTATATGTCAAGCAGGGATCGGTAATTGAAATAAATTTTTATGCAGAGCCTAACTCAATTGTACAAATAGAGAGCGGAAAGAAATATACTATAGTTGCAAATACCGCCCCTCCCGGACATATATATTTTAATTGTGAAGAACTTAAAGCTTATGCTGATACCATGACGATATACGGACATATATATGAGTTTGATTGCGGTAATAATGACAATAACATTACCTATATAGATGCAAGTCATTGTCCCTCTTTGTATACATTGGTATGTAATTATAATCAACTTGATTCTTTGAATGTGCAAAGACTGCCGTTGTTGCGGACCTGGTATTGTGATTATAATAATCTTACTTCTTTGGATTTGAAAGGATGTCATTCTTTACGGCATTTAGAGTGTAATAATAATAGAATTTCTTCTATAGATGTAAGTAAATGCCGATATCTGGAATGGATGGATTGTCATTATAATAGAATCTCTGTTTTGAACATCAGCCAAAATGTTTGTTTAGGGATGTTGGATTGCAGATTTAACCGGCTTACGGATTTAAATGTCAAAAATAATGTCTTGTTAGGCAACTTGTATTGTGATGGAAACCAGCTTGAGTCTTTGGATTTGAGCAATTCATTTTATTTGGTCGATTTGAATTGCGGTAATAATTTTTTAATGGCTTTGGATGTGAGCAAGAATGTTAATTTGCAATATTTATATTGTTATCATAATTTATTTGCTGCAGAATCATTTGATGAATTGATGTGCATTTTGCCCGATAGGTCGATGAATGACAAGGGTCATTTTTGTCCATTATATGGTGATAATGACACCAACTTTGTTATTTTTGAAAAAACCAATTCTAAGAATGCGGAAGCAAAGAATTGGTGTATATGTTCTTATATGAGCAGTCTTATTGTACAAACTAACGGCACTTTTGATTGCGGCACGGTAAATATAAAAGAATCCGATACAGGGGCGGTTTTCAGTTTGTATCCTAATCCCGCCAGCACCACAATACATATCACAGGCGGGAGTGCGGAAAATATTTTTGTTTATGATGTTGCCGGTCGTTTGGTACAAAATATAAAAAATGAAGGGGAAGTTGGTCTGGATGTTTCTTCCTGGGCATGCGGCATGTATTTTGTCCGCTGTGGCAAACATATGGTGAAATTTATAAAAGAATAAGTATCCTGTTCTTTTCTGTTATAAAAGTGGTATTTATCGTCTTTGGCGGCATTTGAGGCCGTGTCAATAGAATTATCCTTTTTTTACCGGTTCACTGGTGAGACCTATGCCTAATTTTTTGAATATTTTTTGATCCACCTCACTTAGCATCACCGTAGTGTGTATTTGGCAACCTTTGAGTAAAGGCAGGCAGTCCAAAGCTTTTTTGCAATTTTCGTCATGCAAACTGAGTATAGACAATGCCACCAACACTTCATCGGTGTGCAAACGGGGATTGTTCCCGTGCAGATACGAAACTTTTGTTTTTTGGATAGGTTCTATCATATTTTGGGGAATAAGTTTGAGGTCGTGTTCAATGCCGGACAAATGTTTGGTTGCATTGAGCAGCAAGGCGGCGCTCGGTCCTAACAGTGCGCTTGTTTTGGCGGTGATGATAGTGCCGTCTGCCAATTCTATAGCGGCGGCGTGTACACCTGTCTGTTCTTGTTTTTCTTTGGCGGCAATGGTTGTTTTGCGGTCATCTATGCTTATTTTTGCCTGTTTCATCAATAAGGCTATTTTATTGATTTCGTTTTCAGTGGATTTGCCGTCGGCCAAATTGCAAAGGGCGGTGTAATATCGGCGTATGATTTCATCATGTGATGCCTTGCAGCACACCTCGTCATCGGATATGCAGAATCCGGCCATATTTACCCCCATGTCGGTAGGAGATTTATAGGGGTTTTTGCCATAAATGCCTTCAAATATGGCATTTAATACGGGAAATATTTCTATGTCACGATTATAGTTAACAGCTGTTTTTCCGTATGCTTCCAAATGGAAAGGGTCTATCATGTTAATGTCGTTAAGGTCGGCGGTAGCCGCTTCATACGCTAAATTGATAGGATGTTTCAACGGAATGCTCCAAATGGGAAAAGTTTCAAATTTGGCATATCCCGCTTTAATGCCGCGCTGATGGTCTTGATACAGCTGGCTGAGACACACCGCCATTTTTCCGCTGCCCGGACCGGGGGCTGTCACCACCACCAAAGGACGGGAAGTGGCTACATAGTCGTTTTTGCCGAATCCTTCATCAGAGTCTATGAGTTCTACATTGGTGGGATAGCCTTCAATGGTATAATGATAATATACTTTTACGCCCATGCGTTCCAGACGTTTCCGATAGGCCATGGCGCTGGCTTGACCGTTGAAATGGGTGATTACTATGGAGCCCACCTTAAGGCCACGGCTTAAAAATACTTCACGAAGTCGGAGCACGTCCACATCGTAGGTGATACCCAAATCACCGCGAATTTTATTCTTTTCTATATCTTTGGCACTGATAACAATGATAATTTCAGCATCATCTTTCAATTGCATGAGCATTTTCAATTTGCTGTCAGGCTCAAAGCCGGGCAATACGCGGCTGGCATGAAAATCGTCGAAAAGTTTTCCTCCGAATTCCAAATATAATTTGTCCCCGAATTGGGCAATACGTTCTTTAATATGTTCTGACTGTATTTTTAGATACTTCCCGTTATTGAATCCTATTTTCATGTTCAAAAAAGAATTAAAAAACAAAATTAACATTTTTTTTTGAGTGTTATATTAAAAATATAAAAAAAATACTCCTTAAGTTCAATTTGGAAAAGTAATCGTCCGCAGACGGGGGATTATTGAAATAAAAATGTTATCTTTGCATATTTATGCATGTTAAATAAAAGACACAAGACAGATTCAGTTATGCGGATATCCATGATGATGCAACGATATATTATAATATTGTTTTTATTGTGTATAAGTGGTGTGGCTCTGGCACAGGAGGGCGTGGTGCGCGGTAGCGTGTACGATGCCAACACGGGGGAGCCGGTTGCATTCGCATCTGTATTATTATATGGTACCGATAAAGGCGGCATCACCGATGACAACGGCTATTTTTCCATTAATAAGGTTGCTCACGGAAAGTATAGCATGCGCATTTCATGCATAGGATACGATTCTGTTTTGGTGTCATGTGAAGTTTCGGGAAAAGATGTGGGCATTAAAAAATATTATCTTACCAAAAAAGCCGTACAACTCGGCGAGGTGGAGGTAACAGCCGAGAAAATAATGTCCCAAACGGAAACAAGGGTTGCGGTTACTCATGTTACCACCAAAAAAATCACAAGTTTGCCATCCATAGGCGGTATGCCGGATTTGGCACAGTACCTGCAGGTGTTGCCGGGAGTGGTGTTTACGGGTGATCAGGGAGGACAATTGTATTTACGTGGCGGCACCCCCATTCAAAATAAAATCTTGTTAGACGGCATGATGTTGTACAATCCGTTTCATTCTATCGGCATGTTTTCCGTGTTTGATGTGGATATATTAAAAGGCGCAGATGTTTACACGGCGGGGTTCGGGGCAGAGTATGGCGGCAGAACCTCTTCGGTAATTGATGTAAAGGTGCGTGACGGTAATCAAAAACGGGTGGGCGGCAAATTTGACATCAACACTTTCGGTGCTAAAATAATGGTGGAGGGGCCGTTGTACAATTCATCCAAAACCAAGTTGAAAAAATCAGAGCGGACAATATCCTTGGATACCTTGGAAAATGCAATACATCAATCGGAACAATTGCAAAACAAACAGGAAAATGCCACGGCGCTTACTTTTTTGTTGTCGCTGAAAGGCTCCTATTTGTCCAAAACATCACAATGGCTGTATCCTTATGCCAACAAAGAAAGTGGCGGTTTGCCCTATGATTTTTTAGACGGATATGGTAAAATATCACTTTTGGCAGCAGGCGGAAGTCGTGTCAGTTTGTTCGGTTTTAGTTTCAACGACAGGGTAAAATATCCCAATGTTGCCACCTATCAGTGGAAATCTTATGGTGGAGGATTGTCTTTTATGTTGTTGCCTCGCAACGCCAATATGTTGATGAATGGCACGGTGGCGTATTCATCCTATGATATGACATTGCATGAACAGTCTGCGCAGGCGCCGAAAAACAGCAAAATCAATGCGTTGGATTTCCGTATGAATTTTTCCTATATGATGGGAAAAAACACGTTGACATACGGTTTGGAGTTGGCCGCCTCATGGATAGATTATAATTTTACCAGTATTTACAATTGGAAAATACAGGAAAAAACATTCAATTCCGAAGCGGCGGCTTATGTGAAGTACAAATGGCTGTTGGCTCATGATAAATTGATATTGGAACCCAGTTTCCGTTTGCATATCTATGCTTCACAATCGGCAGTGTCACCGGAGCCCCGCTTGGCAATAAAATATAATATCACCAAAGATATACGTTTAAAATTGGCGGCAGGCTTATATTCACAAAATATCATGAGTGTGTCTTCAGACAGAGATGTTGTGAATTTGTTTTACGGCTTTATTACCGTTCCGGAAGATGTGGCGGATACGCTTAACGGCAAAAAAGTGAGAAACAGTTTACAAAAAGGCCAGCATGTGGTATTGGGATGGGAATTTGATTTAATACCGTTCACCATAGTCAATATTGAAGGTTATTTTAAGAATTTTTCCCAACTTACCAATATTAACCGTTATAAAGTGTTTTCTACCGACGATGACTATTTGTTGGAAACAGGAAAAGCATACGGAGGCGATATATCGGTGAAATTTGACCATAAAGGTTGGTATGTCAATGCAGTATATTCACTCAATTTTGTCAACCGGAATGACGGAACCATTATTTATCGTACCATTTTTGACCGTCGTCACAATATCAATCTTACAGTTTCCTATTCTTGGGGCAGACGTAAAAATTGGACATTCGATTTGCGTTGGAATTACGGGTCGGGTTTTCCGTTTACCAAAACCAAAGGACTGTATCCCAATATAGCAATAGTGGATATTACGGGTGATTATATCCATTCCAACGAAGGTTTGGGAATAGCCCTTGATAGTTTGAACGGAGGCCAATTGCCGGATTATCATCGTTTGGATATATCGCTGAAAAGAAAATTTTACATATCGGAAACATGTAATATGGATTTAAGTGTAGGCGTTACCAATGTATATAATTATTCCAATGTATTTTATGTAAATCGGGATAATGAAATTATCTATCAGTTACCTTTGTTGTGGAGTTTAAGTTATAGCGTTACGTTTTAAGTATGCAGGAAATGTGGCAAAATCGCACCCGGTTGCTTTTGGGAAATACAGCTGTAGACCATTTGCGGAAAAAGCATGTGTTGGTTGTCGGTTTAGGCGGTGTGGGCGCCTATGCTGCCGAAATGCTTGTTAGGGCAGGTATCGGTGCCATTACCATTATTGATGGCGATACTATAGAATTAACGAATCTGAACAGGCAACTGCCTGCATTGAATTCCACTATCGGAAAGAGTAAAGCGGAGATTTTGGAGCAACGGTTTAAAGATATCAATCCATTGCTGGAGGTTCATGCAATGCAGCAATTTCTTTGTGAGGAGAATATAGAGCAAGTGTTCGGGCTCTCGCATTATGATTATCTTATTGATGCTATCGACAGCATAACCCCCAAATGTATATTGCTGGCAACGGCCCTGGCGCATAAGGTTCCTGTGGTAAGTGCCATGGGGGCAGGCGGTAAAACCGATATTTCCAAAATTCAGGTAGCGGATATTTCCAAAACCTATCAATGTCATTTGGCAGCGAGCATCCGCAGGCGATTGCGGCAAATGGGAATAGATAAAAACATCCGTGCCGTGTTTTCTTCCGAGGTGTGCAGTGGAGGAGTGATAGAAGATAATCAGACGAACTATAAGCGTTCAGCCATGGGTACCATATCATATATGCCGGCAGCTTTCGGCTGTTGGTGCGCCAATGTGTGTATTATGGATATGGTGAAAGCATCCGACAGGCAGACGGAATGTGAGGCAGAGTAGAAAATTGTAAAAAAATATGTACCTTTGCAAGTGTTACCATATAGAATGTATTACGGGGCATGAATGTATCGGAAAATAGTATAGAAGTAAATGAAATAACCCGCAACTTTGGCGATTTTACAGCTGTTGACCATTTGTCTTTCAATGTAAAGAAAGGGGAGATATTCGGTTTTTTGGGCGCCAATGGTGCCGGCAAAACTACGGCTATACGCATGTTGTGCGGCTTGCTTATGCCCACTTCGGGTACCGCTAATGTGGTAGGATATGATATTCTTACCCAAAACAAAGAAATAAAGCGCCATATAGGATATATGAGTCAAAAATTTTCATTATACGAAGATTTGACGGTGATGGAGAATATGGAATTGTTCGGTACGATTTACGGCATGAAACGTAAAGACTTGAAATTGCGTATGCTCAATATCATAGCCCGTTTGCAGATGAGGGATTATGCCCATACCAAAGTATCTGCTCTTCCATTGGGAAGACGGCAGAAATTAGCTTTTGCCACAGCCATTTTGCATAATCCTCAAGTGATTTTTTTGGATGAACCCACAAGCGGTGTTGATCCATTGGTGAGAAGGGAGTTCTGGAATATGATATACGAAACGGCAGCACAAGGGGTTTCCATATTGGTTACCACTCACTATATGGATGAGGCAGAATATTGCAACCGCTTGTGTATTATGGTAAACGGACAAATAAAAATTATCGGTAATCCTACTGATTTAAAACGGGAAACCAATTCCGAATCAATGGAGGAGGTGTTTCATAAAACGGTAAACCAGCATGCAAGATAAGCTATATGAAAGGTTTTAAAGCGATATTAATTAAAGAATGCCGGCATATATTCAGGGATTTTAAAACCTTGATGTTTGTGTTGCTCATGCCTGTAGTGCTGGTGCTTATATTTGGCTATACCATTAAAAATGAAATCAATAATGTTAATGTTGCCGTATTGGATTATGCTCAATCCGCCACCAGCAGGCAAATAGTGGAAGATTTGTCCTGTTCGGATTATTTTTGCATTAAGCAATACATCTCGGATTATCATCAGATAGAGAAAGTATTTCGTCGTTATAATGTGCGGATGGTGATAGTGTTTCCCAAGGATTTTGAGTACCAAATCGGCAAAAACAGGCAGGCGGAAATACAATTCATATTAGACGCCTCCGATTTAAATGTAGCCACAACGTTGGAAAACTATACCACAAAGGCTATTTCACAGTCGCTGCAAAAATTTTCTTCGTCAGAAGAGCCTGTGGCGGTGGATGTAAGGGTAAAAATGCAATATAATCCGCAATTGGAGAGTGCCTATATGTTTATACCGGGTAATATAGCCCTGATTATGATTTTGATCACCACATTAATGACATCCATAGCAATATCTCAGGAGCGGGAAACGGGAACGTGGAGAATGATGGCTATTACGCCATCGAACCAATTGGTGTTGGTGTTGGGAAAAATTATTCCCTATATGTGTATTTCCATGTTTTGTACGGCTGTGGTCATTGTATTGGGAATAGTGATTTTCGGCATGCCTATGCGGGGAAGTGTAGCGTTATTGCTGTTGTTGTGTTTCTTATTTATGCTTACGGCATGTTCCTTAGGCGTTCTTATATCAGTGCTTGCCCATACACAACAGGTGGCTATGTTGTCGTGTCTGTTGGGATTTTTCTTGCCCACATTGTTGCTTTCCGATTTTCTTTTTCCTATAGAAAACATGCCTGTGCCGTTGCAAATAGCATCCCATGTTGTGCCCGCCAAATGGTTTATTCTTGCATTGAGGGATATCATGGTAAAAGGTGCGGGTTTGGAATTGTTGTGGCTTCCGGTGGTGATTATGGTGGGGCTTACATTGTTTTTATTGACAGTAAGCATATTGAAATTGAATCGAAAAATGGTGTAAACCTATATGCCGAAATGTTCGCAGGCAGCCATAGCTGCATTTTGTTGGGCACTTTTGATATTGTGGTCGCAGCCTTCGGCAATAAATTGGTCGTTAAGAAACACATATACCACATATTCCTTTCGTCCGTATGCAACAGTTTCTTCTTTTACGGTTTTATATTCCAGTGTTTGTTTGTATTTTTGGGCATATTGCAGTAATTTTCCTTTATAGTTGTTGTCTTCTTTTTCTATTGCATCCAAATCCACATACAGGTCAAAAATGCGGTTGAGAACTATTTTTTTAGTTTTATCATAACCTTTATCCACAAATAGGGCACCTATCAATGCTTCAAAAGTATTGCCGGAAACAGAAGAAGGCAAATGTTCATTATTTCCGCTATAGATAATAAATTTGTTTAAACCTATTTTGGTGCCCAAGCGGTTAAGATGTTCTCTGCTTACCAGTTTGGAACGCATATTGGTGAGAAAGCCTTCTTGTGCATGAGGGTATTTTTTGAACAGAAAATCGGCGATAATGGTGCTCAAAACGGCATCGCCCAAATATTCCAAACGTTCGTTGTTTAGTTCATTGGCTTGGGAATCATATTGATGATGTGAGCGATGTATAAAAGCTTGTTCGTAAATGTTGGGTCGGGTGATGCGGAAGCCGAGTATATTTTTAAGATATTGGGATAATTCTTTGTTTTTACTCCATCCGAACATACTCTAATTATGCTTTGTATTTTTTAAAGAGGATAGAAACATTGTGTCCTCCGAAACCAAATGAATTGGATATAGCCACATTCACTTTTCGTTCTTGATAGTGGTTATAAGTATAATTCAACTTGTTGTCTATCCTGTCATCATCGGCAAAATGATTGATGGTAGGGGGAATTAAATCATGGTAGATAGACAATATAGTGGCAACGGCTTCTATGGCGCCGGCGCCGCCCAAAAGGTGGCCTATCATGGATTTTATAGCGTTGAGGTGCATTTTATAGGCATGTTCTCCAAATAGGGATACAATTGCTTTTATTTCCATAATATCACCGATAGGAGTAGAAGTGCCGTGAGTGTTGATGTGATCTACGCTGTCTATGGGCAGTTCGGCATCTTCTAATGCATTTCGCATGGATAATATGGCGCCGTTACCACTCGGATGAGGAGCGGTAATATGGTAGGCGTCGGATGATAATCCCACACCGGCTATTTCAGCATATATTTTGGCACCCCGTTTGAGTGCGTGATCCAAATCTTCCAAAATGATAGCAGCGGCACCTTCGCCTAACACAAATCCGTCTCTGTCTTTGTCAAAAGGTCGGGAAGCTGTTTGAGGGTCATTGTTGCGCGTTGACAGCGCCATCATGGCATTAAACCCTCCCAATCCCGCACAATTAATAGGGGCTTCGCTGCCGCCCACTACAAGCCAATCCACCTTTCCCAAGCGAATTAAATTAAATGCATCACTTATGGCATTGGCTGATGATGAACAAGCGGAGGATGTGATATAATTGGGTCCCCGTAAGTCAAAATATATGGAGATATTGCCTGCAGCCATATCACCTATACATTTAGGAATAAAAAACGGACTGAAACGAGGATTGTTGATGTCATGAGCGTAACCTACCAACTCTTCGCAATAGGTATTACTGCCGCCTATGCCTGTGCCCCAAACCACACCTGCACGTTCTTTGTTGATTTTATCCATGTCCAATTGTGCATCCGTAATGGCCTCTTTGGTAGCGGTAAGTGCAAATTGGGTAAATAAATCCATTTTCCGAATTTCCTTGATATTAATGGGAAAATATTCGGAAAAATCAAAGTTTTTTACTTCACAGGCAAAACGTGTTTTGAAAGGGGCTGCATCCCAGCGAGTGATTGGACCTGCTCCACTTACTCCGTTAAGTAAGTTCTTCCAAAATTCCGGACAAGAATTTCCTATCGGAGTAAGTGCGCCTAATCCAGTTACGACTACCCGCTTTAATTCCATTTAAATAGAATTATTTGGTAGCTTCTTTGATAAAGTTAATAGCATCGCCAACGGTAGCTATGGATTCTTGTACGTCTTCAGGTATTTTAATTTTGAATTCGTTTTCAAACACCATTAATAACTCCACTGTATCCAATGAATCTGCTCCTAAATCATTCACAAAGTGTTTGTCAGGAGTAACTTCCGATTTGTCTCTACCAAGTTTGTCGGCAACTAATGCGATAACTCTTTCTTCTATCTCCATGTCTATTAATTTAAAATTTAAAAAAATTAATTCATTTAAAAATTCAAACTGCTTGCAAAAGTATAAAATTTTATGAATACAAATCCCAAATGGAATGTAATTTTTTAAACATTGTTTGTTAATATATTGATTATATGTTTGTTATTTTTGTAACAACGAATTGTTATTAAATTTATGTTACCTTTGCAAAAAAATCAGAATTTTCAATTTAAGGTAATAGAAAAAGTAATATGACCAATAGTAAGCTTAAAATACCCGGCACTTTTACCATCGTTTTTTGTATAGTAATCATGGCGGCAGTTGCAACATGGCTGGTGCCGGGCGGAGAATTCGTGCGTACCCGGCAAGTGGTGGATGGTGTGGCCAGGGAGGTGGTTGTTCCCAATTCATATCATGCTGTGGATTCACACTGGCAAACATGGCAAATTTTTTCCGCATTTTTCAACGGATTTGTCAGAACTTCCAACATTATAGTATTTATATTTATGATAGGAGGAGCGTTTTGGATATTCAATCACACAAAAGCCATAGATGCGGGTGTGCAAATGTTTTTGTCGAAAATGCAGGGGTGGCAACAAAAAAAAGTATTCAGGCATATTAATGTCAATTATTTGGTAATTGCAAGTGTGATGCTTGTATTCAGTCTTTTTGGCGCTGTTTTCGGTATGAGTGAAGAAACGATAGCCTTTGTTATTATTTTCGTGCCTTTGTCTATTTCCATGGGATACGATGCCTTAGTGGGTGTGGCTATGTGTTATTTGGCGGCTCATGTGGGATTTGCAGGGGCGGTTTTTAATCCTTTCACAATCGGCATAGCGCAAGGTTTGGCTGGTTTGCCTTCGTTTTCGGGATTTGAATACCGAATAATATGTTGGCTTGTCTTTACCGCATCGGGCATTGCTTTTACATTATGGTATGCTTCTGTCATACATCGTAATCCGGAACGTTCTCCGTTATTTGGTTTAAATGATTATTGGCGCGCTCATGCCATGGAACGGCAGGAGCAAAGCATTCAAATGGAAAAATCCGGCAGGCCGGCATGGGTGTTGTGGATAGTGCTTTCTGTTATTTTTGTTGTGCTTTCTTGTTATTATACCTTTACTGACATTACCGTCAGTCATCTTACCGTCAGTTGTCCTGTTATTCCCGTTTTAACAGGTTTGTTTGTAGTCACAGGCTTTTTTGCCTTGCGTAAAAATGTTCACATGTTTATATTAACACTGTTGCTTTTTACCATTTTTGCTTTAATAGTGGGAGTATTGGGGTATCAGTGGTATGTGGAGGAAATAGCCACATTATTCTTAATCATGGGTATATGTGCAGGTATTGCATATGCATGCAATATGGATAAAATCTGCTCGCTTTTTCTGGAAGGCTGCAAAGATATTATGAGTGCGGCATTAATAGTGGGTTTGGCCGGCGGAATTATAGTAATATTGCAGGATGGTCGGGTAATAGATACCATGTTATACGGAATATCTCAATCCATGCAGCATGCAAGCAACGAAGCCGCCTTGGCCATTATGTATGCATTTCAAAATGTGCTTAATTTAATGATTCCATCAGGTTCGGCTAAGGCAGCGCTTACTATACCGATAATGTCTGAATTTGCCGATATGCTTCATATCGCAAGACAAACCATGGTATTGGCTTTCCAATTCGGTGATGGTATCACCAATATGATAACTCCGGCTTCAGGAGTATTGATAGGATGTTTGGGCGCTGCAAAAATACCGTATTCTTTATGGGTAAAATGGATATGGAAATTTGTTGTGTTCTTGTTTATTTTGGGTTTTGTGCTGTTGTTGCCGACATTATATATCTCATTGAACGGATTTTAAAAAAAAATATGCCGATAATACGGTCGGCAATATAAAAAATGCTACCTTTGCACTTTGTAAAAATAAGGGGGACGTTAGCCCAGCTGGTTTAGAGCGCTGCCTTCACACGGCAGAGGTCACTGGTTCGAGTCCAGTACGTCCCACTTTTTTTATATCCCGCCTTGAACGTTTCTTTTATAGCCAATTGTATAGCCATAGTCTTTAGTATCAATCGAGAAAGTGTGATTGTCCTTGCTCTGCTTTTGGGTGACAATAAGCTTGGTGAAATTATAACAGATAGTGTCGGGGAAGAGTTGGGGTGGAATTCTCCAGCGTGAACATAAAAAAAATTGTTTCCCGTTTTTTTTAGAATTATAGTTGCAGGGGCCTATATATAATATATATGTATAACAATTTTTGGTGTTGCTATAGTATTGAATTTTCCGTTGCAGCGG
>JAFZXM010000025.1 GCA_017616775.1 Bacteroidales bacterium
ATATTCCATAATATGGTAATAATGACACCCGCCAGGGTGGCAAGCGATATTAATGCATCAAACGATGCATCGGCACCGGAAGCCTTAAGAGCATCGGAATTATATTTTTGACCTTGTTTGCTTACATATTTTCCCAATAATAATTTGACAACTATTGCCGCCACCACCACTATGACGGCTGCGGTACTATATTCGGGTATTTGCGGATGGATGATTTTTTTAACAGACTCTATAAGAGAGGTAAGGCCGGCAGCAAAAACTATACCCGTAATCACTATCGCACTCATATATTCCACACGTCCGTAACCGAAAGGATGTGTTTTGTCGGGCGACTTGCGGGCCAATTTAATACCCGCAATGGTTATCACGGAAGACAATGCATCCGTTAAATTATTTACTGCATCCAATACAATTGCAATAGAACCGGATATCAATCCTACCGTTGCTTTAAAAGCACTCAAAAATATATTGGTGACTATACCGATAATACTGGTTCGTGTAATCTGTTTGACTCTTGTTTCTTTTTCCATCACTGACATTTTTTTACATGTGCAAAAATAGCACAAAAATACATATGATTTTCCTCCCGGCAAATTTTCGTTGGCCGGAAACCATAAAAACTCCGCCAGCGGTGACAGAAACCTGCGGATTTTCTTCAGCCGCCTGCTGGTATAATGGTATGGCAACAGCCTGCCGCCGAGCATACGATGAACCTTGTAAGAACGTTTTATGAATCATGCTTACAAGGAAATCCGGATTTTCCTTTATTCTTTTTTGCAAACCTGATTCAGGACAAAACAACGGCATAAACAAAATAATATTTGCCTTATATCTTCAAGACGACTAAAAAAATGTTACCTTTGCATTTGTATTATGGCTTATACAGGGTTCGCCATGATAGCCCGTTTTAAATTAATCAAGAACTCTTTATACTAAACAGATACTCATATGAATATAAATTGGAAAGGAATTGTCATTTTATTCTTTATTGCAGCTTTAATTATTTTCGGCTTAATGTTCGGAATGCCGTTATACAATGTATGGCAACAGGAAATGAGAGGTAAAGCGGAATTTTCCCGTGCCGAACAAAATAGAAAAATAAAAGTGGAAGAAGCCCGTGCCGAAAAAGAGAGTGCCACCTTTAGGGCGGAAGCTGAAATTATCCGTGCCGAAGGTGTGGCCAAAGCCAACGAAATAATAGGAGGAAGCCTTAAAGACAACAAGGATTATCTCACCTATTTGTGGATACAAGCATTATATGATGAGAGCAACTCCGTTATATACGTACCCACCGAAGCCAATCTGCCCATTTTGGAAGCTTCCAGAATGACAAGATAAAAAATATTTGCTCCATTAAAATATAAAAAGATGAAAAGATTGATTATTCCTGTTATTATATTGCTTTCGGCATTATGCTGTAACTCACAGGCACAAACATTTTCACAATATTTCAAGCCCCTTACACTACGCATTGACTATTTGCATATAGGAGATATCAACAATGACACCTATGTTTTTTCTTCCTATGCCGTACAAGGAGCATGGTATAAATCCAAAGTAAACCTGATAGATACTTTTGAATATGGCAATCAAAAGGTGGAGGTGTTTGATTTAAGTTCAGGCACACTCATTTACAGATACACCTATAACACGCTCATGGGAGAATACCGCACCACCGAAGCGGGAAAAACCACAAGTAAATCTTTTGAAGAATGTGTGATGATACCCATGCCCAAACAAGATGTGGAAATCAGATTTTACACACGCAAACAAGGGGCTGAATATGAGCACAAATACACCATCTTCTTCCCTGTCAAACAAAAAATAGCCTCATTAAAACCACAATGCAAAACCATAGATTTGCACATCAGCACCGATTACAGCCACGCTTACGATTTGCTTATCATACCCGAAGGATACAGCATACAAGACAGCGCCAAATTACTTAACGATGTGCGCCGCGGGGCACAAGCCATATTGGAATGCGAGCCATACAAATCCAATGCCGCCCGCATTAACATAAGAGCTTTGCTCTCTTATTCCCAAGTATCGGGCATATCCAGAGAAAACGACAGCACCACCACCCGCAATACCATATTGGGCACATCGTTTTACACCTTGGGCACTGAACGATATTTGATGTTGGAAAACATTTGGCGCATGCATGATTTGTGTGCCAAAGTGCCTTATGACGCCATTCTTATCATATGCAACACCCATAAATATGGCGGAGGCGGCATTTACAATTGGTATGCCACCGTATCCGACAATGTTTATTTTGATTACGTGTGCATACACGAATTGGGACATAGCATCGCCGGTTTGGCCGATGAATATTATACCTCAGAAGTAAGCGTTCAAGATTTTTATCCAGCCGGCACCGAACCCGCAGAGCCCAACATCACCAGCCTGGTTAATTTTGATAAAAAATGGAAAAATATGCTCAATCCCGGCACCCCCGTCCCTACGGAGGTTGACGAAAACCAACCGGAACTGTTAGGCGTGTATGAAGGTGCGGGATATTGTGCCCGGGGATTATATCGTCCCTGGCTGCATTGCAGCATGAAAGAAATCAAATACAATCATTTTTGTCCTGTATGCACACAAGCATTTAACAAAATGTTTGATTTTTGCACCAAATAAAAATAAAGAGGGCAAACATTTGCCCTCTTTATTCATTTTCCACAGGAGCATTGTCCCATAAAAAATTATTGTAGGGATATATCTTTACATGCAAACGCCTGACTTCGTCATACAGCATTTTTTTCAAATCATTGACATTGGTCTTGTTTTTGGCGGAAATAAATACAGCAGGATATTTACTCTTATTCATCCATGTTCGTTGCAATTCCGCCAACGATACATTCTCTTTAGTAGGTTCGGTAAGGTCATCCGCTTCTTTTTCCACCCACTTGTAATTATCTATCTTGTTAAATATCATTATCGTAGGTTTATTTGCGGCTCCTATGTCCGACAAGGTCTGCTCCACCACTTCTATTTGTGATTCAAAATCGGGATGGGATATATCCACCACATGCAATAACAAATCGGTTTCACGCACTTCATCCAGCGTGGATTTGAACGATTCTATCAGACCGTGAGGCAATTTACGAATAAAGCCGACGGTATCGGAAAGCAAAAAAGGCAGATTCTCCACCACCACTTTACGGACAGTGGTATCCAAAGTGGCAAAAAGTTTGTTTTCGGCAAACACATCCGACTTGCTGATCATATTCATCAATGTGGATTTACCCACATTGGTATATCCCACCAATGCCACTCTGACAAATTTTCCTCTGTTGCTCCGCTGGGTGGCTTTTTGCCGGTCTATCAACTTTAATCGCTCTTTCAACAAAGACATCCGTTGACGCACTATTCTGCGGTCGGTTTCTATTTCCTTTTCACCAGGCCCCCGCATGCCTATACCGCCCCTTTGCTTTTCCAAGTGTGTCCACATGCCTGTAAGACGAGGCAGAAGATATTCATATTGTGCAAGTTCCACTTGAATTTTAGCATGAGCAGTCTGAGCTCTGTAGGTAAATATATCCAATATCAACCGGGTGCGGTCTATTACTTTGCAATGATGCAGGCAACGCTCGATATTACGTGTTTGTGAAGGAGACAATTCATCGTCAAAAATTATGGTACTGATAGCATTTTCTTCCACATACAGGGCTATCTCATTCAATTTTCCGGAGCCTATATAGGTGCGGGGATCCGGATAGGGCAATGCCTGAACATAACGTTTCACCTCTTTTCCGCCGGCAGTTTCCGCCAAAAAAGCCAATTCATCCAAATAATCATTGGTAAGGCCTGCATTTTGATTCGACCTTACTACTCCCACTAATACTACCGGTTCAAAATAATCATCTGTATTCATGAATGCGCAAAGATAACATTTTTTCCAATATCCCCGGTTTTCTTTCCCCCGCTTTTAAAAGAAGGTGACATTTAACTTTTTTTTGTATTTTTGCATTTTTAACAAAAATTCAAAAACGGTATGGTAGAATCATTGAAACTATCCTATTTTGTAGGTTCTTACAATATCAATCACAAATTACAATTGTCTATTGACCATCTGTTGATGTTCATGCAGGAAACCGCTTCCCGACATATCGACCTCAATCATTTTGGATGGCATGAATTACAGCAAGAGCATCAATTCTGGGTGCTGTCAAAAATTGAACTCCATATCATGCACACTGCCAATTGGAATGATACCATACAAGTGGAAACATGGGGTAAAAAAACCGAATTATTATCCTTATACCGTGATTTTATCATTAGCGATATGCAAGACCGGCCTATTGCCAAAGCCACCTCTGCGTGGCTGATATTGGACACCGACACCCACAAACCTGTCATCCCCGACAGATATATACAAGATTTTCCCTCCTGCCCGCACAGAAATGCAATAGAGACCAAGCCCCAAAAGGTGGCAATGCCTGCCGGAATACCCTATACGGAAAGTGATATAAGAAAAGTGCATGTCAGCGATATAGACATGAATCTTCATGCCAACAACACACATTATATCCGATGGGCCATGGATGAAATTCCGCTGAACTTCGCCCGGCACCATCATCTGTCCCGCATAGCCGTTAATTTTAACAGCGAAGCCCGCTATGACGATAAATTCAGAATACGCACCGCACAAAACAATTTGCAATTCACACAACAAATGATACGCATGGAGGACAATTGTATTTTGGCACAAATACAAACCACTTGGCAAGAAGATTGAGAAATAAAGAAAAAAAATGTGAGAAAAAAATAGCTTTGATATGCAAAATTAACTACTTTTGCTTTTTAATACCAATATTATTCTAATAATAGACAAAGAAATGGATAATTCTGAAAATAAAGATAATAGCAAATACGACCAACAGCGTGAAATCATGTCATCCCGCATACGTTCGGGGCGCAGAACCTACTTTTTTGATTTAAAATCATCACGCACCAATGAGATATATCTTACCATTACCGAAAGCAAACGTTGCTATGACGACAAGGAAGACATATCATTTTTTGAGAAGCACAAAATATTTGTCAACAACTATGATATTGTTGCTTTTCATGAAGAACTCGGCAAAATCATAAAAGATATGCAAGAACAAAATCTTTTGGGAGAAAAGCCGGTAACGGACCACACACAAGAATAATATCTTATAGTCAACAGCCATCGCTTATATGAAACAAATTTTCATTATCATCAAGCGAGAATATCTTCAGGTGGTTCGCAAAAAATCATTTGTAATAATGACCATATTAGGGCCCATTATATTGGCAGCCTTATGTATAGTCCCCACCCTGCTGGCAATATACGGCAACGATACCACCACCATAGCCGTGCTTGACGAATCGGGTATATTTCAGCGTCTCAACAGTGCTAACGATAAAGATATCCGTTATGAATATGTTCATGACAATTTGGACAATCTCAAACAGCAATTGATAGAAAAAAAATACAATGCCATACTATACATTCCTGACGACCCTATATCCATAGGAGGCATGGTGTATTCCCATTCCAGCTTGAATACAGGAGTGATGTCGAATATACTCAGCGCTATGAAAACCAATTTTACCGATATTATATTAATCTCGGATTTTCATATTGCCAAAGATTCATTAGACCGCTATATCAATCAACATACCGGACAAATCACA
>JAFZXM010000026.1 GCA_017616775.1 Bacteroidales bacterium
CCTGCCAACAGTCGACTGTATTGCCATCGGTATCGGTGGCAGGAATCCACCCATCTGAAGGCAGTTGCTTGGCTATTTCTAATACTTGATTGTCCAGTTCGAACAAGACGCCATTACCTTTTGAGGCAATAGCCCATTCTCCTGCCTCACCATGACAGTTGACCTTGAAAAGCAGCACGGTCACAAATAATATCTCTTTGGCCCGTGGATCGGTCAACGGGTGGCTGTCAAACCACATCTGCAATGCGCTGTCGCCTTTAGACCAATATGGCAGACTAGTTGCTTCGGGAAGGTTTTTATAGTTGTCGCGTGCACCCCAATGATTACAGCGATAGATATGTTGCGGATCACAATCTGCCAATACAGTATGCTGTGTGTCGGCATTGAATGACGACGGTGTCCATTCCGTTTGCACGATGCGTCCAGAGTCGAGAAATATGCGTTGCTGGCGTTCCACACGGAATTCATTCATGCCAAAAGCCCCCTCTCGTTCCTCTCCGTACTCTATGGTTCGTTCACCATTCATCCAGAAAGCAAACGCCATGCCATTCTCGATTCTTTCCGACTTGAATATCTCGTCCAGTTCTACACGGGCTTCGTCGTGTTCATCGAATCCAGTTCCAGACCATAGAGTGATACTGTTGATAAACAGCGAGTCGTTGCTGATGCGCCATATGCAGATGGGAGATCCATTGCGATGGAAGTTCTCCCAGCTGAAAGGAAACTGAATCGGGTCGTTGTCGAATAAGGACATCAACTGGGGACGGAAATCCTGACTTGACAAACGACCACGGTGTCCGTCGTATAGCACCTCGTCTTGACCCATACAACTCTGGAAATAGTAGGAGATATAAAAGTGGTTAAGGATGATAATATTGTATTTGTCCATAAATTTATGGTCGGAGGTATCTTTGTCGGATATTGTCTGCATTCTTTTGAAATCTTTGTTGAGAACAAACTGGTCTTCGATTACTTCGCCGTTTCGCACATATATATAGCGAGTTCCTTTCATTTTGGTTTTCTTTTTGCTATTAGTAATAGGACTTCCTATCACCAATACTCCTGAAAACCAGTCGGCAAGTACATCACCATTTGGTTCGGCTTGCTGTCCCGACAAAGAGGCAATGTTGAAATAGCCCGGAGATGCCAACGTGTCAGCACGGCGACTATTATCGGGCCAATAGGTGCCAGTGCGTCCTGTATGACGACGGGTATCGACTTTGCTTAGGTAAAGTTTCCTGCCGCTGATAATCCATGTGGCAATATGACCTCTATAGTTGGCTGTACTATAACTATGGAAAGGTGACTGTGTATTAGTACGTATATAAAACACCTGCAATGGTGATGGGTGACCCCATCCTACTGATAGTTCGTATTTTTCTCCTCCATAAACAATGATGTCGGGAAACTGCTCTGTGGCAAATGACTGACAGCCGAATCCTGCAAGAAATAGCATCAAAAACAATGCTGTGTATTTAATGTGATAAGTCACGTGATTCATTGTTGTTATTGTTTATTTAATTCGTTATAAAAATCAAACTATATTGATAAAATAACTTTAGTTACAAGCCTTTCTACATTTTTCTACCGACCTTTTTTAACAAGCGCCTTACCTTGCGATTGCGTTTGGTCAACCATTCCGCTATCAATTGGTCTTCCATCTCCGGAGTATTCGGAACTTCGTTTTTTCTTCTTTTGGAGAGAGAAAAACGAAGATAGGCTCCTATATGACGGCTTTTCTTGTCATGATAGATTTCGTCAAACGGAATCAGCACGGCCGTATCTTCTATTTTGTGCATCAGCCTGTTGATGGCAGTGCCGAACATCAGCATATGGGAAGTAATGGAAATATATGCTGTCATATTCGGAGGAACGTTTACCCCTCTCATTCTGGTTGCCGCTCTGAGCAATTTATAATCTTCTATAAGGTCGTCACTGTTCACTATCAAATTCATCAGTTCGGGGTCAGAGGCAGGCATAATAGCCTGATCGTCCCATGGGCGTACAAGCTTATTTTTATCACCGAAATGTTTCCAAAGAAAATGGTATATCAAATCTTTGGCGATATGGTCGTAAGAAGGATAAACGGTGATTTTTCCAAAAAAATAGAGCAAATTGGGGTTTTTCATGATGATTGCCACCAAGCCGTCCCATAAATTGTCCAGGGCGAATATGGATTTTGCACCATTTTGAGAACTTTGATAGGCGGGAGCCACAAAATTGCGACCTAGTTCTATCACATGCGGGAGGTATTCTTTTATAAACTTTTTGGAAAAATTAAACTGATGGGAACTTGCCAAAATAGGTTGTCCTTTTTCGTCAAAGGTTGCATCTGAGCCAAATAGAAAACGATAGCCTCCGATAATCGCTTCGTTGTCGGGGTCCCATACAATCAACTGTTTATAAGGTTTTTCCATTTTATCGTATTCGTCCAAATCCACCGTTTTGCCGGTAGCACCACCGGCTTCACGAAAGGTTAACTCTCGCAGTCGTCCGATTTCTTTCACCACATTGGGGGAATCATGCCAGGTAACAATGTACAATTCGTTGTGACCTTTGTTGGTGTCTTCCAATTTTTTGGATTTGGTAAGTTCAGCTTTAATCAGCTCAACCGGAATAGGATCAATTATTGTTCTCATAATTACAGGTTATTATCAGTCTATTTGGGATGGCCAGGGATTGGAAACAATACCTGCCATGTCAAGCATAGTCGTGTGTGCAAGGCCGAGCATGCGGGCGACCTCTTCTGTTCGGGGTGAATGCGGGTTGGGGATAATAGGGTCTCCCACATGAATGGTCAGCAAAGGGTCGTCTTTGCTGAAATATTTACGCCATCCGGTGCGGGGTCTGAACGATATCATCAGCGGAACTATCGGCAAGGCATATCTGTATGCCATATTGAAAGCTCCTGCTTTAAAGGGGCGGAGCGGCGCATAAAATTGCCAACTGCAGCTTTCGGGAAATAGGTGTATCCATTGTTTTTTGGCATGCAGTTCGTCCAAAGCCTGACTGAAGGCTCTCAATCCGCTGCGTTCTTCAGGAATGGCAATGCCACCGACAATTTTCATCCAAAAACCATCTTTCCCCCTGAAAGGTTGTGCATACATAGGAATCCAGGCCTTTCGGTAGCGCATCGCCCGCATGATGCAGATCATATCCCATCGGTGAATATGGTTGCAGACAGTCATCACGCCATTGGCAAAAAGCCGGCGGTTTTTACGTATTTTCTCCCGACCTTCTATCTTAAGGCCAAACCTGATAAAGGCTGCAGGAAATGCCACCAGCCATATCACAAAATAGATGATAAAATGCCATATTTTAAATTTCAGCGAATGGTCAAGATAGGTAAAAGTTCCGTCAAATCGGATATCTTTGAGTTGCCCCCGTATGGGAGCCATTTTTGTAAACGGATTGTCCCCGGAAAATTCCGCTGCCGGCTCCGGAACATATACTTCTTCTTTAACTTTAAAATTCCGATATGCCGGCCCGTATGATGAATAATCTTTTATCATGCCGTTTTGCCCAAAGTGATTGCGATTATTTTTTTTAATTTCAACAAGCAAAGTTATAAAAAATTTTGATAAATGAACCAAAAAAAACCATGAAAACTTCAAATATACCGGCAGAAAAACATTTTTTATTGATTTTCAATCAAATATAGCTGCGCCGCATTTTAAAAAAAATGTTATCTTTGCATTTTGAATTGTGCAATGGAAAAATTAGCGATAGTTATACTAAATTGGAACGGATGCTCATTATTGGAGCAATTTCTTCCCCAACTGGTGCAACACACACCCGATTGGGCTAAGATTATCATTGCAGACAATGCTTCTACCGACAATTCATTGTCATGGTTGCAGACTCATTATCCTGATATCCGTACTATTGTCAATGAAAAGAATTTCGGCTTTGCAGAAGGCTATAACAGGGCATTACAACAAATAGACGCCCAATATTATTGTTTGCTCAATTCAGACATTGAAGTAAGTCCCCATTGGTTAGACAGCATTGTCCAATATATGGACACGCATGCCGATACGGGCATTTGCCAACCCAAATTATTGTCTTATCATGAACGGCAAAAATTTGAATATGCCGGTGCCGGTGGCGGATATATAGACAAATACGGCTATCCGTTTTGTCGTGGACGCATGTTTGCCCGCACAGAAAAAGATATACATCAATACGACAATATTTGCGAGATTTTTTGGGCAAGCGGAGCCTGTATGTTCGTTCGGGGTGAGTTATACCATCAATTAGGAGGATTAGACCCTCATTTTTTTGCACACATGGAGGAAATAGATTTCTGTTGGAGAGCAAAATTGAAAGGAGTAAAAATCATTTATTACCCTTCTTCGGTGGTATATCACGTAGGCGGAGCCACTTTACCCAAACAATCTGCCAGAAAAACTTTCCTCAATTTTAGAAACAACATGCTGCTACTTTACAAGAACCTGCCTCAAAACCAATTGCACCACATATTGGCGTGCAGGCTGGTATTGGATTTAATAGCGGCCATATCCTTTTTATGCCAAGGGCATTGGGGTGATTTTAAGGCCGTGTTTTCCGCTCGAAGAGCATATAGAAGAATGAAGGGCTGTTACACACGCTTGCGTAAAGAGCACCCTCCCCGCAAAGTGGGAAATATCTATCAAAAAAGCATAGTATGGCAATATTATGCCAAAAGAATAACCCTGTTTTCCGATTTGGACAGCAAGGATTTCCGCTAAAAGCATGGTGCAACTTAACCTATTGAGCCTTCAATACTGATTGACAATAATTTTTGAGCCTCCACGGCAAATTCCATCGGCAATCTGCTCAATACATCTTTGGCATATCCGTTAACTATCAATCCTATTGCACTTTCTTCACCTATTCCCCGCTGACGGCAATAGAACAATTGGTCTTCCGAAATTTTGGATGTGGAAGCTTCATGCTCCAAAATGGCTGTTTTGTTTTTACAATCTATCAAAGGAAAGGTGTGCGCACCGCAACGATTGCCCAAAAGCAAAGAATCGCATTGGGAATAATTGCGCGCATTGACCGCTTTAGGGGCTATTTTAACCATACCTCTGTAGCTGTTCTGACTTTTGCCTGCAGATATTCCTTTGGAAATAATAGTACTGCGGGTATTGGCACCCAAATGTATCATTTTAGTGCCCGTATCAGCTTGCTGATAATTGTTGGTAACGGCTACGGAATAAAATTCGCCCACCGAATTGTCGCCTTTAAGTATGCATCCGGGATATTTCCACGTGATTGCCGAACCCGTTTCCACTTGTGTCCACGATATTTTTGAATTATCTCCGTCACATATTCCCCGTTTGGTAACCAAATTATACACTCCGCCTTTTCCGTCTTTATCACCCGGATACCAATTTTGTACCGTAGAATATTTTACTTCGGCATTTTTATGGGCAAAAATTTCGACAACAGCAGCATGCAATTGATTTTCATCCCGTTGTGGAGCCGTGCAACCTTCCATATAACTTACATACGCGCCTTCGTCGGCGATTATAAGAGTGCGTTCGAATTGACCGGTATTGGCGGCATTGATACGGAAATAGGTGGATAAATCCATCGGGCAACGCACCCCTTTGGGAATATAACAAAACGACCCGTCGGAAAACACCGCCGAATTCAAAGCGGCATAGAAATTATCGGTAGGCGGCACTACTTTCCCCAAATATTGCCTTACCAAATCAGGATATTGCTTGACAGCCTCCCCGAAGGAGCAAAAGATGATGCCGTATTTTTCCAAAGTGGACTTAAACGTGGTTTTTACCGATGTGGAATCCAACACTGCATCTACGGCCACATTGCCAAGACGTTTTTGTTCATCCAACGGGATGCCCAATTTATTGAACATACCCAATACTTCGGGGTCTATTTCATTGAGATCCTTGAGTTGTTTCTTTTTTTTGGGAACGGCAAAATAGATAATGTTCTGATAGTCTATGCTCGGAAAGGACAAATGTGCCCAATGCGGCTCCTGCATGGTTTGCCAATGACGAAATGCCGACAGACGAAAATCCAATAACCACTGCGGTTCTTCTTTGTATTGCGATATTTTTCGCACTATCTCCTCATTGATACCTTTGGGAAAATAATCAGTATCTATATTGGAGATAAAACCATATTCATAGTCTTTATTGGTAATACCTTCTATAATTTCGTTTTCGTTATTTTTTGCCATCAGCCATCTACTTTATATATATTTGTCGCCTTTTTGCAATTGCACGTCATTGACAAATTGACGTATTTGCTGCTCATCGGATTTTTTGCATATTAAAAGTGTATTTCCGCTTTCCGACACTATATAATCCTGCAAGCCTTGCACCACCACCACTTTTCCTTTGGGGGTGCTTATAATGCAATCGTTGGAATTATATACAAACACATCTTCCGGTGATTGAACGGCATTATTGTTTTCATCATGTTTTAACTGTTCGAACAAAGAGCCCCATGTGCCCAAATCGCTCCAACCGAAATCAGAAGCCAAAACATGCACGTTGGAAGCTTTTTCCATAACGCCATAGTCAATGGAAATGGAAGTACAGCGCTCATATACCTGCCGTATCACGTCTTTTTCCTGGTTGGTGCCTATATATGGCAATGCTTGCCGGAACAATTCCTGCACTTCGGGCAAATACATTTCAAATGCATGCTCTATCACCGGCAATTTCCACACAAAAATGCCAGCATTCCACAGAAAATCACCGCTTTCCAAAAATTGTTTGGCCAACTCCAACTGCGGCTTTTCGGTAAACAATTTTACTTTGGATATCCGTTGCTCCGGAGCATAAGTCATTTTTTCGTCATATTGAATATAACCGTATCCGGTATCAGGACGGGTGGGCTTAATTCCCAGGGTGAGCAACCACGGATTGTTTTCCGCACAATTCATGGCGGCTTGTATATGCTCTACAAAAGCTTCGCTATTGAGTATCACATGATCGGAAGGTGCCACCACTATATTCGCATCGGGATTCCGTTTTTTAATTTTAGCATTGGCATAAGCTATACAAGGAGCCGTATTTCTACGCATGGGCTCCAATATAATTTGTTCATCGGTCAAAAACGGCAATTGGCTTTTAACCAAATCGTAGTATATTTCATTGGTGACTATATATATGTTTTCCTGCGGGCATATAGGGGCAAACCTTTCAATAGTAAGCTGTATCAACGATTTTCCCACGCCCAATATATCTATAAATTGCTTGGGATTGGAGGTGCGGCTCAAAGGCCAAAAACGTGCTCCCACACCACCGGCCATTATGACACAATAATTATTACTCATATCATTATTTTTTTTCTATTTCACTTTTTATCTTATTGTATTTTATATCAAAACAGATACAAACACCTTATTTGCACTTTTTGCAAAGGTAACATTTTTCCCTCACATATACGGTTTCATTAGCTATGGTATTGTTGATAAAATCACACCTGTGCAAACAAATGACCCTTTCGGGCTGCAATTTACAGCAGCCTGCTGTTTTTTCTTTCCGTATTATCCGCGCCATACATATTGTTTTCCGTTTGCGAAAATTTGGGGCAATCTCCGCAGCGGTGTGTTCTACGGGGCGATTTGGGGGCATATTGCCTGCTTGCACACGACAGTGTCAACAGTAATGAAATTACTATTAACACAATAACATACGTATATCTTTTTAAGTGTATCATTATTCAATATTATTTATGGAATAACTTTTTTTTTATGAAAATATTGCATACAAACCATAAAAATTGTACTTTTGTAAATGATATGTAATGCATTGTTTACATATAACATACGAATTAAACCTGTTCAAATATAGTTCATTGCACACATATTATTATATTTACGAATAACACACACGAATGAAAATACTTCAATTTATAGGCGAATATATCCTGCTAATGCGTAAAGTATTTGAAAAGCCAAAGAAAATGTCATACTTTAGAAAGCAATTAGCCGATAATATTTACGAATTGGGTATACAATCACTATTGATAGTATCTGTCATTTCATTGTTTATGGGAGCTGTGCTCACCATACAAACCACCTTACAAGTAGAAAGTCCGTGGATTCCCACATGGACAGTCGGTTTTGTGGTAAGACAATCAGTAGTATTGGAATTTTCCCCCACCATTATCAGTTTGTTTTTAGCAGGCAAAATAGGTTCACACATTGCCTCTGAAATAGGCACCATGAAAGTTACAGAACAAATAGATGCCATTAATACCATGGGTATCAATTCTGCTTCACATTTGATTTTGCCCAAAATAGCGGCATGCTGCATAGTTAATCCTATATTGGTGATTATCAGTATATTCCTTTGTCTTTTTGGCGGATGGTTTTCCTGCAAATTCATGGGTACCATTCCACCGGAGCAATATTTTGAAGGTATCATGAGTTTTTTCAGAGCTTATGATATTTATTATGCTTTGGTAAAAACATTTGTATTTGCATTTTTGATAGCTTCCATATCCGGATTCTGCGGTTATAAAACCGAAGGCGGGGCTTTGGAAGTGGGTAAAGCCAGCACTCAGGCCGTTGTTAACAGCAGTTTTGGACTTTTACTATTCAATGTTATACTCACCCAAATATTTTTAGGATAAAATGATAGAAGTAAAAAATCTATACAAATATTTTAACAATCAGGAGGTGCTTTCGGATATATGTACCCAATTTGAGGAAGGCAAAACCAATTTGATAATAGGGCAAAGCGGTTCCGGAAAAACGGTGCTGATGAAATGTTTGATAGGTCTTTACAAAGCAGAAAAAGGCTCCATACTATACAATGGCCGGGATTTGCACAATATAGGCAAAAAAGAATATGAGCTCATTTTGCAGGAAATGGGTGTGCTGTTTCAAGGCAGTGCTTTATTTGATTCCATGACGGTGGAAGAGAATGTGAAGTTTCCGCTTACCATGCTCACCAATCAAACCGAAAAAGAAAAAGACATGCGTGCTTCTTTTTGTTTGGAAAGGGTTAATTTACCCAATGCCCACAAATTATATCCTTCACAAATCAGCGGCGGAATGAAAAAAAGAGTCGCTATCGCCAGAGCCATCGCTTTAAATCCCCGTTATCTGTTTTGTGATGAACCCAATTCCGGTCTGGACCCCAAAACTTCTCTCGTAATAGACCATCTTATTCACGAAATTACTGCAGAATACAACATCACCACCATAGTCAACACCCATGATATGAATTCTGTAATGGAAATAGGAGACACCATTTCCTTTATTTATCAAGGTCATTTATGGTGGAGAGGCACCAATAATGAAATACTCCACACCGACAATGTTGAAGTAAACGATTTTGTATATGCCTCCAAGTATGCAAAAGCCATGTTTGCTTCACAAAAGAAGCAACAATGAGAATATTGGACACCATTATACTGATTGCCGCTGCATGGTTTGCCTTTAAAGGTTTTATCCACGGCTTTTTTTTCGAAATATTCCGCCTGCTGGCATTAATAGCAGGAGCTTGGGCTGCCATATACTGCAATCATCTGGTTTTGGAATACATTAACATCAATCATCCCGCTGCCGATATGATAGCCATAGTAGTAACTTTTGCCTTGGTAGCGGCTGCCATTTTGGTAACAGGAAAATTATGCCAATCTATGCTAAGCACCCTGTTCCCGGGAATATTCAACAATATATTGGGAGGTGTTTTCGGAATTATGAAGGTGGCTTTGGCTGCAGGTTTGCTATTTTGTCTTTTTGCCCAATTAGACCCCTCTGAAAAAGTGTTCACCCCTGAAAGAAAACAAGCTTCAATATGCTATACCCCTTGTACCGCCATAGTACATGTGGCGGCGCCACCTTTCCAATCTCTTAAAATCAGATTGCAAACATCTGACTTGCAACCCAAATAAAAGCAATCCTAACTTTCCATTAATGTATTCATATCGGAGACCAATTGTTTGCGCACCTTCAACAATTGCTCCCATTGGCGTTGCCGCCTGATTTTCATCCGTTGCACACGTGTTCCGCGAAGCCACTGTTTGCAAGCTCTCATCCACTCGTCTGCCAATAGTCCCGACAACATAATTACAGGACAACTTAACAAGCCTATCCACCAACAATGAAAGACCGTGCCGTATAATATGGCGAAACCTATATAGGTCAAAGGCAAGGTGATGGCGATGGTGACAACAAGATCCACCGACGGACGCATGAATTTGTCCTTCATATTACGTGACAGATATTTGGGTATCAAATAGGCTACCGCATGATGCATCCACCCCGCCAATGCCACAGGAAACAACAACAATAGTAATATGGTCTGCAACACTAAAAACGATATTCCCCTCACTTTGCGCACACTTTTATCGTTGATTTTTGCAGAAGACAAAAGACTGCCATAATCGTGGCTCAATTGGCATAAATGTTCAAAATTGGATTCATTGCGTAATTTTTCCGCTTCCATTTTGGCCACTATCTGTTTGTCTGAACCCAATTTTTGGTACATATCATCAGGATTTACCCCTTGTTTAACAGCATAATCAACCCCATAACAAGACAATAAGTCATAAATATCCTGATAATGCTCTTCTTCTTGTATATCAAGCATCATTTGGCTCACGCTTGTTCTTACTTTTTCATTCAATTCATTTTGAGCCAAACGGGGATTTTGCTTATACAATTCATAATAAGGTTTTAAGGATATGTATTCACCTACCGTCATTAAAAGATCTGGACGAAGTGAAAAATAATCGGAATAATGATTTGCCATGGGCAAAATATAGACATCTTCTTTAAACTCCAAACGCTCGGCAATGGAAAAAGCCAAACGGGTATAGGATAAATAAAATGGTCCGAGATAATGTCTGTTTTGGTGCTTGGCCTCCGGGAAAATGGCTATAGGGCAATGTCTTATGGCCATTTGCTCTACATTATCGAATATTTCCAAATTGTTTTTAACATTGGACAAACCATCGCGCACCCTATATACGGGCAAAACACCATATATGTTCAAAAAGAAAGAGGCTATTTTGGATTTAAACACATCCGCTCTTGCCAAAAACCATACTTTGGTACCATTTTCCGCCATTACCATGCCCATGGCATCGTTAAGCGAATTTTGATGATTAGATACTATAATTACATATCTCTTGGATTTATCTACAGGAGCCTTTGTCTTGCGGACAATTCTAAACTTTCTATAATACAAATGGTTATGAGCAAAACTCACCCATGCATATGTAAAATAAGAATGCTCTGTGTTCATTTCATGCGCTTTTTACATAAAAACAGCCTGTTTGACAGGCTGAGTAGTCGGTAGGGGATTCGAACCCCTATGGCAAGAATGAAAATCTTGAATCCTAACCTTTAGATGAACCGACCCAATTTTCATTAATTTGAGTGCAAAGGTAGAAAAAAAAACAATATAAAACCTCAAATCGTTTTAAAATATTTTTTATTCCATATCTGCCTGAAAACGAAACCCTAACCTTTTTGCTGTTTTGATTAAATTATGCTTATTTGACAATTCCACCATGTCATGAACATTCATTTCTTGCACCATTTCGTATGGTGGAACGAGCAAATCAAAATTAATGGTATATTGTAATGCGGCTTCCATAATCTCTGCTGCCATTTTGGCATCAAAAATTACCGAGCTGAAATTATTGTATATTTGTCCCAGTTCCCGTTTGCCGTCCACATAACAATGTCCTTCCGAATTGATAAACACTCTTCCAATCAAATAGCCCAAATCGTTGTATCTGTCGAATTTGATGGAATCGGTAAGGAAATTGTATATAGAAATAATCCCGCAAAAAGAACGGTCTTTGTTTTCCCGGATATAAGGTGTTTTCATCACTTCATGGTCCCTGTTGAATTCAAACACATTGCTGTGCAAAGAACAAAACAACACATCGCTGCCGTATTGCAAACTGAAACACTGCATTTGTTTGGAATCGTATTTCACTTCTACCGGTGAATCGGGAAACATACGTTTAAATGTATCGGGAAATTGTGCTGCTTCCGCTTTGATTAGTTCAAACGCCTCTTCCGACTTTTTATACGTTGCTATTTTTAAATTTGACTTTACATTCAACTGGTTGCATATAATCTGTATCTTATCTCCTGACATAATCAACTGTTTTTTTCTTTAAAACACTATTACTTATTCATTAATAATAAAAGGAACTGTCTGTTTGTCCGTTATACTATTTTTTCAAAATCATCTTTACCGTGTTTGCACCAAGGGCACACAAAATCATCCGGCAGCTCATCGCCTTCGTAAACATAACCGCACACCTTACACACCCAGCGTGTTTTCCCGCCATTTTCCGCGGCGGCAACTACCGGTTTGGGTTTAATATTCTTATGATAGAAGGCATAAGTGAGAGAGGAATCGGTACTTAATTTTACCATTTCGTCCACTTCCGCCAAAAACAGGGTATGCGTATCCATATCGATAGTATTGACCACCCTTGCGCTCAAATAGGCATTGGTATATTTAGGAATATACAACAAGCCGTTACCTGACCGCATTTCCACCTGGCAATGTTCAAATTTATCTACATCTTTTCCGCTTTGGAAACCGAAATGTTCTATCACCTTCATCGGTGTATGTTCGGCAAGCACACTTATATTGCACAATTTGGATGAGAGCACCATGTCGTGCGTGAGATTTTGCTTGTTTACGGCAAACACTATTTGCAAAGGCTTTTCAGTAACTTGCGACACCACATTGATGATACATGCATTATCTTTCCCGTTATAACGGGCAGAAAGCACAAACAATCCGTAACTCAAATTATTGAGCACTTCCCTATTCATATTATTCATGTTGCATAGTTTCAATTATTCCACATCATATTTCATATCGGCCACCAACAAAGACGCCAAAATTTCCATATCGGCCGTTTGTTCCTCTTTCATGGCTGATTTTAAACTGAATATATCGCCCAAAAGATTCATGTTTTTCATTTGTAACAATATATTTTTCATTTGCATTCCGCTTTGTGCCGCCCACGTTCCGTTTTCCACCAGCACCACATTGCGATTTTGCAAATTATGCGCTTTCATATCCAACAACAAATGTTCCATTGGAGGAAAAATGCCGGCATTATAAGTAACTGATGCCAATACCAAATGACTGCAACGGAAAGCCTCGCTGAGCAAATAATCGGTACTGACGTGTGATGCATCATACAATGCTATATTCTTCACCCCTTTTCGGGCTAATAATGATGCCATTTTTTCCATTGCCGATTTCGTATGCCCGTATATGCTGCCATATATCATCACCACCGCTTGCTCTTCCGGTTCGTATGTGCTCCATTTCTGATATTTGTCCAACAAAAGGGCTGAATTTTTTCTCCATACAGGTCCATGCAAAGGACATATCATATTGATATCCAAACCGGCAGCTTTTTTTAGCACCGATTGCACTTGCACGCCATATTTTCCGACTATATTGGCATAATAACGCCTGTATTCACTTACACAGGCCTGATCAAAACCGGTTTCATCGGCATAAATATTACCATTGATTGCGCCAAAGCTGCCAAAAGCATCCGCTGAAAACAATATTTTTTCGGATATATCATAAGTAAACATGGCTTCCGGCCAATGTACCATAGGAGCCATCACAAAAGTAAGTGTATGATTGCCTGTATTTAATGTATCTCCTTCATTAACCAACTGCATCTTGGGAGTGATATCAAAAAATTGCTGTATCATCTTTGATGCTTTCGCATTGGTTACTATACACACCTGAGGATAGCGAAGCAGCAAATCCTGTATTAAGGCTCCGTGATCCGGCTCCATGTGATTGATTACCAAATAATCCAGCATTCTTCCTTGTAAAGCTTCACTTAGGTTTTCAAAAAAATCCTGGGATACGGTGGCATCTGCCGTGTCCAAAAGAACTGTTCGGGTATCTTTTAACACATAACTATTATACGACATGCCTTGAGGAACCGGATATATATTTTCAAACAATGAAAGCGACCTTGTGCTTGCTCCCACATATATCCAATCATCTGTTATATTTCTGATATTATTCATGCTATATTTATATTACTGTCTTTATCAACTGCAAATGTATATTTTTTTACTTTAACAAGCCTTTGGATGATATTATTCCGTTTTAAAATATTTCAATTCGCAATTTCCCGCACGCATTACTGCATACGTATCATGGGTTTGCCAATCTCCCGTGTTAATATATCTGCAATTGTCATTCAATGCAATATCAAACGGATGATGTTGATGTCCGAATATAAAATAATCAAAACATTCTGTTTTCAACACATTTTTGCAATAGTTCAACACCGGTTCGTTAAGTTGAACGGCACAAGATTCATCTTGCCGCTGATGAGACATTCTGCTCTTATGCGATACCCTGTTGGCAATAGCCGTAGCTATGCGGGGATGTAAAGCGGAGAACCATTTTTGATTAAATTTGGCGTTATATATCCATTTAATCAATAAATATCCTTTATCTTTTGGGTCCAAGCCGTCTCCGTGTCCCAAACGTACTTTTTTTCCGTTAATTACATAATCATGCACCCCGCGCAATTCCTGCAAGCCTATTTCATCGGCCAAATAACCGAAATTCCACATATCATGATTACCCAAAATGTAATAAATTTTCACCCCTTTGTCTGCCAACGCTGCCAATCGGCCTAAAAACCGGACATGATGTTTAGGAACCACATATTTATATTCAAACCAATAATCAAAAATATCCCCCAATAAGAACAAATGAGTTACTTCCGGCGCTATGCTATCCAAAAATGCCACTACCCTGCGTTCCCTTTCAGCACTTATCTCCTGATTGGGATAACCGAAATGACAATCAGACATAAAATATACGGTCCCCGTTATTTCTTGCATTTGCTATATTTTTAAAGTGCAAAGATACATTTTTTTATTGTTGCCTGCCCAATTATGCCAGAAAGTCTTTTGCTGATATCATTTTTTTCTATAGGTTGCTAACCAAACGTTCAAACAGCAAAAAGTCAAAACATGCTTATTGTTTTTCCGAAAACATATTTTCAACCCTGTCTGTATGCCCGGTTGATATTGTCGATATTGTCCCAAAAAGTGTGTAATTTCCTGGCAAATATGACGATAGTTGCAAAAACAAAAAAAGGAGCCCTGAGGCTCCTTTAAAATTCATTCCGCGAAGGGGATTATTTTCTTATCACCATCTTCTTCATCAGGCGTTGGCCTTGGAAGTCCATAGTGTAGAAATAGATGCCGGCAGCCAGGTTTTCAGTATCGAA
>JAFZXM010000027.1 GCA_017616775.1 Bacteroidales bacterium
AAAAACAAGAAATATTGAAAAGGTATGTTAAAAATTGCTATTTTTGAAAGTTGCAAATATTCCATATTGAAGATGGGTTTTGCAATGGTATTTTGATATGATAAAATACAAAAATTAGGAAGTTAATAATTTGATAAATAGCATATTTATGAGGAATAAGAAAATTTATCTTTTTATACTGTTCATGATTGCGGTCAGTACAGGTTTTTCCCAACAAGACCCGCAATTCACGCAATATATGTACACTTTATTGCCTGTCAACCCCGGTTATGCCGGTACGGGCGGTATATGTGCCACTATTAATTTTCGCCAACAATGGGCAGGGTTAAGAGAGGTGGATCCCAATACGGGCACCAAATATAATGTATCACCCAGAGACATTATGCTTACCGTGCACGCTCCTATTAAAGCTTTGCACGGCGGATTGGGTTTGACTGTATATAACGATGCCTACGGTCATCAGAACGATATCATGGTTAAATTGGCTTACGCATTCAGAATGAACATAGGCGGAGGCAATTTAGGCATAGGTTTGGATGTGGAATTGCTCAGCAGAAAGGTAAAAGAAGATTTTTGGGAAGGCCGAAGCGGAGATCCTTCCATTATCAGCGGTATAAAAGGTGCTAACGACATGTATATAGATTTTGCCTTGGGCGCTTATTATCAGGTTCCTGACAAATGGTATGCAGGCGTAAGCATGACACAATTGGTATCTGCCATAGGCGGAGACAAAGTTGCACAAAAAGCAGCCCGCCACTTATATGCCGTTGGCGGTTATAATTTTGTAATGCCCTCCAATCCCAATTGGATGTTAAAACCGAGTTT
Organism: Bacteroidales bacterium; assembly: GCA_017616775.1. Taxonomy (GTDB): domain Bacteria; phylum Bacteroidota; class Bacteroidia; order Bacteroidales; family WCHB1-69; genus UBA1205. The sequence goes on from JAFZXM010000027.1 coordinate 826, forward strand.
GCTATTAAAAACCGACTTAAAAGAAGTGCAATTGGATGCTACCCTGCTGGCCGATTGGAACAACGGATTGTTATGGTTCGGCGCCAGCTACAGAATGGTGGATTGTGTTGCCCTGTTAATAGGCTCCAAACCATTTGTAAATTCCTCCAGTGCCATAAGAGGATTGGAAATCGGAATATCCTATGATATCAATACTTCCAAGTTGATGAACAACGGCAGAAGTTTCGGTGGTCCGGAAATTATGTTAAAATATTGCTTCAAAATTGTAACAAAACCGACCACTTATGGGTATAAGGGAACTAGACTCCTTGGAAACCGTCCTATAGAGTACAGATAGATACATTATAATATAAAGAAGAAAAAAGTTTGAAGAAACATTAAAATATATATATTTATGAAAAGAATGTTGTTTTTAGCGATTGTTGCTGTTTTCTTAATGATGACATCATGTAAGACAAACACCGGTCAATTGGTGGGAGCTCAAAATCGTCCCGATTGGGTTGACGAAACCCCATACGGAATGAAATTCATTCCTCAAGGACATTATTTAATGGGGGCAGGTGATCAAGATGCTGCATATTCTTACACTTACTCTGCAAAAAATGTAACGGTGAGCGCTTTTTACATGGATGAAACAGAAATCACCAACAATGAATACCGCCAATTCGTTGAATGGGTAAGAGATTCTATCGCCCATGTATTGTTAGGTGAAGCTGAAGTGGAAGAAGAAAATGACCATTTTGTAAAATACGGCAGAGGTCATGAAGAAGAAGGCGAAATTATGGAGCCTCGCTTTATTAATTGGGATACCAAAATAGATTGGAATTCCGATAATGAAGAATATAAAGCCGCATTGAGTCCCATTTATAGCAGTCCCGTATCGGGTAACGAACGCTATTACTACTATAAGATGGTGGATTTAAATGCAAAAGTCATGAACTTTGAATATTGGTGGACTGATAAATCCAACTATCGCGATGCCGAAGATCCCGATGTGATAGGTGCCGCATTCAAAGATTTTGACAATATAGACCCGCAAACGGAAGACCAGGGTATGTATTCCAACCGTCCGGTAGCATATTCACAAGGCAGAAAACCATTCTTAAGAAGAGAAAGTGTTAATATCTATCCTGATACATTATGCTGGATACACGATTATGCCTATTCATTCAACGAGCCTATGACGGACAGTTATTTTTGGCATCCTGCCTATGACGACTATCCTGTGGTAGGTGTAAGCTGGAAACAAGCACAAGCTTTTTGCGCATGGAGAACACACATCCGCAATTCCTATCTTATTACCAAGAAAGACTGGGCCTATGAAAACCGTTTCCGTTTACCCAATGAAGCTGAATGGGAATGGGCTGCAAGAGGTGACGGTAATTTGAACCCCTATCCTTGGGGTGGTCCTTATACCCAAAACCAACAAGGATGTTTCTTGGCTAATTTCAAACCCAGACGTGGTGATTACCAAGCTGACGGCGGTGTAGAACCCATCATAGTTGCCCACTATCATCCCAATGACTGGGGATTGTTTGACATGTCGGGTAATGTGGCGGAATGGTGCGAAGATGCATATAACGAATCCGCACACAATTTCGCTCACGATTTAAATATGCAATACACTTACAACGCTAAAAAAACCGATCCTCAAGCGTTGAAACGTAAAGTAATCCGCGGAGGTTCATGGAAAGATATCAGTTATTTCATTCATAACGAAGCCCGCAGTTACGAATATCAGGATACAGGCAAATGTTATATCGGCTTTAGATGTGTACAAAGTTATTTGGGCAGACAAAAAGGCGATAATATGAAAACAGCCTCCAACGTATATTAATATAATAGTAAGCAAAAAGAAAATAAATAATCAAAATAAATCATTAACAATTTAAACAAAAAACAAAAGATTATGGGACTTAATGAGTTAGTTAGATCAAAAGGTTATAAGAATTTTATGACCAAATTGTATGGAATTGGTGCATCTGTTGTTATTGCGGGTGCTATGTTTAAGATCATGCACTGGCCCGGTGCCAACCCTATGATTGTATTAGGTATGAGTACTGAAGCTATCATATTCTTTTTCTCCGCATTCGAACCCTTGCATCCTGAATACAATTGGGCATTGGTATATCCTGAATTAGCCATTGGTCAAGAAGAAGAAGAAAACAAAAAAGACAAAAAGAAAGTTCCTCAAGGAAGCGTTACCCAACAATTAGACCATGCTTTGGAAGAAGCTAAAATCGGGCCTGAATTATTGGAAAGTTTGGCTACCGGCATGCGTAATTTAGGAGAAAACGCAAAACAATTGTCCGGTATATCCGACGCCGCAAAAGCAACCGACAGCTATGTATCCAGTTTGTCTAAAGCTGCCGAATCGGTACGCAACTTGGGTGTATCCTACGAAAAAGCATCTGATGCTCTTGGCGCAAATACTAACTCTGCAAGTGAATATTTTACCCAAGTGGAAAAAGCAACTTCCGCAGTCAGAAACTTGGCAAATGTATACGAAGAAACTGTAAAAACGATGAGCAATGAATCGGGTTACATGGAAGGTATGCAACGTATGTCCAAGAATTTGACAGCTATTAATGCTGCATACGAATTACAACTTCAAAGTACTAACGAGACCTTAAATGCATCGAAATTATTAGATGAACAAATGAAGAGTGCTGCTGAGAACTTAGCTCAATCAGCAAAATTCATTGCAGATTACAAACAACAAGTAGACGCATTGACCAAAAACGTGGGTCGCTTGAACGATGTATATGGCAATATGTTGGCTGCCATGAGCAGATAATCAACTATAGTTACATTTGTTTAGTAGTAAAATAAGTTGTTTAATTTTAAAGAATAAAGATATATGGGAGCAACAAATTGCCCGGAGACCCCGAGGCAGAAAATGATAGGTATGATGTATCTGGTATACTTGGCTCTTTTGGCTTTAAACGTGTCAAAAGACATATTGGATGCATTTGTTACCGTAAACGACGCAATGGAACAAACAACAGCCAACTTTACCACCAAAGTGGACCAAAGTTATGCCATGTTTGACGCACAAGAGCAAAATTCTCCTGACAAAGTGAAACCTTACAATGACAAAGCAAAACAAGTAAGAAAGGTTTCTACTGAAATGATAAAATATTTAACCGCTGCAAGAGACGAAATGTATTCCAAAGTTGAAGGCTGCACCCCTCAACAGGCTGCTCAAAAAACTTTGAAAGACATGAAGTCCAAAGACGATTATGAAAAACCCACCAATTATTTTTGTATAAACGAAAAGAAAGCATACGAAATGCAAGAAAAAATTCGTGAATACAAAAAACAATTGACAAAAATAGTAGATGACACCAATTATGTATTGCCCAATGGCTTGGAAGTAGACAAAACTTTTAAAGACAACGACGGTAAAGATGAAGATTGGGCATTCCACAATTTCAACCACATAGTTGCAGCAGCAAGTTATACCTTGATCAACAAATTGATAGGTGAGGTAAGAAATACGGAATTTGAAACTGTTAATTTCCTGAATTCTGCAATAGACGCAGGCACTTTCAAATTTGATAAGGTATCTGCCAAAGTTATTCCCAACAGTAAAATTGTTTTCTCCGGTGATTCTTATGAAGCAGACATTATTGTTGCCGCATTTGATTCAAGAGAAAATCCCACCGTGTATTGGGGTCCCGGCCGTGATACCGCTACCGAAGACGATAAAACCAAGCTCACCACTTTAGAAGGTGAAGAAGGTGTGGTTCACTTAAAAATACCCACAGGCGGTATTGGCGATCAAAAATTTGCGGGTTTGATAGAGATAATGTCTCCCGATGGTACTAAAAAATGCTATCCGTTCCATGATTCTTATACTGTTACCAAGCCTACAGCAGCCGTAGCAGCCGACAAGATGAATGTATTTTACGCCAACATAGGAAACCCTGTATCTATAGCTGCACCCGTTGCACCTGAAAAATTACGTATCAATTGGGGCGGAGCTTCCGCTACCAGCCAAGGAGGCGGTAAATATTCGGTTACCGTTCCCACGTCTTTAGTAGGTAAAGAAATTACGGTAAGCGTATCGGCCGACGTTGGAGGTGGTAAATCTCAAAACATGGGTTCTACTACCTTCCGTGTGAAAGCCGTTCCGGAACCTTCTTTGTTCATCGGTGGTAATATCTCCGGCGGTAAACAACCCAAAGACGCTATTTTGGCCAATCCTATGATTACCGCCAAAATGTCTCCGGATTTCAACTTTGAATTAAGATGGTCAGTAATATCCTACAAAGTCACTTTCGTAAAAGGTGGTGTTGAAGATGCTCCTATCATGGTTCCAGGCGGTAGATTTACCGACCAGGTGATTTCAAAAATCAGAAGTGCTTCATCTGGCACCATTGTGGAATTCACCGATATCAAAATCAAGAGTGAAGCAGGCAACAGAGCCATACAAAGACCTTTGTCGGTTCGTATTAAATAAGACTAACATTAAAAACATAATATTATGAAGAGATTAAGTTTGATAGTTACGTTGATGTGTGCCATGTCGTGGACATTTGGACAAGTAATAGAAAACGAGTCGGAAAGCACACAAGAACAGCAAACAACAGTAATGGAACCTATTCGGGCTCCGATAGATGGTATTTACAAAAAAACAGTATTGCCGCAACGTACACCTATTGGACTCGTAATTCCCCGCGAAGATGACGTATTGTATGCAAAATTGATATGGAGAGTTATCGATCTTCGTGAAAAAATGAACCATCCTTTGTATTATCCTAAGGAGAAAAAAGGCAATTGGAAAAGTTTGATGGCTACCATTCTGGATGCCATAGACACCAACGAAGCCAACGTAAAACCGCTCATGATTTACGATGACGAGTACCTTACCATTCCTATTGCTCCATCTGCATTGTTGGACAATATGGGAGAAAAAAAGGTTCAGATATTGTATAATGAATGGGGCGATGATACCGGTCAAGTTGAATTGTTTATTCCCTGGGGCCCTGCGGAAATATTCCGTTATAGAATCAAAGAACAATGGTATATAGACAAACAACGCTCGGTAATGAGTCAGAAATTAATCAATATATGCCCCATGTTCTGGTATGAATCTCTCGCCGAAAGTTATAACGAAGATTCTTATTCTTCGGATGATGATGACGAAGATATGGCTCCTGTTACCAACAGAAGATGGCGTAATTTCGGATATATCAATTATGATGAAATACGCGAAGCATTCGCGGTAACCGAAGTGTTCAATCCTCAAAACAATGCTCAACGCCGTACTTATGACGATATTTTCATTCAACGTCATTTTGCAAGTTTCATCGAAGGTGAAGAAAACGTGCATGACAACAGACGTATCAACGAATATATTGTCAACGGAATGGACCAAGCTCTTGAATCGGAAAGGATAAAAGAAGAGATGAGAGTAAGAGAAGAGGATATGTGGGAATTTTAAAATCTATCATAATATTAAAGATAAAAAGTCGGCACCGTGTGCCGACTTTTTTTTATACTCCCCTCCCCTGCGAAAGAAACAATAAAACAGAAGCGGGCATGCAAAAAAATGCTACCTTTGCCCTATAAAAATTTTGACATGAAGAAATATATCATATTCATTATTTTGCTATTCCACCTGTGCTATGGATGCTACAGGCTTTCCGACGGACAAGCCAAAAGTCTGTCCGCACTGCCGCATACCGCTGCCGGCGTATCATCCGACACTTCCCTGCACCATTTGGAATATCCCGCCTATTCCGACAAAGAAACCATAATAGAACATTTGGGATACACTACCTGTTTTAATCATCAAACGCTTATTCCCGATTGGGTGGCTTACGAACTTACAGCAGAAGAAACTTACGGGCCATATAAAAGAGATACCGCCTTCATGCCGGACCCTTGCATTCGGGGCAAACAAGCATCCTCGCTTGACTATCGCGGCTCGGGTTACGACAGGGGTCACATGGCCCCCGCCGCCGACATGAAATGGAACAAACAAGCCATGTCGGAATGCTTTTATTTATCCAATATCTGCCCTCAAAATCACGACCTCAATTCGCAAGCATGGGAAAGAGTGGAATGGATGGGACGGCGTATTGCACAAAAATACGGCAGGGTGTATATCGTGTGCGGACCGCTGTTTTACAGCAATCAGCACAATACCATAGGCTTTCACCGTATAGCCGTGCCCGACGCCTTTTTTAAAGCCCTGCTCATTCCCTATAACCGGAGCTATTCCGCCATTGCTTTTATTATGCCCAATCAAACACCCGACAAACATATGAAAGAATATGCATGCACCGTGGATTCGGCAGAAGCCGCTTCCGGACTGGATTTGTTTTTCCAATTGGAAGATGAAGAAGAATGCGAAATAGAATCCGATATTATTTGGAAACATTGGGGGATATAACAGGTGCCGCCTGTTTTTTCCACTGCGGCTGAACGGGCTGCTACAAGCATTTTCTGCTTTTAAGCGGAACCCGACAAGGCTAATCTTACATATTTACATTATTCAACATCCAATTGCTTACATTTTTTATGTCTAAAAGGCAAATCCTTACATTTTTTGGTGTATCTTTGCAAACGTATGGGTACTGCTATTCTTAACAACGATATTACCTATTTAAACGGGGTGGGTGAAAAAAAAGCCCGGGTATTACAAGAAGAATTCAATATAAAAACTTTTGACGATTTATTGAATTATTACCCTTATAGATATGTGGACAAATCAAAATTTTATCACATCAGCGAGGTGCCTGCCAACCTCAATACTTATATTCAAATAAAAGGCACCATTACCGACAAACAAATAATAGGAGAGAACCGGGCCAGACGATTGGTGGCCAAATTGCAAGACAGCACGGGGGTTTTGCATTTGACATGGTTTAACAATATCAAATATTTTAACGAAACCGTCCGCCTCAATACCACCTATATAGTATTCGGCAAACCCACTTTGTTCAACACCTCCATCAACATTACCCACCCGGAAATAAGTACAGAAGAAAAGAGCACCTATGCCCAAGTGCCTTTTCTGCCCATGTATAACTCCAGCGACAAGGCCAAACGCATGGGCTTGGATAGCCGTGGTATCAGCAAATTATGCCAAAATTTGTTATCCCAATGCAAACAGCAGATACCGGAAACCATCCCTCTTTATCTACAACAAAAATTACATCTGATAGACAGAGCATCTGCTTTACAATATATCCATTTTCCACGCTCCGCCAAAGACATTGAGCAGGCAACACGCAGACTCAAATTCGAGGAGGTGTTTTTTATGCAGCTCATCATGTTGCGCATACAACAGATGTCACAGCGCAGCAACGGTTATACCATGCCCAAAGTGGGTGAATATTTCAACACTTTTTACCATCATCATCTTGCTTTTGCACTCACCAATGCACAAAAGAAAGTGATTAAGGAAATACGTTCGGATTTTTTGAGCGGCAAACAAATGAACCGTTTGTTGCAAGGAGATGTAGGCAGCGGCAAAACCATTACCGCACTGTTGGTCATGCTCCTTGCCATAGATAACGGATATCAATGCTGCCTGATGGCACCCACGGAAATATTAGCCCAACAACATTATTTCAATATCCGTAAAATGCTGGGAGACATGGATGTGAATGTACAATTACTCACCGGCTCCACCAAACAAGGGGAAAGAAAAACCATACTTTCCGACACAAAAAAAGGGGACACTTCCATTTTGATAGGCACCCATGCCTTGTGTGAAGACAATGTATTGTTCAAAAATTTGGGTCTGGTGGTGATAGATGAACAACACCGTTTTGGTGTGGAACAAAGGGCCAAACTGTGGCGTAAGAGCTTGGTGCCGCCTCATGTATTGGTAATGACAGCCACTCCTATTCCCCGCACATTAGCCATGACTGTTTACGGAGATTTGGACGTTTCGGTTATTGATGAACTGCCCAAAGGCCGTAAACCCATACAAACCATGCATTTCTTTCGTAACCAAAGCATTACCGTCAATCAATTTTTACGCAAAGAAATAGCCGCAGGCAGACAAGTATATGTGGTGTTCCCGCTGATACAGGAATCCGAAAAACTCACGCTGAGCAATCTTATGGACGGATACGAACGCTTTAAACAAAGTTATCCTGAGCCGCAATACCATGTCAGCTGTCTGCACGGGAAAATGTCCGCTGAAGAAAAAGATGCGGAAATGCAAAAATTCAAAGAAGGGAAAATTGATATACTATTGGCCACCACTGTGATAGAAGTAGGAATAGACGTTTCCAATGCCACTATTATGGTGATAGAAAACGCTGAACGATTCGGATTGTCGCAACTGCACCAATTACGGGGCCGTGTCGGTCGCGGTAAGGAACAATCCTATTGCCTGCTCCTTACCGATTCCGCATTAAGTCAGGATGCAAAAATCCGCATTAAAGCCATGGTGGATACCAATGACGGATTTGAGATAGCCAATGTGGACCTTAAACTACGCGGGCCCGGCGAAATAGCCGGCACCAAACAAAGCGGAATGATTAACTTCAAACTGCTTAACATCACCGCCGATGAACGAATAATAAGCACGGCCAGAGATATCTCCCGTGCCATTCTTCAAGACGACCCCACCCTCGGCAAAGCCGAAAATGCCCCGCTTAAAACAGGTATCGCCTTGGCGCAAAAAAACAGTAACAATTATTTCCAAATAGGATAAATATGAACATCGGCCCCCTGATCTTACCGGAACATCCTTTGCTATTGGCACCCATGGAAGATATCACCGACCAAGCCTTTAGAATAATATGCAAAAAGGCGGGGGCGGACGTGGTTGTCAGCGAATTTGCCGCTTCCGATGCCTTGATAAGGAATGTGGATATGACAATCAATAAATTAACATTCTCCGAATGCGAACGCCCTTACGGCATACAAATTTTCGGTAACAATGAAGATGTTATGGTGCAGGCCGCAAAAATAGCAACGGCATTAAAACCCGATTTTATTGATATCAACTGGGGATGTCCGGTGAAAAAAATTGCCCTTAAAGGCGCCGGAAGCGGCATGCTGCAAAATCCGGAATTATTAGTCAAAATTACTGCCGCCGTAGTAAAAGCCACCCCTATTCCCGTAACCGTAAAAACCCGTTTGGGATGGGACGAACAACATAAAATAATAGTTACTCTGGCAGAAAAATTACAGGATACGGGAATAGCCGCCCTCACCATACACGGCCGTACCAAAGCCCAAATGTACAACGGCAATGCCGACTGGACGCTGATAGGTGAAATAAAAAACAATGCCCGCATACACATTCCCGTTATCGGCAACGGGGATATCTCTTCTGCAACTCAAGCCGCCGGCGCCCTGCAAACATACCATGTTGACGGCATTATGATAGGCAGGGCTGCCATAGGAAATCCATGGATATTTGCTGAAAGCAAAGCCTTTATCACCCGAAAGCAAACACTTGCCCCGCCTTCTTTAGCGGAAAGAATTGCGGTATGCCGGCAACACCTGCACACCGCATTGCAATATAAATCGGAACATTATGCTTTAATCAGCATGCGCAAGCATTACAAAAACTATTTCAAATGTTTACCGTCTTTTAAAGCCATACGTATGCAATTGCTTACCGCCGACAAAATAGAAGAAATAGAAAACCTGTTGGCCATAATTGAAGAAAAATATTGTTAATATGGAATCCGCCCCGCTTGTACAAATAGATATAGCCAAGGTGATTAAAACCAAAAACAAGCAACTGTACCGTTGGCTTCCATCACCTGTTATCCGCTATTTAAAACACATTATCCACCAGGATGAAATCAACGACATACTTCAACGCAGTCATCTTAAATATTATGATACCGAATTTGCCGACTTTTTGGTCAACGATTTTCAAGTAAGCTATCAACTGCACCATGCGGAACGCATTCCGCAAGACGGCAAATTAATAGTGGTAAGCAACCATCCGCTGGGTGGTTTTGACGGCATTCTGCTTATCAGCATACTTGCCAAATACCGTCAAAATATCAAATTTCCCGTCAACGACCTGCTGATGCATATTCCCAATTTTCAAAATATATTTGTTCCCGTCAACAAAACAGGAAAGAACCACATCAGTTTGGCAGCCTCGTTCGAACGTATTTTTTCGGGCGACAACACCATACTCTATTTTCCTGCGGGAATATGCTCCCGCAAGATAAAAGGACAAATCACCGATTTGGAATGGAAAAAGACCTTTGTAAGCAAAGCCAAACAATTCGGACACGATATTCTGCCCGTATATTTTGACGGCAGAAACTCCAATTTCTTTTATAATTTAGCCAATATAAGAAAAAAATTGGGCATACGCTCCAATATAGAAATGCTCTATTTAGCCGATGAATTTTTTCGTCAAAGACGTTCACATTTTAACATCACTGTCGGCAATGTTATCAAAAATGCCCGGCTTTTTGACCGACAAAACGACTTTTTGACCGCTCAGGAAATAAAAAAAAGCGTATATGCGTTATCCCTACAATAAACAAAGTTCTCCGGCATGACTAAAATAAATTTCACAGTGTTTCGTTATTAATCCTAAATTCAACCATTTATGCCACAAGCAAAAATCATACGGAAAATAAAACGACATTTACTCAAAGCCGAATTGAGTGAAGACAAACGGGTTTGCCACACCACCCACGGGAACAATGATGTATATTGCACCAATTACCTGAATGCTCCCAATGTTATGCAAGAAATAGGCAGGCTGAGAGAAATTGCCTTCCGTGAAGCCGGCGGTGGCACAGGCAACGCCATAGACATAGACGAATACGATATTTGCAACCCACCTTTTGAGCAATTGTTCGTATGGGACCCTCATGCCAAAGAAATTATCAGCAGTTACCGGTTTATTCTGGGCAAACATATTTTGATAGATAATAACGGAAATGCGCAGTCTCCTACGGCGGAACTATTTAAATTTTCACCCGAATTCATCCGGAAATATTTACCCCTTTCCATAGAATTGGGCCGCTCATTTGTACAACCCAAATTTCAAGCTTCCCGCAAAGGGATATTTGCCCTGGACAATATATGGGACGGTTTGGGATGTATTTTGGGCAAACATCCTGAAATAGAATATGTATACGGCAAAATGACCATGTACAAATCCTATCCTGTTTTGGCCAGAGACCTGATACTCTATTTCTTACAAAAACATTTTAAAGCGGATAAAGACTTGCTGTCGCCCATAGTGCCGCTCCGACTGCATCACAATGAAATTATTTTGCAATCCATATTACCCTGCAACACGCCTCAGGAAGACTATTTTCTACTGCAACAAAAAGTGCATAGCCTGGGCTGCAATATTCCTCCTTTGGTAAATATATACATCAAACTGTCCCCGCGTATCAGTTTTTTCGGCACCTCCGACAATCACGCCTTCGGCGATGTGGAAGAAAGTGCCATTATGATCCGTATCAAAGACATGTATCCTCAAAAATTGGAACGATACCTGCATCATCATTGATAAAAATAAATTGAAATGGATATCAAACAAGCTGTATTTATAAAAAGTAGCGCCTCTTACAAAGACTGCCCGCAAGAAAAACGTCCGGAATATGCTTTTATCGGCAGATCGAACGTCGGGAAATCCTCCTTTATTAACATGCTCACCGGCAATAATAAATTGGCAAAAATTTCATCCAAACCCGGAAAAACACAATTAATCAACCATTTTTTAATTAATAACGAATGGTTCCTGGTGGATTTGCCCGGCTACGGCTATGCCAAAACATCCAAAAACATACGCAATGGCTTTGCTCCCATGATTTCGGAATATGTATTACAGCGAAAAAATCTGATCTATTTGTGCGTGTTGATAGACAGCAGGTTACAGCCGCAGCAGATAGATTTGGATTTTATAGCACAATTGGGAGAAAACGGCATACCCTTTGTGCTGATATTCACCAAATCGGACAAACAGAGTGCCTCCCGCACACAATCCAATGTACAAACATTTTTGGACACACTCAGCCGGGAATGGGAAGAGCTGCCCCCCTATTTTATATCATCAGCCGTTACGCATAAGGGAAAAGAAGATTTTTTGGATTTTATACAAAACACCAATTTAAGCATACAAGACTATTTCTAAATACGGCGGCGGCCCAAATATCCGTCCGGTGCATATGTTTTTTCATCCGGAAGGCCGACAGGTTTGCCGGAATGCCACTTGCAACAGCAAAAATAAAGACAAGAACCTGCTTTATTCAAAAATCAAAGTATCGTAACGGGCATTATATCCCGACCATATTCCCACCACGTTTTTGCCTTGTAAATTTGTAGGATAGGAATTTCTGCTCAAAAACGGGAATTCGCCCACTTGGGTAATCACTTGTAAGGGAAACCAGAAATTATAGGTTGCCGTGTCGGTAAGTGTGGACTTCACATACAAAGTATCCCCTTTTTTGAAATACATACGGTTAAAATCTTCCCGTTCTTCCTGAGACAGCGACATCACCGACATATTGCTCATGGGCGAACGTATGATTTCATAATTCATATATTTGCCGTTGAAAGCCAAATCGTCATAGGTACCCAAACTGATAGGGGTAAAGCATATATCTATATTTTTTATCATACAGAAGAATCGGTAGCAGTCATAGGTTTCTGCCTTATCTTGGAAATAAATTCTTGCCAGGGCTGTTGTATCGGTCGGCTTTTCGTTAGTGAATTTCACAGAATCCGCACATACGGTATGATCGGGTATGGTGGTGACGGCGGTATAAATATTACCCGCTGTATCTTCCACATACAAATAATAGGTCTTTCCCGGAACACCCACTATATTTTTTCCTTTATAGGCTGCTCCTATAGCTCCGTATAAAGAACTGAAATCAAAACCTTTGCTTAATTGTTCTTCATTGCCGTCTTCATCGGTAACCCGCACTATACAGGTAACATCCGCACTGTTTAATATGGTTTGGATATCTATGGCGGAATAATAATCCATAGCCCGGGAGACCATCACCACCGCCGGCTGCCCGTTTTCTATCCATCCTTCTATTACCTTGGTAGAAGTGGCACCGTTTACTTTCAAGTCAACGGGCGTTTCACACGAAACGATGACTATGCTCAAAACCGACAACAAAAACAGGATACGCTTTTTCATTTGCTTTTGAATTTAAAATTCCAGGATATTGACGGCATAATCGGGAACAAGGACATTTGATATGCCTGGTTCGTAATGGTCATGCTTGCCGAATTCATATTGGTGGCGATGGAAATATAAAAAGGATTTTTCCTGTTATACACATTGTACACCGAAAAGTTAAGCGCATGCTCAAACCGTTCTGTACGCTTGATAACCCAGTTAACGGAGATATCCATTCTGTGGTAAGGGGCCACCCTGTATGCATTTTTATCACTATATTGCGTTACTATATTGTAGCCGATGAAATAAAATCCTACGGGAACGGTCATGGTGTTGCCCGTTGCATACACCCACACCAACGAAGCCGTTAAATTGGGCAGAATATCGTATGAAAGCGATATGGAAACATTATGCCGCCTGTCGTTTTTGGCATTAAATTCTTTTCCGTTATTAAGTTCAGGGAACAAACAACGCGACCATGCCAATGTATAACTTATCCATCCGGAAAGTTTGCCCACATTTTTACCGACATAAAATTCCACACCGTAACTGTAACCGTCGCCTTGGGTATATTGTTGGTCCAAACTGCTGGCAGCTTCGGTAAGCGGGGAATAGCCCTCTTTATATTCCGTAATATTTTTCATATCTTTATAATACACTTCCACGGAAGTTTCCAACGTGTTTTGGCAAAAATTCCTATACACGCCTATGGAATACTGATTGCCTGTCAGAGGCTGAATATCCGAGGAGCACGGCATCCACACGTCGGTCGGCAGCGATATGGACGACAAAGCCACCTGATGCAGATATTGGTAATTATGCATATAGGATGCCTTGATAGAGGTGGCCTCGTCTATCAAAAAACGCAAAGACACTCTGGGTTCCAGTCCCCAATAATCCTTTACCTTTTGGCCCCTGCCATACACTACCGAATCCTGCACTCTGCCCACAGCATCGGATATATAGCGGGTATAATTGCCCACATGGGCAAAATAGGAGGCCCGCAATCCTATATTCAAACTGATATGTTCGCCCAAATCACATTCCCCGTTGACATACCATGCCGCCTCATGGGCAAAATAGTTGGCCGGCGCCGGTATTTCCAATTCCGAGCCTGCTTCTGCATTATAGGTGTTGGGACGAAAACGGTGAAAAGTATAATGACAACCGAATTTCCACTTCATGCCCGGTAAAGGCAAATAAGACAAATCGGTTTTAAGACTATAGTCCCTGATGCCGGAAAATATTTTCAAATTATACACCTCGGCATTCATATCGGAGAAAAATTCATAATCGCTAAACAAGAACGAGGTATTCAAAAACAGCTGGTTGCTGATATTATAATTCCACCGCAAAGATGCGGAACCGTTTTGCCAATTAAAATCAGAATTCAAACTGCCTCCGGTGCTTCTAAAGCCGTAAGTATCGGTACCGAAATAACCGCTCAAATAGATACGGTGCTTGTCGTTGATTTTCCAATTGGCCTTGGCGTTGATATCATAAAAATAAAATTTTAAGCCTTTGGCAGGCGAATCCGGTTTTAAAAACGGCTGTATGAGTGCATCTATATAAGTGCGGCGTGCCGATACCAAAAACGAAGCCTTGTCTTTTGCAAAAGGACCTTGTGCCGATATACGGGCGAATATCAATCCCAAACCTCCTTCCACCTCGTAGCGTTTCATATTGCCTTCTTTCATATTCACATTCAGCACCGACGCCAACCGGCTGCCATAATATGCAGGTATGCCCGATTTGATCATTTCTGCAGAACGGATGGCATCGGTATTGAAAATGGAAAAAAAGCCGAAAAGATGACCGGTATTGTAAATAATCGCCTCGTCAAGCAAAACCAGATTTTGGTCTATGCCGCCTCCCCGCACATAATAGCCCGAACTGCCTTCTCCCGAACTCTGCACGCCCGGCATTAACTGTATGGTTTTTATAATGTCGGCTTCACCGAAAAAGGAAGGCATCTTTTTCGTGGTTTCTATATTCACATCCATGGTGCCCATGGAGGTTGACTTTACATTATTGTCTGCACGCTGCGAACGCACCACCACCTCCTGCCCCTGCACCACCGAAGGCTGTAAATCTATATCGAGTTTAATATTGGCATGCAGCGATATTGACTGCTCATACAAACTATAACCCACAAAATGAACCCTCAACATATAATCCCCTTCTTCCATGGTGATGGAATAATATCCGTATTCATTGCTGGTGGTTCCTTTGGTGGTTCCGTTAAAATATACATTGGCATCCGATACCGCCTCCCCGTTGGAAGCATCACGAACATAGCCGCTAAGAGTGTATTTTTTTTGCCCCAACACCCCTATGGCTGATATTAAGAATAAGAATACCAATATTTTACTTTTACACATAGCACTAACAAACAACATTCTAACGTATTTTTTATTTTTTTAGTACATCTTTAAAAAAATATCTTGAAAAAATAAGTTCTTTTATTAAAAAATTCTATCAATTTCTCTTT
This sequence comes from Bacteroidales bacterium, assembly GCA_017616775.1. Taxonomy (GTDB): domain Bacteria; phylum Bacteroidota; class Bacteroidia; order Bacteroidales; family WCHB1-69; genus UBA1205. Next base: position 16,416 of record JAFZXM010000027.1, read on the forward strand.
CGTATTGTTTTATTTATTATTTTTGTAAAATAAATAAAAACAAAATCAGTAGTTTTAACGAAACTACGATTATCATTAACTATCAAGTAAGAGAACCAACTAACTTGTGTAAAGATGAAGAAAGTACTAATAATTATTGTAATATTGTTTTTAAGCATAGCCGGCTATAGTTTATGGAGCTATGCGAGGCAAGTGTTTTCGGATGCAGCCGCTCCGCTGTCGGAAAAGGCTACGGAAACATCTTCTGCACCGGCAGCGAAAAAGGTGCAGGATGTTGCCTTTTGTGATGTGGAGTCGGGATTGCCTTTCAGTGTAAGTTACGGGGAGGTGATGCTTACGGGTCCCGCCGGCAGTGTGGATGCTGCCATGCGTATAGTTGTCAGCGGGGTGGACAGCGGCATGCCGCCCTTGGATGCGGGCATGGTGAATGTTACCGCCGGACATGCCTGCTATCGTTTTTTGCCGCACGGCACCCGTTTCGGCAAGGAGGTGCATTTGACCATGGGCTACGACACCGCCAAGATACCGAGGGGACACAGTTACAAGGAGATACGCACCTATTACTACGATGAGCAGCTGTCCTGCTGGAAGCCTTTGCCTTACGATTCCGTTTCCACGGAGCGTGGCGAGGTGTATTCCCGCACCGACCATTTCACCGACATGATTAACGCCATTATCAGCTATCCGGAGTTGCCGGAAGGTACGAGTTATACGCCGACGATGCTGCAGGAGATGGAGGCGGCACATCCCGCCAGCGGCATCACGCTGACGGAAGCCCCGCAAGCCGGCAGCGAAGGCACGGCAAACATGTATTATCCCATTGCTTTGCCGCAAGGTCGCAACGGAATGCAACCCGACTTGAACATCAGCTACAACAGCGAAAGCGGCAACGGTCTGCTGGGCATGGGCTGGGACATGCAGGTGCCCGCTATAAGCGTGGACAGCAAATGGGGGGTGCCGCGTTATGATACCGCCTACGAAACGGAATGCTATCTTTTGAACGGACAGGAGTTGCTGCCTTCTCCGCATTATCTCGCCGCATGGGAAGCCAGAAACCAAGCAGAAAAGGTGTTTTATCCGCGGACGGAGACAAGTTTTGACAGCATTACCCGCAAGGGTACCGCTCCCGGCAATTATTTTTGGGAGGTAAGGGACAAAAGCGGCAAAAAATATTACTATGGCAGCTATGACGGACAACACCGGCAAGATTCCGTATTGCTGAAAGACGCCAACGGCAACACCGCCCATTGGCCTTTGTGCCGTGTGGAAGATATGGACGGCAACCTTGTCATGTATTATTATCATATAGAAAACCAATATTCCGGCACAACTTATCTCGGCAAGCAGTTGTGGCTGGAGAGTATCAGATATACCGGCAATGCAAAAACCGGTGA
>JAFZXM010000028.1 GCA_017616775.1 Bacteroidales bacterium
CCTATCATTCAGGATATACCATCAGCAACCGCACCTTGCACAACGAAGGGAACGGAAATTACCGTTATGAAGTGCTGTTACATGTGGGAGATGCAGGCTATGATGCGGTTTATAGCATATTCTTTTGGGATATTTTTCCCAAGAAGGATATTAAAAATTTAGTATTTGATTTAAAAATTATTCAGTTATGAAAAAAATATTTCTTGTAATATCAATTCTATTTGTGTTTGTAAATTTATCCTTTACACAAAACAAAAGTTCTTATCGCATTTATAATGTGAATAATGTAAAAAAAGTTCTTTATAATAATGTTTACTATGAAGTTGATACATCAATTGTAACTGTCAAAATAAGCGATATTAAGAAAATTCCATTTAAAATTATAAGATTTAACAAGTTAGGATATATAGATGTAGAACTTCCGGCAAACATTTCGTTTGATTCCGCAATGCATGTTATCGAAACAGATAACAATATTTCAAAAGTTATTTATTCAGTTAAAGGAGAATATAATATTATATCTCCTAATGATAATCTTTATTATTCTCAATGGGGCTTGCGTGCAATCAATATTCTCAGAGCCTGGAGTATTAGTACGGGAAAATCCTCTGTAATTGTCGGAGTTATTGATTCTGGTGTGGATTGGATGCATCCTGATTTAGGAATGGGGAATGACGGGTATCATAATTTTCATACGAATTTGATGGATCAGTGGGGACAATTCGGAGATCCGTCTTCAGGCAATAATATTGACGATGATAATAATGGTTTAATAGATGATTATTTGGGATGGAATTATGAGAATAATTCAAATGATTGCAGAAGTTCTTATTTTCATGGAACTTTTGTGTCCGGAATAATTTCTGCAAAAACCAACAATAATTTAGGGATAGCAGGAATAGCAGGAGGAAATTATTCTAATGGCGTAAAAATTTTACCCTATTGTGTTGGAGAGAATAACCCTATATCGTCCGTAATTGACGATGCGATTATTGATGCCGTTGACAAAGGTGCAAAAATTATTCAATTAAGTTTATCTGTTCCTCAAAGTGTTGATATAGATGATGCCATACAATATGCGTATAGCAACAATGCTATTGTTATTTGTGCTGCCGGTAATAATCAGCCGGTAGTACAATATCCAGCCTCTAATCCGCAAGTTGTTGCGGTTGGTGCAATAGATTCCAATTTGGTACGGGCTTATTTCTCTTGTTATGATGATGATAATGTTGATATTGTTGCTCCCGGTGTAAGCATTCAAAGTACAGACTTGAATAGTACATATACTTTCAGTGACGGTACTTCATTTGCAGCGCCCCATATTTCCGGAGTTGCGGCATTGATATATTCCGTAAATCCTAACCTCAATGGTCAGCAAGTACGCGAGATTATAGAAACTACCGCACAAAAATTGAATGGATATATTTTTCAACCTGCAAGTTCTGACCATCCTAACGGTACGTGGAACAATGAAGTGGGTTACGGCTTGGTGGATGCGTACGCTGCCGTAGTGGAAGCTTGTTTATACGGGAATCAGATAACAGGTGACACCAATGTTCAAACATGTCAAATAAGTTCGTTTTACTATGAAGGATATTTACCAGACAGTTTTCAAATATATTGGCAAATAACACCGAATTGTGCCATTTATTCCGGACAAAATACCACTCATGTAGAAATTATCCCAAACTCTGGCAATACGGCCATTTTAACCGTCTCTATTATATTAAATGGCGATACTGTTAAAACTTATACTAAATTTTTACACATCACGAATTATAATACCAATATTGTAATGCCTAATCTAAACGGTAACATTCCGTTAGACACTGTTTGGACCACGGAGTACACTCTTATTTCATCCATACATATTCCTGCAGGGCACAAACTGAATATCAAAGCAGACGTTTATTGCATGCCAAACGTAAAAATAATAGTGGAAAATGGAGGAAGATTGTTGATTAACAATGCTGAAATTTCATCCTATTGCGACAATCTGCTTTGGCAAGGCATAGAGGTTTGGGGTTCTCCGGATACGAGCCAATATTTCGGCAATCGCAATGTAACCTCTCCGCTACAAGGAGAATTGGTGCTTAATAATGCCGTTATCAAAAATGCTGTATGCGGTGTGAGAGTAGGAAAATTCAATCTCCGTAATCAAAACCGTGGTAAAGGCGGAGGAGTGGTAAAAGCTTCTTATTCGCAATTTGTCAACAATAAAAAAGCCGTTCATTTTAATGCGTATACTCGTGTAAATAGTCATCATCAAGTGATTGATAATGTATGTTATTTTCACCATTGTACATTCAGAGTAGATGATGATGCATATTTTACGGTAGATACAAGCAATGTGCAAGTGGCATTGCATGATGTAAGAGGAGTACAATTCAAGGGTTGCGATTTTGAGGATATGCAATCCAAAACGAATTGGAAAGATATGGGAACCGCTTTGTATGCTTGCAATGCAGGCTTCAGACTCAACGAAAAGACTGATTATTTTCCAATTCCTGCTCCAAATTACGATCCCATTCCTTATCATGATACTGCATGTACTTTTTACAACTATAAAAACGCCATTGCCATAGTGGGTTCCGCAGAAAAGCCTGTAAAAATGTATAACACCTGTTTCAATAATAACAGTATAGGCGTAAATGCCAAAAATGCGGATGCCTTGAGTATATTGTCCTGTTCTTTTTCAAGCGGAAGCGCTTCCCATAATACGGATGTGCTCGGTTTGATATTGGATTCCTGCAATTTGTACAGAATAGAAAACAACCAATTCTCCGGCATAGGCAACGGAATAAAGATAATAGGAAAAACGGAAGACAACAATACCATACGCCTGAATACATTCAGCCAATTGTGCAGAGCCATAGAAGTATATGGAAATAATGGTACTCATCCTGAGAATATAATAGTTTCTCCATCTCCAGAATTAAAAGGTTTGCAATTTGAGTGCAATGATTTTGTAATGGACAGTACAGATATATACATAGCGGATCAAGCAACGATTAAAGTTTATCAAGGAAAGATAAATAGAGCTTGCGGAAACTATTTCGGGGAGCGTTCAAAAATGCATTTTAATAATTTAAGCGGAAATTATTATTATTACTACTACAATAGCAATGTTTCCCATCAAATGCCTGTTCTTCACAACAATCTTTTTATTACCGGAACTACTCCGGATATATGCGGCAATCGGCATGGGCATATCGGGGATTCGTATTATGACATGCCTATATCAATTTGGGATTGTGAAGATATATACGAAGCCAACTTACAACTTTATGAAATTGCTTTGGATAATTATCTTACCACATATAATGGAATGGCTATTGACTGGAGCAATATAATCTCTTTAGATGACCCTTCCAATCCTCAAGTTTATGATCTTATACAATTGTCGGAATTGAAAAACCTTTTGGATGAAACTTGCATACAAGCCGTACACATTCTCAATAATGCAACGGAACCGGAAATTACGGAAATCAGTTCATGGTTGCAACGCTTGTCCTCATTGGATGCAGATTTGTTAAGCATACATTATATAACACAAGGAAATGATGCTTCTCAACTGCAACTGGCTTGGGATAATCTACTACAAACATGGTCATATGTACCGGTAGAAGATACTGCAGAATATCAACAATGTTTAAATTATTTACAAGCCTGGGCAAGAGATACCTCTTCCGATATAAACATATCACAGGGTGCAATAGATACCTTGACAGCCATTGCCAATGGTAATAACACGGCAAGTCCATACGCCGTATCTGTGTTGGAAGGAATCAATGAACATTATCCGTGGTGGAAATTGCGTATCCACACCAGTTGTATTTGGACTAATCCCATAGGGTCTTTTTCTCCGAAAAAAGAAACGGATTCTGAACAAATGGACGGTGTTAGTTTACAACCTAACCCGACCGACGGAATGATGGAAATCAGGTCAAACAATGAAAAATTCAAACATATAGAGTTGTTTGATATTTTCGGAAAAAGGTTAATGGACAGCAAAGTAAACGACAATACAATATCTTTGGATTTATCACATTATGCCAAAGGAATGTATCTGTTGCGATACACTTTGTCTGACGGAACCCAACAAACCAAGAAAATAATAAAAGAATAATAATCAATAATTTTTTTATATTATGAGAAGAATAATTTTAACATTAGTTGCCATGAGCCTTTTAGGCAATGTGTTTTCACAAAACACCAAGACCATTACTTTTACCGCCCGCTGTACAGACAGTTCCTATATACAGTTATCTTCAGTGAAGGTGGAAAATCTTAGCAAACATTGGGTACAGACCTTGGAATGGGCGGATACAACACTCATACTCAACAAGGTGGGCATACATGAAGGAAATGCCACCGCTTTTTCTTTGGCACAAAATACGCCCAATCCTTTTAACGGGCAGACAAGCATTAACCTGCAATTGCCGCAGGATGAAGAAGCAAGCATAGCTTTGTATGACTTGTCGGGCAAGCAATACATGTATAAAACAGCAAACTTGTCTGCAGGAAATTATACCATACAACTCAGCGTGGGCACACCGCAGATGTATCTTTTGCAAGTGCAGACCGCACAGGGAAGCCGAAGCATTAAAATGTTGGCAGAAACAGGTGCGGGAAATTTTTCCATGCAAATACAGGCTGTTGAAAAACATATTTCTTTAGTCCGCAAAGCAGACAGCCAATACGACTTTACTATCGGAGATAGAATGCAATACACGGCAATTTGCCAAATACAGGGAGAAACGCAGATTCGCAGCATGTACGATACCATAACCGCCAAAGATACAGCCATTGCCTTTGTATTTAATCCTGTGAACGGCTATGCCTTGTTGGATATTTATTATGACAGTTTGGGTTTTCCTGAAGGCATTGTATGGCATTTAAGCGATACCATAGCTGTCATTAACAACAAACCTTACTGCAAGCATGGTAAGATACTTGGGCTGGATGAAGGTGGAGGCATGTACAGTTCGTATGCAGACGGAAAATTCGCCTATGCCTTTGATTCCTTGGACGGGGAATCCAATACCGACAGCCTGATGAAATTAAGATATGACACCACTTTGAGTTTTCCGGAACGTTTGCAGGCAGCCCCATGGTGCAGAGCAAAAGGAGCGGACTGGTATTTGCCTGCCATATTGGAAGTGTTGGAATTCAGAGTTTATAGGGATACTATCAATTATATATTGCGGGATGTAGCAGGCTGGTCTCCATTCCGAGGCGCTAAGCCTGAAGATCTTGCTATAGGAATATGGAGCAGTACGGAAGTGGATAATGCTGCAACGGAACCAAGAAAAAGAAAAGCATATTACTCATCTTTTGGTCGTTTGTATGATATTGGTATCAATGATTTTGGCAAGTATCATGATTATTATGGCAGCATTATGATTGGAGAAACATATAGAGAAATATGCGTTCGAGCCGTCAAAAAGTTTTAAATAAAAGAAAATGCCGCATAAGCGGCATTTTCTTTATGGGGAATGTTTACAAATGCTATCTTTGCAAAATAGTATAAGCAGTTAATATTTCAAATTTTAACTATTTACCATATTTTTTATACCAAAAACTCGTTGATATTGTCAAGAAACTGCAGTATTTTTTCTATATTTTTTTCATCTGTAGGAAGGTTCAGAATTTGCCGGGATTTTTCCATGGCAACAGGGAAATCTTTGGCGTGCAGATTCCAAGTTTCCCAGTTTTCCCGTACAGGGTGGATGGGACTGCAAAACCATTCTCCGAGTGGAATATGTTGTTTTTCAGCCAAAGCGAGCACACGTTCCCTTTGTTTTACCAAAACGGGAAATTTTAAGAAGGCATGGTCGGGGAATAATTGCGGATTGACAAAGGTTTTGTTGTGTTTCAATAGATAATCGTTATATAGGCGGGCATTGTGTTTGCGTAATTGCATAAGGTGCGGGAGGGTTTGCAAATTCTGCAGTCCTTTTTTTATTTGTGCGTCCGACATGGCTTTGAAATAATGATTGGGCTGTGCAACGGAGCAGATTTCCATTCCGGAGGAAGAGCCTTGTACCAATTGATGTCTGCTCAGCCAGCGGTAAAGAGAAATCATGTGCCAATAGCATTTGTCGGAAAGAATTTTTTCCCGGACAAAATATAACATACGCAAAGACATCGTGTCTTTGATTGCCGGCTGTTCAAGATTACTATTGACAAGAGCCAAATTCTGTTCCAGCGTTTTATCTTGTATAAAGGCGAATCCCCCCACACCGGTGCTAAACGGTTTGTTCCATTGTGTGGAATAAAAAGCGGCGTCGCAATAAGTCCCGTTAGGCTTGCCTTTATAGGTGCCTCCAAATCCATGGGTGCAGTCTTCTATGGTGTAGATATGGTGTTGTCGGGCTAAACGATGGATGGCGTCCACATTGGATGACAGCCCGAAGGTGTTTTGGCAAATAATCACTTTTGTGCGTGGCGAAATGGCTTTTTCTATGCCGGCAATGTCGGCATTGTAGGTGTGGGGGTCTATGTCTACATAAACGGGGGTCGCTCCCAAATATTTGATGGCGTTGGGCACCACCACACAGGTGAAAGCCGGCAATATCACTTCATCGCCTTTGCCTACTTGCATGGCTTGCAGGATGGCATATAATGCCACACGACCTTTGTAATACAAGTAAATATGGTCGGCAGTGGTGTCAAGATAAGAAGCTAATTGCTGTTTATATTGGTATTCTAACGATTTATTCATGTTTTATGTTTTTAAATATGCCTGCAAGTGAGCCGATAGCATAAGAAAAATGTATGACGATAAAAGCCTGTAGCAAATATCCGAAATGACATTTTTTGTGCAGTGAAATAGAAATACAAGTGATGCAGAGAAATGTCAAATACAGACATAAGGAAATGATAGACAACAGGATAAGAGGTTTATAAAATACAAATCCGATAAGAGGCAGGATGAGTGAGAGCAGAAACAATAGCGGAATGAAGTGTCTTAACGAAAGAGAGGAGAATTGTTGGGTGATTTTCACGGTGAGCAAATTCCATAATCCGTTGAGATAATTGTTTTTGGCTATGCCGGAAAATGTTTCTCGGGCATAGTAGGTGCATAGGGCTTCGGGAATGAGCAGAATTTTTCCGCCCCCGTTGCGGATGCGTTTGTTGAGTTCTATATCTTGGTTGCGTACCAGCAAGGTGTTGTAAAGACCGAAGCGGTCAAAAACATCACGTCTAAAGCAACCGAAGGGAACGGTGTCAACTTCCATCATGTGTTGGGTTCCGGTGCGGAACGAGGAATTGCCCACACCGAACGGATGTTGCAAAACTTCACATATCGCCATGGATTTGGGAGTGCGGCGGAGAACGTCGGTGCGGCAGACACAGCCGATATTGTCGGCATGATATTCGCATAGATATTTGGTCAGTGTGGAAAAATATTGTTTGTCATAACTTGTATGGGCGTCCAATCGCATGATGATGTCACCTTTGGCATTTTCTATGCCGGTATTCATGGCATAGGGGACTATCCGGTGAGGATTGTCCAACAAGTGTATGTAGGAATATTGTTGAGCATATTGCAGGATAATAGTCCGCGTGGCATCATTGCTGAGTCCGTCAACAAACAATACTTCCAAATCCTCTTTGTCGTAATCCTGATTGATGATGGATTGCAGGCAGTTGTGTATATATTTTTCTTCGTTGTATATCGGTATAATTACGCTAAGCATGATGGGTGAGGTCTTGTTGGGAATGAATGGTATAGATATCCATATATTGTCGGGCGATATTCGTCCATCGGTATTGCTCAAAACGGATGTTTTGATTGGAATAATAACAATAGTTTTCCAATATTTTCGTCAAGGCGGCTATTAGTTCTTTTTGGTTCACTTTGTTGAGTTTTTCACCGCAGTGTTCGTCTATCAGTCCGTCTATGCCTTCGTGTGCGGTATATACAACGGGAATGTTTTGTGAAAGGGCTTCCATGTAAACCAACCCGAATGTTTCGTGCAAAGACGGCAAGGCAAAAATGGCATGATGGCTATATTGTTGTTTTAACAAATCAAGGTCGTTGATTTGTCCCGGGTAAGCAATAAATTCGGGATGTTTGTTTGCCAATTGTCGTATCACGGATTCGTCTTCCCCTCCGGAACCGATATATCGGAGTTGAATATCGGGATAGGTGTGGCGTAATGCTTTAACGGCTTTTGCCAATAGCGGTGCTCGCTTGGATTTTATAAATGAGCCTACATATAGTATTTGATAGTTGTTGACAGGTTTTTCCTTGTTGAGATGATCTATCCAATAGTCGTTGAGTCCATTGGGGATAATGCTTATTTTATCGGCTATTTCGGGATATATTTGTTGAATCAGCGGATGTCGGAAAAATAGCGGCTGCATGGCAGGCGAAACAAATATGATTTTTGATGCATGCAAGAGTATTTTTTTTGCCGTATGCCACGTGTGAGGCATATATTTTAGAAAAAGATTCACATCGGTATTCCGTATGTTTATCACATAAGGAATATGGTATTGCTGATAGATTTTGTAGGCGACTCCGCCATCGCTGAAAAGGGTGGTGGCATGACAGATATCTATCTTGTCCAAAGCAATATGACGGGTGAGATAACGGAAAATGTGCTGCAACTTAATGTGGTATGCCAACCGGTGAAAAGGTCGGATAATATGTGCATATTCAAACGAGGCGGCCTTGGATTTAAAAATATTGTTGCCTATTAAACCGGCCTTGCGGACAGGACAAAATATGGTTTGCTCTATTCCCGTTTCGTCAAGGCTTTGGTAGAGGTGTCGGTGAACTTTTGACCCGCTGAAATCGTTACAAAGATGAAGTATGTGCATATTGTTATTTTTTTTGAGGAAGTGTAAGCATATCCCCGAATAGTTTTTGAGTGGCAGGCAGTCTGCCCAAGTCAAAGCCTCCTCCGGGTGTGAATGTAAGTTCTCCGAAATATACCTTTCCGTTTTCTATGTAGAAGTCAGCCCGCACAAAAGGAAAGGGCTTGGAAAGTATTTCTGCACAACGAAAGGCTTCGTCTATGCCATCGGGTTTGGGCATGGTGAAATTGTCCGGAGCATCCTTGCCCATTTGGTTGAATCGTTGCAGTTGCCATTGTCTGTCGAAAAAATAAAAAGACGGTTTCCGGGTTTCGCTCCTGTTGTAGCAGCAAAGCACATATTTTGCTTCCCCGTTGAAACAGTAGAATTTGTAGTCCGTAGGGGTGCCTCCGTCTTCCGCTTCAATAAAACGCTCGCACAGCAATATTTTTTTCATCTTATATTGGGGTTCCGCACATATCAGGTGCGCTTTTGTCTTTTGAAACGCCTTCAGCTCCCGCACGGCTTTTGCTTTGTCCAATTGCGTTTTGTCAAAACAAATCACATTGCCGCCACAACCGAAATTCCATTTCAACACAAAACGGTCGGGAAGCACATCCCAATTGATATATTCGGGTGATTTATAAGTGGCTGTCAATTCGTTTAATATATGTTCCAAGCCACATTCCCTGACATATTCCCTTACCCTGTATTTGTCTGCACATTGGTACACCAATGGATTGTCTTTGTAATAATAGAGTTTCATCCACTGGATTTTTTCATCCAAAGTGACAGGTTGTTTCAGATTGAGTTTTTTATGAAAATAGTAGTAATACAAAAGTTTTACCGCCAATGCTGGGGAAAGGCTGCAAAGCAAGTATCTAAACCATAAATTTGTTTTTGAGCGTATCTGCATAGTGCTTTTTTTACCAATGTGGATTGCGAGTGTTGGGTTTTTGATAGATGGTGGAGAGTATTTGTTTGGTGTACTCACCGAAAGCGGGACCGTTGGCCGTTTGGCTTAAGTCAGGATTGGCATTCCATTCAATAAAAACAGGGTCACCTTCAACATCTACGGCGAAATCCCATGCGGCAATGTCAAAATAAGGTAGTTGGTAGTGTAGTTCTTTTACCGTTTCTATTACCTTTTGATAGGAAGGTATGGCATATCCGTTTAGTTCTATTCCCGTGTCGGTATGGGTGACCATATCGTTGCCCGGGGCTCCGTATGCATATTTGGCAAGCGTACCGTCTGCATTGATTCTTGCACTTATTCCTCCGGCACTTTCATTGTCGATTACTTGGTTGAGTTTGCCTATGCGTATGACAGTATATAATATGATGATATCCATCCCATTACGATAGGAAAGCAAGCGTATGGTGTTGGCGGAAGTCGGGTTGAGGGCTTCCAAGGCAGGGTGTTGTTGTATTCTTTCTTGGACTAAAAAATTTTGTTGATAGTCGTCAAATATTTGATGAATGCTTTTATGGTCGGTATCGGAAATGCCGTTATGGATGTTTAATGCTTTCACTCCTTGTCCTCGTGTGGACATAGATGGTTTGATAATGGCATTGTCCAAATTTTCACACAAAGCTATTGCTTCTTCGCGGGTGATGGCTTTGTCTTGTGTGTAAAAGTAGCCGTTCATGTTTTTTATAATCAGTTTGGGCTGCTTTACATCAGGAAAAAGCGTGTAGGATATGTTTTTGTCTGCGTATGCTTCCATAAACGGAAATTGGTTCATGCGTCCGATGAGTTCGGTGCGATACAGACTCAGTGGCATATAGTCAATGGCAAAAACACCGGTGCGGGAATACATGAATTGATGCCATATAGTGGGAACTTTGTGCCCTACCAATGGTTTATAATAGGATTGTATGCTCTTTTCCTGTTCTTTGGAGAGAGGGCGTTTTACCTTTAGTTTTTGATATTTTTTTTGTATCTCTATTGTAAAATTGCGAACAACTATTCGTTTTTTTAGTAAATCAATAATTTTTATATTCATATCGTTTTACTTTTTTTGATGAGTCATTTGTATATTTATGAAATCGTTCCATAATGATAGTCTTATAGGTGCTGTAGCCTTCCATGTGTAAACATTTGGATATCAATAGGTATATGCCTGTGTACAATATAATTTGTATCAGCATAATCAAATACATGTGTATAGGCAGCAAGGTGCAGGAAAAATATACCGCTGCCCCGATGATGAGAGATAATAGATAACAGCCTCCTACATCTTTAATTTGTGCCCATAGGCCGTATTGTATGGTTCTTTTGTTCACCAAAGCATTGATGATAAAGCAAACATAACCGAATATGGTGCATGCCCACAACAATCCGTAAATACCGAACAAGGTACCGGTAAGAATGAGTGCGATACCTATCAGACGTTTGCTGAGTTGTAGGAAAAAATATGTTTTCCCTTTGCCGAGCGATTTTATCACATTGGTGTTAAGTGTGTTGAGTGTATAAATCATGCTGGAAATGCAAAGTATTTGAAAATAGGGGATGGCGGGTTCCCATTTGGCGCCGTAAAGCAATATAATCAGCGGTTTGGCGATGATAATTAAAAGCACCATGAGCGGAAAATTGAGGTAGGAGATGGCTTTTATATTTTTTTTAACGCCATACCGCAATTTTTCTTTGTCATCCTGAAGGGTGGCGAATATGGGAAAAGATACCTGATTGACAATTTGGGAAAGTGTTTCGGTGGGAACAGACTCTAATTTGCGGGCTTGCGTAAAATATCCCAGTTGGTTGGCGGAATACAATTTTCCGATGATTAAACTCTGGATATGGAAATAGACGGTTTCCACCAAGGCGGAAAGAGCCATCAGTCCGCCAAAAGAAAATAGTTCTTTTAAAGATTGAAAACTGAATTCCCAAGACGGACGCCAGGAACTCATTTTCCATAATAGCAATACATTGGTGATGCTACCTACTAAACTGGAAGCCACCAAACTCCATACTCCGCAATTGCATAATGCCATAATAATGGCACATATTGCTCCTGCCAAGGAGGCGACAATATTTCTTACCGAAAGTTCTTTAAATCGTAATTGTTTTTGTAGTTGGCAGGATTGTATGGCGGAAAATGCCAAAATAATGAGGGAGATACTCTGTATTCTTAACACTTTGCAGAGTTCCGGCATGGCGTAGAAACGGGCAATGGCCGGTCCGCATACAAACAATATGGAATACAGAATGACGGATGTTGCCAAATTCCAATAGAAGACAGATGAAAAATCGACGTGGGAGGGATTTTTTTTCTGAATAAGGGCGGTGCCGAATCCGGCGGTGACCAATATGCCGGAAATGGCAATAAACACTTGCAACATGCCTATGCATCCGAAATCTTCCGGCATAAGCAGACGCGCCAGTATCAAATTGGAAATAAAAGAAAGACCCATAGTGCCGAATTTGCCTATGCTTGACCAAATCATGCCTATGATGGTTTTTTCTTTTAGCCCATTGCTTTGCATAATATGTTGCTGTTAACTTTTAGAAAAATCTTCCAGATACTGGAAGGGGGGTGTCAGTTTTCCGTTTTGGAGTATGGTTCCCCGCTGTATGATATCGGAATGTTGTCTGTTGAGCAATGGCGTAAACACATGTTGCATCAGCATTTGTCCGAAATAGTCGCTGGTGTCCAAAGCCAAAGCATTGGGGCAGGTGTCCACCGCCATCACGCTAATGTTATCGGGCAGGGAAAAGGGTGGCATTTCTTGTCCGGTTATAGGATTATAATCGTAATAGGGCTCATCATGAGTAGTGGCTCTTAAAGTAGATTTTATACTTCCTTGAATATCGCAGGTGATGTCGCCTATCACCTTAATGGACAGGTTCGGATTTTTTAAGTCTTGTTCAGAAAGATATACAGGAGCATCGGGTGCCCAAAAATGGGCACAAATGAGCATGTCGGTGCAAACCGCCCAACGCATAAAAGTGCTGCGGTATAGTTGAGGGCTGTGGTTGAAAGTTTCCCAGTTGAAGGCTTCGCCGCGGCAGTGCTCCACCAGTTGGGGGGCGTCTGCCACGCAATAGGAGATGCTGTCAACAGCCGGTGTGTTCAAATATTGTTGTTCGGACATGTTCTTTGCACCTATTTTTTGCAATATGTATTGTGCTCCTTGCGATACACGGCCTGTTCCCGTAATGAGGATTTTTATTTTCGGCAGTGCAATACTGCCCAATTGTTGTGTCAATTGCTCCAATGAAAATGTGATGTCAGGAGCCGGCAGGGTGTAGGTATGGTATTTGAGACCATAGCAGCGCAGGGTATAGTAAACGCCTACAATCCCCGCCCACCAGCCAAAGGCACACACCCGTTTGTGACGGCTGTCGGTAAGATATTCATAATCGGAAAAGGTGATGTGTTTTTCCATCATCGCTTGCAACAAGGGTTTGTTATAGGCTTGCATTTTAGCGATATGTCCGAAAAAGAAATAGTGCTTGTGGGGTATCAGTGATTGAATGTCGGCCTCTTTGATTCCGAATAAAACATCACAGTCGTCGATATTGTTGCATACTTGTATGCCTGCCTGCCGGTAAGCTTCATCGGTATATGCTCTTATAGGACTGCTTTGCACCACAAACCGGTCATCAGGATAGGTGTTTTGCAATTGTGCCATTTGCTGTGGGGTAAGAGCCACCCTGTTGTCTATGGGAATCTTGGTTTCTTTAATAAGGCCTATTTTCATATATACCTGTTGTTTTACAAAAAATAGTTGCAGGGTGATTTAAAACGGACTTATAAAATCTTTAAACAAGGGATTGTTCCGGTCTTTTTCCGATACAATGGCATGTTGTATGTTCCAGTTGATGTTGAGGGCAGGGTCGTTCCACAATATGGCCATTTCCGACTCTTTGTTATAGTAATTGCTTGTTTTATATACAAATACCGTGTCATCCTCCAATGCTACAAATCCGTGGGCAAAACCACGTGGAATCCAAAACATGTTGTTTTGAATGGTATCCAATCGCACCGACACATATTGTCCGTAGGTGGGGGATGCTTTTCGTATATCTACAGCCACATCCAGGGCGGCTCCGTGCACTACCCGTACCAATTTGGCTTGGGCGTAAGGAGGGGCTTGCAAGTGTAAACCTCTCACCACGCCTTTTTTTGACACAGACTGGTTGTCTTGAACAAAATCGGCAACAACACCGTTTTGCTCGAATAATTGCCGGCTGAAACTTTCAAAAAAGCAACCACGACTATCACCAAACACCTTCGGGGTGATAATCAATGGGCCTTCTATGGTTGTTTTGATGAATTCCATGTGTATTATTGGGATTGATAAGTGTTATTTTTTTTGTTTATTAAAGAAAGACAGGTGCTTTTTGATGAATGATGTTTCTTGAATATTGTGAGCGTTCACGTAATGATAGTAGTCTCCATATCCGTATCCGTATCCGTATTTTTTATGTTTATTGTCTTCGTGTGAAGATGCATTGAGCACAAAACTCAACTTTTTCATTTGTTGTTCTTCGTATAAATTGTTGATGGTTTCTATATACGGAATGATGGAATAATGTTCTTTAAACACATAGATGGGGTAATCGGTGATACGCATGCAGGCTATGGCGTCGGTAACCAGTCCGACAGGCGGGTTGTCAAAGAAGATATAGTCAAAGTTTTGTTTGAGCTCTTCCAATAGTCTGGTCATATTGTCAGACATTAACAATTCGGACGGATTGGGGGGGATGCTTCCTGCCGTGATAAAATATAAGTTTTCCAGGCGGCTTTCATTAATACATTCTTTCCAGGTATATTCGCCTATCAGTATGTTGCTCATACCTTTGATATTGTGTATTTTCTTTTCCGGGGTGGAAAATGCCATATGTATTTTGGGTTTTCGCATATCCATGTCTAATATTACCACTTTTTTACCGGAGTAGGCAAAAATTCCGGCTAAATTAACGGTAATAAAAGTTTTGCCTTCTCCCGATACGGTAGAGGTGGTGGATACCAATTTGGGTCCGTTGCTGTTATTCATAAAAGTGAGATTGGACCTCAGCCGGCGGAAAGCTTCCGATATAATGGATTTGGGGTCTATGTCCACAACCAACTGGGAAAAATCCATTCCTTCTTCCATTTTGGGAATACTGCCCAAATAGGGTATATCCACATATTTGGTGATATCGTCTTTGCTGTCTATATAGTTGTAAGTTAAATATTTATACACAATATAGAGGGTGGATAATATTAATCCTATCACTATAAAAATGATATAAATTTTAAATTTGTCGGGAGTGGCTTTCAGGGAGGCGGGCGATGAATATTGTAATACAATAAAAGGAGAGGTGGTGCCGGCTTTCAGCAGAGTATAAGACATTCTGGATTCCAGCAAATGATCATAATAGGAGTTGCTTATATTGGCATTGCGCAACAATTTTTTAAATTCCAGCACGTTGGAAAAATTGTCCTGAGATTTTAATATGGCCTGATACGACTTTATTTTTTGTTGCAGCAAGTCTTTTTCGTCCTTGATGGAGGTGATGTTGTTTTGAATAATTTCTTTGAGAGCGTTTATTTGTACGTTGATTTGATGATTCAGATTTTGAATTTTACCGCTGTTGGTGGTGTAGTTATATTGTAAATTTTCTTTTTCCAACAGCAATTGCTGAATTTTATCAATACAATTGCTTACGTTGTATTGCAAATTGCTGCCGATAATTTGTCCCATTAATTTGTAGGGGTCGCTTTCTGTTTCAAACGATTTTTCTATTTTGCGCAAACGTTTTTCGGTTTGTTCCAAAGTGTTGAGTTTGGCCAGGCATTCATCATAGTCTTCTTGGATGATATGTATATTTTTGTCATCGGGAGCGATAAAATTTTTGTTTTTCTTGTATTCATCCAATGTTTCTTCCCTGTTGTACACTTCCTGTTCCCATATTTCAAGCTGAGTGTCAATATATTCCAATACTTTGTTAAAACTTTCCTGACGTTGTATTGCATAGAAATCCAAAAAGTCTTTGGTGATGGAATTAATAATATATCCGGCTTTGTCTGCATTGTTGTAGGTAAGGGATATATCTATGCCGCCATTTGCATTTTCGGAAGGGTAAGCCGTAATTTTGTGTATATATTTTTCATTACGGTTTTTGGCATCTTGCAGTATGCAGTAATAGGTGTGTCCCACCAGGTTGGAGAGTTCGGTTTTGAGAACAAAATCGAAGGCGAAACGGGGGGTACTGACAAGGGTGGTGTCTTGGGAAACGGTATATGTTTTTGAAGTATTGTCGTTTTTTGTGCAATAGATACGAATTTGGTTTTTGTCTAAAAAATCGATATAAATGGGGGTGTTGTACAGCTGGGGGTGGGCGGAATCGAATATCACCTCAAAAGAATTATTGGGAAAGAGTTCGGAATCCAGCACTTTTCCTTTCAAATAGTAATCAACATCCAAATTCAGTTTGGATAAACTTGATTCCAGAAATGTTTTGGATTGAATCAGGTTGATGATTTTATTGGGAGATTCTTGTCTGGCTAAAAAATCATTATCCGAACCGGAGAAGCTGATGTTTTTATCATCCGATTTTTGGATAGTGGTAACGGCCTGATAGGTCGGGATGGTATATCTAAGATATAAAAATGCCGTCAAAAAGGTTAAGGCCAGCGATATAGGTATGATATACCAATATATTTGGAGCACCGATTTTATCAGTTTAGGGTTCAGTTGGTCGTTAATGGGTTTAATTTCTTTTTTCATAAATACAATTATTTGTTAGATGAACCGGAGGAGAGTGCTTTGAATTGATTTACAGAATTGATTATCAAGAAGGTGGTGGAAAGCAGGGTGAGATAAGGATTCAACTCGTTGAGGAACCGGCTTACAGGTCTCAACCTTGGTTCTACATATATGATATCATTGGCTTTGAGTGTTAAATTAGCTTGTTTCATGCCGTCAATGGTGGAAAGGTCCACCTGATATACGATGGGGTCTTTCAAGTCTCCCCTTATGAGTCTTATTTTGCAGGCTCTGCCATCGGTGATACCGCCGGCTTGGGCAAGTGCTTCTATGAGGGTGGTGTTTTCCTGATTGAGCGTAATCACTTTGGCGGTGCCTCCTTCACCTCCCGGGAAGATGGTAACTCTGTGATTGGTGATTTTGACTCTTACCATGGGAGAGTTCATATATTGGGCATAGGCCAGTTCCAAGGTGTCTTCCAATTGTCGGGTAGTGAGCCCTGCCACCTGGATGCGTCCCAAACGGGGCAATTTAACCATGCCGTCGAATTCCACGGTAAATGAGCGCCCGTAATTATTATTGTTGCCGCTGTTGCCGGAGGTGCCGTTTTCGAATATATTTTCTCCTTCCTGCAAATCTACGCTTATCTGTAAAATATCGTTGGGGGCTATTTTATATTCGGTATAGCGTTCTTCTTGGGGGAAGGGTTGTATTTGACTTTTGGTGGCTCTCAGCATACGTGTGGGCATAAATACTTTGCAGGAGTTGAGCAGCAATAGCATTGAAACGAACAATAAGATATGTCTTTTCATTATTTTTGGTTGGTTTTGTGATTTTCAATAATGGATAATATGATGTAAACAAGCATAATGGGTATAATGGCAAGGGGAAGCATATGTTTTATCCCGCATACTGTTATCAGGGCGATACTGCATAAGACAAGAGCATAGCGTGCAGCATTGTTTTTAAAGGTAAAATCGTGGAATTTAAGAGACAGCAGCGGGTATTCACACAGCATGGCCGCGCATAACAATGCCATAACGGTGATGTATATGATAAAAGAGGTTTGATTATAAGGCAAATGCCAAAAAGGGGTGGAGATGAGTATAAAGGCGGCGGCAGGGGATGGCAATCCCAAAAATTGTTCGGTTTGGCGGGTGTCCAAATTGAATTTAGCCAGGCGCACAGCCACGCAGCAGGCATAAATGATGCTGCAGGCGGCAGGAATTATATTGATGTTGAAAGTTTCATATAAAGGCATATCGGTCAGCAGCAGGGTGCGGGATAACATATAATACATTATGAATGCGGGGGCTAATCCGAATGATATCATATCGCACAGGGAGTCCAATTCTTTTCCTATGTCTGATTTTGTATGCAGCATGCGGGCGGCAAAGCCGTCGAAAAAGTCAAAAACGGCGGCAGCCAGCACCATAAGGGCTGCATATTGGAACTGCCATTGAACAGCCAGAAGCAATGATATGCATCCGCATGTGAGGTTGCCTAGCGTTATAGCGTTGGGGATATGCTTTTTTATATTCATCTTTTAAGCGTTTTGGTCAAACAATGTTCCGGTATATTTGTCATTTTGCCGGCAGCCCAAGTGTTCATAGGCGGCGGGGGTGACTTCTCTTCCGCGTGGTGTACGCACCAGAAAGCCTTCTTGTATTAAGAACGGTTCATATACCTCTTCTATGGTGCCGGCATCTTCGCCTACGGCGGTGGCAATGGTGTTTAATCCTACAGGACCGCCTTTGAATTTGGTGATAATGCAGGTAAGAATGCGGTTGTCCATTTCGTCCAGACCGTGTTCGTCAACGTTGAGGGCGCTTAATCCGAAACGTGCTATTTCCAAGTCTATATTGCCGTTGCCTTTTATTTGGGCAAAGTCGCGGACTCGTCTCAACAGCAAATTGGCTATACGGGGGGTTCCTCTGCTGCGGCGTGCTATTTCATGGGCTGCGTTTTTGTCTATTTGTATATTCAATATGCCGGCAGAGCGACTGATAATACGTTCCAATGTGGGGGTATCGTAATAGTTGAGCCGCAAGTTGATGCCGAATCGGGAGCGCAGAGGGGCGGTAAGTAATCCGGAACGGGTGGTGGCGCCCACCAGCGTGAACGGGTTAAGCCCTATTTGCACATTGCGGGCATTGGGCCCCGATTCAATGAGAACATCTATTTTATAATCCTCCATGGCTGAATACAAATATTCTTCCACCACAGGTGACAAGCGGTGTATTTCGTCAATAAACAATACATCGTTGGGCTCCAGATTGGTGAGCAAACCTGCCAAGTCTCCCGGCTTGTCTATTACCGGACCTGAACTTACTTTCACATTGACGCCCATTTCGTTGGCAATGATATAGGAAAGGGTGGTTTTGCCCAGTCCGGGAGGACCGTGAAGCAATACATGGTCCAAACTTTCCCCTCTTTGTTTGGCCGCACGAACAAATATTTTAAGGTTTTCCACCACGTGCTCCTGACCTGCAAATTCTTCAAATCCGGAAGGGCGAATTACTTTTTCCATCTCTTTTTCCGAAACGGAAAGCCTTTCTGCATGCGGATCCAAATGGGGATTGTTTGTTGTTCTTTTTGTTCCCATATTTTGTTTATAACGTTAAATCTTCTTCAGTGCGGAGATTGTCAATAATAAAATTCTGTCGCTCCATGGTGTTTTGTCCCATGTAATATGCCAGCATATCGTCTATGGTAGCTTCGTTGCTTATTACCACAGGGTCTAACCGTATGTCTTTACCGATGAAATTTTTGAATTCATCGGGAGATATTTCTCCCAGACCTTTGAATCGGGTGATTTCCACCTTTCCCGGCATTTTTCCTGCAGTGATATTTCTTTCTTCTTCGGAATAGCAATAGCGGGTTTCTTTTTTATTGCGAACTCTGAACAGGGGCGTTTGTAATATATAGAGATGCCCTTTTTTGATAAGGTCAGGGTAAAATTGCAAAAAGAAAGTGAGCAGCAACAAGCGGATATGCATGCCGTCAACATCGGCATCGGTGGCAATAACAATGTTATTGTATCTCAAATTATCCAAGCCGTCTTCTATGTCAAGGGCATTTTGTAAAAAATTGAGTTCTTCGTTTTTGAAAGTTTCATCCTTTTTTTTGCCATAGCTGTTGAAAGGCTTTCCCCGCAGGGAAAACACGGCTTGTGTTTCCGCATTGCGGGATTTGGTGATGGAACCCGAAGCCGAATCACCTTCGGTGATAAAGAGGGTGGTTTCCAAACGGCGGTCATTGTCGGTGTTTTTGCTTTTAAAGCTGTCGCATAAATGGATGTGGCAATCTCTTAATTTTTTGTTGACAATATTGTTTTTTTTGCCGTCTTTGTTCTTTTTGTGCAGTTCGGCTATCTCTTTGCGTTCATTTTCCGATTCTATAATTTTTTGTTGCCATATGGCAGCCACTTCCGGATGCATGTGGAGATAGTTGTCAAGCAGGCGGCACACTATATCCATGATGTACCAGCGTATGGTGGGCCCTGCTGCAATGTTTTTTTCAGGATTGGCAGGCCACATGTTGGTGGAACCCAATTTGGTTTTGGTTTGACCTTCAAATTGGGGCTCTTGTATCCGTATGCTCAATGCCGCACATATGGATTGCCGTATATCCACAGGGTCGTATTCTTTTTTGAAATATTCTCTGGCACATTTCACCAAAGCTTCACGCAAGGCATTTTGATGAGTGCCGCCGTGTGTGGTGTGCTGTCCGTTTACGAAAGTGTAATATTCATCACCATTGCCTTTGACTTTGTGCGTGAATGCCAATTCCAACTTATCCTCTTGCAAATGGATGATGGGATAGGCCGGCTGGCTGATATTTTGTTCCATAAGGTCCAACAAGCCGTTTTTGGAATAATAACGCTGCCCGTTGCATATTAAGGAAAGCCCTTTGTTCAAAAAGGCATAGTTCCATAGCATTTTTTCTACAAATTCGGAATAAAATGTGTAATTGCCGAATATGCTTTCGTCATTATCCGGAATAAAAGTGATAATGGTGCCATTGTGTTCGGTGGTGGCGGTAACAGGATAGTCTTGTGTGAGTATGCCCCGGGAAAATTCTGCCGTTTTGGTTTGCCCGTTGCGTATGGATTGCACTTTAAAATAGCTGGACAAAGCATTTACCGCCTTGGTGCCCACACCGTTCATGCCTACCGATTGTTGGAATGACTCACTGTCGA
Source organism: Bacteroidales bacterium (assembly GCA_017616775.1). Taxonomy (GTDB): domain Bacteria; phylum Bacteroidota; class Bacteroidia; order Bacteroidales; family WCHB1-69; genus UBA1205. The sequence goes on from JAFZXM010000028.1 coordinate 20,711, forward strand.
ATTTGCCTCCCGTATTCATTTTGGACACACAGTCGATGGTTTTTTCCAAGGGAATGCCCCGCCCGTAATCCCTTACACTTACACAATTGTCTTTGATGGTGATTTCTATGGTTTTGCCCACACCTTGATTGAATTCATCTATAGAATTGTCTATTACTTCTTTAAGCAATATATATATACCATCATCCGCAGATGAGCCGTCCCCCAGGCGGCCTACATACATGCCCGGCCGTTTGCGCAGGTGAACTTGCCAATCTAACGTTTTAATGTTATCTGCTGTGTAGTTCGTCATTTATTTAAAATTTCTCCCTCAAAAAATATCACAAAGATAGCTTTTTTTGCTTAATAAATGTCATCAGGTGTCCACTTATTTTATAACATTTTCATGTTAATACTCCATGCTGCTATTTGCTTTGTTTCAAGGTAAAAACCCCGATAGAAGGATGAAGCTCTCCGTTCAGGACGGCACGGCCTTGATAAGTGCCTTCTATTTGGGATATGTTCCCTATGGTGCTGTATTTTCCTTGTATGATGATCATGTTGATAACAGGTCGGGAAGAATCGTCATTGCCGCCCATAACATTTGCAAAACCCAGGGCACCTTTGACGGAATCTCCCTCCGTTTTTTGTAAGGTGGATGATGCTTTGCCGGAATTTTCTTGTATTACCATTTCTTTTGCCGTACTTTTGGTAATGGTAAACAAATAAATAGAATGATATTCTATGGAATCGTACGTATCTGTTATATAGCCGGTAAAGTTGCCGATATATTCACCTTTGGAGGGCTCTTTATCGCAAGCTGCAAAGCAAAGGGTAAAGCAGATGAGGATAAATATAATTTTTTTCATAAAAACAAGTGTTAAAACAATAATTATGCAAAGATACAACATTTATTTGAAAAACAACGTATTATTTTAAATAAAAAAAAGTATTGTCAACGGAAAATCTTCCTTTGCCGTGTTTTTAACAAAGCAAGGATAAAAAAAATTTTTTTATAATATTGACACATAATGTGCTAAATTGTATATTTGCAAATTATACTTATTGTAAATGATGAATAGGAAAAGTTTGATATTGTTTGCAGTGGCGAATTTCTGCCTGGCGTGGGCTTTTGCACAGTCCAAACCAGCTGTTACGCAAGAGAATGTTACTACCCGTATCCTTTTTATTTTTGATGCATCCAATAGCATGTGGGGGGATTGGCAGAGTGATAAAAAAATACATATTGCCAACCGCTTGTTGTGCAATATGATTGACAGTTTGGAACAATATCCCAATGTGGAGCTGGCGCTCAGGGTGTATGGTCACCAAAAAGAGTACAAGCAATATGACTGTTATGATACTAAGTTGGAAGTTCCTTTTGCCGCCAATAATTTCCAGCGAATCAAACAAAAGTTGAAATCCATTTATCCCAAAGGAACCACCCCCATAGCATTATCGCTGCAGGCAGCGGAAAACGATTTTCCCAACACTCCCGGTTGCCGCAATGTAATCATTCTTATTACCGACGGAATAGAAGAATGCTCGGGCGATCCTTGCGAAGTGTCCCGTGCGCTGCAGCGTAAAGGTATTATACTCAAACCGTTTGTTATAGGCATAGGTTCGGATTTCAGCGTGGATTTGAGTTGTGTGGGAAATTATATCGATGCCACCAGCGAAAAAGATTTCAGCCAGGCTTTGGGTGTTATAGTGGAACAGATATTCAATAAAACAACGTGTCAGGTTAATCTGTTGGATGCCAACGGAATGCCGACGGAATCCGATGTGGATATGTGTTTTTATGACGAATCCAACGGCAAAATATTGTATAACTATATTCATACCTTGAATGCCAGAGGTTTGCCCGATACTTTGTACCTGAATACCATGCCGTCGTACCGCCTTAAGGTAAATACGATTCCTGCCGTGGAAAAACAAGGCATAAAACTTAATCCCGGCTCGCATACAATAATACCCGTGGATGTGCCGCAAGGAAAACTATTGGTGAAAACAGCCACCAAAAACACCCGTTATCAAACGGTTCCCATCATAGTCCGTCAGGCGGGAAAGCAAGAAATATTGAATGTGCAGTATTTTTCCATAGAAGAAAAATATTTGACAGGGAAATATGATTTGGAGGTGCTTTGTTTGCCAAGGGTGATAGTCAGCAATGTGGAAATTAATCCGAATTATACGGCTCAAGTTAAAATACCCGATCCCGGAGTGGCTGTGGTGAACAAAGGGGATTTCGGTTCGGGCAGTTTGTATGTGGTGCGAAACGGAGCGGATGAGTGGATATATAATTTGCGCACTGATGATACCTCCGAATCCATATTGTTGCAGCCGGGTACATACAAAGTGGTGTTCAGAAGGAATAAGGAAACGCAAACGGTCAAAACCGCAGAGCAGGTGTTTGTGGTAAAATCCAATGCCACCACCAATGTGAATTTGCCGATAAAAAAATAATGTGATGGGAAAGAAAAAGAAGGAGAATGTGATCATAGAAAATTTGGCCATAACAGAGGCCGGTTCCGAAGGTGTCTGTATCGGTCGCCATGAGGACAGGGTGGTGTTTGTAAGCAATGTGGTTCCGGGCGATATTGCCGATGTGGAAGTGTATAAAAAAAAGCATTCATATTATTTGGCCCGGCCCAAAAACATCCGGCAATATTCCGATAAAAGAGAGCAGCCCCAATGTGCGCATTTCGGCATATGCGGGGGCTGCAAATGGCAAAACATGCAATATCAATATCAATTGTATTATAAACAAAAACAAGTATTTGACAATTTTACGCGCATAGGTAAATTTCATTTTCCCGATATCAATCCCATATTGCCTTCGGATAAAATATTCGCTTATAGAAATAAAGTGGAATATACATTTGCCGACAGACGGTGGCTGACAAAAGAAGAGCTGGAAACGGCGGACATGAATCACATTTGCGGGGTGGGTTTCCATTTGACATCCGTATTCGACAAGGTATTGGACATACAATATTGCCATTTGCATGACAAAATCGGAAATGAAATCAGGGATTGCCTCAAAGCATATGCCCTTGAACACGAACTTCCCTTCTATAATGCCCGTTCGCACGAAGGGCTGCTTCGCAATATCATCATCCGCAATTCGGTATGCGGGGATGTGATGGTGATAGTGGTGTTCGGCCGTCAAGATGAATATGTGATGCCGGTGATGCGGCATTTGCACACCTCGTTTCCGCAAATCACCTCTTTGGTGTATGTGATCAATGAGAAAATGAATGATAACATTGCCGATTTGCCTGTATATACCTGTTTTGGCAAAGGGTATATGACAGAACAAATGGAAAATCTTCAATTCAAAGTGTCTCCGCAGGCATTCTATCAAACCAATGCGGGACAAGCGCTGAAATTATATCAAACAGCATTGCGTATGGCGGATATCCGGCCTGCAGATGTGGTGTACGATTTATATACAGGAACAGGCACCATTGCATTGTTTATGGCAAGAACGGCGAAAAAAGTGGTGGCGGTGGAATATGTGGAATCGGCAGTGGCCGATGCCAAAGAAAATGCAGCGATGAATAATATTGACAATGTGGTTTTTTTTGCCGGCGATATGAAAGATGTGTTGAATGAAGAGTTTGTTACCGCTCACGGCCGTCCCGATGTGATAGTGACCGACCCGCCCAGAGCAGGCATGCATCCTGATGTGGTGGCCCAAATTTTGAAAATCCGGCCCAAACGGATAGTATATGTAAGTTGTAATCCTGCCACCCAAGCCCGGGACATCGCCTTAATGATACCATGGTACAAGGTAAAGGAAATACAGCCCGTGGATATGTTCCCGCATACGCATCATGTGGAAAATGTGTGCTTGCTGGAACAATTATGATAATTGCTTTCTTGCAAAAAAAACAAGCGAAATACAACAAACGGCATCTATGGCCATAAAGACGGCAATGCTGTTTTCTTCTGTCAATTGGGTGACGGCAAAAAACAACAGACTTCCTAACAAAACAAAAATAAAAGTCATCAAATTCATATAGGCCAGCATGTCGCCGTTTTTTTGTCCGGTATCGGCTTTTTGTATCAAACTCAGGCACGGCACCTCATAACATCCCCCCATAAAGGCGATAATGAAAACCAATACCGCACAAATGACAACGGGCGGATTGAAAACGATGATGGCGGTTATACAAAGTATCATTCCTGTCAATCCTATAAGTATCAGTGTTTTGCGTTTGAATATGTTGCAAAGTTTGCCCGTTATGGTGCAACCGATGGCAATGCCGACAGCGGCAACGGTCATGACTATGCCGGAGATGGTGTTGCTTTGTGCTAAAGTTTGAGTGCAATGTATCAGCAGGTTCATTTGCAAAATGCCGGCAATCATCCAAAACGAGGCTTCCCCGAAAATGCCCGCATTGACAACTCCGAACGGTTGGGCATAAAGAAAAGAATTTTTTATGAATTTTATCGGATTGACCGTACCGGCATAGCCGGCTTCCGGATATTCCTCTACCCGGATGCTCCGGCACATCCAATAGCCGCCGAAAGCAAAAAGGAACAATAATCCTACTACCACGTGTACAATATAATGGTCCGAAAGAAAGGAAGATAAAAAAGTGCCTGTTAAAATAGCCAAAAACGACATGGTTTCAAAAACACCACTGCCGAAGTTGACACCTTCTTTTCCGCCGATTTCTTTTATCAATCCGTATTTGGCAGGGGAATACATGCAGCTTTGTATGCCCATGAGCAAAACCGCCGACAATGCAAGCCACACATTTTGGCAGTAAAACCCCGCAGCAGCAATGGCCACAATAGGAAATTCCAGCAATTTGCATATGCGGAAAATTTTGTGTTTGGCATATTTGACGGCCAATTTTCCGCTTAAAGGGGAAAAAGCAAGATAAGGAATCACCAGGGCTGCCGAAACGGCGGTGGTGAGCTGTGAAGTGTTCAAAAACGACCAACTTGCTGCCATATATACAATGCAGAATTTCATGAAATTATCGTTAAGAATACCGAAAAAATTGGCAGAAAAAAGATAACACCAATTTTTTTTAACGTTTTTGCGGGAACTGACCGCATCCTGCTTTTCATTGTTTTGTTGCATGCCGGAAATCATATTCGGCAAAGGTAATATTTTTTTTCGTATGCGGAAGTCCTCCGGTTATTCATGCGGCTCAAGGGCCGGAAATAAAAATAAAAGGTCGGGTTGCACAGGATTGTGCTTCTGCCGGCGGGCGAAATCGGCAGCCGTTGCAAGACTTTCTGTCTTGCAAATGCTTTTCCTTTGCCGGAGAATAAGGGCTTTAGTCAATTGACCGTCTTGTTTTTGCAAAGCTCCGATAATAATTTTTCAAAAACCATTTCAGTTTTCAAAAAAAAGTGCTACCTTTGCAGTCTGATCAGGCGGCGGGGTAGCTCAGTTGGTTAGAGCGTCGGATTCATAACCCGGAGGTCTCGAGTTCAATTCTCGATCCCGCTACAAATAAGGCGGCAATGATAGCATTGCCGCCTTTTGTATTTTTCCCGTGCAAGGAAGATGTTTAGCAGGACTGCAATATCATTGAACCGTCATTTTGTATATACAGCAGGGCTTTGTCTGTGACGGTGTAACCCATTTGGGCTATCTTTTCGGCATATTCATTAATCTGGGCTTCGTATTGTTTTTTCGGGGTTCCTGTTTTATAGTCTATAATACGGGCGGAGTTGCCGTTTAATATCAGTCTGTCCAGGCGTAATGACTTGTTTTTGTCTTGCCATATTTCCACTTCGGTTTTAATAACGGAGTGTTCATTGCCGAATAGCAAAAGATGATAATCGGGATGACATACGGATTGAATGATAGTGTTCAGCTTTTCTTTTTCAACGGCGGAAAGCGGCGAAGCGGCAATGCGTTGTAATACAGGTTCTTTATCTTCCGGATATCGTATTTCCGCCAAATAGGCGTGTACGGTGTTTCCCCACAGCTCTTCCGGAGAATCGGGATGACTGTCCGAATAGGGTATATGCAATCGATAAGTGCTGTCTGTTACCGGTGCGGACAAGGCTATATTGGCGGGTTCCTGTGTGTTGTTGTCTTTGGTGTCAGCGGAATATTTTTCCGATATCCCGTATTGGAAGCGGAAAAATTCCTCGCTTTGGTCATCGTATTGCATATCATTTGCATGGGAGAACGCATAGGCGGGAATACTGTCAAGCGTGCTCATGTTATCTTTTTTGCATATTAAATGCAAACGATGTATGGCACGGGTAAACACCACGTATTCCAAATTCAGTTCATCCATGGCGGTGAGTTGGTCTTCTTCTTCTTTTTCTTTTGCAAAAAGACTTTTATCCATGTCTTTTTTGTTCTGTATAAAGCTTACGGGGAGGTTCAGATCAAGTTCGGCGGGAATGTTCACCCACATGTCGTTGTTATGGCTTTTGTTGCCTTTGTCCATTTTGGGATATATCACCACAGGAAATTCCAATCCTTTGGAGGAGTGGGCGGTGAGAATATGTACGGCATTTTTGCTGTTAGGACAGGCCAGTTGCAGGTCTGCATCCTGCCAATATTCCATAAACTGGTGCCGCCCGTAGTGCCGTTGATGATAAAACCGGCTTACAAAGTCCAAAAATGTTAATATAAACGGACTATTGTTGTCCATGTTGAACACATGTATGAAATATTCTGTTTTTTGATATAAGTTCAAAGCAAGAATATGATTGATATTCCATCGGGGGTAGTATTTTGTTATCAAAGGGCTGATATCTTCTTTGGCCAAAGGTAGAACATCATTGGGGGACAAATTTTGTTGTTGGCAGATATAATATAAGATAATCAGTTTGTGGAGCTCGTTTTGGGCTTGGTCAACATATTGGATCAGGCTGAGCAGAAATTGTATATCGGCATGGTTTTTCAAATACAGCATATCGGCAGACATCACATTGATTCCTTGCTTGACAAGATGTTCGGCTATAATCATGCCATGTTTGGTGTTACGTACCAATATGGCAATATCCTCATAGGCAAAGCCGTCGTTGACGGCTTGTTTTATTTTGCACAGGCATTCCTGACAAAACACATCGTTTGTGTTTGTAAACTGATCATAATGGATGATGTGGTTGTCGCTTTCTGTTTTGAGAATGGAAATACTTACGCATCCCTTGTTTTCGTTACCGGGTTTGATATCTTGTTTTACATTTTGATAAATATATTGAATTAATTTGTTTTCACTTTCAGCAAAACGGGCAAAGTACTGATTGTTGAAAGTGATGATATTCCCCATGGAGCGATAATTGGTTTGTAAAGGTTTGACAAGGGCTCCCGAATGTTCGTCCGTAAGCGATATCATATTGTATATATATCCGTTGCGGAAACGGTAGATGGATTGTTTTTCATCGCCGAAATAATATACTTTTCCCGTAAGGCCGGTGCCGGTGCCGATGCTTCCCGAAACGGTGTTTTCCAGCAGAGGAAATAAATTTTTGTATTGCAGAAGGGATGTATCTTGAAATTCGTCAATAAAAAAGTAATGATATTTGTTGCCCAAATGCTCATATAAAAATTCTTCACTTTGTGCCAATAAGCAGCCTATGCGTTTTGACGCTTCACTGATATGAACCAGTTGCCGGCTGTTGTATATTTCTTCTTTGATGGCGTTAAATTGATGTAACAAGGCCATGGAGTGGAAATTGGCGTATATCAAATCAAGGGTATATAACAATTGGGAAATACGGTATGCCTCATTTATTTTGGCAATAAGTCCGGGTGCAATGCTGTCAATCTGAATTTTTTTGACAGGGTTTAGGTTTTGGGCGTATAAGGTGTTTGCCTGTATGTGTTTCAATGGTGTTGAAAAAGGGGTGACATAATTGTTCGCAATGTCTTTGGATTGATTCAAAGCGGCAATCAATTTACCTATACCGGATTGATATCCCCCCTTAAAATCACGGCATTCTATATGATTGGAATCAATCAGGCGGAGCATGTCCGCTCCTATTGCTTTTATTTGTTTTTTATAATCGTTCATCTGCCGGTTGATTTTTCCGCTTATTTGATAAAAATCATCGGGGCTGAGATGACGGAGCTTTTGCAAGGGCTCCATTGCCTGTTCCGAAAAAATGGTTTTACCGATAGTTTTCAAGTTGGATTCAATATTCCATGTGTCGTTGTCATCCAATCGCTTTTGCAGAAAATCATGAATAATGGTTGTGATGTCTTTGTCGGTGCCCGTGCGTTGCAATAGCAGGGCGACAATATGGTCGGTAATGGTTTTGCCGTTGAGTTCTATTGTCGCATTGGCGGGTAATTGCATTTCCATGGAAAAGGTGCGGGCTATACGTTGGAATAAGCTGTCTATGGTGCAAACACAAAAATTATTATAATCGTGATAGATGTTTTGTAATATCAGCTTGCTGCGGTTTTGAATCTCCTGTGGGGTAATGGAAAGATGTTCCTGCCGGAATTTGTTGAGCAGATTGTTCAAAAGGTCCCGGTCCGACAGTGAGGACAGCTTGGAAAAAAAAGACAATATACGGTGTTTCATTTCCCCTACCGCTTTATTGGTAAAAGTGATAGCCATAATATGCGTATATACCGATTGCTCTTTGCTTTTAATGCATAGATATACGTATTCCAAAGCCAAATTGTATGTTTTGCCGGAGCCTGCGGAAGCCCGGTAAACTATATGGTTTTTATTGTATTGTGCCATAAACCTGTGTTTTTTTGAGGATAATTTAATTCCATAGTGCGAAGATACTAATCTTTTTTATGCAAATGCGGCGGAAGAAAATATTTTTTTTAAATGGCGGTTTTGAAGCTGATGCCGTAAAACAGTTTTCCTACCTGAAAACTATAGGAAGTTTCAAAACGGAACACTTTGTCATAGGAAGTCACCAAATCCAGACCCATGCCCAAAACCTGTTGCCACGGTGCCAGCTGCTCGTGTTTGTTCAATATCAAATAGTCGGTGTCGGCGGTATAATACATAATATCGAAAAATATGTTCCAATAGCAGGCAAAGCTTAAATGACCTATACGGGGGTCCCAATTGCGGATACGGATGAAGGTGGGTTCAAGCAGGGCTATTTTGAAATTGGTTTTGAGCAATATCATATTGTCGGCGGGAATGAGATAGGAATACAGACCTCTGATTTCAATATTGTCGCTGTTGATGAATTTTCCTATGGTAATGGGGAAGCGGGTGTTGAAGGTTGAAAACAGGCTGATGCCCGCTCCGAAATAAAAACGGGGCACTATGGGTGTATAATATCTTCCGTTAACTTGGGCATATAGCGTGTTTACACTTTCAAACGGGATAAACAAACCGTTTTTTTCCAATATGATATCCGCATAAAATCCTTTAAGCGGATAAGAGGAGTAATCCCGATAATCCCATTTGGCCTTGGTGTATAATTGAAAATAATTGATGGAATGGGAATGCCAAAAGTCATTTTGTTCTTGGAAGATGGTATCATTGTAGTTGTCAATATAATAGCTTATGTTGTTTTCCCAAGTGAAATGGTGTTTGGGGCGCCAAATAATGCCCGCCATGGCATATCCTCCGTATCGTATTACTTTATGGCTTCTCAGGGGTTGCAACCGGTAATCGCAGATAGCGGTGATAATTTTTCTGCTGATATTGAATCCAGCCCCCATTTGTATTCCTATCGTCTTTTTTTTATTGACATAAGGAATGATATATTTGATATTTAACAGATTGTCGTATCCTGCGTGGATGGTGACGGACACTTGGTGCTTGCGGCCCAAAAAGTTATAGTCGGTGAGTTCCATGCCGAATGTTAAGGTATGCCAATTAAGCGGTTTTGACTGCCACCATGTGTTAAAATTCCCTTCAGCGGTGCGGATGTGCAACACGGGTATCCAATACCATTGTTCTTCTACATTAATATATATAATGATATTTTGGTTGTCGGCGGTGTAAGAGATGTCCACCCAATTGAACAGCGATGCATTAAGCAGATTTTGTTTGCTTTGGGTGATATGCTTGTCAAGGAGTTCCATGTTCAGCGTGTCGCCTGTCCGGAAGGTGAGTTCACGCAAAATGACATATTCTTTTGTACGGTGATTGCCGCTGAGGATAATATTCTGAATTGTATAATTTTGTCCGTAGCCCCAATAAAAGCAAGTAAGTAAAAACGAGCATGCAAATATTACCGGTAAACGGGAGCGTGGCATGAAAGCTTATTGTTTTTTCTTGTTCATGGAAGCCACAAATAGGGACAAGGGCTTGTAAAAAAATATAATCATGGTAAACAAGCCGATGGTAATCCACGAGTCTGCCAAATTGAATACAGCCGGAAAGAAATTGAAATAATGTCCGCTCCACACGGGAAACGATTCGGGAAAACGGATGGTGAACAAGTCAAATTGTATCATATCCACCACTTTTCCCTGGAGCCACGGTGCATAACCTCCTTCCGGGGGCAATAGGGTGGACAGGGCTCCGTAATAAATGCTTTCGGAAAATATTTTGCCGTAAAAAATACAGTCGATAATATTGCCCACGGCGCCGGAAAAAATCAAAGTGCTGCATATCAGCAGCCCCCAGGATGCTTTTTGTTTTATCATCAATATGCACACATAAGCTATGACGGCAGCAGCCAATATTCTAAACGAAGTGAGGATGAATTTGCCCCACATGCCTCCGAAAGCCATGCCGAAAGCCATGCCTTCGTTTTCGATAAAATGTAATTTAAACCATTGACCGCACAAAGGTAATTCTTCGCCTAAATACATGTGGGTTTTTACCCAAAATTTAAGCAATTGGTCCGCCATAATAAGAAGTATGGCTATAAGTATAATAATGGCAGCCCGTTTTTTCACTTATTTTTTCTTCCGATTTTGGCTTCGTAAGACAAGGTTGCATGAGGAACACTTTTCAAACGTTCTTTGTCTATGAGTTCTCCCGTTTCACGGCAAACACCGTAGGTTTTGTTCTCTATGCGCACCAATGCAGCTTCCAAATTTTCAATGTATTTTTCCAATCTGCCTGCCAATCGGCTGTTCTCTTCTTTACTGGCAGCAGCCTGCCCCTCTTCCATCACTTTGAATGAAGGTGAAGTGTCGGATACATCGTTACCGTCTTCTCCGCTTACAGCATCGGTGTAAACTTTCATATCTTCTCTTGCTTTTTCCAACTTGCTTAAAATAAGTTGCTTGAACTCTTGCAATTCTTCATCGGAATATCTTTTGATCTCCAGATTTTTTTCCATTAATATTTCCTCCTATTATTCAGCATTTTATATGTGGTCACGAATACATTATTCTAATCTCCAAAGGTACAAAAAAAAACAATATCTTTTGGAATTTCTATTTTTATTTAATATAAAATATTGATTTTCAGAACAAAAAAATATGCAAAAAAACGCATAAAAAAATGATATTTATTACAAATGAATACGAAAAGAAATAGTATCTTTGCATTATTCAAACTCAACAACTATCAAACATATGAAAAACAATATAATATTGCTTGCAGCGATATCATTCGTTGTGAGTGTATCCCGTGCGGATAATCAGAAGAGTATTTTGGGCGCAAAAGCAAAAGGCAAGGCGGAGGTGTCTGTGGCGGCATGTGATTTTTGGGCTTGTAATAACAATCAGGCGGCATTGGGTTTTTATACTTCTTACGCGGCGGGGATATGTTATGAGAACAGGTTTCTTACGCAATTTACGTCAGTGGGGGCGGTGGCAGTGGTGTGTCCGGTGAACAAAGCGGGGGTGTTCAGTGCTTGTGTGCAGCTGAGCGGAGCGGGCGGTTTTAATCAGGTGCAGGCGGGGGTGGCCTATAGTCGCGCTTTTGGTAAATATATAGGAGTGGGTCTGCAATTTGATTATTTGTTAAACTATTTCGGGGAATCGTATTACGGTTATTCCCACGGTTTTACTTTTGAGGCGGGCATATACGGAAAAGTAACCCCTGATTTATCTTTGGCTTTTCATGTTTATAATCCTGCCCGTTTGCGCATGATGTGTTCCGGAGCTGTCAAAGAATACATACCCACTTTGTTCCGTTTGGGTGCGGAGTGGCATGTGGGTAAAAATTGCGAATTGAGCGCCGAGGTGTCAAAAGGTTTGGATACGCGGTTCAACGGAGCCTTGGCTGTAGAATATGCATTCGCTTCGTATTTGTCGTTAAGGGCGGGAATGCGCATGCCCGATTTTGTGTTCAGCATAGGATTGGGATTCCGAATCAAGGCTTGGACAATAGATGTGTCGTCTTCTTATCACACCGTTTTGGGCTATAGCCCTCAAATATCACTCGTTTGCCGGTTTAAACAGCATAAAGATGAAAAATAAAGTTCTGCTATTGTGTTTTTGTTTTGTCCGTACCGTGTCCGGACAAGTGGACAGTGTGACAAACAACCGTTTTTCTTCATGGTATAGCGATATGGAATATGCCATAGAAGATTTGGTATCCGAAGGGGATGAAGAAACGGATTGTTCCGAATTGGTGGAAAAAATGGTCCATTACAGCGATCACCGTATCAACATAAACTGTCCTGATTATGAAGGATTGTCCGAAATAGGAATATCGGATTGGCAATTGTACAATCTGCAAAAATATTTATCCCTGTACGGTACCATATATTCTTGGAATGAGTTGTCCATGGTGCCCGGATGGAGTGAATCGGTGGTGAAGAAATATATGCCTTTTATAGAATTGTCTGCTGTTCAAAAAGATGATGAAAAAAGTTGGAAGTCAATATGGAAGCAAGGCAGGCATTCTTGGCTGATGCGATACGGGCAAGTGTTGGAATCGCAGGCGGGCTATGCGTCTGACGGAAACGGAAGGGCATATGAAGGCAAGGCGTTCGGGATGATGTGCAAATATGTATTCCGGTCCAAAGACAAGCTGCAACTGGGATTGGTAGCGGAAAAAGATGCGGGAGAAGCTTTTTTCAAAGGCGGCAACAAAGCGGGTTTTGATTATTATTCCATGCATTTTTTTGTAAAAAATATCAAATGCTTCAAAAGTGTGGCTTTGGGCAGTTACCGGCTTTCATTTGGTCAAGGATTGTCCATGAATAAAGATTTAATGTATGGCAAACCGCCAAATTCGGTGGATTTATATCGACAAAGCCGCTTGCTGAAGCCGCACACCTCGTCCGATGAATATAATTATCTGCATGGGGCGGCAACCGTTATTGATTGCAAGGTGATGGATTTGTTGTTGTTTTATTCTTTTTGTTACAGAGATGCCGTATTGAAAGAAGACAGTGTTGGCGGGACGTATATCACTTCCTTGCAGCAAACGGGATATCACCGTACTGCGGTCGAAGCATCCGGAAAAAACAGTGTTCAAGAGCAAATGGCAGGCATGTATATTAATTTTAACAGAAGTGCAATGCATATAGGGGCGGCTTTTTATTATACCCGTTATTCTTTTCCGTGGCAAAGCGGGCAGGCTTTGTATAATGCGTATAAGTTCAGCGGACTGTGGAATATAAATGCATCTGCGGACTATAAATTTTTATGGCGGAGAACTTCCTGGTACGGGGAATTGGCCGTGAGTGCCAATAAAGGGCTGGCAACAATGCACGGCGTAAATTTGAATATACATCCCAAATTCACGCTGGCAGTGATGTATCGTTATTATTCACCCCGTTATCAATGCGTTCATGCCGGAGCCTATGGGGAAAACAGCGGCAATGCCAACGAGCGGGGAATATATGTGGGTTTTAATGCCATATTGGGCAAGCGTATCACTTGTAATGCATATGTGGATTATTTTATGTTCCCGTGGCTTACATACAGGGTGGATGCCCCTTCGGACGGTTGGAGTGCCAAGGTGCAACTGGATTATGAGGCAAGCAGATATTTTTCCGTCAATTTGAGGGTGAAATACAAAACGCGGGCCCTTAATTATGATACCGGCGGATATAATGAAATATATCATTACAATAAGCAGCATTATCAGTTTCAATGTGTTTGGCAGCCGTTGGCGAATTTGCAGTTGAGAACAAAAATAGAAGCGGTGAATTACCGGTTGCGTCCGCAAGAAAAATATCATCAGGGATATTGGGTGAGTGAAGATATCAAGTGGCAAATCAGGCGGTGGAATTTGTCCCTGGCCGGCAGATTCGCTTTGTTTGACACTTATTCCTACAACGAGCGCATAAGCGTGTATGAAGATGATGTGTTGTATGCTTTTTCCTCCCCTTCGTTATACAACAAAGGTTGCAGAATGTATTTGGTGTTGCATTATCAGCCTTGTAAAATAATGCACATATGGGCTAAAATAGCCCAAACATATTATCACAATATGCAGCATATCGGCAGCGGGCTTTCGGAGATACAGGGGCGGCACAAAACCGATGTCAAACTGCAAGTGCAGTTCAAATGGTAAAATATAAGCGGAAAAGCGTATGGGCAAATGCTACATTTGGGAGAGCATGATTTTCAAGCTCACACCGGCTTCCAGATTGACGTTTTTGAATTGGTTGGCCAAATGGGGTTCTCTCAACACATGATTGTAGAATGCTTTTACAAAGAAGTTTTTAGTGATTTGGTATTCTGCGCTCAATGCTATGGACAATATGTTTTGACCGGCAGAAGGGGTGTTGGTGGCTTCTTCTATTTTACGCAATACGGTTTTGTTGTTTTTGATGGAAAAATCCAGTCTCAGTTGTAATTCCCCGTCGGTTTGGCGGCGAACACCGGCGAAATCAAAGGTGATTTTCAAATTTTTGAATCGGTAGCCGGCGCCGAATATCAATTCATCGTTGCTGACTTCCGTTATTTGGAAATTAGTCATAGCCAAAGTCACGCTACGTGTTTTTTTCCATTCCATTTTGAATTGGAAGCTGTTTTTCAAAGACATATCTATGCCTATTATCGGGTTCATGGATTCGGTAATGGTGACGGTTCCTGTTTCTATGGCAGGAATAAAGTTGTCCAAAGCATCTCTGATGTCTTGTAAATCACCGTTATCGGCCACATATGCCACATTGGTGGCAAAGCCTCCTATTTGATACACGCAAGTGTAGGCATGGGTGAGATTGATGGATTGGAATATTTTGTTTACGCCCGGAATTTTTGTAATGCCATTGTATGTGATACGCCAATTGGGCAAAGGAATCTTGATAAATGGTGATTGTATATTCTGTTTGTCGGCGTTTTTACCCGTGTAGGCGGCTAAAAACGAATACATGAGTACATCTTGGTTCAATTCTCCGTATCCGTCAGGGAAGGGGTCAGTTCCCATATCGTAATCGGCACGCCGGCCTTTTCTGTATTCTGCCAATCGTGTTGCTATGGTCAGCCGGTTGCTTTTGAATTTTTCAAAGTTGGCGCTCTTATAACGGTCGCTCGTACCGGTGAGGTCGGAGTTTGAATTATTTTTTCCGCGGAAAGCAAACAAGTTGAGTTTCCCCGAAGCATCTTTTTCAAACAGGGTGCCTATGCAGATGGTGGTGATGGAGAATCCGCCGGTATTTTGTGGCGTGTAATCGGCATATACGCCATTGGAATCGCACAAATAGTAAGATTGTTTGACAGAAGAGAAAGTGCGTGAACCGGTGAGGTCTATTTTTAAATCTTTGATGGGTTCCAATTGCACTTTCATGGTTAAATTGGTATTATGCCTGCTCATATAAGGGGTGTTGAGCAAATCGCTACTGGTGAGCCATCCGTTTTGTCCTGCCCTGAATCTTAAGTTGTCATCCTGATGACCGAAAGCGAATAAGAAACCCGGAGCTCCATTGTGAGAAGGATCCAAGCCTATAAATTGTGGAGTGAGACTGTATCCGGGCAGATTGATGCCATTGCCTTCGGTATAGGTGAACTGTACGTTTTTCACCAGCATTACCAGTCGCAACACATTATCCAACACTTCTTTGCCGACATTCTTTTTGTCTTTTTTGTCTTGCGGTTTTTTTGCATTATCCTGTTTTACCGTATCTTGAGATGTTTTATTCAGTTTTTTCGGGTCGGGAGTGTTTTTGTTGTCCTGTTTGCTTTTGACTATAGGTTTGTCTTTCAAACTGCCTCCGAAAGTGCGCTGGTTTACTTTGCGGAGATATTTGGATTTGTTGTACAAATTGGTAAAATTGGCAATAACATTCAACCGTTTGGTATTGGTGTTTTCCAAATTGTTGCCCAAATAGGAAACCGCTTCCGCGCTGGCTGTCCACCCGTAGGTGGAAGCATAGCTTACATTGCTGGAGATAAAGCTGAAGATAGGAATTTTATTGATGGGTATTTGGTAGGATGCGGAGAACGATTGGGTATAATCGTTCATTTTTCCTCCATTGCCGAAACTTCTCCATACAGTGTCTTTTTTTACCTTGGTGTCTATTCTGCCCTGAGGATCGGTCAGCAGGGCTTTTGCCGTCGCTTTATAGTCCAATTTCAAACCTTCGCATATATCCCAATGCAGGGCATAGTCTCTGTTCCATTCAAAGGCTTTTATAAAAGTGGGTTCTATGATGATATCGCCCACCGACTTGTTGCGGATTTTACTTTCACTAAACAACCGGTAAACATCGGTTTCAAACGAGAACGATTTGGGATAGGGATAAAGGTTGATGTCGGAAATCAGTTGCAGCCATTTGTATTTTTTCAGTTTGTTAAACGGCTGTAATTTTTTGGGATTGGCATTGTACACATAGGCAAAAGATCCCCGGTGTGTTTTTTCGTTGTCGTATTCCATATCTATGTCATAGCTTTTCTTTTCGGTATAGGCATAGGATATGTCAAAATTTTCCAAATTCCAAAAATGGTCTTTTTTATCACTGTTTCCTTTGTCTTTGTGTATGTTCATCAAATTGAAATTTTGACGTTGCACCATGCCGGTGGATTGTCGTTTGATGGAATCTCTTTCTTGTTCCGTACGATATGTTTTAAGGTCATTTTTCAGTTTCACGTCCGGATTGAGCGGATTATATTCCGGAGAGGACACCATGCGTGAAAAATCGTAATGCAGAGGGATGCTTACCGCCCATTTTTCGGGCAGCAGTTTGCCCAGTTGCAGGGTGGTGGACAGGGCTATGGAGGTGGTGGTTTCCTGACTTCTGTCGTAGGTGGACGATTCCAAAGAGCCAAATCCTGCCGTAGTAATGCTTGCCGAAAGGGAGATATCGCCGAAATCGGCTAAATCCAAGCGGGCTTGACCTAAAGCTGCCCATCCGCCTTTTTCTTCAAAATTGCCCAGTCGTAATTCGTTAACCCATACTTCTACCGATTTGGTATCCATATCATCGTTATCGTTAAGGGATTGTTTGCGGGGATTGCGCAAACCCATCATAATCACTTTCACCTCTCCCAAATTCGGGCTTCCCACAACACTTATTTTATTGGCGCCGTCCCATACGGAATATATGTCGGTAAGAGCTATGGTGCCTTGGTATCGGGTGGCGATATTCCTGTCTTGCTTGGCGTCTATTAATTTTTGTAATTCTATATTGATATAATTGCTTTGTGGCCAAATGTCAGCGGTGTCGGTTTCACCCCATTCGGTAAGGTCGAAGGGCACTTCGTATTCATAGTAGTTTTCGGTAAAATCCGATCCCAGGCGGATAAAAAATTTAATATCACCTTTTTCCAGCACATCGGCGTCGTCTACTTTTTCGGCGTGCAGATAGCATTTCAAGGTGCCGAAACGGCGATAGTCGTAGTTGGTGTTTTTATATACGGCTCTGGCATCGCCGTCCGACAAATTGATTACTTTTAATGTCAAACTTTGTTCGTTGAGTTCTTTTTCCGATTGTCCCACCAATGTTTTTTCTCTGGCCACGCCGGCAGGCATTTTATACGGGATAGGGGTGCGTTTGGAGTTTTCCTCCAAGCTTAAAGTGGATGCTTCAAAAGTGGTGTTGTCGGAAATGTTGGTCGGGTAGCCGCCGTCTTCCCTCAGGTCTTTGGTATAGGTGCGCCAATCGCCCCGCACTAATTCAAGGGCGGCAAAGCGTAATACCACAGGCTCGTCAAATCCTTTCAGAAACATACGTATAAAGCGGATGGAGCTGAAGCCCGATATGCCTCCTACCACCAAGTCGGGTTGGCGTACGGGGACTTTAAATTGATACCATTTGACTTTTTCCACGTTTCCGTTGGCTAAGCTGACCGTACTTTCCTGTATATCGGTAATATAATTTTCTCCCACGTTCATGGTGGCAGGGGTGAGTTCCATTTCATATTGGTAATAACGCTCATCCTCGCTCATGGTGTTGTCGTTGTTGATATCTTCCATATTGGGTGTGGTGGTGGCTTGGGTGGAATAGGATTCCGTTTGGTCGTTGTCGGTGGGAGAGTTGCCTTCCGCCTGATTGTAATATTTATACCGGTCTAATATGGACAAATAGGCGGCATCGTAGTCCGACCCTCTGAAATAGTGATAATTGTCACCCGAAGGGTCATTGTTGAATTTGGAAAACACATTCGGGTCAACCATGCCTTTCACCGAAGCCAAATAGCTGCTGAAATGTTCCCTTTCCAGGGAGTCGTATAATCCGTCATAGCCCACGTCTTGATATCTTCGGGAGGAGATGCTGTTGTCAAAAGCGCTCACGATAGACTGATTGACGGGCACTCTTCCCCAAATGGTATAGTCGGCGCCGTCATTGCTGCCGTCTGCCGCCAGGCCGTGTTCATAACTTTTACGGCCGTCGCGGAGTATATCTTCGGATATATCACCCAAATTGATATAAAATTTACCGCCGGAATGGCTGCCGGAGTCTAAGAACGGGTCTAACATCCAAAATTCTATATATTCGATATTCGATGTTTCAAAATCGGTGATATCCAGCTTGCGCATAATACCGCCCCAGCGTGATTTGGGGTTGGCAAGGCTGCCGTCGTAATTCAATCCGGAAGAGTATGCGGTGGGTTGTACATCATAGTTGTAAGGACCTCTTTCGTCGGGATAGAATGCGAGGTCCAATACGGATATATAAGGATCTTCTCCTGAAGTGGTGACCACCGGTCTGTTGGGAAATACTTCCACCACTTTTACCCTGCGGGAATAGGTTTGGGAACGGGCATTGGCATCGATAGCTCCGTTGAAATATCTTTCATCTTCTTTGTTGTGAAACAGAGGGTCTATTATATGCCATGCTAACAGCGCTCTGTTATAGCCGTAAGCCAAGGCGGTTCCGGTGGCACCTTCGGGGAACATGTTGCGTTGTGTTTGGCCTTGCGGTGTGCTGGCTAATTTCCACATCAGCATGGAACGCAAATCATAAGAAGATTTTGACGCTTCAAAATCGTCAATATACAAATCGGCTTTGTTTCCCCGTCCTATCAATCGGGAGTGCCCCGGCACAAAATTGGCAAATTCACCGCTGAATTGGAATCTTGAGTCGGTGGTGGAACTATAGAATGGCAGATAATTTAATATTTTGGTTATCCATCTGGAATTTTTCTGATAGGCCATATTCATGCCCCAAATGGTATTGTTGATGGGTTCTTCCCCGAAATCCACTTTTACGGTACCGTCAATAGGGCGTTCTCTTAAATTCAGCACCGTAAAGCCTGCCATAATATTCTTGTTGAAAGTATATTCCGCATTCAAGCCGAAGAAGGTTTTCTTTTGGGAGAACATATTTTGGCTTTCCACCGATATGGAAATGGGGGTGCCGGAATTCATATAGCTTTCGTTGGTGATGGTGACGGTACCCATGTTATAGTCCACCTTGTAATCGGTGTTTTCCTTGAGGGTGATGCCGCCGGCGGTAACCACCACGGAGCCTTCGGCTATGCTTGTCATTCCTAAGGATACGCTGGCTCCGGCAGTGGATTTGAAGCTTCCTTCCAAATAAAATTTGTTTTTGTCGGGATATTGTTGTGCCAATATTTTTGTTTGGGTATACAAAGAGTCAAAAGCATATTTTTCCGCAGCGGCAGGGTCGGAAGCCATTACGGCGCGCAAATCTTTTCCGAAAGGTTCCACCAAAGGAAGATACACCCTGCCTGTATTGGATTGCATGGTACCGCCGTCGGTGGCGGCGTTATCCACAAAATCGTACAATCCGTCCGGAGCCGCTTCCAGCTGGCGGGTTAACCTGTCCATCCCCAACAGCCGAATGAGGGCTATACCTTGCAAATCTTCTGCCACATCCGAAAAATAACCTTTTGCTATACCGCCTTCTTCTCCCCGATATAATATATTCAAACGGAAATCTTCATTGGACAGCTGGTAGGTGTTGAGGGTGTACACGTTTTTCATCATCAATTTCCACATGGGTAATTGCGTGTTCACCGATGTGCTTTTCAATAATTTCACCACCAAACAATTGGGAGTTTCCACTTCGTTGGAAAACTGGCCTACTTGATAAACCGTGGTATCACCCAATATGGTGTATTGAAATGCCACCGCCAGTACTTGGTCTGCACTGAGCTTGCTGTTTAAAGATATAAATCCCAATTTGGCGTTGAAAGTATATTCCGATGAGGAGAGCAGGCGGGCTGATTCCACTTTTTCGAAATCGGTGCCGGAATTCATGCCTCCGCGGTATGTTTTCAAATAGGTAAATGCGGTGTTCAAATCCCGCAATTGTGCGTAATTGATGCCGTTAAGCAAATCGTTGGCGTTGCTGTCGGGATATTCCCGCGAAGTGGTTCTGTGCACGCCTTTGTGGTTAGGGTCAGGCTCGCCCAAATCGGCAATGGCTATAATGTTTCTGTTCTCGGTAACGGCAGCGCCTATGTTCGTTCTCCACACCTCTATTTTTGTGATATTGATTTTGGAGTTCACCAGCGGCAATGTCTCCAAGGCTTCATTATAGTGGTCGTAAAAATATTGTGCCAAAAAGAAATGCTTGTTGTCTTCATATTCGTCGGCTCTAAAATCGAAAGTGTTTAATTCCGATCCGCCCGATATGGTTATCGATTTTTTTTCTCCGTCTTGGCGTGCTATAACGGTAGTGAGCATTAATTTGCCGAATTGCATTTGCAATTTTCCTCCGAACAGTGTTTGGGAACCCTGTATGAGAGAGCTGCTCAAAGGCATGTTTACATTACCGAATTCAGCCACTTTGATGATATCGTCTTCTTTGCCCTGATAGGCTAATTTGAATTTATTTTCAAAATCGAAAGACGCTTTGGTGTTGTAATTGAAATCATAGTTGATTTTATCGCCTATTTTTGCCTTTAAGTTCAATTGTATATCCGCGTCGAAATCAAACATAGGATTTTTTCTGCGTTTGACATCCAAGGCTTTGTTGTCGTTAAATTGATATACGTATTTAAAAAACAATTCAATGGAACCGGAAGGACGAATATCGATAAGATTGCTGCCGAAAATATTTTCAAATATTTCTCCGGGCACGTGTATTTGAGGGATAATGCCTCTGCTTTCGTTACCTCCTATGGCGCCGGAACGTTCTCTCCAATAGTCTTTCATGGATTGTGAAATGTCAAAATCCAAATAATCTTCCAAAGACATGCTTGCGGGGCGGCCGTTATTCAGGTTGCCTATTTTGTTTTGGAAAGTATAAGTGTTGGTGGAGGGGTCGTAAGTGATTTGTCGGGAGAAGTTGGAAGGATTTTTCAAATGCCATGGGCTGTTGCTGTTGGTTCCGAAAGGGTCATAATTGCGGGGAGGCCTGCTTGTGCGAAGTGCTGTACTGTCGGGATCGGGTGTGTACAATGATACATCATTGGAAAAATAATAAGATACCGATGGCCGGTATAATATATTGTGATCACTTTTCACTATTGTGTGCATGCCGATACAAATACACAACAACAGTGTACGGGTGATGATTTTTTTCAAATATGTATTAGTATGTACCAATGTTTATTCTTATAACAATTTTAAACTTTGCTTAATAATGTCTTCCACCGATAAAGAACCGTCGTTATTGCCGATTACTTTATCCACAGCTTTTTCTGCAGCGGTTTTTGCAAAACCAAGCGAAGTCAATGCTGATAACGCTTCTGCCCGCAAATTATTGTCCATATTTGAAAAAATATTGGCATCCACCTCAATTTTAGAGACTTTATCTTTCAATTCTATCGTGATGCGTTGTGCTGTTTTTCCGCCTATTCCTTTAATGGTTTGCAGTGCGGAAGCATTGCCGGAGGCTATGCAGGACACCAATTCCGATACGCTCATGGCCGACAGCATCATTTGTGCCGTTGAAGGACCTATTCCCGATACATTGATAAGCATTCTGAACATATGCCGTTCTTCTGCGGAAGAAAATCCGAAGAGCACATGGGCGTCTTCTTTAATCTGAAGATGTGTCAGCAGTTTGCACTGCCGGTTAATTTGCGGCAAATGGCTGTAGGTGTTAAGGGAAATATGTATCATATATCCTACACCGGCACATTCTATCACTACGTAAGTGGGTGTTTTTTCGGTGATGCTTCCGTTGATGTAATCTATCATGACTTGTGTGTTATTTCGTTAATGGCTTCGTTCAATATTGCTTGAATGTCGGTTTCCTGCATTTGAGGCAACATGTTTTGTTCTGTAAGTATATTGATTGTTTTTTGAGCATCGGAGATATCTTGTTGAGCCATATCATATACCTCTTTTTTGGTGAGCGGCAGTCTGGCCAATCCTTCTTTTCGGGCCTGCATGGCCACTTCGGCAGCTACATAAGGGAATACATCGTTTTCGCTCATTTTGGGAATGATATTGTCAACGGTTATGCCTCTTTGATAAGCAAAGTCTGCTATGGCATGGGCAGCGGCTATGGTCATGGTGTCTGTTATTTTGCGTGATTGCACCGACAGCACTCCTTTAAGTATGGAAGGAAAACAAACGGAATTGTTGACCTGATTGGGAAAATCGCCTCTGCCGGTAGCCACTATATATGCGCCGGCATCTTTGGCGGCATAAGGATAAATTTCAGGAACGGGGTTGGCGCAAGCGAATACAACGGGTTTGGGTGCCATCAGTTGTATCCATTCCGGTTTGATGGTGTCTGGCCCCGGCTTGGATAAAGATATGACCACGTCGGCATTTTTAAAAGCCTCTTCAATAGAGGTGATACATAAGGGATTTGTTTTTTGGCATAAATCCCATTGGCGGTAAGCCATAGGATTGTTTTGATAGTCGGTGCGGTGAATATTCAAAGAGCCGTTGATGTCAAACAGGATGATATTTTTGCCCTGTGCCCCGTCGGCCATAAGCAGGCGGGCTATGCTGGAATTAGCGGCTCCGGCGCCGAAAAGCACTATTTTTGCTTCCTGAATTTTTTTTCCTGTCAAACGCAGGGCGTTGGTCAAGCCGGCCAAAGTAACGCAGGCCGTACCTTGGGCATCGTCGTGCCATACGGGAATATCACATACTTTTTGGCAGTCGTCCAATACTTTAAAACAATTGGGGGAGGAGATGTCTTCCAAATTGATGGCCCCGAAACTGTGCTGAACCATGCGGGCAAAGTTGACAATATTGTCAGGATTGTTGTTGCCCGTTTCGTCACGGCTGTCTATGCACAAAGCCATAGCGTCTATTCCGCCCAGATATTTCATCAAAAATGCCTTTCCTTCCATTACGCTCAATCCGCCGGGAGGAGTACAATTGCCGTCTCCCAATACTCTGGTGCTGTCGGATAACACCGCCACCAGGTTGCTCCTGTTGGTATAGGTGTAAGAAAGGTCGTTATTGTCCCGAATGGCAGTGGATATGGCCGATACTCCGGGAGTGTACCATACATTGAACCAATTATAACCGTTTACGGGAACTTTGGGAACGGTTTGCATTTTACCCTTATAGTATGCATGTGCTTTTAACGCCAATTTTTTTAAAAATAGGGTTTTGCACGCCGATACCTGCTCTTTGGTAAATGTGTTTGGAAACAAATCCTGCAAATTGCTTAAATCTTTTTGTATTAACATCATTGTAATTCTGTGAATTATGTTGTATTTGCAAAATAGGTAAAGGTATAAAAAATATCAATACGAATCCGCATTATTGCTGATTTTTTTATTTGTCATTCATTATAAGTCAGTTAAAATATTTTTGCAAGGGCAAAAGATGATAAGGGGTATTTTTTCCCGAAAAAGCTGACCCCTTATGTTTTTTTTGTATATTTTTGCAAATTTATTTTTCATTAAAAATATTAGGCAAATGGCTATAAAACATCATAAAAAAGAGATTGTAACGGAGCAAACGGATAATAAAGGCAAATCTGAAAACAATACAGGCGGCGAAAGTAAAATATACCGTACCATATTTTATATAGCAGCCGCTGTATTCTTTGTGCTTGCACCCGTGTTGAGCTTGAATTCAGGCATTTCAGGTGATGAAAAGTCAAGTTATGTGCATTCTTCCAGAGTGTACGATTATTTTGCAAAAGGCGATACCGCCGCATTGAATACGCAAGGCGACCCGCTTACGCAAAATCTGGAATACTACGGGCAATCGTTTGACAATTTCACTTATTTGTTTATCAAATGGTTCCATATAGAGCATCCTTATGAATTCAGGCATGTTTGCAATGCTTTGGCCGGTTGGTGCATCGCCTTTGTCATCGCTTTGCTGTTGGCAAAAATATGTGGTTATAGAGCAGCTCTGCTCGGGTTTTTGATGCTGCTGCTTTCACCCCGTTTTTTGGGACATTCTTTCAACAATCCCAAAGACATTCCTTTTGCCTTAGGTTACACCTTGGCCATTTATCAAATGATATTGTTGGTAAAAGAATTGCCCAAAACAAGTGTCAAACGGTTGGTTTACATTGCATTGGGTATAGGTTTGGCCAACAGCATCCGTATAGGAGGCCTGATGTTGGCGGCCTATCTGATGTTGTTCTGCGGAGTGTGGTATTTCTTTGTCAACAAAGAAAACAAATGGACGGAACAACAATTTTGGACCAAAGGATTGGTATTGATAGCCAAATTGGCAGCAGTGAGCCTGGGGGGATTCTTTGTCAGCATCATTCTGTGGCCTTATTTGCAACAAAGTCCGTTTAGCCATGCCAAAGAAGCTTTGGATTTGATGGAGCATTATAGCGTGAATCTGAAACAAATATTCGAAGGAGTGAATATATGGTCAACCAACGCCCCTTGGTATTATTTGCCGAAATACATATTCATGACCATCCCCGAAGCGGTGATATTGGGTTTGATTCTGTTTTGCTGTTTTATAAAGAAGATAGTGAAAAAACAAGGGGGCATCATTGCCTTTATCATCGTTTTTTCCTTTGCTTTCCCCATATTGTACATCATATATAAAGCCTCCAATGTATATGGCGGATGGCGTCATGTATTGTTCACCTATCCGTTTTTTGTAGCGGCAGCCGCCTTGGGCTGGGAACATTTGTATGAATATGCCAAACCCAAAATACGCCCGCTGGTACCCGTATTGTTCGGTTTGTTAATGTTATTCCCCGTAGTGCATATCATTCGCTCCCACCCGCATGAATATGTGTATTATAACCGGCTTTGCGGAGGCATAGCCGCCAATTACGGCAAATACGAAACCGATTATTATCAGCATTCCACCAGAGCAGCTGCCCAATGGCTGGATAATTATTTGATAAAAAACAACTTGAAACCCACGCAAGGCAAAAAAATCATCATTGCCTCCAACGACCACAAAGCCATAGAATATTATTTCCGCCACGATACGGCCAAAAGTTATGAAGTGAGCTATATAAGATATTATGAACGGGGCAATTCCGATTGGGATTATGCTATTTCCATCAATACCTATATCAATGCCTACCAGCTTCAAAACGGAATATGGCCGCCCAAAGGAACCATACACACCATAGATGTGGGAGGAAAACCTATCGCCGCCGTCATCAGGCGGGAAAACAAATCGGACTATGCCGGCTATCTGCTGAAATCCAAATTGTCGGACACCGCTTTGACAAACGAAGAACGTTATGAAGTGCTGCAGCAAGCCATTGCCGCTTATAACGATGCCTATCGTTACGATATGCATAACGAAACGGCCATATTGAGTTTGATAGAATTGTACGCCAACATGCAAAGGGTGGATTCCATGCTGTATTTTACCAATCAGTTGGTGAATGTTTGCCCCAATGAAAATTTCTTAAACGTGGCAACCAATGTTTATGGCAATGTATATCAAAGTTCTCACGACCAGAACATGCTTAACCAAATATTTGCCCTGCATCAGCGTATGATAGACGAAAATCCGTATTCGGCACAATATTATTACAATTTGGCCGTGATGTACGTTCAAATGGGCAACCTGAATAAAGGAAAAGAAATTATGGAAGCCTGTATGAAGAAAAATAAACGGACTTTTGAGGCCAACTATTATGATGCTGTTTTTCTGGCTCAAACAGGGAGCAGGGATGAAGCATTGACTTTATTGGAGCGCACTGCCAAAAAGTTTCCTCAATATAGTTCAGAATGTCAAAATGTTATAGATCAAATTATGGGGATAAAACGTTAGAATGAAAAAATATTTTTCATAATAACTTGTTTATTATCATTTTTTTCGTACCTTTGCAAATATTTTTAGCATAGGAGGCAACTTTTTGAAAAGTTGTTTCGTCTATGGAGTGAATTAATTTGTAATTAAAGTATTATATTAATATGAGGAAATTTTTTATTATCAGTCTCGTTTGTTTAATGTCAGGGACGGCAATGGCGCAAATTGCCGACTTTAGTTGGTATTATACCAATGGTACGCCATGCGTGCCCGGTACGGTTACTTTTACCAACACCAGTACCAATCCTAGTGATATTCAAAGTATAGATTGGGATTTTGGTGATAATACCACACATGCAACTACTATGGATGCCGTTCACCCGTATACCACGGCCGGCACGTTTACTGTTACATTAACGGTGCGTTACAGCAATACCACCAAAACCAAAACGGCTACCATCCGTATGGTAACCCCCGTAACAGCCACGTTTACCACTGCGGGAGATACTATTTGTCCGGGAGAAGAAGTGTCGTTTACATCATCTGTTACGGCACCGGGAAATGCGGGGCAAATACAGTCTTATCTGTGGAGTTTCGGCGATGGTGGTCAAAGTTCACAGGCAAATCCTAAATATGTGTACGACAATGCCGGTAATTTAGTGGTTTCATATCCTGTTACCCTTACCGTTACCGATACCAACGGTTGTACTTCTTCATACACCGTGCAGAATGCCGTTCCCATGTGGCAAAAGCCGGAAGTGGATTTTTATGCGTCGGATTCCATATTTTGTTACAATAACAATACCACTACGGGTACAGCCACTTTCACCAATAACACGGGCGTTACCACGGGAAACACCTATCAATGGTTTTTCGGTCCCATGAATAACCCGTATCAAACAAGTACGGCTGCCAGTCCCACCGTTACTTTTCCTCAAGGAACATATAATGTGACATTGGTAGCCACCTCCCCCAAAGGATGTGTGGATACCCTCACCAAATACAATTATATTCAAATGATTAACTTTGAGGCACTTTATAATGTTTCCGACACTATCCTGTGCGGGGTGCCTTCCAAAACAGTAGTACAAGGTTTGAATGTAAGAGGTACCCAATACAAATGGACATGGGGAGACGGGTATGAAAATTTCTCTGCCAACTCCTATCTGGAAAAAACATATCGTACATCCGGTACTTTTGACGTGGTGGTACAAGCTACCGCACCTCAGGGATGTATTGCTTATGATACTTTCACCATACACGTGTATGATGATGTCACCGGTATTCCTTATGTGATAGATACCAATATGTGTGATCCTGCCACTCCTGTATATTTCTACGATTCTACAGCATATAACTCCAATGATAATTTCGGTTTCAAAAGCACATGGTGGAGTTTCGGAGACGGCATGACAGGTGTCGGCGATACCATAACACACACTTATCCCGCATTGGGCGATTACGATTGCCAAATGATAGTGACCACACCTTATGGCTGTGTGTTGGATACGGTATTCTTCAGGGTGCACTTCTTTGCCATGAGTGCAAGGGCTGCAGTAATAGATCCCGCACCGCCCAATCCGCCGCACGGATGTGCCCCGCACTCAGTAACATTGGCCAATATAGTGGACTCATTGGTAACATCATCGCCTATCACTGATTTTATCTGGCGTTGGGATTATTTTGGCGACACCACCGATACCACCAATTCATTGGATGTGGATGTGCAATCGCACACCTATCAGGATACGGGTGTATATCAAGTGTATGTAACATTAATCAACGAGCAGGGTTGCAGATATGATGTATATATCAACACCATAATGGTGGGCTATCCTCCTGTATGCAGTTTTGAATTTGATTTCAAAGAAGATTGTAAAGCTTCCATAGGTTTGAATGTAAGGGCATACGATGTTTTGGACAGCAACGGCAATATCGTCGGTGATGCCTATGCCAATGAATGGACGTGGATAGATCCCACTACAGGCTCGCCTATAGGTTCAGGTGATACCAGCAGCGTAGGCTTCTCTTCACCGGGATATCATGCATTGCAATTGTCACCCAGTCATAACGGTTGCGGCGGAAGCGGTCCCACTTTGGACAGTACTTGCTATGTGTGTCCTCCTGTAGTGGCATTCGATAACCCGAAAAATGATATGGACGGTACACCTCCCGAATATTGTGATTTTATCAATGTACAATTCGCCAAAACGCATGACAACTGTTTGGGTACAGCCTATCGTTGGGGCTTTGGCGACGGTAGATACAAACAAACATGGTCAGACACTCTGTTGCCGACAGATCCGGATCCTTCGTTCTATTATTGCGACACCGGTGGTGCAGAACCCGGTTATTTGTGTAATTTGGAAGGTGTGATTGTTGCAACCTTGTGGGCTGAAAATACCGATTCTTTGGATTCCACAAGTCCTACCTACAATCGTTGCGGATATTGTACCGATGAAACCCAACAGGTATTTTTAATATCTCCGTATAGAATGAATTTTACCACAGATATGGGAAGTGAAAACGTATATGTGTGTGCAGGTGACAGTATCCGTTTTTGGGATTCCACCGAAGTGCTCAATTGCGTTTCGCACGAATTGTGGGGGTTCTCATTTATTTCAGCAGCCGATCCTGCACATGCAGCATGGCCGCTTAATGATCCGTATCCCACTCATGGCTATAAGCCCGTGGCAAGCAAACGGCCACCTATCGGCGGTACATGGGTCAAATTCTATTATCCCAATAGCTATGTAGCTGTATTACAAGATACATCTTCTTACGGTAAATGTATATTCACCGATACATTGGTGGTAAATGTATATCCTCAAAGCATTCCGGCATTTGTGTCCAGCCGCACTAAATCCAATTATTATTTCGGAAGAGATACATTGTGTCTTAACAATCCTGACACGCTGTATTTGAAAGATGCTTCTTTCTCTCCGTTCCCGTTTGAAAACTTGCGTATCACCGGTTGGGAATGGGTACTTGGAAAAGACACCTCTCATTTGCAAAATCCGGCTTTGGTAGATACCATTTACGGTTTGAAAGACCTTAAATTGACGGTAATCAATGAATATGGTTGTGACTCTACCATAGAATTTCCCGAATATGTTTTGGTAAATATGGTGGACGCCCGTTTTACCACCACCAAAAAGACTTATTGTAACAAAACACCGGTTCCTTTTACCAATACATCAGAAGTATTTCCCAAGTCATATAACAAAAATACCACTTTAACTTGCCGTTGGGATTTTGGTGACGGTTCACCCGTATATACGCAAACCATTACCTCCACTTCAACCGCGGCACAAAAAGTGGTGCCTCACACTTACGATTTGCCCAATGTGATGAATTGTATTGCCGTTACGGTAACTTGTGAGGCAGAAGGAATGGATTGTTCTTCCACTTTTACCGATTCAATATGTATAACCCGTCCTATTGCCGCATTCACCGACAACGGTCATAATTATCCTTGTCCGGGAAGTACCGGTATCAATGCAAGTTTCTATGATAATTCTCAAGGAAACATTGTATATTATGAATGGAATTTCGGTGATACCGCAAGCGGTTCTGCCAACCATGCAGAAGGCAGCAAAATGGATACGGTTTTGCACTTGTATCGCACTGCCGGTACCTATGATGTGATTTATATAGTAACCGATGATGCAAGTTGTACCGATACATCTTATAATATCGGGTACTTCTTTATAGATGGTCCTGCCGGTGATTTCACTTATACTCCGCTTTCGGGTTGTATCAACTTGAAAATAGCATTCCAACCTACCATTACCAATACTGACAGTATTATTATCAACCCTGATGGGGCAACTCAGGTAATTCGTTCAGGTATAGCCGTTAATAATACCGTTTATCACACATATAAAGCTCCGGGAGCTTATGTTCCGTTCTTCACTTTGATTAAATGGACCAATAATAACGGTAATCGTGAACGTTGCGTTGTGGAATGGTTAGGTGACGATACTGTATGGGCAATAGAAATGAAGCCTGATTTTGATATAGATAGTCTATATTGTCCGCAGGTGCCTGTTACATTTAATAACACCACCACCGTTCAACCGGAACTTTTGTCATTGGATTCCTCTACATGGTCATTCTATGAAGGTGGGGATACCACTACCATGGATAACGGACAAACCCAATACGATTCCGCCGGATTCTATAAAGTTACCATTACGGGTTATTCCAAATTATGTGCAAAATCTACCAGTAAATATATAGAGGTGATAGAAATACCCGATGTGAAGTTTATACCCGATACCGCCAAGGCATGTGACGGTTTGGAGGTTGTGTTCACCGTGGATTCAAGCACTATTACGCCTAAGCAGATGTCAAGAATAACCAAATATGAATGGACATTCAGCGATGGTGAAACCATGGAAGGACATCCTGCAAGCAGGGAATTCGCACAGTCCGGAAATTACACCTACGATGTGGATATCACCTATGTACCTAAAAATTGTGTAAAACGTTATACCGATACCGTTGTGATATTTGCTTATATTTCTCCTGTGGCGGACTTTACACCTACGCCTACCGAAGCAAATGCAGGCGAAACATTCAATTTCATTGATGCTTCTACCAAAGGTGACGGCAAATTGGTTAAATGGTCATGGGATTTCGGTGATGATGAAACGGATTCCACCAATCAAAGTCCGAGTCATATTTATGAAAACACTTCCGGTTATATTACCGTTACTTTAGTGGTAACAGATGAATACGGATGTAAGAGCACGGTACAAAAACAAGTATTGGTTACGGAAAGCATGTCGTTCCCGAATGTACTCACCCCTGATGCTACCGTAGGAGGAGAACCTTGCGTGTTCCGTCCTATCGAAGATAAAGGATTCTTTAAAGAATTCAAGATGGAAATATACGACAAATGGGGCGTATTGGTATGGAAGAACAGCTGTACCGATCCTAACTGTCCTTCTCCCGGCACCGATTTCTGGTGGGATGGCCGCAATAAACAAGGCAGTCGTGTTTCCGACGGCGTGTACTATTGGGTGGTATATGGTATTCCATTGTCCGAAACCAACACTATCATACTCAACGGTTCTGTAACCGTGATAGGCGGAACTAAATAGAGATGGTAATGAATAATCAAGGTATCATTCAACTTTTTGTTGAATGATACCTTTTTGATATCGGATTATAAAAAAATTATTCTGCAGGCAACAAAAATCAATAAATTTTCATCCTATGTATAGATGAGACGGTCAATGAAAAAAAGAGGTTTTTGTTTGATGGCATTTTTAATGCTGTATGTATGTGCATCACATGCGCAAACGGCCTCTTTTACCGTCAGTCAAAATACCAAATGCGTTCCCTCTACCGCCACGCTTACCAATACAAGCATCGGTACTGTGGTGGCTGTGGATTGGGATTTTGGAGACAATAGCACACATTATACCCAGCTGTCACCTTCGCCTCAACACCCTTACGATAATCCTGGCGTTTATGTCATTACGCTGATAGTTACTTTTGCAGGTAATGTTAAAGATACGGCCAAGCAAGTGATAGAGGTATATACCAAGCCTATATTTACTTTTTTTGCCGCCGACGACAGCATTTGCGCAGGAGAAAGTATTCAATTTACTTCCGCTATCGCTCAGTCGAACGGCATCCGTTCTTATTTCTGGGATTTCGGAGACGGTTTGTCGTCTTCCCAAGCAAGTCCTCTGCATTATTATAACAATAATGTTACCAGAAAGTATAATGTGTCGCTCACCGTTGTTGATACCAACGGGTGTGACAGTATAGTGAGTTTTGACAATTATATTGCTGTAGGGCGTACACCCCAAGCGGATTTTACTACAACAGACACTTTTTTTTGTGTGGGCAATAATGCCGCCTTGGTCCATTTTACCAATACCAGTGCCGATGTGGACAGCAATACCTATATCTGGGATTTCGGTGATAATTCCATGTCTTATGCCAAATCGCCCACCCACACTTATGTGATCGGAAATCAACCGGCCTCTTACGATATTACCCTTATTGCCCGTTCTCCTTACGGGTGTGCTGATACCGTTACCTATAAAAATAAAATACGGATAGGTGCATACACTCCCCATATTTCAGTGTCTGATACCATTTTTTGTTATCTGCCGGCATCGGTGCTTTTGATGGGATTGGATGCAGGAGCCACCTATACCTGGACAATAGATACCAATAAATATATTTCCACCAACAAAGGAATTACCTATGAGTATTACGACAGAGGTGAAAAAACCATTTATCTTACTGCTGTTTCATCCGAAGGATGTATAGGCTATGATACAGTACATATTCATATTTACAAGCAGGATACGGCCAAAATACAAATTGATATGGATGGGTGTTTCCCTGATTTTGAATTCACTTTTACCAATGCCACCCAATATTTATATAACGATGACTTTGGTATGGAACAAGTATTGTGGATGGTGGAAAACAGAAGCGATACGGTGCGGGGTGATACTGCTAAAACACATTATAATCATTATATATCTTGTCTCTATCCCAAAACGGTATTTGCTATTGTCACCACTCCTTACGGCTGTGTGTTGCCTTTAGCTATGGAAACTTATTGTATAGACGCCCCCGTGGTGTCTTGGAATGCAATTACGGATTCCACCGATTTATGCGGGCCGCATGAAGTGTGCTTCTATAATTTTTATCGGTTTTATCG
This sequence comes from Bacteroidales bacterium, assembly GCA_017616775.1. Taxonomy (GTDB): domain Bacteria; phylum Bacteroidota; class Bacteroidia; order Bacteroidales; family WCHB1-69; genus UBA1205. The sequence continues at coordinate 53,681 of JAFZXM010000028.1, forward strand.
TTACGAAAGAGATTCCATGGATATGAATCTTACCATATATTGGGATTATGAGCATAATTTGGACGATACTGCCATGCTGTATCATTTTTCGTATTATGATACCATCTGCCACTATTATGATACGGGAGAATATGTGATGTGTGTGTTCATAGAAGACACTTGTTTGATTTATCGTGAAGAATCTTTTGAATTCGGATATAAGCCTTTGGTGAATTTTTCCTATAATTTTGTGCAGGATTGTTATTCTGATTTTGCGTTTGACGTGAATTTGTACGATTCCGTGGATGCCAACGGCAATTTGGTGGCGCGGACAAAACACAACAGATATTGGTGGTTTGACCCTGATCATCCCGATGAAGTAGTTCTTGTTGACGGGCCAAAAGTTACAGTGCCTCATTTGGGCTTACAACGTTTAGGTGTGTTGACAACTCACTATAATTGTCCTTCCGATACTGTTATACACGATTCGGTGGCGTACATATGTCCGCCGGGAATAGACTATAATGCCACATTGCCTGCAGCATCGGATTATATACTATGCGATACTACAAAATTGCTGTTTCAGCCCGTATATTATCCTCTTGGTGATGCCACTTCATCGCAGTGGTATTTTGGCGACGATACCATACTGGCACAGCAAACCACTACCGGACTGATTCCTTCCGACAGTGCAGTCACATTTGATTTCCGCCAAACAAAAAACAATGCCTTATATACCCAAAGAGGCTATTTTGTCAATACTTTGATTGCCATTAATGATGATTCTGTTGATATATATAGCCCTACTTATAACAGATGCAAATATTGCGAAGATACAGCCTTTAAAGCTGTCATCATATCGGTAGCGGAACCGTCTGTTTCCGATTCTCTTAATGTCTGCAGAGGAACACGGTGCGTATTGTATGATTCTTCAATATGTAATTCAAGTTTTCTTTATTGGGGATTTAAGTTGGTTAATACACAAGATGTTACCGATGTTATCAAATTGGATACCATACGTATGAAAAATAAAATCAGGCATGAACTGAATTCATCACTGTTAAAAGGAGGAACCACTTATCAAGGGTTAATTTATGATGAGGATAGCGTGGGGTGTGAACGGGCATATCCTGTTAATTTATTTATTCATCCCTCCAGTAAGCCGGCATTCAAATCCAGTACCGACAGTATAGATTTTCATACGCGGCAGGAAGTGTTTTGTGCCAATAGCCCCGATACTTTTTATTTAAAAGATGAATCCTATACCGAGGCTCCTTACGACAGCACCGTTATAACCAATAGAAGATGGATCATCTTTGACGATACTTCCTATGCAGCCAATCCTGTATTTGTGTCCGACACCAATGCCGGATATTATAATGTGCGTTTGACCATTACAAATGAATATGATTGTGAATCCACCATCAATTCTTTAGGATATATATTGATTAAAAGAGTGTTTCCTGAATTTATCCCGGATAAACATGTTATTTGTAATACGGATGATGTAATTTTTACAAATAATTCCTATGTGGATCCCTCTGATGACAGTAATTTTGTATGTTTGTGGGATTTTGGGGATAGCACAACCCTTGTTACCATAGGAAATGCAAAGGTAAAGCATCATTACAGCTATCAGCCCGGAATGGATACTATTATAGTGAGTCTTACTGTAACATGTGCAGATATTGATTGTTATGAAATGTATTTTGATACCATATACATGTCTAATATTACAGCTCTTTTTACCGATACGGGTCATGTGTATCCCTGTCCCGGTTCGGTGGGGCGCACCATCACCTTTCAGGATAGTTCCATGGGAGATGTGGAATGGTGGAAATGGAATTTCGGCGACAGTGTCAGCGGCAGTGCCAATGAAGTGGCAGGCATGGATATGGATACCGTCATACATCATTACAGTCATGCGGGATATTATGATATCACCCTTATAGTACGGGATAATATCGGTTGTTATGATACCCTGTATATGCCTCAATATGTGTTTATAGACGGTCCTATCGGAGATTTCGCATATGCGCCGCTTTCCGGTTGTACTCCATTGGATGTGGTGTTTACCCCCAGTATTACCAATGCCGATACTTTTATGGTGAATCCGGATGGTGCCAATGTGATTGTCAAAGGGGGAAGCATGGTATATGATACTTGTTCTTTTACCTATACCTTGCCCAAGCCTTATGTTCCTTATTTCTATCTTATTAAATGGACCAATCACAATGGGAAAATGGAGCAGTGCATCTACGAATGGAGGGGAAAAGATACCATTTGGGCTATACAGCTTGATGCAGACTATCTGTCGGACAGTTTGTATTGCCCCTATGACCCTGTGCAGTTGATCAATATCTCCACTACCGATCCTGTATCGGCAGGTATAGATTCTGTATGGTGGGATTTCGGAAATGGCAGTACATCCAACAATTATCACGGCACCACCATGTATTCGCAAGGAGGAGATTATAATGTGTCCATGCATGTGTATGCTAAACAATGCGACAGCGTGGTAACACAAACAGTGCATGTGGCGGCTTTGCCGATGCTGGAATTTTTACCCGACACCATATCCGATTGCGGCATGTCGGAAGCCGAATTCAGGTTGCAGGACAGCACCTATGCGGACTCCATATCTCATTATGAGTGGTTGTTTGCCGATGGGGACAAGTCAACGGATTATCCCTGTCAACGCTCCTTTTCTTCAAGTGGCAGTTATAGTTATGAAGTGCATGTGACCTTTGCCGGCACGGAATGTACCGCCATTTATTACGATACGGTGAATGTGATCAATCTTCCGCCGCCCGTAGCCGAATTTGACGCCACCCCATGGGTGTGCAAATACGGTGATCCCATTCAATTTACCGATTTGTCAACCGCCTTTGCCGGTGGTATTAAATCCTGGTATTGGGATTTTGATGATAATCAAACGGATACAATTCCTAATCCGAGCCATACTTATGTGGGAGTATCAGGAGAATTTAATGTGATGCTAAAAGTTATAGACGCTTACGATTGCGAAGATACGGTGATACACCCTGTAACGGTATTGGCGGGATTGGATTTCCCTAATATTTATACACCTGACGGAGTGTGTGAGGGTCTGCCTTGCGTGTTCAAACCTTTATCCGATAACGGTTATTTTGACCAATTCAGCATGACCATTTACAATCGCTGGGGGGGCATAGTGTGGAAAAGCAATTGTAATGCCCCCAATTGTCCCGATTATGACAATAGTTTCTGGTGGGACGGCAAAGACCTGCATGGAAACAGAGTCGCCGACGGAGTGTATTATTGGGTGGCCAAAGCCGTGCCCATGTCCGGTAAAGATGCTATTATACTCAATGGCTCTGTTACGGTAGTGAACGGAGAGTAATATATTCCGCTTTATAGGGTATAGTATCAGTGTCGGCACCGGCTTCAGGTAAAATGCAAAAGTTTTTGTTTATGTATCAAAGAATAATGGATTTTTAGAAGTTATTTTTTTTGATTATTATTTTTTGCATTAAAGGATTTTTATATTTATTAAAATTGTATATTTGCATGAAACGCCGTAAATGGAAAAAATGCTCTTTTCTATGTGGCAGCCGGTGATGGAATAGTTGCAAAAATCAATTATCAAGATTTGAACATCTCTGATGCTTCACTTCAAACTACCATAAATGTTTATCCCAACCTGCCAAAGATTATATCTATATAGACCTTCCGGAAGAGAATATAAAAAGCGCCTATTTGTATAATGTATTGGGAGTTTTGCTGAAAGAGCAAAAAAGTAATGCGACAAGCTTGGATATTTCCTCTTTGCCGCAAGGAATATATTTGTTGTCTATTGAAACCGATGAAACTGTTATTGCTAAAAAAATTGTTAAGGAATAAAATTTATCTGTAAACATCCCCTTTTATTGATATTGGAAAATATGATGAGGATACAGGAGAATATTTTGACTATTATTCGGGTATAAATATAGGGCATACTTATGAAGATCTAACTGTTCGGGCTGTCAAAAAGTTTTAGCCTATGGAAAACGTAATAGCATTACCATGTAATATTCGTCATAATACATTCATGGTCAGAATAGCCTGTGCGGGATGTATGGTATTCGTAGGCGGAAAGGTCGGGGTGGAGTAATATATAGTCTATGCGGAATGCAAATAATTTATTGATGGTCATGGTATTGCCAAATCCTTTTCCGCTTTCCGCAAAAGCATCTTTTTTATTCCCTTTCAGTTGGCGATAGGCGTAAGACCATGGAGTATCGTTAAAATCGCCGCATAGTATGGTTTTATAGGGAGAAGCCTGTATGTGTTGTAAAAGTCGGCTTACCTGCTCACTGCGTTTTACGGAGGCATTTATCACTTTGCGGGCCAAAGCTTTACTTCCTTGTTTGAATTCATCGGAAGTCATGCCGGAAGGTTTGGTGGCTTGTCGGGCAAAAGAATAGTCTGTATTGGCAAAATGCATGGATTGTAAATGTATGTTATATATCCTAAAGGTATCGCTGCCTGCATCAATATCTATATATGAAGCGTGGTTGCCTGTGGAATTGTCAAAGCGGATATCACCATGGTCTATAATGGGATATTGGCTGAATGTGATGAGTCCGTATGTGTCATTACCCTCTGTAACGCAAGTGGATTTGTAAAAATATTTGACATCGGCTTGGCTGATGATTTGTTGTGCATTCTTTTCCTTGCGGTCGTAAAATTCCTGCAAACATATAATATCGGGCTGCTCTTCCGCCAAAAAAGAGATAATACTGTCTTTTTGATGAATACTGTGGTTATCTACGCCCATTACATGCACATTGTAGCTCATAATTTTCATGCTTTGTGAGTTTTCGGGCAGGGAAACGGCTTTCAACTGTACAAATTTGCCCACATTGGACCAACCTATAGCTATGGCAATAATTGACCAAAATGCATGTTTGTTTTTTGTGATAGCCCAATAGATGATAAATAAAATGTTGACAATAAGAGTGTAGGGGTATAATATGGAAAAAATGCTGAGTTTGGGAAATGTTTGGGGATTCAGCAGTTGGCATAGGTAGGATAGCAGCAATAGAGCGATAAAGCACCCGTTGAGTATTAACAATACTATTCTTACAGGGAGGCCGATTCCGTGTTTTTTTGCCATATTACCAATTCTTTTTCTTGCTTGTGTCAAATAAAAATTCTTTTTCTTCTTTGCTTAAACTTTGATAACCGTTTTTGGCTACCTTATCCAATATTTCATCAACTTTTTTACGGTATCGTGCGCGTTCTGCATTGTAGCTTTCGTCACTTTGGGGCCTGCTTTGATGAGGGGGCGGGGTGTGGGAAGATGTGCGTTTCCATGTGGAAGACAAGGCGAATTTGTTTTTTAAATAGGGAAACATCACATAGCAGCATCCGAAAAGGGCTCCGCCCAAGTGGGCAAAATGACCTCCCGAATTGCCTTGCGGAATACTCAAAATATCAATAATGACAAATATGACGGCAATCCATTTGAGTTTGATATTGCCCAAAAACAGCATATTGATATTGTAATCGGGTGCTTTGCAGGCTATTGCCACCAATATGGCCATAATGGCTCCCGATGCGCCTACGGCATAAGACGATGCCCTTACCGCCTCAAAAACAGGGAAATAGTTATAAGACAATATGTAAAGCAAATTCCCTATAATGCCACCGGTGAAATATACGGTATATAATTGTTTGTCAGAAAAGTGCCGGGTAAAAAAAGTGCCTGCAAAATAAAGGGTGAACATGTTGAAAAGTATATGCGGAAAGTTGGCGTGCACAAACAGGCTGGTGATTAAAGTCCAGGGTTTGACAAGCACTTGTTCCCAATTGGAACTTACTGCAAACCAATTCCATATCCAAGAAGAGCCGGCAGTGGTGTGTCCGGCATATAAAAAATTGGTCACAGAGCCCAACAATTGTAATGCCAAACATACCAGATATACTGTTACATTAATGGAAATCAATCTGTTAAGAGCGCGTTTGGAGGTGAAAAACGCTTTGATACGATATTTCCATTGCGGATTGCCGAAACGATTAAATTCTGTCATTTAATATTCCCAATGTTGTTTTGCTTTCTTTTTCCAATACAATATGAGCAATAATCCAAAAAGCATGCCACCGAGGTGTGCAAAATGAGCAACGCCGTCGGCAGTTCCGCTGATACCATATATCAGTTCAATCAATCCATATACAATGACAAACCATTTGGCTTTGACAGGAATTAAAAAATAGACATATATCAGCGAATTGGGAAACATCATTCCAAATGCCAAAAGCAATCCGAACACACTTCCCGAAGCACCTACTATATTCGGTCGGCTTACATAATATTCTCTGTATTGAATTAAATATTCGTTAACGGCAGATTTGGCTTCAGCTGTATTGACACCCGATTCCAATTGTGTGACATATTGTTTGAAATGCTCAAATCCGAGAGCCAATTCTGAATTAAAGCCGTCAAAGGCAAACCGGTGATGCTGTGCCAGAGCTTGAATATTGGCAACGGTAGGGTCTGCAATACAGGCGTCAATATATCGCAGGGCAGGAATCAATTCCCATGCCACTATGGCGTAATGCGCTATGGCGGCGCCTATGCCGGTGATAAAATAATATATCAAAAAACGCTTGCTTCCCCAATAATTTTCAATCGCCGACCCGAACATCCACAAGGCAAACATATTGAAAAACAAATGCCCGAAATTGCCGTGCATGAACATATAGGTGATAAATTGATGCGGATGAAACAATTCAGATTCATAAAAATGCAAGCCGAACAAGCCGTACATGTCTATGCCGAATCGTTGCGCGGCGATGGTGGCTAAAAAGAACAAACCATTGATGATGAGAATATTCTTTACGGCAGGTGGAAGAATGGAAAACCCTTGCGGACTGTAATAATTGTCGTTCATGAATGTGTGTTGTAAAATAAAATAACGTAATTCGGCCGTTTTATTGTATAGGACCAATAAAAATTATTAACAGCCGCTTTTTGTCCCCCGAATGCGGCAAAAGGCGGGAAAAACAGCAGCAAGGCGGTGCCTTTCATTTTTATCTGCTGTTATTTTTGCAAATATAGGTCTATAGTTTTTTTGTATATATGCAATAAGTGTATCTTTGCATTTTCAACAGTAGGCGGTAAAGACATCATCAGAAGGGGTGTTTTTTTCGGCAAATGAAAACGGGAGCAAAAAATGAAAAACGCAAAATACAGAATATTGCTTGTAGATGATGAATCGGACATATTGGATTTTATCAGCTATAATCTCACTAAAGAAGGATATCTGGTGGATACGGCCACCAATGGGACCGATGCATTGCAAAAAATGGCGGAACTTAAGCCGCATTTGGTGCTTTTGGATGTGATGATGCCCGGAATTGACGGCTTTGAAGTATGCAAAGCCATCCGCATGCAAAAGCAATATAACGATGTGCTGATAGCTTTTTTGTCGGCAAGGAGTGAAGATTATTCTCAAATAGAAGGTTTTGAATCGGGAGCGGATGATTACATAGCCAAGCCTATCAGGCCTAAGGTATTGGTATCCAAGGTGCAGTCCTTATTGAGGCGGTCATCGTTTGTAAAACGTTCTTTGCGTAACAGTTCGTTTTATAGTCAGGGAAGCATTCATTTGAAGAATTTGGTGATAGATGTGGAAAATTATACCGTAAGCCACGAGGGGGATACTTTTGTTTTGCCCCGTAAGGAATTCGAACTTTTATATCTGTTGGCATCCAAGCCTTCCAAGGTGTTCCGCAGGGAGGAGATATATGCCGCGGTATGGGGCGATGAGGTGGTGGTAGGAGACAGAACCATAGACGTGCATGTACGCCGTTTGCGGGAAAAATTGGGAATAGACAATATCATCACCATCAAAGGTGTGGGGTATAAATACGAAGAATGATGCATGTGGATATTTTGACATTGTTTCCGGAGATGTTCGCCGGTTTTTTTGATTGTTCCATACTCAAAAGGGCGCAACAGAACAATTTGTTTGAATACGAACTGCACAATATACGGGATTATTCCACCGACAAGCATAAAAAAGTGGATGATTATCCTTATGGCGGGGAATCGGGAATGGTGATGAAAATAGAGCCCATAGCCGCTTGTATAGAGCATTTGTTTACACTTCGCACTTACGACCATGTGATATTTCTCACCCCCGACGGGGAAGTGCTCAGCCAATCCATGGCCAATGAACTTTCCATGTGCAATAATCTGATGATGTTGTGCGGGCATTATAAAGGGATAGACGAGCGGATAAGGGAAATATTTATCACCAAAGAAATCTCCATAGGCGATTATGTGCTTTCGGGAGGGGAGCTGCCTGCAGCGGTGTTGTGCGACACCCTGGTGCGGCTCATTCCCGGAGTGTTGCATGATGAAACTTCCGCCTTGAGCGATTCATTCCAATATGGAGTATTGTCCCCGCCGGTTTACACCCGGCCGTACAATTACAAAGGGCATACCGTGCCCGATGTGTTGCTTTCGGGCAATGATAAATTAATAACGGAATGGAAGCTGCAAAAATCGGAAGAGCGCACGCATAAAAACAGGCCGGATTTGTTTTCGGGAGAGTAACCGGCGAAAAAAACAAGAATACAGCCCCATGCGTGCCCGCTTGTGTTAGCGGTCAGCAGTTTTTTTTTATTTTATTTCCGCCTTATCTCTTTATTTTTCAGCAGGCAGCCTGTTATTTTATGATTTTTTGTTTTTTTGACACGCAAAATTTTGTTTTCTCAATAAAAAGTGCTATCTTTGCACGTTTTTAAATTTTGACGATAAAAGGACTTTAAATATGAAAATAGCAAGAAGATTATTATTAGCCGTAAGTGTATTAATGGTGTTGAGTTTGACAAGCTGTGTCGGTTCAAAAGAGAAAAAAATTCAAGGACAATGGGAAAGATACAACACATCTTTGAATTATTTTGTAGTCGATACACTCAAACAGGAAATGTGGGATTTTGACAATGGTAACCTTACCATTTATGGCAGAGATTCTGTTAATCATACCATGTTTGTAATAGCAGATTTCAAATATAGTATGAGTTTGTCTAAAGGAAAAGTGGCCGTTACCATTCAGGCAAAAGATAAAAATACGGAAGTGCCTCCTGCATTGCAGGCGTCGTATATGGGCGAAGCACGTATTTACAAGCTGAAAGATGACGCTTTTGCCATGAAAGGAGTGGAAACCCTTATCTATTACGAATTCTACCGTTAGTATGGCTAAATCCAAAAGTGTATACTATTGCCAAAATTGCGGGGCGCAATCAGCAACATGGCTCGGTCGCTGTAACGCATGCGGACAATGGAACACTTTTGTGGAGGAGGTGATACACAAAGAAACAAAAAATACCAAACAGCCGGCAGCAAATAATGGCAAGCCGCGCCTATTGAGCGAAATTGCGGAAAGCGATTTCGCTCGTATAGTTTCTAATGTAGCCGAAGTGGATAGAGTGTTGGGCGGCGGTATAGTCCCCGGCTCGGTGATATTGTTGGGCGGAGATCCCGGCATAGGCAAGTCCACCCTGATGTTGCAATTGGCAATGAGGCTTGCGGAGGTGAAAATATTGTATGTATCGGGAGAGGAGAGCGCCTCGCAAATAAAATTGCGTGCCATGCGTATGAGCGATAAGGCAAGCGATAATTTTTACATATTGAACGAAACCGATATGGCAACTATATTTTCTCACATAGAAAATCTGAAACCGCAAATGTTGATAGTGGATTCCATACAGACCTTGCAGACTTCAAGTTTGGAATCTTCGGCAGGAACGGTATCCCAAATACGGGAAACGGCTGCTCAATTACAACAATTTGCCAAAAATACAGGGGTTCCCGTGTTTTTGATAGGGCATATCACCAAAGACGGAGTGATAGCCGGTCCCAAGGTTTTGGAACATATTGTGGACGTGGTGTTGCAATTTGAAGGCGATAGCCATTATATGTACCGGATGTTGAGAGCGGTAAAAAACCGTTTCGGCTCCACCTCGGAAATAGGCATATTTGAAATGACGCAAGCAGGTTTGAAAGAAATATCCAATCCTTCGGAAATGCTTATTTCGCACCACGGGGAGGAGGTGTCGGGAGTGGCGGTGACCTGCGCCATGGAAGGCATGCGCCCCATGATGTTGGAGATACAAACATTGGTGGCGCCGGCCGTGTATGGCAGCCCGCAACGGTCGGCCACAGGGTTTGACGTCCGCCGCTTGAATATGTTGTTGGCCGTTTTGGATAAAAAATGCGGCTTTAAATTCGGAACACAAGATGTATTTTTGAATGTGGCAGGCGGCATCAAAACATATGACACCGCCTCCGATTTGGCAGTAGTGGCAGCGCTGTTGTCTTCTGTAACAGATATAGCCGTCAGCGGGAAAGTGTGTTTTGCCGGCGAAATCAGTTTGTCGGGTGAAATACGCCCCGTCACACGCATGCAACAGCGTATCAATGAGGCGGCAAAATTGGGCTATCAACGGATATTTATAGCCGATACGGGCAAGGAAACGGCTAAAGGAATAGAAGTTGTCCGGGTATCGAAGATAGCCGATATGTTAAAAAAATTGTTTGAATAAACAGGCATGTAAAAAATGCCGGCAATCGGTTTTAGTATCATTTTTTTTAGTATTTTTGCATTTCTTAAAATAATTAGTAATATGGGAAGAGCATTTGAATATAGAAAAGCAAGAAAATTTAAACGTTGGGGAAACATGGCAAGAGTATTTACCCGTTTGGGTAAAGAAATAACAATGGCGGCAAAGGCAGGAGGAGGAGATCCTGATTCCAACCCTCGTTTACGTTTGCTTGTCCAAAATGCACGTTCGGAAAATATGCCGAAAGAAAATGTAGAACGTGCCATCAAAAGAGCTTTTGAAAAAGACACTTCCGACTATAAAGAAATAGTATATGAAGGATATGCCCCTCACGGCATAGCCTTGGTGATAGAAACAGCTACCGATAATCATCAGCGTACGGTGGCAAACATACGTTCTTATTTCAACAAGTTGGGCGGCAATTTGGGTACACAGGGTATGTTGGATTTTTTGTTTGACCGCAAATGCAGTTTTAAAGTGGCAGGCAAAGAAGGTGTGGATTTGGAAGAGTTGGAATTGTCGTTAATTGATTATGGCGTGGAAGAAGTGTTTGAAGATGAAGGCGATATTATGATATATGCCGATTTTCAATCCTTCGGACCTGTACAAAAATATTTGGAAGACAATGGTTTTGAAATCAAATCGTTCCAATTTGAACGTATTCCCAACGATACCAAAGAAGTTACGGACGAACAAAGGGAAGAAGTGGAAAAATTGATAGAAAAATTGGAAGAAGACGACGATGTTACCAATGTATTCCACAATATGCGATAGCCCTGTAAAATAAAAAATACAAAGAAGAGACGGTTGAAAAACTGTCTCTTTTTTTTTGTCGGGAAATTTTGGATGATGCAGGATTGTTGGATTTATTGGCGTACTATTGGAATAGCAAGGGCAAAATCAGTAATAGGAATGAACAATTTGATTTATAACATGTGTCGTTACGAACAGATAGTACGTTTGAAACTTTTTCAATCTCAAGTATTGTGTATATAACTTATTGACATATAATATAATAAAAAAATTGAAGAAAGGAGGATTCGTATTAAAATTTTGTTTAACTTTGCAAGTTGAAAAACAACCCTTTTGTTGTGGTTTGGATAGTTCTAATGCAGCCTCTGCTGTCAAAAACTTCGATGAAAGGAAAAATTAGTAAAAATTAGAGGTTGCCTATAAAATATGCAGGGCAGAGATAGTAAAATAACCATTTTTTTGTTGGTAATAGTAGTAATGTGTTTCGGTTGTCAAAAAAATGAAGTAACAGAAATTAAAAAAATGAGGAAAGAAGGGCAGCAACCTTTCAAATATCAGTTGCAGTGGTGTGTGACACAAGATGGGAAAAACGGTTATTTATGTACCGGTCCGGTAGCAGTTGTCGCAACACTTCGATGTACATCACCTCATCCATGTACTCCCTTTGAAAGTCCTGGAGATCAGCCACCGACCTCAGTTTCTAATGAGAGGGCTGAATTTCTATATATGGATATACTTGAAAATTATGGATATTTTCCTAATGACAGATCTTTTATTCTACAATATTGGGATTTATATCAATATTTTTACGAAAAAGGAGAAATATTACAATCACCAGAAGAATTATATCAGTTGGCGGATGAGTAAATATAAAAAAATAAGAATATACACATTGTCGGTTTTGTTGTGTTCGGTTGTATTATATGATTGCAAGTCCGATAAGCCCGATATAAGCTATACTATTACATCAGATACACTTGACATAATACCGCCTTTTAGCGGATATGGATTTTATGAAAGTGATCGGGACAGCATTTATTTCTATTGTAAACCCAAGGCTTGTGATTCATTATGGTTGTATGTATTGACGGATAGCGGGTGGACATTTTGTGATAAGTTAAAAATACCTGAAATATATGCAGATACGGTGGATGCCGATTGTGAGGTGAGCCGGTGGGATTTGATAAATAAAGATACGGTGATAGCTTATGTGGATTTTAAACATTTCAGTTTTTTGGATGTAAAAAGCGGGTCGGTAATAAAATCAATTCCCGTTATTGCTGATACAGCATACGATGTCAGGTGTTTTAACCACATGCAATGGAATAGGCATAGGCAATCTATGGGACTGATGTATTTCAATAGTCGGACCATACCTGTGAAATATAATGGCGATATGGAGATGATGGCGGAATATTCGTTAAAACATGGCACCCGTGTGTTTCCCTTTAAATATCCGTATGAAATAACAGACACCTATTTGGTAAACTTTTCTTGTGAGCCTCTTGTTGTGTTTTACGGGGATACTATGGTGGTGGCATTTCAGACTTCACCTATGATGCTTTGTTATGATATAAAAAATAAGACGACAGATTCTCTGTATATAAAAAACAAATATTACAAGGCGCTTCCCAAAATAGACACTACAAGGATCAGTAAGGTCTCTGCTCCGAATTTTATGTATGAGATTTTGCTGACAAGTTTTTATTACACCACGTTTATATATGACCATCATAAAGAAATGTATTATCGTTTTTTTGCAAAAGATTTGCCGTTAAAAGACAGAGAAGGCCTTTTGACGACATGGGATGACAAAGAATATGGTCTTACATTGATAGATAAGCATTTTAATGTAGTGGGGGACATGATTTTCAAGCACAATGATTATAAAGCGGTTTATTATCCGACTCATAAAGGTTTATATCATGCGGAACAATATAAAGGAAAAACCATATTGTCTTTGCTCAATTTCAATTATCAATAATTGGTTATGGGCAGTTTTGTTTTGTTGGCTTGTGTCGGCTGATAGTTGTAGCAATACAAATCATGCGGTATATGAACAGGAAAAATTGTTGTTGAAATATATGGATAAATACCATCCTCAATATTTTACGGAGAACGAATTTTTTATGTTCACATTTAGAACGAAACATCTTTGCCGGACATGCAGAACTATTCCTTTAGATACTGTTTTAAAATATGCAATAGAAGACAAAGGTGCGTTGAAAATGTATGTTTTGGTTGATAATGAGAAAGATATGGCGGCTATTATGTCGTTGTATTCCGATAAGGTGCAATGTGTGTGCGGAGATGCCACCTTGATGGACAAATACGGGGTACCTCCTATAGAGCCTTTGTTGTTCAGAATAAAAAACAAGCGGATAGTAGAGGTGAAAGACTATTTTGAACATTAGAGCGGAAAATTCTTGTTTCCGTCTTTTTTCTTTTGTTTCACTTTTACGCAGGCAGCAGGAAATAATGTTATCTTTGCATATTGAAAAAAGAGTTATGCAAAGTTTGGAACAATATGTAGAGTCTGCCATTATCAGCAGATATCGCACTTTTGACAAGGCACACGATATCAGTCATGTAAGAGCAGTGATAGAGGAGAGTTTGTCTTTGGCAGCCCTGTACGGTGCTGATGCCGATATGGTGTATGTGGTGGCGGCATATCATGATGTGGGCATGCCATACGGCAGAGAGCAGCATCATATACATTCGGCGCGTATACTTATGGAAGATGAGCATTTGCGTCAGTGGTTTACTACGGACCAATTGTTGATAATGAAAGAGGCGATAGAGGACCACAGGGCATCGTCAAAACATGCGCCCCGTACTATTTATGGCTGTATTGTGGCCGATGCGGACAGAGATTTGGAGGCGGACAAGGTGATATTGAGAACCATGCAATATGGTCAAAGTCATTATAGCGGAATGGACAAAGAGCAGATGTATGCCCGTACTTTGTCACATTTGAAAGAAAAATATGCCGAAGGCGGATATCTCACTTTGTATTTGCCTTGCGGCAAGGCGCAGCGGCAGCTGGAACACCTGCGTTCCGTGATAGCGGATGAAAACAGGTTGAGACAATATTTTGATAGTTTGTACGTCCGGTTATCGCAGGAGCAATAGAATGGATTTTTTACAGTCATGGGGTTATTGGGGCTTGTTTGCAGGGAGTTTCTTGTCTGCAACGGTGGTGCCGTTTTCTTCCGATTTTCTTATTGTCGCCATATTAATGGCGGGCGGACGTCCGTTGTTGTCGTTTGCTTTTGCCACCGCCGGCAATTGGTTGGGCGGACTTACATCCTATGCCTTAGGAAGAGCGGGAAAATGGTATTGGATAGAAAAATACTTGCATGTGTCGGAAGAAAAATTGTTAAAACAAAAATCAAAAATAGACAGGTTCGGAGTGTGGCTGGCATTGCTCACATGGACCCCCATTGCAGGTGATGTGTTTGCCATAGCACTTGGATTTTACAGGGTGAATTTTACTAAAAGCGCCATATTCATGTTGATAGGCAGAGCCCTCCGATTCGCTTTCTGGATAGGATTATTCCTCCTGTTAGGAGAAAACGCCCCGATGCTTAACTTTTGAAACAGTTTCATGTGTTTGAATCCGGATAGCGGGATTTTTTTGTCCATGATGAAATGTGATGATATTTTTTTCCCGCTCCGAAAATATGCAAAATCGGAACTATAAACGGATGTGAAAATTTTTTTTCTGAATTCCTGTATTCAACAAACAAATGCCCCGATTTTTATTCATAAAATAACTATCTTTTCAAAAAATCAGTTGAACAAATTTTCATATGTGATTTGAATGTGGCGTTTCAAGAACGGGGTTCGCTATGTTCAAAAAGTTTTAGCGGACAGTAATAATTATATAACAATTCCTATAGAAAAGCAGAGCATATCCTGATAATAGCGGCTGCCGGATTCTTTACCCAAAGGCAGGCAAGCTTTTTTATAGGTGATGTTAAAAGTAATGTTGCTTATTTCCAGTCCGACGCCTGTCATGAAATTCAAATTATGGCATCGGATGTCGTTTTTGGTGAAGTCTATTTTATTGTCGGTCAAACGCACCAGTCCTTGATAGGCTATGCCCGCTTTGACGGTGAACATATTTTTTTTACCCCACGGCAGGCCGTACACAAATAGGGCGGGCACGTATAGTTGTCCTAATTCTATGGGCGAATCGGATTGGGTGTTAAGATTGGTGACTTGCAATTTGTTGATAAAATAGTAGAGCCCCAATTGTCCGTAAAATTGTCGTCCGGCACGGGCAAAAGCCCCTATTTCAAAATTGAGTGATTGGTTGATTTTAAATTGTGAACCGTAAGTTTTTTGGTATAGCGGCACGTCAAAACCGAAATCTATGCCGAATTGCACCAAACGCTGTTGTGAAAAAGCGGAATAGTTGCCGTGTGTTTTGGCACTCAGCGAAATATCGGTCTTGTTTTCGGCACGGGTGTATGTTATTACATACAAGCAAAGGAGCAGCCACAGCCATTTTTTCATTATATGTCCAAACTCATTTGTACTCCTATGCCCGAATCACGGTCGTCGTCATCGGTATCAAAGTGTTCGTTAAAAGATGAATTTACGCTTGTCTCCTCCGGTTCTGCGGGCAGGGACGGCTGTTCGGGAACAGTGTATGGAATCGGTTCTGTTTCACTGAAAGACAAGATATTGTCTATGGTTATGCGTTTGCCTTTGGATTTTATTTTCATTGTCTCCACATATTCATGAGGCGAAATGATAGCGGTTTGCTTGTCTTTTTTGTCTTTAATAAAGTAGCATACCTCTATTTGCGGCAGATAATTGGTGCTCAGCAATTCTAAAGACTGGTTGTTTTCCTTGTTGACAAAATCGATTCTTTTGTCGGAAATTTCCGGTAAAAACCGTTTGATATAATATTTTTTCTTTTCAGTGTCCAAATAGATAGCGGTAATGGGTTTGTCGGGCACCAATTTTTCTATGCCCACCAGTTCATCGTCAAAGTGGACATTGCTGTCAAAGCCGGTGATTTTGTAATAGCCGCCCTGGTAAAAGGCTATCACTTTGTCGTTGGCGGAAAAATCACCCAATTTGTAGCCCCGTTTTTCAAAATTAATTTTGTTGTTGCTGTCGTCAAACCATACTTCTCTATCGCCCAAAGTGGAATATCCTTCTCTGTACAGGCCTATGTTTTTAATGGGGTTGCGCGATACGATGTTACCCATGGAACTTCGTCCTTTGATGGCGAGAGTGCTGAAATCGTATTCGAAATTGACTTTTTTAAGTTTGGGTTTGGGTTTGAGAACAATTTTTACAATTTCGGCTTCACCGTTGGAATTGGGAGAGAAATACAATATTCTTGATCCGGGAGCCCCTTGTGTGAGGTCGTAAAATTTGTCGCGGGTGATGCCGCCTACGGCAAAACGTTTGGCATAGGATGTGCCGTTTTTGCCGTGGCTGTAGATAACATTGTATATAGTGCGGTCATCGTTGCGTTTGAAAACATTCACATGGATGATGTCTTCGCCTGCAAACTTTTTCTCGCACACTTTGGTAACCATAAATTTACCGTCCCTGCGGAATACAATAATTTCATCTATATCGGAGCATTCGCATACGAATGTGTTTTTCTTGAGGGAGGTGCCGATAAAGCCCTTTTCAAAATCCGCATATAGTTTTTGGTTGGCAATGGCGGCAGCCGGTACCGATATGGTGTCAAAATTGCGGATTTCGGTGCGGCGTTCCCGCCCTTTTCCGTATTTTCGCTTGATTTCTTTAAAATATTGAATCGTATATTCTACCAAATGATTCAATTGACCGGTAATGGTGGCTATTTGCGATTCTATATCGGCAAGGTTTTCTTCGGCTTGCTTGATATCGAATTTTGAAATCTTCCGTACGGGCTTGTCGGTGAGTTTAAGAACGTCTTCACGGGTGATTTCTGCTTTGAAACGGGAACGGTAAGGGTCAAAATCCCGTTCTATACAAGATATTTGCTCTTCAAAACTTTCTTGGTTGCCTTCCAGTTCTTTATATATTCCTTGTTCAAAGAATATCTTTTCCAAAGATATCCAGTGCCATTGTTCGTTGAGCTCCTGCAGACATATTTCCAACTCTTGTTTGAGCAAATTCATGGTGTTGTCGGTGCTGGCTTTCAATATATAGTTGACATCAACAAACACAGGCTTGTCATTTTCTATCACACAAGCATTGGTGGCGATGGTTCTTTGACAATCGGTAAAAGCATAGAGGGCGTCTATGGTTTGGTCTATGGATACATTGTTTTCCAATTGCAATACAATTTCCACTTTGTCGGAGGTGTGGTCCAATATTTTCTTAATGGGAATTTTGCCTGCATTTTTCATTTTTTCCAGGTTCTCTATCAAGTCCATAGAGGTGATGCCATAGGGTATTTCTGTAATAATCAGTTCTTTTTTGTCGTTTTGTTCAATACGAACCCTTGCGGTGATTTTGCCTCCGCGCAAACCTCCGCGATAATTGTTGACATCTATAAGGCCTCCTGTGAGAAAATCAGGATAGAGTATAAAATCTTTGCCTTGCAGATAGGCAATAGAGGCATCGATGATTTCATTGAAGTTATGCGGTAAAATGTAAGATTGCAGCCCTACGCCTATTCCATTGGTGCCCTGAGCCAAAAGCAAAGGATATTTTACCGGTAACCATATCGGCTCTTTGTTGCGGCCGTCGTACGACAATTTCCATTGGGTGATTTTGGGATTGAATACCACATCCAGAGCGAATTTTGAAAGACGGGCTTCTATGTAACGGGGAGCAGCAGCTCCGTCTCCGGTGAGTATATTGCCCCAGTTGCCTTGACAGTCTATCAAAAGTTCTTTTTGCCCTATATTTACCAATGCATCACCGATAGAAGAATCTCCGTGAGGGTGATATTTCATGGTATTGCCCACTATGGTGGCCACTTTGATATATCGTCCGTCATCCAACTCTTTCATAGAGTGCAAAACACGTCTCTGCACCGGTTTGAGCCCGTCGGTGATATGCGGAACAGCACGTTCCAAATTGACATAAGAAGCATAATCCAAAAACCAATTTTCAAACATGTCGTTTACATGCAATATCTTTTGCAACCCCATGTTATCGGTATTGCCGGTGCCTCCTTCTGCAGTATTGTCAACAGTAATATCTTCCTCTGCCATAAATTAATTGTTAATGAATGCACTTACTATCAGGTGTGGAGATAGTAATGAAAATACAAAAGTAAAGTTTTTTTTCTAACCGCATCAACCCTCTTTTAATTTTTTTTTAACAATTTTATATGAATTACAATAAGCGGCGGAGGAGCCAAAAACAATGGTCAGCCATGGAAAGCGTGTGACCGGGAGTGATTTTATCTGTTTGTTTTTGAGTGCGTTGTTAAAAACAGCAATTTTTTAACAGGCAAATGGCCTCTTTTTTGTTGAAAGCATATACAGGATGTTTTGCTAAAAAAAGTAGCGTGAATTTACTTCTTGCAAAGTGTAGGGACTTATATCATAAAAAAATGTTACCTTTGTAAACAATATTATTGAAATATTTTGAAAATAGCCGTTTTATTATCAAGGGTGCCTTATCCGTTGGAAAAAGGGGACAAATTGCGGGCCTTTAATCAGATAAAAGAGCTTTCGCAAAGGCATGAAATATATTTGTATGCGCTCAACGACAAAAAAATCCATCCGCAGGCTGTCAGCATTTTGTCGTCGTATTGCAAACAAATACATATCATGGATATAGGCAAATGGTCGGTTATGGTCAATATGCTTCAATTTTTTTTGAGGAAAAAGCCGATGCAATGCGGTTATTTCTACAATGCAAGGTGGAACAGGTATTTTCAAGCCCAGATGGATGCCTTGCAGCCCGATGTGATATATGCCCAGCTTATCCGCACTGCCGAATATGTGCGTTATCGTTCCGAAAAAAAGGTGTTGGATTATCAGGATGTGTTTTCCAAAGGCATGTATAGAATGATGAAACGTGCCAAAGGGCCGAAAGCGTGGGTGTATAAGTCGGAATACAAGCGTTTGCAACGCTACGAGGCGCAAATATTCAACGATTTTGATTATAAAACCATTATCACTCAGGTGGACAGGGATTTGATACAGCATCCCATGAGCAATAAAATAGTGGTGGTGCCCAACGGGGTGGACACACAATATTTCACCCCCATGAAGGCGGAAAAAAAATATGATATCATTTTCACCGGCAATATGTCGTATCTTCCCAATATATATGCATGTGAATATTTGGTGAAAGAAATATTGCCCCAATTGCAAAAAAGAATGCCGGATATCCATGTGGCTCTTTGCGGTGTCACCCCCTCGTCAAGGGTGCTGGCGTTAAAAAGCGAATGTGTGGAAGTGACAGGTTGGGTGGATGATATCCGGGAATATTATGCAAAATCCAAATTATTTGTGGCCCCCATGGAGTTGGGTACAGGTTTGCAAAACAAACTGTTGGAAGCCATGTCTATGGGTTTGCCATGTATTACCTCCCCATTGGCAAGCGAGCCGATAAAAGCCGTAAGCAATCAAGAAATATTGGTGTGCAACAGCGTGTTGGGCTATGTGGATGCCATTTATACGCTTTTGCACGATCAACAGCAATATCAAACCATATCGGAAAAGGCTAACGTGTTTGTAAAACAACATTATAATTGGGTGGAGACAACCAAAATATTGGAACATTTGTTTGAATGTTGCTGTCAGGATAATATGGAAAAGAAAAGTAAAAATAAATAAAAGGATAACAATATGTTACGTAATATGATAAATTGGAAAGTGATATTGAGTGCGGTGTGTTGCACGTTGATTATGACAAACGGTGCATTTGCACAAAAAGGTTCAGAAGAACAAAAGAAAAAAGTAGCTAAAAAATCGGCAACGGAGCAAGTGGATCCCACGTTGATATCGGCAGACAAATTGCCGGAAGGTGTTGCCCGCACCTTCAAAAAACGTTTTGCATCGGCTACGGATGTACAATGGCATAACAGCGGAGATACTGTCTACACGGCCTGTTATACCATGAAAGAAAGCTCCGTGGAATCGGACTTCGGGGCATCGGGATATTGGATATCCACCACCGAAAGCATGGATCCCGAAAGTTTGCTTTCCTCTTGTTATAAAACCATAGCCCTGTATTATCCCGTGTATAAAATCCGCGCGGCATATAAAATAACAAGGAGTGACAAAAACAATCAGTTTTTGGTGCATATCACTGAAGGTAAGCAGGCAAAAACAGCGGCTCCCGTCAAAATGTATCTGGACAAATCCGGCAAATTGATCAACATTATAGAACCCGAAGAGCAGCAGTCCAAAGAAGAATATGTGGATAAAAAAGCACAAAAAGAAGAGGCCAAATTGAAAAAAGAATTTGAATCCGACAGGCAGATGGACATATATCCCGCCAAAATAGATGGCAGTGAATTGCCCAACGGCATTCAAAAATGGGTGGATAAAAATTATCCCGATTACATATTTAAAAAAGTGGATTATGTGGTGGAAGAAGAGTTTGCCGATGAAGGAAATATCTATAGAATCATCATCCAACGCAACGGTATTAACCAGCCTCATGCCACGGTGTGGTTCACCCGTGACGGAAATTTCCTGAAATTGGTGGATGAATACAGAGAAATAGAACAAACGGCAGAGCGTACCAAGGTGGAGAAAAGAGAGGTGAGCGAAGCCTTTAAAAACGCTTTTGCATTGCAATATCCTGACATGACTGCCCAATGGGAAGAGTGGGACGAAGGCTGGAAGGCGGTGTTTAACAATAAATACGGAAAAAATACGGCCTATTACGATAATCAGGCGCAATGGCAATATACCCGCAATGAAATGGATTATGCCAAAGTGCCTTATGCCGTACGTACGGCAGTGGAAACAGCCTACCCCAAAGGGGAAGTGGTTCATGCTTACAAGGTGACGGCTCCTGAAGTAAAACCTTATTACACTTTGGAGGTGTACCTTAAAAAAGACAAATCCACTCAAGAGGTGGATCTGATGCAAAACGGCAAACCTCTTCAATAGCCTATGCCGGTATTGGAATTATTGGCTCCCGCCAAAAATGTATTGATGGCCAAAACGGCTGTCAATCACGGAGCCGATGCCGTATATATGGGCGGTACCGCTTTCGGTGCCCGTCAAAATGCGTGCAATTCATTGTCAGACATACAGCAAGCGGTGCAATATGCACATCAATATCACGCAAAAGTGTATGTGACACTTAATACCATATTGTATGACAATGAATTGGAGCAAGCCCGTAAAATGGCGTTTGATTTGTATGATATAGGAGCCGATGCGCTGATTATACAGGATATGTCTTTGCTAAGCATGTCTCTGCCGCCGATAGCTTTGCACGCAAGCACCCAAATGCACAATGCGGACGTGCAGAAAATAAAACATTATCGGCAGTGGGGGCTCAGCAGGGTGATATTGGCGCGCGAATTGTCATTGGAACAAATACGTTTCATTCATCAGGAATGCGACATGGATTTGGAATGTTTTGTGCATGGAGCCTTGTGCGTATGCTATAGCGGACAATGTTATCTGAGTTACAGCATGGGCAACAGAAGTGCCAACCGCGGAGCTTGTGCGCAGCCTTGCAGACTTGAATACGAACTGCTGGATGCCGGTGCCGGCACCGTGATGCCGCCCGGACATTATTTGTCGCTGAAAGATATGAACCGCAAGCATTATATCGCCCAAATGGCGGCGGCAGGCGTGCGTTCGTTCAAAATAGAAGGAAGACTTAAAGACGAATATTACGTCGCCAATGTGGTGAGCGCCTATCGCAAGCAACTGGACGCTTTGTTGGAAGATATGCCCCATTTGTATTCCAAGGCTTCCTTGGGAAAGGTGAATTTCGATTTTGAGCCCGATGAAGGCAAAACGTTTAATCGTGGTTTCACCTCCTATTTTATCCGGGGCAGCAGAGAAAAAACCGCCAACTTTTTCACGCCCAAGTCCATGGGCAAATATTTGGGAAAAATAGACAGGTGTACTCCTGCAACATTTCATGTGGATACGGAAGCAAGCATCGCCAACGGTGACGGGCTCTGCTGGGTGAATGCACAGGGAAAGCTGGAAGGCATGAGTGTTAACAAGGTGCAAAACAACCATGTGTTCAAGCATAAGGATTTGAAGGTGGAAAAAGGACTGTCTGTCTATCGGAATTATGATATAGCCTATTTGAATGTGCTTAAGCGGGAGCGCACCGTGCGGAAAATACCAATTAACATTGCCGTTTCGGAGAGCAACAGGCAGTATCATATAACGCTTACCGACGAGGCCGGTAACAGTTCCTGTGAGGTGATAGACTTGACAGGCATGGAAAAAGCCAAAAACGAGAGTATGGCTCGCAACAATATAGTCACACAATTGAGTAAAAGCAGCGATTCCGTGTTTGAAACGGTAAAGGTGGACGTGTCGGTGCCGGAATTATATTTTATTCCCATGTCGCTACTCAATAATGCCCGCAGAAATCTGTTTGAAAAACATGCGGAAAAATTGTCGGAATGTTATGTCAGACCGTTGCCCCGGCCCAAAAACAAGGATATGGGATTGAACATGCATTTGAATTATAAAGCGAATGTGAGTAATAAGGCCGCAAAACATTTTTATGAAAGCCAGGGCGCAATTGTGGACGAAATGGCGGTGGAATGCACCCATAACCTTGCCGGCAAGGAGGTGATGCGTACCAAATATTGCCTGCGTTATGAATTAAATGCCTGCCTGTTGTCCCAAAATGCGAAAAAATTGCCTTCCTCCTTGTGCTTGAGGTATAAAGAGCATGTGTTTGACTTGGATTTCGACTGCAGCAGGTGTGAAATGACGTTAAGGAAAAGACAGCAATGCGATTAGCGGGCAGCATCAACGTCCATTCAACAACAATCAGGGGAAAAATTACTTTCCAATTTGGCGGATTGATTGGAAAAAAATGTTATCTTTGCCAATCATTATCAAAAAAGCGCATATGAGTATAATTAGTGAGCGACAATATAAAATGCGGATGTCGGATTTTTACCGTCGTCAATCCAAGCGCATGGCTGTGCTCACTGAATTGGAGCAGGCTTCCAGCATCGCTTTGTTCCTGTCGTGTGACAATATGGAATATTGGCAAAAAGTGCAAAAAGATGTATGTGCATGGAAGAGTGAAAACGCATCACAAAGAACCGTATTTTGCTATATATCACAAAAAAAGCCCAAAGATATCAGCCTTGGGCAAGAGGTGAATTTTATATTCAAAACGGGCAATATATGGGGAAATCGTTTTAGTAAGGAATGTGTTGAAAGTCTGCAAAGTAAAACCTATAGTGTGATGATAGATACGGATGAAAAGCCTAAAACGGATTCCTTGTTGCTGAAGTCCATGTTGAATGCTTCTCTCCGTATAGGTCGTAATGCACAATACATAGATAATTATGACATAGTAATACAAGTTAACAAAGCGGTTTCGCCTACAGCGTTTCTTACAGAGGTGGAATCGTATTTACATCAATTGGTATAACAAATTAAACAGTAAAAAAATGAATAAGAAGAAATTGATTTATTTGACATTGGTAAGCGTGTTTCTTTTTGCAAACGGAACAGCAAATGCCTGTACAAATTTTTTGGTAACCAAAGGAGCAACCAAATGCGGTTCCAATTTTGTTACATACGCAGCGGATTCGCATACATTGTATGGCGAATTGTATTATCGTCCTGCAGCCACTTATCCTGCCGGCACCATGATGGACATATACGAATGGGATACCGGTAAAAAGTTAGGACAAATAGAGCAGGCTCTCCGGACTTATTCCGTAGTGGGAAACATGAACGAGCACCAATTGGTGATAGCCGAAACCACCTATGGGGGAAGAGAAGAATTGGTGGATAAAGACGGTATTATGGATTATGGCAATTTGATATATATTACCTTGCAAAGAGCGAAAAATGCCCGTGAGGCCATCAAAATAATGTCGGAATTGCTTACCAAATACGGTTATGCAAGCGAAGGCGAATCCTTTTCCATTGCCGATCCCAACGAAGTGTGGATGATGGATTTGATAGGCAAAGGACAAAAAATATTGGATAAAAAAGGCAATCCCGATGCCAAACGCAATACCAAAGGTGCAGTGTGGGTGGCCATGCGTATTCCCGACGGTTATGTGGGCGGTCATGCCAATCAGGCACGTATTACCAATATTCCCAAAGAAGACGGAAAGAAGGTGATATCATCCAAAAATTTGTCCAAAATATTTCTTCCGACGGTAGAAGTGGTTTATGCTTACGATGTGATATCTTATGCCAGAGCAATAGGCGTGTTTAGCGGCTCAGACGAAGAATTTAGTTTTGTGGATGCATATGCCCCCGTCACTTTTAGCGGCGCCCGCGCTTGTGAAGCCAGGGTGTGGGCTGCTTTTATGCGTATCAACAGAGCGGAAGCCGCCCAATATGAAGATTATGCCCGCGGTGAAAATCTGCAACACAGAATGCCGCTGTGGATAAAACCTACAGAAAAATTGGATGTGCAAGATGTGATGGCTCTTATGAGGGACCATTATGAAGGCACTTCCATGGATATGACCAAAGATAAAGGTGCAGGACCGTATGAATGTCCTTATCGTTGGAGACCGATGAATTGGAAATATGAAGGCAAAGCATATATACACGAAAGAGCTACCTCCACCCAGCAAACAGGATTCTCTTTCGTTGCCCAATGCCGCGGCAAATATCCCGATCCGGTAGGAGGAGTGCTGTGGTTCGGTGTGGATGATACCTATAGCACTTGTTATGTGCCCATATTTTGCGGTATCACCAAAGTGCCCCGTTGTTTTATGGAAGGTAACGGTGATATGATGACTTATTCCAACACCTCCGCATTCTGGTTGTTCAATAGAGTAAGTAATTTTGCTTATTCCCGTTACAATGCCATGATAGTTGATATTCAAAAAGTGCAGAACAGCTTGGAGACCGATTTTGTGAAATTGGTGGAAGAACAATCGCCTGTGTTTGCCCAACATTATAATCAGGATGCAGGAAAAGCCATCATGGAATTGAATAAATTTTCGGCACAACAGTCGGAAAGAATGTTTAAAGAATGGACAGCCCTTTCGGAATATCTGCTTGTAAAATATGTGGACGGCAACATCAAAAAGGAAAAAGACGGCAAATTCGAAAGCAACGGCTATCAATCCAACTATTCAGCTTTTCCTATGCAACCCAATTATCCCGATTGGTTCTATAAAATGATAATAGACGATGCGGGAGATAATGTTAAAGATTTAAGCAAATAAGCCGTTATCATATATTATTGCATGATATGGCATTGTATCTTACAGTATTAGGAAGCAGTTCGGCTACGCCTACCCTCAACAGGCATCCGAGTGCCTTTTTATTGCGAAGCGACAAAATGCGTTCCCTCATGCTCATAGATTGTGGTGAGGGAACGCAAATACAATTGCGTCGCTATGGAATATGCATGCAGAAAATTTCCCATATATTCATCAGCCATCTTCACGGGGACCATTTTTTCGGATTGGTGGGCTTTTTGTTGTCCCAAAGTTTACTCGGACGTAAGAACACCTTGCATGTGTATGCCCACAGCCCGTTGAAAAAAATTCTTAAAACAATATTGGATGTGGATAAAACCGTGCTGCAATATCCGCTGGAATTTCATACTGTCAGGTCGGGAAGCCATATACTGTTGGAGGACGAAAAAATACAGGTAAAAGCGTTTCCTCTCCTGCACAGCGTGCCCACTCACGGTTTTTTGTTCAAGGAAAAAGGCTATCCTTATGTGATTAAGAAGTCGTTTTTGGAAACACACAACATCAGCAAGCAGTGGATGGAAAGAATTAAAAAAGGAGAAGCATATACCGATGAAAGCGGAACCCGCTACCCGTTGAAAATGATAGCGGAGAAAGAGACTAATTTAAGATCTTTCGCCTATTGTTCCGATACCGCTTATTTTCCCGAATTGGCACGCAAAGTGAAAAATGTGAATATGCTTTATCACGAAGCTACTTTTATGGCAGATTTGGAAAACGCCGCCAACGACAAAAAGCATTCCACCACAATACAGGCGGCCAATATAGCAAAAGCAGCCCAAGCGGATAATTTGTTGATAGGACATTTTTCTGCACGGTATAAAGACATCCATCAGCTGCAACAAGAAGCCCGGACAGTTTTCCCGAATACTTTCGTCGCCTTGGAAGGCGCTACATTTAAGATATAAAAGACGGCTGAATTTGTGTGATATAAAAAACAGAGATGTCCATGTAAAAAAAAAACGGGATTTTTTTCAATCCCGTTTTTTTTTGCTATTTTTGCAAAAGTTGTTTTTTAGTAAATCTGCATTTGTGACTTGAATGTGGTTTTATTTTTAGTGCTGCATCCCGCTTATGCCATGCTTTCGCTCCATTCTGCGACGAAAAAAAAAAACAGCAAAAAAAAGGAAATGAAAGAAATAAAAATGTAATTTTGCAATGTCAAACTGACAAAGAACAGTTATCTTAATCCGAAGCAAAAATGGTCTAAAGAATGGGAAGCACTATAATTAAAAATACAAATAACATGAACAGAGTGATGATTATTTTATGCGCTTTGTTCCTTATAAGCAGTGTGCAGGCACAAAGTATTTCCATAAAGTGGACATGTACGCTGAATTGCGAGTGGATTCAAGCAGATAGTGTTGTTGTCATAGACGGAGATTTATCGTATGAGGAAAGGCATATTTTTTATTATCCCGATACAATGTTAGTATTGAATGTGACTGACATAAAGGAACAGTCACAGAATGATGCAGCATTGAACATATATCCCAATCCTTCAAAAGGATATGCAAATATTCAATACACTAATAATAAGAATGGAAATGTGAAAATGAAGATGGTGGATATGGCTGGTAAAGTGTTGCTGTCCAAAGAACAATATTTGGAACCGGGAACTTATCATTTTGCATTGTCTATTGCGAATAAAGGAGTATATGTATTAATATTTCAAAGTCAAGGTAGTACCATTGTCAAAAAAATCATCAATATATTTCAAGGAGGTAGTAATGATATGGTTTTGGATAAAACAGAAACACCATCCAATTACCGATTAGATATAAAAAATAACAATCGTCGGAAAAGCAGTAAAATATTGGACATCAGGGCATATTACACGTCGAATGATAGTTTGATGGTAAAGAGACATTATGTAAATACGAGTAGTGATACCGACATTGTATTTTCTTTTTTCGATAAGAATGGGATAGATACCATTTCTATCGTTGATTATGCAAAAACAATTCCTGAATGTATTTTTAATCATACACATTTATATCAAGATAAGGATTTCTTAAATGATATATCCGTATATAACCGATATGAATTCATAGAATGCAATTTTCCGTATTATTTAGTGATTAATAATCAAAGCAGGCTGGATTCCGTATTCTATTGTAATCCGGACGCTGCATTTACTAATATAGATTTTACAAAACAAAGCATTATATTGGTTGCGATAACCTTTCCTAACGTAACACAGGATTTGTATCCTTATAGCTTTGAACGGACATGTGCCAATGATTATTATTTGAATATGAAATTCAAAGATTGCCATCTTACGGCTTTGGACCGCAGGAGTTATTTTTTTGTAGTGGATGGCTCTTATGGGCAAAATGATATAAAAATTAAGATTTTTTATTAATTATGATAAGAATCGGCAAAATAGTAATTATTGGATTTATAATATTATCTTCAACTTGTGGGTTTGCGCAAATTGATAGAGAAGAGAATGTGTTCTACAAATATCATAAAGGAGAAAAATTGTACCTGTTCCCTAATTATAGTCACATTGTTGTACCATCAAAAAATATTACACAAATAAATAGCTATTTGGGTGAAAATATAGTGATAAAGAAAATTAATGATCAAAAAAGTATTATTGAATTGTTGTCTAATAATGTAAATGAAGCATCACTTAATAATGTTCTAATGAAATTGGATAGTTTATCCGAAAATAGCATGAAAATATTCTATATTTTTGGAAAAGATTCAATGTTTACAAAAAGGGGATGTTTACAGATAATGCTGTAACGGAACCAAGATATAGAAAAGCATATGCTTCTTCTTTTTCTCTTAATTATGATATTGGCTTAGATGTATGGGGTGAGAATGAGAATGATTATTATTCTAGCATAAAAATCCAAGAAGTTTATCGGTCAATAGCAGTAAGAGCTGTCAGGAAGTTTTAAAATGTGCAGGTGCTTGAAAGCCTTATGATGCATTGTTAAATAATTCCGATAATATTTTGTACGGATGCTATATGTTTCCGTTCCAAATAGTCATTGATGCCGTCGATGATTTTTACCGATACGGCGGGGTCAATAAAATTGGCGGTACCCACTTCTACGGCAGTAGCACCGGCCAATAGAAATTCCACTGCGTCAATAGCATTCATAATGCCTCCTAATCCTATTACGGGAATATGAATTTTGTGGCTGACCTGCCATACCATGCGTAGTGCTATGGGTTTTACGCAAGCTCCTGACAATCCGCCGGTAACGGTGGAGAGTATGGGTTTTTGTTTTTCTGCGTCTATAGCCATGCCAAGGAGGGTGTTGATAAGGGATACCGCGTCGGCACCGCCGTCTTCCACAGCTTGAGCAATAGCGACTATATCTGTTACATTGGGCGAAAGTTTGACGATGAGTGTTTTTTTATACACCCTGCGCACAGCTTCCACCACTTCCTTTGCCGATACGCAGGATGTTCCGAAGGCCATGCCTCCTTGTTTTACATTGGGGCAGGAAATGTTGAGCTCTATGGCGGGAATGTGCTCCAATTCGTTGATACGTTCTGCGCAAGCCACATAATCGCTGACGGAGGAACCGGATACGTTGACAATTATCCGGGAATCTATATGCGCTATTTGAGGATAAATATGTTCAATGAAATAGTCCACTCCTTTGTTTTGCAAACCTACGGCATTGAGCATGCCTCCGGGTGTTTCGGCCATGCGGGGGTAGGCATTGCCTTCACGGGGATGCAGGGTGGTGCCTTTTACCACAAAACCTCCCAAACGGTTCAAATCAATAAAATCACTGAATTCCAAACCGTAACCGAATGTGCCCGATGCGGTCAGAACCGGATTTTTGAATGTTAAATTTCCTATCTTGACAGATAAATCAGCCATATTGTTTATGAATTTGTATAAAATACAAAGGTAACACTTTTTATCGGAATAGGGACACGGTCATCACTCAGGCGGTAAAAAAAGGCGGAATATCGTAACGGGCTGTACACATTGTGTTGTTAGTAAAAAACATTCATCCTTGTTGTCCGGCTTGTGTCAAGTTGATAATTTTGCATATCATAAAAAAATCACGCATATGAGAGTACATTTTATAGCCATAGGCGGTTCGGCTATGCACAATTTGGCCATATCGCTGAAAATAAAAGGATATCAGGTAACGGGTTCGGATGATGAAATATTCGAACCTTCAAAAAGCAGACTGCAGAAATATGGTATTCTGCCCGCTGCCATCGGTTGGAATGCAGACAATATCACCGAAGATATCGACGCGGTTATTTTGGGCATGCATGCAAGAGAAGATAATCCGGAGTTGGTAAAAGCCAGAGCTTTGGGTTTAAACATCTATTCTTATCCGCAATTTTTATACGAGCAATCCAAAAACAAAAAACGTATAGTAGTGGGGGGGAGTCATGGAAAAACCACCATCACATCCATGATATTGCATGTGCTCAACAGTTGTCATATTGCATGCGATTATATGGTGGGCGCACAATTGGAAGGCTTTGAAGTGATGGTGAAACTTACCGATGATGCCCCCTATATGGTGATAGAAGGCGATGAATATTTGACTTCGCCTATAGACCGCCGCCCTAAATTCCATTGGTACAAGCCCCATGTGGGCATTATCAGCGGAATAGCATGGGATCATATCAATGTTTTCCCCACTTTTGACATCTATGTGGAGCAGTTTAAAATATTTGCCCAATCCATACCCCAAGACGGAGATTTGATCTATTGCAGTCTGGATGAACAATGCGAACGCATAGCGGCACAATGTAATACCCGTTTGCATCCTTACGCCCTGCCTGCATATAAAATAGTGAACAGGCAGTATGTGCTTTTGCATAACGGCAAAGAAATACCCTTGCAAGTGTTCGGCAAACATAATCTGATGAATATCAATGCAGCCCGTTTGGCATGCAATGCCATAGGTGTCGGCGATGATGATTTTTATAATGCCATAGCCGGTTTTAAAGGGGCGTCCAAACGGCTGGAATTGGTAAAAGCAACGGATAGCTTTGCCATGTATAAAGATTTTGCCCATTCTCCGTCCAAATTAAAGGCCACTATCGATGCGGTAACAGAAAAATACAGTGACAGAAAGTTGGTGGCTTGTTTGGAACTGCATACTTTCAGCAGTTTGACGGCCGAATTCTTGAAACAATATGCCGGCACAATGGATAAAGCCGATGTGCCCATAGTGTATTTCAACCCCCATGCCATTGCATTGAAAAAATTACCGCCTTTGAGCAACGAAATGGTGTTTGAGGCATTTAAAAATAAAAATATAAAAGTCTATCATGATTCCGGTTTGTTAAAAAAAGATTTGTTGTCCATGCAATGGAACAATTCCGTATTGCTGATGATGTCATCGGGTAATTTCGACGGATACGATTACGGTCAGATAGCAGATGATATCATTAACGGGCGGCAAGAGTAAAATAATTGAAAGAGTGTAATATAAAAAGAGATACTATGCAGAATAAAGTCAATAAATTGAATAATGCCATCATCAATGCGGTAGGGGATTTTCTGGAGCATTTTTTGGATTATCCCACCGATATAGATTTGTGGGTGAATCCCGAAACGTTGGAAGTAAAAGTGGAAAGTCCGTCAAAAATGACAGCCGATTTTCAGCAATATCCCATAGTGAGTTGCATACTTATCAACGAAAAAGGCTTGTATGAGCCCAACGGAGAGGCGATTGCCGCCTTGGCGGAAAAAATATTGGCCTGAGCGGTCCGGATGCAGGAAAAACAGGGCGGTGCAATATTTTTTGCACCGCCCTGTTTAACTATAATCGTATAAAATTGTATTACTATAGCCGATAAAAACTAATTGTGCCGTTTTGTCGGTTGGCATAAAAAAATGTTGTACCTTTGTAAATTATATAATAATAAAAGAATATGAAACGATTGATTGTAATAACTTGTGTATTATTTGCTTGTGAAGTTGTTTTTGGGCAAAAGATGCAGTTTTTGACCGATGTTCATGATTTTGGTGAAATAAAAGAAACCGAAGGTAAGGTGGAATATGAGTTTCCTTTTGTCAATAAAGTGAAAGGAGCGTATATAGAATTGGTAAAATCGCCATATAGGCACATACGGGTGGAATATTCAAGAGATATATTAAAAAAGAAAGATAAAGGAGTTGTCAAATTGATATACGATCCTGCAGGCAAATCGGGAGTGTTTTCCAATGCAGTTACCGTTACCGTTAACGAAAAAGGAAAAAAATATACCAAAGAACTCACTTTGAAAGGATATGTGGAGCCCCGTCCCCGCACGCCGCAGGAAATATATCCCATGAAAGAAGGCAATGTGCGTTATGTCACCAATTCCTTACAGATAGGGGTGGTTACTCCGACTACCATTCACAGGGATACTTTTCGTTTTTACAACGAATCGGACAAAAAATTGACTTTTGCATCGCGTCAGGTGCCCAATGCCATTAAAGTAGTGTATGTTACGCCGGAATTGTTGCCGGGGGAAGGCGGCATATTGGTCACCGATTTTGATGCCCGCATACAAAACGACTGGGGCGTGGTGTTCAACAAGGTGGTGATAACCACCAATGACGATGACAGGCCGAATAAAACTTTTTATATAGGTGCCCGCATTTTGGATGATTTCAATTCATGGACACCCAAGCAAAAAGCCAATGCTCCCCGTTTGAAAGTGTCGGAAGAAGAATATAAATTCGGTGAAGTGGAAGAAGGCGAACCTGTGGTTCATGATTTCGTTCTCACCAACACCGGTCGCAGCACCTTGTATATACGCAAGCTAAAACAGTCTTGCAGTTGTACTATAGTGAATCCTGAAAAAATGGAATTGGAGCCGGGCGAAAGCACGGTGGTGAAAACCACATTCAGAACCGCCGGCAAGTCCAACAAGCAAATGCGTACGGTGGATATTGTATGCAATGACCCTGAGCAACCCACCGTTACATTAAAAATAACAGGTTTTGTAAAAGCTAAAAGCAAATAAGCCGATGGAGATGAAAGACAATCATTTGAAAATACAAAACACGCTCACCCGGAAAAAAGAGTTGTTTGAGCCGATTAATCCGCCGTTTGTCGGCATGTATGTGTGCGGTCCTACCGTTTACGGGGAGCCGCATTTGGGGCATGCCCGTCCGGCCATAGTGTTTGACGTGGTATTCCGCTATCTTAAATATTTAGGCTATAAAGTGCGTTATGTACGCAATATCACCGATGTGGGGCATTTGGAAAATGATGCCGATGAAGGAGAAGACAAAATAGCAAAAAAAGCCCGTTTGGAGCAATTGGAGCCTATGGAGGTGGCCCAATATTATTCCGACATGTACCACGCAGCCATGGATGCTTTGAATGTGCAGCATCCCAGCATAGAAGCCCGCGCAAGCGGTCATATTTTGGAACAAATGGAGGTGGTGCAAAAAATATTGGATGCGGGATACGCATACATATCCAACGGTTCGGTATATTTTGATGTGGTTAAATATGATAAAAATTATCATTACGGCGTGCTTTCAGGGCGCAAGTTGGAAGATATGTTGTCCACCACCCGTGAATTGGACGGACAAGAAGAAAAACACAATACCGCCGATTTCGCCTTATGGAAAAAAGCGGCTCCGGAACATATTATGCGTTGGCATTCTCCGTGGAGCGACGGCTTTCCCGGATGGCATTTGGAATGCACGGCCATGAGCACAAAATATCTGGGTTCACGCTTTGACATTCATGGCGGAGGAATGGACCTCATGTTCCCTCATCATGAATCGGAAATATGTCAAAACCGTATTGCCAACAATACCGATACGGTAAAATATTGGATGCATAACAATATGATCACCATAGATGGTAAAAAAATGGGGAAATCTTTGGGCAATTTTATCACGCTCAATGAATTTTTCACAGGTTCGCACGCTATGTTAAAGGCGGCATATTCTCCCATGACCATCAGGTTCTTTATTTTGCAGGCACATTATAGCAGCACCATCGATTTTTCCAATGAAGCATTGCAGGCAGCGGAAAAAGGAATGAACAAATTGTTTGCGGCCTATGCTTTAATTCCCAAATTGCAGGCAAGCGACAGCTCGGATGAAAATGTAAATGCGGTTTTTACCGCTTGCCGGGAAGCCATGGATGATGATTTTAACACGCCCATAGTGTTAGCTCATCTATTTGATGCAGCCAGGCTTGTCAATTCCGTTAATGACAAGCAATTGCGGTTAACGCAGGAAGATATCCGTATGCTCAAGCAAATATTTGACACTTTCTTGTTTGATATTTTGGGCATGCGCTATGAAAGCGCATCCGTTTCTTTAGGCATGGAGGATAAGTTGATGGAGCTGGTTATCGCCTTGCGTACGCAAGCCAAAGCCAATAAGGATTATGCAACGGCGGATGCAATACGCGATATGTTGGGTAAAATAGGTATCCTCCTTAAGGATACCAAAGAAGGTGTAAAATGGGAGGTGAAGTAAGTATATGGGAGTAATATCGTCAATTATAAGCATAATACACTGGAATGTTGACCCTGTCATTTTTGCCGTGGGCAATGTGCGCATAGGGTGGTACGGAGTGTTGTTGGCAACAGGTTTTATGTTGGCATATGTGGTATTGCAAAAAATAGCCAAAAACGAACATGTGTCAGCGGAGATGATAGACAAGTTCGCCTTGTTTACATGTGTGTGGACGGTAGTGGGGCTGCGATTGGGGCATTGCCTGTTTTACGACTGGGCTTATTTCCGTTATCATATATTGGAGATATTCATTCCTTTTGTGCAAACACCGGAAGGATGGGTGTTTCGCGGTTATGAAGGCTTGGCCAGTCACGGCGGCACCATAGCCATCATATTGTATGTCTTGTATTTTTCACACAAACATAAGGTGAATTTGTTCTGGCTGTTTGACAGAATAGCCATTTGTATTCCTATAGCGGCGGCATTGGTGCGTTGCGGCAATTTGATGAATTCCGAAATCATAGGCACCGTCACCGGAGTGCCATGGGGTTTTGTTTTTGAACGGCTAAACGGCACGGATGAATGTTGTCAGCCCCGGCATCCTGCTCAATTGTACGAATCGTTGGTATATTTGAGCTTGTTCGGCTATCAGATGTGGTATTATTTCAAACATGCCAAAGGCCGTATTCCTGCCGGCCGTGCTTTAGGCACGGCGTTGGCGGTGATTTTTACCGCCCGGTTTTTGATAGAATTTGTCAAGGCCGATCAGGTGGCCTTTGAAGCGAATATGACTTTAAATATGGGACAGTGGCTCAGTATTCCTTTTATAGTGCTGGGAGTGATATGCTTATGGTATTCCCTGGCAAAAAAGAATTATCCCGCCGCCCCTGATTTTAAGGCGTCAAAATGAAAACAATCATGAATCGATATCAGGATATCAACAATTATTTTGCAAAATATATCAACACATTTTCTGAAGCCGGCAATGCAGACAGAAAATATTTTGCCGACAGGTTTTTGCAAACGGGTGTTCCGCCGAAATCCAATGAGTTGTGGCGAAACTTTAATTGGAACATGATATTGGAACACACCTATTCCGTCAAAACAGAGCCCGATAAATTCCAGCTGTCCGACAGCGTGTTCAGTTGCGATATACATGATATAGACACCTGTATGTTTACATTCATGAACGGTTGGTATGTGCATAATAACGCACCGCTTACCGTTTTCCCCAACGGTGTTGTCATAGGTAGTTTCAGACATGCCGTTGCCGCATATGCTGATTTGATACGGCATTATATGGAGCAATCCAGAAAACAGCCCCATAGCGGTATGTTTGACATGGCCTCGGCATTGTATCAGGACGGTTGTTTTATATATATACCCGATAATGTAAAGTTTACCCAACCGATACAAATGGTGAATGTGGTGAATAACGACCGTGATTTGTTCATTAATATGAAAAATATGGTCATATTGGGCAAAAACGCCTCACTTTCTTTAATACATTGCGACGATACCATTCAAAGCGGGCACACTTTGATTAACACGGCAACGGAATTGTTTGTGGAAGACAATGCGGAATTGGTGTATTTTAAATTGGAAAATGAAGATAA
Source organism: Bacteroidales bacterium (assembly GCA_017616775.1). Lineage (GTDB taxonomy): Bacteria > Bacteroidota > Bacteroidia > Bacteroidales > WCHB1-69 > UBA1205. Next base: position 89,370 of record JAFZXM010000028.1, read on the forward strand.
AAAAACGATACTTCTCAATGACAGCACTGTTTATCAGGGTGAAAAATCGCGGGTGTGTACGTTTTCCAATGTGTTTAACGGGGGTGTGGTGCACAATTCCCTTTATAGCCATTTGCTCGGCGAAGGCGCCGATATAGATATGAACGGCTTGTATTTGGTGGACAAGCAACAAAATGTTGTAAACTGCGTATCGGTAAATCATCATGCGGGCAATTGTACCAGTCGTCAATTGTATAACGGTATTATGGATGATGATTCCCAAGCGGGATTTGTAGGTCATATTTATGTGGCGCAAGATGCCCAAAAAACGGAAGCCAGTCAGGTGAATCACAATATTTTGCTTACCGACAGGGCCGCTATTGACACCAAGCCGTTTTTGGAAATATATGCCGATGATGTGAAATGTTCCCATGGAGCCACAGTAGGACAATTGGATGAGGATGCAGTGTTTTATATGCGTTCAAGAGGCATATGTGAAAAAAACACCAAAATGTTGCTCATGCATGCATTTGCAAAAGAGGTGGTGGATAAAATATCCATAGCACCTTTGGTGAGCTATACGGAAAATTTGGTGGAAAAAAGGCTTTCCGGACAAACGCTGTTTTGTGCAGGCTGCACCAAAGCCTGTGAGCAAAAACCCATACATTTTGAAATCACCATGCCTGAGATATAGCCGGCAGCCGTCAAGATGATACAATAAGGATCAAGTTTACAGAATGGCATTGATGTTTGTTCGCCTGCTTGTTCTCCTCAGCTTGCGTTTGTTTGGTTTTTTCAATATTTTTTTGTAACTTTGTATTTTTCGGTTATAATGACAGTTTTATCGGAATGAATTATCTGAATGTAGAAAATTTATCAAAGAGTTATGGCGAAAATCTGCTGTTTGAAAATGTGTCTTTCGGCATAGAAAAAGGGCAGAAAGTGGCGTTGATAGCCAAAAACGGCACCGGCAAAACCACTTTGCTGAACATATTGATGGGTTTGGATACGGCGGATAGCGGAAAATATACTCTCAGAGGGGATATCAAAGTGGCATATCTTCCGCAGGTGTTCGATACGGCGGCAAATATCAGCGTGTTGGATGCCGTGTTTAATTCGGACAACGGGCAGGTGAGGGCCATAAAAGAATATGAAAAAGCATTACAGCAATGCAATGATGCCGATACGGAGGAAGGCCGGCAGCGGTTGCAGTCGGCAATAGAGGCCATGGATGCATTTGAAGCATGGAATTTTGAGTCCAAGGCAAAGGAGATATTGCATAAATTGGACTTGGAAGACTATTTTAAACACATGAATGAGCTTTCCGGCGGCCAGCGCAAAAAGGTGGCTTTGGCTAAAATATTGCTCTCGCAGGCGGATTTTTTGATTATGGACGAACCTACCAACCATTTGGATATAGATATGATAGAATGGTTGGAAGCTTATCTTACCACCGCCAACACCACTTTGCTGATGGTTACTCACGACAGATTTTTTTTGGACAAGGTGTGTGATGAGATCATAGAGTTGGATGCATCCGGAGTGTATCGTTATAAGGGCAAATATAATTATTTTTTGGAAAAAAAACAGGAGCGTTTGTCCAATCAGGCTGCCGAAATGGAAAAGTTGCGTAATATTTATCGCAAAGAATTGGAGTGGATGCGGTCAACACCGCAGGCCCGCAGCACCAAGGCGAAGGCGCGTATAGACAATTTCGCGGCGTTGAAGCGGCAACTTGCCGTGCCCATGGCCGAAAAAGACAATGATTTTTCCGTAAAAACAGAACGTGTCGGCAATAAAATATTGGAAATAGACAATTTGGATTTTTCCTATGGCCCCACGCCCATAGTCAGTGATTTTTCCTATATCTTTAAAAAAGGAGAGCGTTGCGGAGTGATAGGCCGGAACGGTTCCGGCAAAACCACACTTTTAAGGCTAATAGTCAACGAACTCAAGCCCGATGCGGGAAAAATTACCTTCGGCTCCACCATAGTGACGGGCTATTACAGTCAGGATGAACTGAATTCCGAAAACGACGGCAAACGGGTGATAGATATAGTAAAAGAACATGCGGAAATGGTGAGAATGTCCGGAGGAAATCTGATATCGGCACCGGTGTTTTTAAAGCATTTCGGCTTTGGTTATGATTTGCAATACAACTATTATGAAAAACTCAGCGGCGGTCAGCGCCGTAAATTGCATTTATTGCTTGTGTTGCTCAAAAATCCTAATTTTTTGATTTTGGATGAGCCTACCAACGATTTTGACATAGACACTTTAAATCTTTTGGAAGATTTTTTATTGCATTTTGAAGGCTGTTTGTTGATAGTGTCACACGACAGATGGTTTATGGACAAATTGGTGGACCATGTGTTTATAATGGACAAAGGCGGAAAAATCAAAGACTATTACGGCAATTATACAGATTATAAATCACAGCGCCAAAAGGAGGAAAGAAATATTGCCAAGCAGCAAAAAAACGAAAAAACATCCCCAATCAGGCACAAGGCTCCTGCAGTTGACACCAATAGGCGCACTTACAAAGAAGAACAGGAATTTCTTTTGTTGGAGAAAGAAATAGAAGAATTGGAATTGTTGCAAAAACAATTGGTGGAGCAGCTGGCTTCTGCCGGGATATCGCCTCAGGAAAGTTTGCGTTTGTCGCAAGAGTATGCTGACAATGAGCGGATATTGGATACAAAAACCGTACGGTGGCTTGAATTGAGTGAAAAAATGCCCAAGTAAGTAATAAATAGGGGTGTGGTTTCAAAAAAAATGTTACCTTTGCAAGATGCAATAAATATTATAATTATGATACACAAGGAAAGAATTTCTGAATTGGAAAAAATAGCTTCTCAAATCAGAAGAGATGCGTTAAGAATGGTTCATGCAGTACAATCGGGGCATCCCGGCGGCTCTTTGGGATGTGCGGATTTTATGGCGGCTTTGTATTTTGAGGTAATGAATGCGGATCCGCAACATTTCACGCAAGAAGGCACAAATGAAGATATGTTTTTCTTGTCGAACGGGCATATCTCTCCTTGTTTGTATTCAGCGTTGGCACGCAGGGGCTATTTTGATGTGTCGGAATTGTCCACCTTCAGAAAATTGCATACCCGCTTGCAAGGGCATCCGTCCAACAGTCATGGTTTGCCGGGTGTAAGAGTGGCATCGGGTTCCTTAGGGCAGGGTGCATCCATAGCTTTAGGTGTTGCCGAAGCCAAAAAAATGAATAAAGATCAATCTTTGGTATATGTGCTCACCGGGGACGGCGAATTGGAAGAAGGCCAGGTGTGGGAAGCATTCATGTACGCAGGGTCCAAGCATGTGGATAATATTATTCTTACCGTGGATTATAATCACAAACAAATTGACGGCTCTGTGGAAAATGTGATGGATATGCTGGATTTGCCGGCAAAATTCAAAGCATTCGGTTGGGAAGTGGTAGAAGGTGAAGGAAACGACATGGAACAATTGCTCCAGGCTTTGCAAAAGGCCAAATCCTTAACGGGCAAAGCCAAGCCCGTGGCTTTTGTCATGCACACGGAAATGGGTTATGGCGTTGATTTTATGTGCGGCAATAACAAATGGCACGGTTCGGCACCCAATGACGAACAATTAGCCGCCGCTTTGCAACAAATTCCGGAAACATTAGGAGATTATTAATCTTTTTATCAGCTCTTTTCCAAAGGCAGCATTGCTATGAAAGTAACGGATAAATTTTTGTTAAAAACATATATTGGTCCGTTTATATTGACCTTTATGGTGATGTTGTTTATATTGCTTATGCAATTTTTATGGAAATATGTAGATGATCTTGTAGGTAAAGGATTAGAGTTGTTTGTTTTGCTCAAGCTGTTGTTCTACAGTGCTTTTACATTTGTTCCGTTGGCTTTGCCTTTATCGGTATTGCTGTCTTCTCTTATCACTTTCGGTAATTTGTCGGAGCGGAATGAGCTTACGGCGCTGAAAAGTGCCGGTATCCCGTTGTTCAGGATAATGCGTCCGCTTACCGTGTTTGCCGTGGCAATATCTATAGTCGCCTTTGTGTTTGCCAATAATGTAGTGCCGGTGATGAGCTTGAAATTCACGGTATTGCTGCACGACATACAGGCACAAAAGCCAGCCTTGAGCATAGATGAAGGTATATTTTACAGGGGAATAGATAATTATATTATCCGCATAGGCAAAAAGGACAAAGACAATTCCACCATATACGATGTGCTTATTTATGACCACACACGCAACAACGGATATGCAACGTTGACTTACGGCAAAAAAGGAAGAATGGAACTTTCCGATAACAAGCAGACTTTGTTGTTTACCCTGGAAGATGGTTTTATATATGATGAAAACGTGCAATACGACGCATCGTTGAGGTCCACCGATATGCCGCTGTTGAGAGGAACATTCAAATCACAGCAGGTGAAATTCGATTTATCGTCATTTAAATTGCAACACACAAGTGAAGATTTTTATAAAGACAGTTATGAAATGCTTAACGTGCTGCAGTTGGACAGATATATTGACACCATGCGCAGGGATTTGTACACCTTGAAGAGCAGAAGAGGCAGCGATTTGCTGTTGAATTTGCGTTCGTTATCCAATTTGTATACCGATACCTTGCAGCGGCATTATGCAGATACGTTAAGTGAACATATTGATTTTACCATCAGCCAGAAATCAAAAATATACGAATATGCCGTGCAGAGTTCCAGAGAGAATATGGGCCTTATGGAATTTAATATGCTGGATTACGATTCTCAACAAAAGCAGATGTGGCGTTATGAAATAGAATGGCACAGAAAATTTTCCTTGTCCATAGCATGTTTGCTGTTGTTTTTCATAGGGGTTCCTTTAGGTGCCATTATTCGCAAGGGAGGCTTGGGAATTCCGCTTACGGTGTCCATATTGGTGTTTGTGGTTTATTGGGTTACCTCCACCATGGGAGAGCGGATGTCCAGAATAGGCACCATCCCTCCGTATTTCGGCATGTGGATATCCACTTTGCTGTTATTGCCCCTGGGTATATTTTTGGTGTACAAAGCTTCCACCGAAGCAGGCTTGTCCGATTTGTCCGCATTAAAAGTATTTTTGGACAAATTATCGGCAAAGAATCCTTTGCGAAAACTTAAGCAGACCTATTATGAGGATACTACAAATATGTAACAAATCCCCGTATCCTGCAAAAGAGGGGGGACCTATCGCCATGAATGCGGTTGCGGAATCGTTATTGCAATCGGGCCATGAAATTAAAATATTGGCTTTAAACACCCCGAAATATCATGTGGATGAAAACGCCGCAGATGCATCCTACAAAGAGCGCACCCATATTGAATGGTGCGCGGTGGATACGTCTTTTTCCGCCAAACAGGCTTTCATGTGTTTGTTGAAAAACAAATCCTATCATGTGGCAAGGTTTTATCATCCTGAAGTAGAGAAAAAACTCCAGGCCATATTGTGTGCCTGCCGGTATGATGTAGTGATATTGGAAACCATATATATGTCAGACTATATTCCTGTTATCCGTCAATACAGTCAGGCGAAAATAGTATTGAGAGCGCATAATGTGGAAAACAGGGTGTGGCACAGGGTGGCAAGGCGCACCGCCAATATAGTCAAACGCGCTTATCTGTCCGTATTGGCAAGGCAATTAAAGCAATATGAAAAGAAGATGTTGCCGGCGTTTGATGCAGTGTGGGCTATTTCCGACAAAGATGCGCGCATATTGCAATCATACGGAAACAATCATGTATATACCCTGCCGTTTGCATTGCCGATAGAACATTGCGGACGTTTGGAACCGATGAAGTCCGATAGTTTGTTTTCCATAGGTTCTATGGATTGGGAACCCAACAGGGAAGGCCTGAATTGGTTTTTGCATAAGGTGTGGCCTTTGATACATGCCGCTTATCCGCAATTGGTTTTCCGCATGGCAGGCAGAAACATGCCACCGGAATTTTATCAATATCAGTCTTCCGGTCTTCAGGTGGTGGGTGAGGTGCCTGATGCACTGGAATTTATGAAACAAAATGATGTGCTGATAGTGCCGTTGATGTCCGGAAGCGGAATAAGAATAAAAATCATAGAAGCCATGTCGATAGCCAAACTGGTGATAACTACAAGCATAGGAGCGGAAGGTTTGGATGTGGAGCATCAAAAACAAGTGCTTGTTGCCGATACTCCCCAACAATTTTTGCAAGCCGTCCGTTATGTGATGCAGCATACTGACGATTGTGAGCAAATAAGGCGGCAGGCACAACAATATGTATGCGACAATCACGATTATAAAGTGGTGAATGGCGTGCTTTCGCAGTTGTTAGCCCGATTGGCATAATCTGTCCCCGTATCGGGTTGATATGGTATTTTTTTTTGGCTTTGAATAGAAAAACGCATGTTTTTTTTATGTACATTTGCAATATTAATTAATGAGGACGTATGGCAAGAATATTGATAATAGACGATGATCCCATAATACGCAAGTCGGTGCGTGAAATTATGGAATATGAAAACTATGAGGTGGATGAAATAGAAAACGCCAAACGGGCATTGGAACAGGTAAAAAAAGTGGAATACAACGCTATTTTATGTGATATTAAAATGCCGGAGATGAGCGGAATAGAATTCTTGGAGGCTTTTGACCATAAAGACACCGTTCCCGTGGTGATGATTACCGGTCACGGAGATGTGGACACCGCTGTGGAAGCATTGACAAAAGGAGCCTTTGATTTTATTCAAAAGCCTATGGATATGAATCGTTTGCTTATTTCAGTACGTCATGCCATAGATAGGGAACATTTGGTTACGGAGACCAAACGTTTGGTTAAAAAACACAGCAAGAAATATGAAATTATAGGCAATTCTCCTGCCATCAATGCCATGAAGGAAATGATAGAGAGAGTGGCTCCCACCAATACGCGTGTGCTTATTACCGGAGAAAACGGCACGGGTAAAGAAATGGTGGCGCATTGGCTGCACGAAAAAAGCAATCGTGCCAACAACGCCCTGGTGGAGGTGAATTGTGCCGCTATTCCTTCGGAACTGATAGAAAGTGAATTGTTCGGACATGAAAAGGGTTCGTTTACCTCTGCCATCAAACAGCGCAAAGGAGATTTTGAATTGGCGGATCACGGTACTTTATTTCTGGATGAAATAGGAGACATGAATCTTTCAGCGCAAGCCAAAATGTTAAGGGCTTTGCAGGAAGGGAAAATCACCAGAGTGGGAGGAGAAAAAGAAATACCTGTAGATGTAAGGGTGATAGCCGCCACCAACAAGCATTTGCAAGAAGAAATAGCCAACAAGCGTTTCAGAGAAGACCTTTACCACCGTTTGAGCGTGATAATTATCCATGTTCCGCCATTGAGGGAAAGAGTAGAAGACATCCCTTTGCTGATAGACCATTTTATGAATCAGATATGCGAATCGGAAAATATGCCCAAATGTGAAATAGAGAGTGAGGCGGTAGAGGAATTGAAGAGTTTGCCCTGGCCGGGCAATATTCGCGAATTGCGCAATGTGGTGGAACGTCTGGTGATATTGTGTAATAAAAAAATCACCATTGATGATGTAAAAAAATATGTTATAGGAGTGTATTAACAATAAAAACGGTTGACCATGAAATCTTTATATATTATTTTTTGTTTGAGTTTTTTTATCCTTGCGGCTCAGGCGCAAACATTGGAAACAATGGATTTTCAAGATGAATGTACCACTATTACCATGGGGAAAAAAGCCACGGATGACGGTTCGGTACGCACTTCGCATACCGACGACAGCCATCGTTCCCGCACTAATGTTACAATAGTACCGGCACAAAACCATAAGGCCGGTGAGATGGTGACCATGTATGTGCGCAAGTGGGACAACACCACCAAAATGCCGAGCTATCGCAATGACAGCATAGGGCAAATTCCCCAGGTGCCCCATACTTATGCCTATGTCAACACGGCCTATCCCTGTATGAATGAAAAGCAGGTGGGAATAGGAGAAAGCACAATAGGAGGACGGAGTGAGTTGAAATCGGATGAGGGTTTGATAGACTGTCAGCGTTTGTGCGGTTTGATACTTCAGCGCAGCGCTACGGCAAGAGAAGGTATAAAAGTGGCAGGAGCATTGCTGAAGGAATATGGCTGGATAGATGCGGGAGAGTGTCTTACCATATGCGATAAAAGCGAAGTGTGGCACATGGAAATATATGGCCCCGGCAAGGGTAATAAAGGAGCGGTGTGGGTGGCACAAAGGGTGCCGGACGATCATATCGCAGTCAATGCCAATGCCAGCACTATCAAGCAAATAGATATAAACGATACGGCCAACTTTTTATGTTCCGAAAATATATACTCTTTGGCATTGGACAGCGGCTGGTGGAAAGAAGGGGAGCCTTTTTTGTTCTGTTATGTATATGCACCGCAGAGCCGCACCATGTTAGCCTGTCGTCGTAGAGAATGGAGGGTGTATGATTTATTGGCGCCATCGTTAAAATTGGATCCTAATGCGGAGAATTATCCTTTTTCCGTCAAGCCGGATAGTCCTGTGACTATGGAAACAATGATGAATGTGTTTAAAGATTATTACGAAGGCACAGAATACGATATGCGAAAAAACATTACCGTTACCAATGACAGCGGCAAAACGGTGATATCTCCTTTGGCCAATCCTTTTATGTCGGTAGACGAGTTGCGGCTGCATAAAGTGAACGGAGGTTGGAATGCTTTGGGCGAAAGAGCCATAGCCGTGCGTTTTACCGTGTACGGCACCATTATACAAAGCAGAGACTGGTTGCCGGATGCAATAGGCGGTTTGTTGTGGTTTGCATTGGATAATGTGGCCTCATCGGTATATGTTCCTATTTATTGTTCTGTTACCGATTTGCCGGAAACCTATAAGGTTTGCGGAAGAGAATCGGGGTTTAGCCGCACTTCCGCATGGTGGGCGTTTAACAGAGTGGGTACGCTGGCGGCACAACGATGGGGTACATTCCGACACGAAGTGGAAAAAACATGGAAGCCTTTCCAAAAGGCATTGTTAAAAAATCAATATCAGATAGAGCAACAGGCGCTGTCTGTTTACAATGAAAAAAATCCTGCCAAAACCATCAACATGCTTACCAAATATACTATAGAGCAAGCCAACAGGGCTGTAAATGTGGCATGGGACCTCGGCGATGCCATTTGGACAAAATATGATGAATGGTGGTAATAGCAACACGGATGTGAATACAAATTATGAGTTGGAATTAGCCTATCGCTGTATTGAAAATACAAACAGCCATTTGTTCCTGACAGGAAGGGCGGGAACAGGCAAAACCACTTTTCTGCATTATTTGAAAAGCAACAGCACCAAACGTATGGTGGTGCTGGCACCTACGGGAATAGCCGCCATCAATGCGGGCGGAGTCACCATACATTCTTTTTTCCAATTGCCTTTTGCTCCTTATATTCCCAATGCCGGATATAAAGTGAGTAAAGAATTCAAATATGGCAAAGAAAAAATCAATATTATCCGCAGCCTCAATCTGATAGTGATAGATGAAATAAGCATGGTGCGTGCCGATTTGTTGGATGCGGTGGATATGATTTTGCGGCATTATCGGCAAAACAGCACACCCTTCGGGGGTGTTCAACTTTTGATGATAGGCGATGTGCAGCAATTGGCACCGGTGGCCAAAAAAGAAGACAAACAATTGTTGGACCCGTATTATTCCACCTTGTATTTTTTCGGCAGCCATGCCTTAAGACAAACAGCTTACATGACCATAGAGCTCAAACAGGTGTATAGGCAAAAAGAATCTTTGTTCCTGGATCTGCTGAATGCCATACGCTCCAAAAAGGCGGACGGGGAAACCTTGCAGTTGATCAATACCCGTTGTATCAAGCCGGATGACAAATCGGCGAATGTAAGACTTACCACCCATAATTTCCAGGCAGACCAAATCAATAGCGATTTTTTGCATAAGATAAAAGCAAAGGCATATAAGTTCAAGGCGAAAATATCGGGAGTGTTTCCCGAGTCATCGTATCCTACCGACGATTTGCTGATATTGAAAAAAGGTGCTCAAGTGATGTTTTTGAAGAATGCAGCAGGTGCGGTAAAAAAATATTACAATGGAAAAATAGGTGTTGTCACCGATATAGATGAAAATCATATAGAAGTGTGTTGCCAGGGGGAAAGCGAACCTTTTGAAGTGGAGCCGGAAGAATGGACCAATACCAAATACATACTCAATAAAGATACCAAAGAGATATCGGAACATATAGAAGGCTCTTTCAAACAATATCCTTTGCGCTTGGCATGGGCTGTCACTATCCATAAAAGTCAAGGACTCACTTTTGATAATGTCATCATCGATGTGGCTGCCGCTTTTGCTCACGGGCAGGTATATGTGGCTTTAAGTCGTTGCCGTACACTTAACGGATTGATATTGAGCAGCCCCATTCAGGCAAAAAGTATTATCAAAGACAGACAGGTGGATGCGTTTACCCGGTATATTGAGCAACATCAGCCGGATGAACAATATTTGGAAGACTTGGAAAAAGAATATTATTTTTCCATGATTAAAGCACAGTTTTCTTTTGAAAAATTGTATCAATTGTTGCTGCATCTGCAAATGTTGTCGGCGAAATATCTGTTTAAAGACTATCCCGAACTGAATGCAAAATTAACCGACGTGTTGACAGATGCGCATAAGCGCATGCTCTCCGTTGCACATCAATTTGAACAGCAATACACCCAATTATTCTGTCAGGCAGACAATGTATATGAAGACAAGAAGTTACATAGCCGCATAAGTGCTGCAGCCAACTATTTTACCGATTATCTTATCGGCAATTTGTTGCCTATGAACGCAATGCTGGACATAGAAATAGATAATAAGGAATTAGACGGGAAATATCAGAATCTGTTTGATGCATTTGCCTTGGAGTTAAGGATAAAATTGCAGACATTGTCCCGTTGCATGGAGCAAAAATTTTCTTCGAAGGGATATATGCGCATATGTTCAGAATTGCAAATTCAAAAAGGCGATGTGCATAAGTCTTTATCCAAAGAAAACGGACGGAAAGTGTCTGCCGACGTTCACCGTCCCGATTTGTACGCGCATTTGGTGGAATGGCGTAAAATGAAATCGGAGGAATCGGGCAAAAAGCTGTATCAGATATGTCCCAACAAGGCGCTTATAGCTATAGCGAACATGCTGCCGCAAAATGAAAAAGAATTGTTGCAGGTGCCATATATAGGCAAAAAAACCGTGCAAAATTATGGCTGGGAAATATTGGAAATAGTTGGTGAATTTTCTCGAAACAATTGAATATGAAACGCATAACGCTTCCTTCGTCTAAAAGTATCAGCAACCGTTTGCTGTTGTTGCAACAAACGGCAGGGGATTTCGGAATATTGAATTTGTCGCAAGCCGAAGACACCCGATTATTGAAGGCTTGTATCGATAGCGTATTGCAAGCGGAGGGAAAGGCGGAGTTGTATGTGGATAATGACGGTACGGCCTGTCGTTTTCTCACCGCATGGTTGACCACCATGCCGGGAGTATGGTTGCTTACGGGAAGCGAGCGTATGAAGAGCCGCCCGATATATCCTTTGGTAAAGGTGTTGCTTGAGATGGGGGCCGATATTGTCTTTCAAGAGCAGGAAGCGCGGTTGCCTTTGCTTATCAGGGGAGGATTGTGGAAGTGGAAATCGTGTTGCATAGATATTGCTCTCAGCAGTCAGTTCGCTACCGCAATGTTGCTGGTATTGCCTTTGGCAAAAGAGCCTGTCAGCATAAAACTGTGTAATGGAGGATATTCGCAGCAATATATATTGCAAACTGTAGAGTTGATGAAACAATTGGGCATATGTTTGCAGTATAATGGGGATAGTATATTGTATCAACCCGTGCGAAGCCGGCATGCTCATGATATGAAAGTGGAGCAGGATTGGTCGGCGGCGGCGTTTTGGTATGAATATATGGTTTTGCGTAATAGCGGGGAGGATATGTTTTTGGAAGGTTTATCTATGTCGGCATTGCAAAAGGACAGCATTGTGGCGGATTGGATGCAGGCATTCGGAATACAAACCGTTTATACGGATGAAGGCGTGATTTTGCACCGCATGCATTACTGTCACCCTCAAGAGGCGGAGTATGATGTTGCCGATAATTTGGATTTGGTGCCGGCGATGCTTGTAACATGTGCCGCCTTACGGATAACAGCTTGCTTTAAGGGTGCTGACAATTTGCAATACAAAGAAAGCAACAGAATAGAGGCTTTAAGGCAAGCATTACAAAGTGTGGCCCGAATGGAGTATCAAAACGGAGAATTAAAGTTGTATCCCACAGACGGAGAATGGCCGCAAAATGTCAATTTTGACGTGCATCACGATCATCGTGTGGCTATGGCTTTGGCCATGTTGCCTTGTGTGAGTTCACCTTCCGCCATCAATGATGAGGAATGTGTGTCAAAGTCTTATCCGCATTTTTGGTCACAATGGCACAACATTTGCATGCAAAAATAATAGTTGAACAGAAATTTCAATACAAGCGATTGTGTTGAAAGGATATTTTTTTAATATAACCAACAGTAAAATAAAAACATATAACAAATGAAAGGAATAGTTCTTGCCGGCGGAGCCGGAACACGATTACACCCCTTAACATTGGCAATGAGCAAGCAATTGATGCCGATATACGACAAGCCGATGATATATTATCCCATAGGGGTGTTAATGTCGGCAGGCATTAAAGATATTTTGATTATTTCCACTCCCACCGATTTGCCCAATTTTGAGAAATTATTGGGAACGGGTGAAAATATAGGATGTAAGTTCAGCTATAAAGTACAAGAAGTTCCTAACGGACTGGCACAAGCATTTGTTTTGGGAGAAGAATTCATAGGTAACGATAACGTATGTTTGATATTGGGAGACAACATATTTTATGGCGGAGGTTTTGAAAGTAACATCAAGTCCTGCGTGCATCCTGACGGAGGAATAGTGTTTGCTTATCATGTGAACGACCCCGAACGCTATGGCGTGGTGGAATTTGATGAACATTTCAAGGCCATATCCATAGAAGAAAAGCCTCAGCACCCCAAGTCGAATTATGCAGTTCCCGGATTATATTTTTACGACAATTCGGTGGTGGAAGTTGCAAAGCAGATTAAACCGAGCAAGCGCGGTGAATATGAAATTACCGATGTAAACAAATATTATCTGGAACGGGGAAAGCTGACGGTCTCCATTTTGGAGCGGGGAACGGCCTGGTTGGATACGGGAACGTTTAAATCGTTAATGGAGGCTACGCAATATGTGCAGGTGATAGAAGACAGGCAAGGTAAAAAAATAGGCTGTATAGAAGAAATAGCTTACGAACAGGGATTTATTGATGCACAACAATTGCGCAAAGTGGCTCAGCCCTTGTTAAAGAGCGGTTATGGGCAGTATTTAATTAATTTGATAGATAATAAATAAGTCGGTCAATGAGAAAAATATTAGTAACAGGAGGTGCCGGATTTATAGGCAGTTGTTTGGTAGAACGTTTGGTGCAGGACCCTGAAAATTACGTAGTGGCTTTTGACAACCTGTCAACGGGCGCCGTGAACAAATTGCCGCAGGTGCGCGGAAAGAATTGGCAGTTTGTAAAAGGCGATTGCAATGTGTACAATGACATATCCCAAGTAATGCTTTCGCATAATTTTGACTTTGTATTTCATTATGCGGCATGTGTAGGGGTGCAAAGAACACAAGAGAATCCTTGCAAAGTGCTCATGGATTTGGAAGGTTTCCGCAATGTGTTGGATTTGTCCAAAAGCTCTAACGTTCAGCGTGTTTTCTTTGCCAGCTCGTCGGAGGTGTATGGAGAACCCGTAACCATACCGCAAAATGAAGTTACCACGCCGTTGAATTCCCGTGTGCCTTATGCTGTGGTAAAAAATGTGGGTGAAGCATTTTTGCGCTCATATTATAAAGAATATGGCTTGGAATATACAATTTTCCGTTTTTTCAACACTTACGGGCCCAAGCAGTCAAAAGATTTTGTTATATCCCGGTTTATAGCATTAGCCATGAAAAACGAACCCATCACAATATACGGTGACGGTTCGCAAACACGTACTTTTTGCTATATAGATGACAATATAGACGCATGTACCAAAGCGGCTTATGACAATATGTTTGTAAACGATGTGGTGAATATAGGCAATAATAACGAAACCACCATACTCGATTTGGCAAAAATTATCATAGAGCATACAGGTTCCAAATCCGAATTGCGGTATTTGCCTCCTTTGAAAGAAGGGGATATGAAACGCCGTATGCCGGATATCACCCGTATGAAGTCTTTGGTTGAACGTCCTCTTGTCACTTTGGAAGAAGGGATAGATGCTATTTTGTCCAGTGATTTGTGGAAGCAGGACTGTTGTCAATATTGATAACGTGAAGATATGTTTACAAGATGACATCTTTTTTTAAGATGTCGTCTTTTTTTATATCAGGAAATACCTATTGATGAAAAAAACCGGATTGATATCAAAAAGTGCTTATATCAGGGGCTTGCAATGTCCGAAATCCTTGTATTTGTATAAGAATAATTATGCGGATAGAGAAAAACCGTCCCCCGAATTATTGGAACGTTTCCGAAAAGGGAATGATTTTGGTGCTTTGGCGTGGCAATTATTTCCCGGAGGCATGGATATGTCTCCCAAAATGCAATATCCGGGTGTTTTGTTGGTCGCTGCTGATAGAGTAAAACAAATATTATTGCAATATCATGATATCATTTTGTATGAGGCCGCCTTTTGTCATCAGCCCTGTGTGTGTATAATGGATATAGCGGTACGTTCAGAGGGCTTGCTTTATGCTTATGAGGTGAAAAGTTCGGTGAATATTTCCTCCACTTATCTTAATGATGCTGCATATCAGTATTATGTAATGAGCAAGGCGGGTTTTGCTCCCGTTCAAATGAATATAGTTCATTTAAAAGAAGGGGCAGACCTGAATGAATTGCTGCATGTGGAGGATATGAGGGTGACGGATGTAACGCGGCAGGTGTTGGATTTGCAATCTGATGTTGAAGAGCATGTGAGGCAATTATTGTCTGCATTGCAAACAGAAGACACCCTTTTGATTCCGCGCGGGGAACAATGCGAGTTTCCGTATCATTGCGATTTTGTGAGTTATTGTACCAGGCAGGAGAAAAAAATAAAAATAACACCTTGAGGTGTTATTTTTATTGATAGGTTTTAAATATATATGTCTAGAAGGCGATGCCTGCTTTTATTCCCAGAGAAATGTATAAGCACGATTGATCTGTATTCACCAGCAGGGGACGTATATTTTGGCTGGGCTTGGCGGAGCCTGCATAATAACGTAATGATGATTCCTGAAAGCGTGCGAATGCTGATATGATCAAAGCCGTGGAGTAGGTTACGTTTACTTTTAAACCAAAACCCGTTTCCGCCATCCATCCCGATTTGGCGCCATGAATAATGTATTCCGTGGAATTGCCGGTACCTACTTTATAAGGTTTGGAATCGATGTGCCAGCGGCTGGCATATCCTAAATTAATATACCATTGGGGGGCAAAACGATTTTTGGTCATATTGACTCTGAAATCAACATATACGGGTAAAAAAGCGTTTTTCACGGTCCAATAGTCAAAACTTACGCCTACCCCTAAACAAACATAAGGATTGAATTGGTAACCCATAAATTGGGAAATATTCACCACGGGCAAGCCTTGGGTCAATATTTCTGTGGATTTATCGGTTTCTCCTTCTTTAGGTATATAGGGAATGCGTGCAAAACCATGATAAAATGATAAAGAAGTAATAAATAAAGGACCTTGTTCTTTAATATTTTTTAAATTTTGTGCGCAGGTGACATTATTAAAGGAGCTCATTAGCCCTAATATGCCTGCCGTTAATATCACTAATGCTTTTTTCATGCTTGTGAAAAATTAATTATTATCCAATTTGCAAAGATACAATTTTTTTTCAAAAAAATCAAACGGTTGAAAAGTTAAACATATAAAAGTAATAAAAAATGCTATCTTTGCATTTTGGATCGGATAAAAGTGTCCGTATGGAATTATATAAGTAAAGCAAAGTAAATATGAATAAATTAGAGAATTCAAAGGAGGTGATAGGATTATTTGCCTTGATAGTGAGATGGAAAAAATTGTTGATAGCGGTTGCCTTATCTGCGGCAGTGTTGTCGTTGGCGGTATCATTGTTGATTACACCGAAATTCAAATCGACGGTAATCATGTTGCCCACTTCGAGCAATGCAGTGTCGCAAATGATTATGGTGGACGGCAATTACAATGAATTTTTGGATGCCACCCAATTCGGGGATGACATAAAAATAGACCAGATGTTGCAAATTTTGAATTCCCGCAAGGTAAAAGACCATTTGGTGCAGACCTTTGATTTGATCAGGCATTATGATTTGGATACGAATAAAAAATATTGGAAGACCAAATTGTATAAAAATATGGAATCGGATATTACTTTCAGCCGTACCAATTTTATGGGAGTACAAATCACGGTGGTGGATAAAAATCCTCAAATGGCGGCAGCCATAGCCAATGAAGTGGCCGATTATTATGATACGCTAAAGCGTGAAATCATACAACAGCGTACCGCTGTAGCGTATGCAATAGTGGAAAGGGAGATGGACAGTTTGAATACTTTGGTATCGGTATTGTCCGATTCTTTGAGCCGGATAATGCAGCACGGGGTGTATGATTACGAAACGCAATCGGAGAGATTATATCAGCAATATGTAAAAGAAATAGCTGCCGGCAACACCGCTGCGGCCAATCGTTTACAGCAGCAGTTGGTTGTGTTGGAGCAATGGGGTCCGCAATATGTATCCGTACGCGACCATATCATGAATTTGCGCGAAATGCAGCAGGGAATGCAGTCAAAATTGCAAGAAATGCGTGTGGATGCACAATATGCCATGACACAAAAGTTTGTGGTGGAAAAAGCGGTGCCGGCGGATAAAAAATATTATCCCAAAAAGTCCGTTATAGTGGTGGTATCTACTTTGTGCGCTTTGATATTGGCATTTTTCTTTATATTGTGTCAAAGTTCGCTGCAATCAGCCTATGAGGAAATAAAACAACAAAATTCGCAAGCCGGATTGTAAAATGCTGTTGAAGTGCAAGCAATGGTTGGCAAGCCATAGGTATGCAGCTATGGTGTGGGCGGTATGTATAGGTTTTATACTTGTATGTGCGGCAGCTATCAGGCATGAGTATTTTTTTGTGCCCTATTCCGTGTTCATGCTGTTGGCATTGTATGTATTGTGCTTTCATACCGAAAAGTTTTTTTATTTGATATGGCTGATAATTCCGTTTTCGGTGGAGTTGCGCGAAATGTTTCCCAAAATCAGCTATAGTTTTTCCATCCCGAGCGAGTTGATGCTGGTAGCTTTGATGGCCTTATTTCTATGCGGAATACTATTACACAGAAATTATCCGCGTGACTGCGCTTCGCATGGGGTGAGCCAATTGTTGTATTTCTATTTGTTTTGGATATTTCTCACTTCCATCACATCTACCATCCCCATAGTGTCGTTTAAGTTTTTGATGGCAAAATTGTGGTTTGTGACAGTAGCCTATTTTTTCTTTTTATTATTGTTGAAAAAAGATATACATAAGGCATCCACGGCATTGTTGTGCTATGGCTTTGCCTTGGCGGTGGTGGTGATGATTACCACCTACAAGCATATTACATTGGGTGATGTGCGCAAGGTGGCTTATTGGGTGATGAGTCCTTATTATAACGACCATACGGCTTATGGTGCCGTTTTGGCATTTTTTGTGCCTGTTTTGAGTTTGATGCCATTTGTGAAAGAACTTCCTGTCTGGAAAAAATATTTGTCATGGCTATTATTGGTTCCTGTAATGTCGGGCTTGTATTTGTCATTTTCCAGAGCTGCATGGCTGAGTGTGATATTGGCAATGGGAGTGGCGGTGATCATTTTGTTGGGAATACGGTTGCGTACCGTTCTTTTGTCCGTATTTGCGGTAATGGTTTTGGCAGTGGGATTTCAGCATGAAATAGTCAGGATATTATCTCGCAACAGTACGGAATCTTCCACGGGCAATTTGGCAGAACATATACAATCCATGAGCAATATAACCACCGATGCCTCTAATGTAGAGAGGTTCAATCGCTGGTCTGCGGCTGTGGATATGTTTAAAGACAAGCCGGTGTTCGGATTCGGGCCGGGGACATATCAATTCAATTACGCTTCTTATCAAAATCCCAAATTCCGCACCATCATCAGCACCAATGCCGGCGATGGCGGCAATGCGCATAGCGAATATCTGGGGCCCTTGTCCGAAACGGGTTTGTTGGGGATGCTCATAGTCATTACATTAGTATTAATGGTGCTTGTCAAAGGAATAAATGTCTATCGCTATGCAAAAGACCATGATATAAGAATATATGCTCTAATGTCAACATTGTCTTTGATAACTTATTTTCTGCATGGCATTTTGAACAATTTTTTGGATACCGAAAAATTAGCTATTCCTGTATTCGGTGCAATGGCTGTCATAGTGGTGTGCGATATAAAATATAAAAAAGTCTCAAAAAGCATGAGTTCACTTGATTCAGCAAGAAAAACTTGCTAAGTGCTTCTATGATTATACGTTATTAATAGCTTGTTGATAAATTTTTTTCATTCCAAAAGGGTTTTGTATTATTTTTTTGTATATTTGCGGAAATATTGTTTAACAAAAGTTGCATTTGTGACTTGAATATGGCTATTAAAAATATGATGAATAATAAAATTTCATTTTTAATCACTTGTTTACTATTATTTTTAGGAACAGACTATGGGCAAAACATT
This sequence comes from Bacteroidales bacterium, assembly GCA_017616775.1. GTDB lineage: Bacteria > Bacteroidota > Bacteroidia > Bacteroidales > WCHB1-69 > UBA1205. The sequence continues at coordinate 108,204 of JAFZXM010000028.1, forward strand.
ACCATATCTTGGACATCCACTTTGAATTGTGAGTGGGTTAAAGCAGATAGTGTTGTTGTAATGGATGAAGATTTATCTTACGAGGAAAGGCGTGTATTTTATTATCCTGATACAATGATAGTATTGAATGTAAATAAAATAAAAGAATTATCTCAGTATGATGCAACATTGAACATATATCCTAATCCTTCAAAAGGATATGCAAATATCAAATACACTAATAATAAGGATGGATATGTGAACATGAAGGTGGTGACCATGGATGGTAAAGTGATACTATCCAAAGAACAATATTTGGAATCAGGGACTTCCCATTTTACATTGTCTATTGCGAATAAAGGAGTATATGTAGTAGTATTTCAAAGTCAAGGTAGTACTATTGTCAAAAAAATTATCAATATATTCCAAGGTGGTAGTAATGATATAATTTTTAATAAAAAAGAATCACAATATAATTACCAATTTGCTATAAAGAATATATAGTGCGTCCCATTCTTTAGACCATTTGTGTTCCGAGTTAAGGTGACCATTCTTTGCTGGTTTAACATTGCAAAATTACATTCTTTTTCTTTCATTTCCTTTTTATGTTATAATTTTTATTTTCTACGCTGCGTTTTTA
>JAFZXM010000029.1 GCA_017616775.1 Bacteroidales bacterium
CGGAGGCATTGAACCATGCTATTTTTTCTTTGGAAAGCAAAATAGAACTGTTGGTGGAAAATACAGATACGCAGATGGTAGCTAATACAAACCATGAGGCATATTCTGTAGGAACGAGTCTGCACAACAGCATGATTGTACTTCCTATAATATTGATAATCAGTGATGATACATGAGCAATCAATATTATTTGAAATGGATTGTGTTTAGGAAGCATATAAACCAAAGAGCTGCTACCCAACAGGGAGGTGAGAATTTGTAGGATGGAAATTCCCAGCACAAACAAGCCTATGCTTCCCACCCCTTGTGGGCCGAAGGAGCGGCTGTTGATAATCATCAGGGCGAAAGATATGATTACGCATATTATTCGCGTGCTTATGGTTCCCAATACTTTTTTTATCATCTCAATGTGCTTCCAACCAATTGTTTCCTAAGTTCATGTCTATATTTAGCGGTATGGGCAGGGTAATGGCCGTTGTCATGTTTCGGTGTACTATTTCTTTGGCGGCATCCGTTTCGGAGACAGGAACATCCAACACCAGCTCATCGTGTACTTGTAGCAATATTTTGGTTTTTAAATTATAATGATTGATATCATGATATATATTAATCATGGCTATTTTTATCAAATCGGCGGCGGAGCCTTGGATAGGGGCGTTTACGGCGTTACGTTGGTCAAAAGAGCGGAGGTTGCTGTTGGCAGAGTTGATATTGCGCAGGTAGCGTCGGCGGTGCATAATGGTTTCAACGTAGCCGTTGGCTTGTGCAAACTCTATTTGATTATTGATATAGGCTTTGAATTCAGGATATTTGTCAAAATATTGGGTGATAAGTTCAGCGGCATCATGACGTGATATGTTCAGTCGTTCTGCCAATCCGAAAGCACTCATGCCATAGAGTATGCCGAAGTTAACGGTTTTGGCTGTTCTTCTCATGTCTTTGCTTACTTCTTCCAGGGGCACTGCATAGATGCGGGCGGCGGTGGAAGCATGTATGTCCAAATTTTTGGAAAAGGCGTCCATCATATTGGTGTCGTGGCTGAGCGCGGCAGCAAGGCGCAATTCTATTTGCGAATAGTCGGCAGCTAAAAGCAGATGTTCGCCGTCGGCGGGAATAAAGGCTTTGCGTATTTCTCTTCCAAGGGCATCGCGTATGGGAATGTTTTGTAAATTGGGATTGCTGGAACTTAGTCTGCCCGTAGCGGTGATGGTTTGGTTAAAGTGGGTATGCAGCCGGTGCGTGTTTTTGTTTACCAATAGAGGAAAAGCATCCACATAGGTGGATTTCAATTTGCTTACGCCTCGGAATTCAAGAATTTTTTCTATGACGGGATGTTTGAATTTCAATTTTTGCAATACATCTTCACCCGTTTGGTATTGTTTTGATTTGGTGAGTTTGGCGTTTTCTATGATATGCAGTTTGTCAAATAATATGGTCCCTAATTGTTTGGGGGATGCTATATTGAATGTTTCGCCAGCCAAGGCGTATATTTCTTCTTGTAAAGTTTCGGCTTTGGAGAGTAATATTTGCGAATATTGGCGCAAAAAACCGACATCAATATTCACGCCTGCGTTTTCCATGCTTGCCAGCACTTCCACCAAAGGCATTTCAATATTGCGGAAAAGCGTTGTCACTTGATTTTTTTCCATCAATTCCTGTAAAACGGGATATAATTGCAGCGTAACATCCGCTTTTTCGCAGCATACTTCGTATTGCGGCTGCAATGCCGTGGAAGCCATGAGCGAATATTGCAAATATTGGTCGGAAAGCAAATCCAATCCGTGTCGGATTTCAGGCTCCAAAAGGTAATGTGCCAACATGGTGTCGAAGTAGTGTTGTATTTGTATGCCTTTTTGAAGTAAAATCTTGACGAAAGGTTTGCTGTTGTGAATAATTTTTATGGTATCTGTAGAGGAAAGCAGGGCGCTGAGATTTTGCCGGAAATTTTGTTGTGCTGTTATTTCCGGGGAACATGAGATAAACCAGGCTTCGCCTGATTGAACGGCGAAGGCCAGTGATGTTAATTCGGATTCATCGGCAGTAGCGGTGTAGGCAATACTTAAAGCCGGTGTGTTTTGTATTTGCCGGCACCAGGCGGAAAATTCATCCTGATTGTGCAATATGTGGTAGTGTTGTGTGTTTTTGTCATATTGCAAAAAATGGTTTTGCCCGGTATTTTCGTTTTCGGAAAACAAACCGGAGAACAAGTCGGGTTGAGTAGGAGTGGCTGTGGTTTTTGCCGAAGAGGGGTAGTCTTTTTGAATCCTTTGCAATAAAGTTCTGAATTCCAATTCGTTAAAAACGTCAGCGAGGGCGTGCATGTCAGGAGCTGTATATGTCATGGCTTTTTCATCAAAAGGAATGGGAACATCCAATATGATGGTGGCCAATTTTTTTGACAGCAGAGCGTTTTCTATATTTTCTTGGATTTTGATCCGTAGTTTTTCATTTTTTATATTTTGTATATTGTCCACCATATTTTCTATGGTGCCGAATTCGGCTATCAGTTTTTTTGCTCCTACTTCGCCTATACCTTTGATGCCGGGAATATTATCTATGGAATCGCCCCAAATGCCGAGTATGTCTATCAGTTGTTCGGGTGATTGTATGCTGTATTTTTCACATATTTCTTTTGGTCCCATTATATGTGTTTCATTGCCGTGGGTGGCGGGGCGGTAGACGAAAATGTTATCGGATACCAATTGTCCGTAATCTTTGTCGGTGGTGTACATATAGGTGACAAATCCCGCTTGTTCGGCTTGCTTGGCAAAGGTGCCTATGATGTCATCGGCTTCGTATCCGGGAAGTGCCAATACGGGAATGCCGAAAGCATCCAATATGGTTTGAATGTAAGGAACAGAGTTGATAATATCTTCGGGAGTATTGTCCCTGTTGGCTTTGTATTGGTCAAAATCCACGTGCCGAACGGTAGGTCCGTGGCTGTCAAAGGCTACGGCCATATGGGTGGGGTGTTCATTGCGTATAACTTCGTACAGGCTGTTAACAAATCCTAATACGGCGGAGGTGTTAAAACCTTTGGAATTAATGCGCGGACTTTTGTTGAGTGCATAGTAAGCTCTGAATATCATTGACATAGCGTCAAAAAGAAATAATTTTTTCTTACCGTTGTCCATGAAGCGTAATATTGATTAAGTAATTTACAAAGATAGCATTTTTTTTGGAGTGATAGGAACGCACATCTACAACAAAGCTTGTATAAATATTACAATCATTGCCGTGCACACTGTTATTTTCATGACAACGCCGGTAATAAAACCGATAAGAGCACCCAAGGCGGCTTTAAACATATCGGGAGCAGGTGTTTTGTTGATATATTCCCCCGCCAGTGCTCCTAAAAAAGGCATGATAACGATGCCAAACGGGGGGAAGATGAACAATCCGGCGATGGTTCCGATAAAGCAACCTATGGAGCCGGATTTGCTGCCTCCGAATTTTTTTGTGCTCAAGCCGGGAATCACAAAATCGGCAATGGTAACAATAATAGCCAATACAGCCAGGGTGGCGAACAGGGTCCAGGATACGGCATATGGTGTACATTGCAGAAGTACGATGCCGATAAAGGCGACGGGAGGGCCGGGAATGACGGGAATAATGCATCCTGCCAAGCCTATAATAAGGCAGACAGCAGCTATGATAAGGAGTATAACGGGCAGTGTCATATTATAAATCTATGATTTCGGTGTATTTGATAACGCGGACATTGTTGAAGTAAAAACATAAAATTTCGTCACAACTGTAACCTTGTTTTACCATTTCAATGGCGCCTTCTTGGCTGAGACCCACGCCATGACCGTAGCCTTTGCCTTTAAGATATACGTTGTCGCCTTGTGTGCTGATGGAAAAAAAGGCTGACCGCAGCTTAAAATACGAACGGATTTCTTTAGTAAGTATGGTGTCGCCTCCCACCACCCAGTGAGATTGTCTTACAGGTTGGGACCAATTGAGTATGGCTTGTTGGTATTCTCCGTCGCGGGCATAACGGTCTCCGTATTTTTGTACAAAATAGTCTATCCACAGGCGTTTGGGTAATATTTTGTCCCATTCATAGTTGCGGGCACCTATGCTGAAGCTGTCTGTTTTGGATTGCAGATACGGAATGTCGTATTGCCATAGATTGCCGGCAGATTCTGTCATGCCGCCGCTGTTGGAATGATATGCGGGAGATATTAATTTGTTGGCGGAGTCAACAATGACATCGTTAAAGGTTTCGTAGGTGGCCCGTAAGATATCGGGTTGGGTACAACGTCCTTTGTATGATTGGCAATGTACGGCATCGCACACATTGAACCGTTGACGTATATGTCTGTTGAGGTTGGCCAAGCAATAAGTGCGGGAAGCTATGGCTTGTATTTTGAAGAATTCCACATCGGTAGAGCTGCCGAACACTTCCGATTGCACCACTCCGGCTACATATTTTTCCAAATTAATGTTGTTGACCAAAAGCAGTGATTTTCCGATAATATTTACTTTAAGATTTTCTTCATATACACGTTCTTTCGGAAGGATATCTCCTTTAAGCGAAAACACATTGTTATATTTGGCCCCTATAAATTCCACTTCATGAAAGGTGCCTATAAGTTCTATTCCTCTTTCTACTTTTATTTTTCCTTCGTAATAGGATAGTTGCACGGCATTGCCGGTTTCTAAACTTTCGGCAATACGGTTGTTGTCGCATATAAGATTATATTTTCCCGAAATGGTGGAAACCACTATGGAAGTCGGTTCATATTCCGACAGCAAACGAACTTTTATATTGATAGCATAATTTACCATGCAACAACTCAAAATCGTTATCAAAAGTAAAAATTTATACCATTTGTTCATATTCGTTTGATGTTTTTATAAAAAATAAAACGTAAAAATATGGTTTTATTGTATCAATAAGAAAAAAATATTAACATCCGCACAGATTACTTTCCTTTTTGCAATGTAAAGCTGAAGGCCGAGCCTAATCCGGGTGTGCTTTGGACATTAAGCGTTTGGCTATGGGCGTCAATAACGTGTTTGACTATAGCCAGGCCCAATCCTGAACCACCTGTTTTACGGGAGCGGTCTTTATCTACTCTGAAAAAACGTTCAAATATACGAGGCAGGTATTGGTTGTCTATGCCGATGCCATTGTCGGCAATGGTGATTTGATAAGTGTTGTCGTTATCGGCAATTTGTATTCTTACCTCACCATTTTCTTTATCATTGTATTTGATGGCGTTGTCTATTAAATTTACCAATACTTTTCGAATATTATCCTTATCGGCATTAACCATATAGGTTTGGTCGGGATTGAAGTCGGTAATGATTTTGATACCCAATTTGTTCGCTTTTACCTCAAGCGTATCGGATACTTCATCTATCAGTGTGCTGATATTGAAATTTTCCATTTTCAACTGGTAACGGTCGTATTCCAGCTTGGATATTTCATCCAAATCGTTAACCACACTGATCATGCGGTCAATGTTAAAAGCACTTCGTTGCAGATAATTGATATTGATATTATCGTCATAAATTCCTCCGTCAAGAAGGGTGAGAATTTGCCCTTGTATGGAGGTAAGGGGTGTTTTCAGCTCATGTGCCACGTTCCCTAAGAATTCTTTACGATAGTTTTCCAATTTTTTCAATTGTTGTATTTCGTTTTCCTTGGCTTTCATATATTCCAAAGCATTTTGCCGGTCATTGTCCGCCGGGCCGGTTTGTTTGTCGGGCAATACGATTTTTTTCCATGTGTATTCGGCAAATATCAGGGAGCAAACCATACTTGTCACCAAACAAATGATGAGCGTAATATACCATTTGGCAGGGCTCAATAAAAAGCCTGTTATCCACAATATGCCCAATATAAGATGCAGGGCTGTTATGTTGGCGAAAATAATTTTGCGATATTGTTTTGGAATATGCATAGTGTAAGGAAAAGGTTTATGAACGTAATTTGGCGTTAAGTTCTTTTTCGTATGCGGCTACCAATTTGTCCATAATACGGGTGATTTCATCATTGGTGAGCGTTTTTTCTTTATTGCTAAGCACATAACGTATAGCATACGATTTTTTACCTGCATCCAAATTCTTGCCTTGATAAACGTCAAACAGGTTCATCGACTTTAAATAGCGTTTTTCGGTTCGGAAACTGATTTGTTCTATTTGTTCGTAGGTGATGTTTTGGTCTATCAGCAATGCAAGGTCGCGGTTGACTTCCGGGAATTTGTTCAAATCTTCAAATACAATTTTGTTGTTTTGTTGTATTTTTTGCAAAGTGAGACAATCAACTTCGGCATAGAATACAGGCTGTTTGATATCAAAATATTTCAGCACCTCTTGTTTTATTTCTCCTACCACAGCCATAGTATGATTGTTGGCCATGTATTGCAATGCGTTGTTGAGATAAGCGTGGCTGCTGTCGGGTTGTGTGCGTAAGGAATGCATGTTTACATGTATTTTCATAAATGCATTTTCCAATATGTTTTTAGCAAAAAAGAAGTCGGTGTCACTTTGTTTTTCCTGCCAGGATTCATGTTGTTTTTTGCCGCTTATCCACAAGGCTAATTTTTGTTCTTCTGCATATCGTTCGGTAACATCTTCGGTAACGGCATTGGTATTTTTGTGATATGTTTTGCCGAATTCATATATTTTTATGTTTTCGTTACCATGATTGATATTGTGTATAATATTTTCCAAACCGCCAAAGAGCAAGGTTTGTCGCATGTTTTGCAAATCGCGGCTCAAAGGATTGAGCATGCTTATACTTTCTTCTTTATTGATAAAGTTGAATTTTTCCGCATATTCGGATTTGGTAAGAGAGTTATTCATGACTTCGCAAAATCCGTTGTTGCTCAAATAGTTAGATATGGATTCTTTAACAGGAGTAATGGTATCCTGCGGTAAAAATGTAAGTGAATAATTCAAATATTCGGGAATAGCTATATTGTTATAACCGTATATGCGTAAGAATTCCTCTATTAAATCGGCTTCACGGGTAACATCCACTTTGTTGGAGGGGATGCGGAAGCAGGCTTTTTCATCATCCGTTGAAACGGCTTCTATTTCTATGGCTTTGAGTGTGCGGATGATTTCTTCGGGAGTTATTTGTTTTCCCACCAACCGGCATAAACGTTGGAAAGACAGGGTAATGGTGTTGCATGCTATAGGTTGGGGGCAGATGTCAATGATATTTGATATTTCTCCGCCTGCAAGTTCTTGTATCAGCAATGCAGCTCTTTGTATGGCTTTTATGGTTATTTGCGGGTCGCATCCTCTTTCATAGCGGAACGATGCGTCGGTTTTTAAGCCGTGTCTTTTTGCTGTTTTACGTATGCACACGGGATTGAAGTAAGCGCTTTCCAAAAACACGTTGGTGCTGTTTTCGGAAATGCCGGAGTGTATGCCACCGAATACGCCTGCCATGCACATGGGTTCGTTTTGGTTGCATATCATAAGGTCCTGACTGCTGAGTTTGCGTTCCACACCGTCTAAAGTAATGAATATATTACCTTCATCGGCTTTTTTTACTATCACTTGGTTGCCTGTTATTTTGTCGGCATCAAAAGCGTGTAAGGGCTGACCGTATTCAAAGAGTACAAATTGGGTAACATCCACCACATTGTTGATAGGGCGTATGCCGATAGCTTTCAGTTTGTTTTGCAGCCATTGAGGTGATGCGGCTATTTTTACGTTTTTAATGCATAATCCCGTATAGCGGGGGCAATCTTTGGTATCATCCACTTGTACCGATATATAGGGTTGATAAGAACCTTCGAAAGCATCGGTGTCGGGATAGTTAAGGGGAATGTTTTGGTGATATTTGAGATTATATACCGCAAGCAAATCACGGGCCACGCCTATGTGGGAGGTGGCGTCGGAACGGTTGGGAGTGAGTCCTATTTCAAATATGGTATCGTTTTCTATGTGATAATAATCTTTGGCGAGTGTACCCACAGCGGGAGTATCGGGTAATACGATAATGCCGTCATGGGCATCGCCCAATCCTATTTCGTCTTCGGCGCATAGCATGCCTTCGGATTCCACCCCTCTTATTTTGGCTCTTTTTATTTTAAAAGATTCTCCGCTGACGGGGTATAATGTTGTGCCTATGCATGCTACAATTACATATTGGCCGGCGGCCACATTGGGAGCTCCGCATACAATATTCAAAGGCCGTTCTTCGCCTATGTCCACTGTGGTGATGTGTAAGTGGTCCGAGTCGGGATGTTTTTCACAGGTGAGCACTTTTCCTATTTTCAGCCCTTCCAATCCTCCCGAAACAGATTGTTTGTTTTCGGTCATTTCCACTTCCAAGCCGCAGCCGGTGAGTAAATCTGCAGCTTCTTCGGCCGGCAGAGGGATGTTTATATAGTCTTTAATCCAATTGTACGAAATTTTCATCTTATAGCAATTTTTGTATTAACTTCTTTTATTTTTTTTATGGTATGTTTTATAATCGGCACCGGTTTTTCTTTTGTTGTTGACAGGCGAAAAACCGTATTTGAGTTGATTTTTCTTATATTGATAATTCGGCGATTTGCGTTCCAAGGCATAGTCGTCTTCGGTGTTGCGGGCAGTGGTTTTGAAATGGAAGAAATATTGGAAGCCTATTTGCAGGAAAGCAAATCCTTCCATATTTTTTTTGTCGGAAGAACAGGCATCAAAAAGATCATCATTAATCCAACGGTAATTGGTGGCAAAATTGAATTTCCAATTGCGGGCAAACTGATATCCGAAACCGATGCCGAAAGGCATACTCACCACATATTTGAATGCGCCGTTTTCTTTGTAATAACTGTTGGGCACATAATTGATGGTTTTGTCTGATTCCAGTTCATAGAGTATGCTGCGGTATCCCAGCCAACCGACGCCTATGGAAAGTATTAAATCCCAGTTTTTCAATTCTTTGCATCGGGGAAAACATCCGAAAATATCAAAGCTGTGGAGCATGGATATTTCGTGAATGTGGGATATTTTTGACCGTAATTTCATGGTGTAATTTTTTATGCCTAAATTACAATAAAGGGCGTTGACACGTACAAACCAAAACGAGGCTATTTCTTTACCGAAATAAGCCGATACGGCAAAATTGCGGTATTTATAAAAATCTACGGTAAGGGGGTTGGCAAAAATGGGGTTGCTTTGAGGGGATACGTCTCCAAAAAATCTGTCTATTCCCATGTTAATACCTATATTCCAATTCTTTCCGGCATCATAGAATTGGGCATATGAGCAGGTGCAGATAAACAGGAGAATGATGGCAATGGATTTTTGCATGGAGTCAGCTTATTGTTTATGCGGATATAGCCGGTATGCCACGGAGTGCACATCGGGCAGGTCGTAATATTGGGTAAGATTTTGAATATTGACAATATAGTCGCCTTGGGTGGGAAATGTTCTGTTGAGCAATAAGTTGACAGTTACTGTCCAAATATCACCTTTTGCCTTTCCCAAATGTTTGCCTTCAATGTCTCTAATGGATACGTATTTTACAAAAGCGCTTTCTTGTCCGTCGGGGTAGGTGAGTATGATTTGCAGCGGAACAAGGCTGTGCTCAAAATGATCCCAAACACTGAAAGAAATATCCATGTCGTATGCTTTTTGTGTATTGGAAATGGAAAAAGTATCTGTTACCGGTATAAAACGGTTCCATGTAGCGGCCGGAAATGTATATTGGTATTCCACATTTTGGCGCGAAGAGCAACCCGATAAAACGATAAGGCATGCACTAAATGCAATATATTTGTAAAATCTCATATATCAATATATTGAATATCAATGTAAAATTTTGTAAAAACAATAGTTACAAAGGTATAATTTTTTTTTAGCCTAAAAGGTATTTTGTATTAAAAAATGATATACTTTTGCTAATATTATTAACAGCATATGCGTAAAACCATATATATCATTATTCCCGTAATGGACGAGGCGGATTATTTATCACGCACTTTAGCTTGTGCCATGGAAGACAATGCAGAGGCGGATGTGCAGGTGTGGGTGTGTGTGAATCAGCCGGACGATTGGTGGCAGAAGCCGCAATATTTGTCTGTTTGTCAGGCTAATATGAGCACAATGGCTTATATAAGGGAAACATATGGCAACAAGGTGCGAATTTTGGATTATGCTTCTCCAACATGCGGTTGGAAAGGTAAAAAACAAGGGGTGGGTTGTGCGAGAAGAGCATTGATGCAGCGTGTTTTGGAAGAAGCGGCACCGGAGGATATTATTGTTAGTATGGATGCGGATACATGCTGGCAAAAAGGATATTTGCAATATATAGTGCAGTTATTGCAAGGAAAGGCTTCGGCCCTGTGTGCTCCATATTATCATCATTTGTCGGGTATAGAGGCTCAGGATAGGGCTATGTTGCGATACGAGATATATATGAGGACTTATCTGATTAATTTGTTGAGGATAGGTTCACCGTATGCTTTTACTGCATTAGGCTCTGTGATAGCATGCTCTGCATCGGCCGCCGGTGCTGTTGGCGGTTTTGACACACAAATGTCGGGGGAGGATTTTTATTTTTTGCAAAAATTGGCAAAAAGCAAACCTCTTTCGCTATATAATCCCTATTGTGTATATCCTGCCAACAGGGTGTCGGACAGAGTGCCCTACGGAACGGGCCCCGCTATTGCTAAAAATATGCAGGGCAACTGCGATACATATCCCGTGTTTGCACCTGAAAGTTTTGATAACATAGAACAGGTATATCAACTGTTACCGCAAATGTATGAGCAGGATACGGATAGTGAATATTTTCGGTTTTTGACACAAATATTTAAGAATCAATATTTTTTGCAACCGTTAAGGAAAAACAGTAAGACTATTCTTCAATTTTCAAAACTGTTTCACCAAAAGGCGGACGCTTTACGGGAATTCCAATATTTGCGGTATTATCATGCCGGTCATTTGCGCAGCAGTGAAGAAAATGTGCAGGCCTTATTGGAACAATATTATCCTGCAGCAGAAGAGGCTGCATGGTTCAAAAATAATCGGAGCATGGAAACCATGCCTTTGTGTCGGTTAAATGCTTTGCGGGATAGATTGAATCATATAGAAATTGTATTAAGAAAGAATCACGATATTAAAAATCATTATATATGATATCATTTGAAAAATATCAATTGGACAACGGTTTAACGGTTATACTTCAGCCTGATGTCACAACACCGATAGCGGCGGTGAATATTTGTTATAATGTAGGGTCGCGGGATGAACATTCTGAGCGGACGGGTTTTGCCCATTTGTTTGAACATTTGATGTTCGGAGGTTCCGTAAATGTTCCTTCCTATGATAAAGTTTTACAAAGAGTGGGAGGAGATAATAATGCTTTTACGAGTGTGGATATCACCAATTATTATCTTACCTTGCCTGCCCAAAATATAGAAACTGCCTTTTATTTGGAATCGGACAGAATGAATGAGTTGGCATTCAATAAAAAAAGTTTTGACGTGCAAAGGAATGTAGTGGTGGAGGAGTTCAAGCAATCGTATTTAAACCAGCCATACGGAGATGCTATGTTGTTGTTAAAACCTTTGGCATATAAAGTACATCCGTATAGATGGAACACCATAGGCATAAGTCCGCAGCATATACAAGATGCCACCATGGACGAGGTGAAAGAATTTTTCTATACTTTTTATCGTCCCAACAATGCGGTAATAACCGTCAGCGGCAATATCCAAACAGATGAATGCAAGCGAATGGTCAACCATTGGTTCGGCAATATTCCTATGGGTAAATCCTATCACAGATGTTTGCCGCAGGAGCCGGAACAAACGCAATCACGGTTCATGGAGGTGGAACGGGATGTTCCGTGCGATTGTATATATAAGGCTTATAAAATGTGCAAGCGTACACATCCTGATTTTTATGCCGTAGATTTATTGTCGGATATATTGTCCAACGGAGATTCGGCAAGGTTGACACAAAAACTGGTCAACGAAAGCAAATTGTTTTCTTCTGTCAACGCATATGTATCGGGCACTTTTGATGAAGGTTTGTTTATGATATCGGGTTATGTTAATCCGGGCACGGATTTGGTAACGGCCGACAGGGCCATACAAGAGCAATTGTGTGTATTAAAAGAACAAAAGATACGGGATTATGAGTTGCAGAAAGTGAAAAACAAGGTGCAAACCATACTTGATTATGCCGAATTGGCGGTGCAGGATAAGGCCATGAACTTATCTGTTTTTGAAGTAATGTCGCAGGCGGAGGATATCAACAAAGAAGAAAAAAAATATGCGGACATATCTTCGGAGCACATGCAAAAAACGGCGCAAAACGTGTTTAACGAACCGTCGTGTTCTACTTTGTATTACAGGGCACGGAAGAAGATGCAATAATGGGTTGCTTATAAAGGAAGGTTCGGTGTTTTCCGTTCTGTTTCAAAAATACAGTTCAATGCTTGTGTAAAAAAATGGATTGAAAGAAATACGGGTATATGAAAAAAATGTAATTTTGCGGCAATAATTTTTAGAAATAATGTGTGTGCCGGTCATGTGGGAGATACTATATGGTTTAAGCACAATGGTATGACAAAAAATGTGAAGTATGAAAAAGTTGATAAAGGTATTGGTAATATTATCCGGGCTGGTGTTTGTATCCGCATCAGGATATGCTCAATTTTCTATTAAAGCGGGAGGAACGTATCCTTATATGATAAAATCGGATTTGGCATGTGCAAAAGATTTTGCCCAGCAGCAAATAGGGGTATATGCCGGCTTGTATGAAAATATCAGTTTTTGGGAGAAAAGCAAGGAACATACCGATCATTCCATGGGTATTTCCATTAATGCAGATTTCATGTGGAACACATGGAACACATCGTATAAGCAGGAGATTAAAGAACAATACAGCCTGATTTATACAAAATGCAATGTGAAATATGTTCATTATATGAACATTCCTATCACGTTGGGTTTTTGCTATAAGTTACAAAATGCAAGTCATTCGGCAGGAATGGCCATAGATGTGTCGGCAGGTTGTAATTTGCTATACAGGCTTCCTTTAAAGGTGACCTACAAAGCGGGCTCGGAAGATTATCAATATAAGAAACAGTATAATTTGGCTTACGGAGTGGCAGCTCATGCAGGCATCAGTTTTTTGGCCGGAGATCATTTCAGCGTAGGAGTGCATTGTCATTTATTGAATATTATGAACAACAGCGGCTCCGAATCGGCTATCAAAGTTTCATCGGGAGAGGAAATTGCCCATACTGATTTTGAAGATAAAAAGGTTTCCTTATATCCCTTTGCATTCACTTTGGCTATAGGAGTGGTGTTTTAGCGCGGAGAGATGTTGGTAAAAGTGATTTTTGCCACACTTCGGTTCTGTTATTTTTAACGGATCAGGTTTCTTCTATTTGTTTTTTGCAGTTTTCCACTACAAAATGCAGCCGGTTGAACACATTGGCTTCCGAGGTGCTGCTGTCAAAATCCAAAAACAGCATGCTCATATGCGGATATAATTGTTTGATACGTTTTTCCACGCCTTTGGAAATAATATGATTGGCTATGCAGCCGAAAGGTTGCAGGCTGATGACGTTTTGTATGCCGTGTTCCGCCAAATTGCATATTTCACCGGGCAAATCCCATCCTTCACCAAAGTCGGCAGCCAAATTAAGAACCCGGGATGCCAAGTCGGCATCTTCAAATATATCGGAAAAATTTCTATATAGCGGGAATGCCTTACAGGCACGGTCGTATTTTTTCATGACGATGCGTATGTAGGCATAGAGGGTATCGGTAATCCATGTTGCTATTTTTTCTTTTTTGATATGATATTTCCTATTGATATGATTGTTGACAAAAGAGGTGGAGAAGAAATTGATTAAAGCAGGGGGCACCACTTCTATACCTTGTTCTATCAGCCAATTGGCAACAAATTTGTTGCTAAACCCGTTGTATTTTACATATATTTCCCCTACTAATCCCAATACGGGCACTTTTTTGGTGCAGTCGGTGGCGGCAGTGAATTCTTCTGCCGCTTGTTTGATAAGGGGGAGCAATTCTTTTCCTTTGTTGGCTTCAATGGCAGGCAGGGCGGCTTCGGTATATTTTTGGCGCAAAATCTTGGCGGCACCGCTTGTTTTTTCTCTCACCACCGAAGCATAATATAATTTATTCAGACAATCGGCATACAGTATGGTATGTATTATGAGTTTACCGACTTTTTTGTAGTCTATATTAAAACCGGGTTGGGCATTGTTGATGCCGTTGCCTGTGGCTAAAGATATGACGGGAATATGCTCGAATCCGGCTGTAACCATGGCATTTTTAATAAGCGCGTAATAATTGGAGGCCCGGCATTGTCCTCCTGTTTGTGTGATGATAACGGCAGTGTTGTGCGGGTCGTATTGTCCGCTTTGAAGGGCATTGATAATGCTTCCTATCACTAATGTGGCGGGATAGCATATGTCGTTGTTGGCAAATTTCAGACCCGTTTCCGCTGCTTGTTGGTTGCCGGTGGGTAAATTGATAACATGGTAGCCCATATATTTGAACACCGAAGGGACAAATTCGGAGTAGCCTTCGGCAAAATAAGGTGCAATGATAGTACGTTTTTTGTCTTCTATTTCAAAGGTTTTGGTAGTGACAAATGGTTGTTTTTCACGGGTGTTGTTGTTTTCTTTGCAGGATTCCACCATGGAACGGATACGCAAACGCAATGAGCCTATATTGTTGACATCATCAATTTTAAGTATGGTAAGATTTTTTCCGTAGCGGTGCAGCATGGAGTTTACTTCGTCTAAAATAAAAGCGTCCGGACCGCATCCGAAAGAGGTAAGTTCAACCATTTGCAGTTGTGGATAGGGATAGTTTCCCGTAAAATAGGCGGCTTTAAATATACGATTCGGGTAAGCCCATTGGCTTAATGCATTAAGTTCACAATAGGCGTCAGCACCTGCTATGGCGGCAACGTTTTCGGTGATGACATCTATGCCCATATTGCTAATGGCTTGAGATACTTTGTGTTCTATCAAAGGGTCGATATGATAAGGACGGGCTGCCAAAAGTATAACCATACGTTGCTCTGCAACAGCTTGTTCCAATATTTCCATAGCCCTTCGGGTAAGTGTTTGCAGATATTCGTTTTGAGCTTTTAGGGCAGAGGCAACGGCTTTTTTGGACATACTCTTTTTTATGCCCAGAGTTGCAAGATAGGCTATGCAGGATTTTTCCAACAGATGTTCATCATTAAAAGCTATTACCGGCGAGTCCACCGGTATGTTGTGCCGCAGGGCAGGGTTGACAGAACTTTTAATCACATCGCTGTATCCGGATACGATAGGGCAGTTAAAGCTGTTTTTTGATTTTTCGTCTTCTTTACGTTCAAACACCACCCAAGGGTAAAAAATACGGTTGACCCCTTTTTGGATAAGATTGTAGATATGACCATGCATAAGTTTGGCAGGAAAGCAGATGTTGTCGGCCATGATGGAACGCAGTCCTGTTTCATATAGTTTGTTGGTAGAGGCATCGGAGAGAACGACTTTAAATCCGCAATAAGTGAACAGGGTATGCCAAAAAGGATAGTTTTCATATATGCCCAATCCGCGGGGTATGCCTATAGAAGGACCGCTTTCGTTACTTTTTCTATTGAAAAGCAAACGGTATTTTTCGGCGAACATATTAATTCCTTTTCGTTTTACCTCACTGTGATTGGAATATATTTTTTCACAATTGTTGCCAGAATAATATTCGTTGCCGTTGGCAAATTTAAATCTCCGGACAGTGCAATGATTTTCGCATCCACTGCATGTTTCAAAGGAGGATTCATATTGGTTGGCATTGATAATTTCGTTCAAATTCATATTATCTGTATCTTATTGGATAATGGTCTAAAGTATATGTTTGTTGTTTTGATTGCGCATAGCGTATAAGGCGGCGCCGTAGGCTCCCATCAATTCGGGAATGTCTGCAAAGGACACTTCGTGTCCTGTCATTTTTTCCAAAGCCCTTACCACACTGTGGTTTTTAAAAGTGCCGCCTTGCACCACTATATTGGGTCCCAATTCGGAGGTGTTTTTCAGTTTAAGCACTTTAAACAGGCAGTTTTTTATTACCGAATAGCTGAATCCGGCGGCAATATCTTCCACAAGGGCTCCTTCCCTCATAGCTTGTTTTACCTTGGAATTCATAAATACGGTACACCGGGTGCCCAAATCGCAAGGATGTTTGGCCAGGCAAGACAAATGGGCGAATTCGGCAACAGAATATCCCAGCATATTGGCGAAAGTTTCAATAAATGAGCCGCATCCCGAGGAACATGCCTCATTGATTTCTATGCGGCGGATAGAACCGTTTTCTATAAATATGGCTTTCATATCTTGTCCTCCAATATCCAAAACAAAAGATACCGAAGGGGATACTTCTTTGGCAGCGGAAAAATGGGCCATGGTCTCCACTATGCCAAAATCAAGGTTAAAAGCTGTTTTCAGCAGGTTTTCGCCGTAACCGGTAACGCAACTGGCTGCAATATTGATATTTTGCGGTTCCATCACACTTTCGTGCATGGCATACATGGCTTTGCTGAAGGTTTTAAAACTATCGCCGTAGTTGCGTTGATAATCGGTATATACCACTTCCCCTTTTTGATTGAGCAATACTATTTTTGTGGTAGTGGATCCGCTGTCCACCCCGAGATAATAGTCGGAAGGAGTGGTGGTGTCAATTTTTGCTTTGGGAACATGAAAGCATTTTTTGTTTTCCAGCCATTGGTCATATTCCTGCCGGGAAGCGAACAAGCGGTCCAAACGGTGTGTATAGTCGGCAGGAGTGCCTCCTTTGTCAAATTTGAGTGCATATATTAATTGTAATAATTGTATCGGTCTTTTACTGTGTGTATTTGCCAGTATGGCGCAGCCGATAGCAGGTATCAGTTGGGCGTTTTGGGGAAGCAGGCAGTCGGATTCGTTAATATTCAATATGCGGATAAAATGTTTTTTCAGTTCAGGTAAAAAAGCAAACGGTCCTCCACATAAAAATACTTTGGGAATAATGTCCATGCCCCTTGCCAGGGAGGCTACCACCTGCATGGCAACGGCATTGAATACAGAAGCCGCTATGTCTGCCGTGCTGACATTTCTTGCCATTAAATTTTGGATGTCGGTTTTGGAAAACACCCCGCAGCGTGAAGCAATGGGATAGATGGTAGTGGAGCGGGCAGCCAAAGAGTTGAGTTCGCCGGTGCTCACCCCCAGCAGGGAGGCGGTTTGGTCGATAAAAGCTCCGGTGCCTCCGGCACAACTTCCGTTCATTCTGATATCGGGAATTTTTCCTTGCTCAAAAAATATCATCTTACTGTCTTCCCCGCCCATGTCTATAAAGGTGTGTACATCACTGTAAAGGTGATGGATGGTTTCGGTAGCCGCCACCACTTCCTGCACAAATCCCAAGTCAAATTTTTCAGCATATCCCATGCCGACGGAACCTGTCATGACTAAATTCAAGTTGCAATCACCTAAGGCACAATACAGTTTAGTGGCTATTGAATAACCGGCGTCCTTTATGTTGGCATTATGCCGTTGATAGTCGGAAAAAATAATCTTATTTTCATGGTTCATTACGCACACTTTCAGTGTGGTGGAACCGATATCTATGCCTATGTTATAAGTCGGGAGATTTTCTTTCATATTTATTTTACTGCTATACGGGTAAGTATGGTTTGCACGTTTTCGGCTTTGCGTTGTGCAATAAATTTTGAATATTCTTCTTCGGATATGCAATTACTGTTTTTAAAGGCCGGTAGAGCAATAAATACAAATGCATTCAAGCAGATAATATCATATATTAAATCTTGCGCACTAATGTATTGCATACGACCGGCGTCCACTTCTTGTCGGATATTGTTTTCCAATTGGTTAAAAATATTCTTTATGGAAGGGAGCAGTTTATTGGCTGATTGTTTGAAAAAATTGTTATCGTTGATAAGTTCGCTCACAATGAAGTAAGGTAATTTGGGATTGGAGGCAATAAAATCAAAGTGGGCTTCTATCCCGAAAGCTATTTTTTCCGCAAAAGGATGATCTTCGTTAAGAAATAGCGAAAATGAGTCTAGCATTATTTTGGCATAATGCTCAAACACCTTGGAAAATAGATTATCCTTGGTTCTAAAATAATAGTGAAGCATAGCATGAGTAACTCCAGCTTGATTGGCTATCTCGGTAGTGGTAGCCATTTTGTATCCTTTGTTCAAAAATACATTTTTGGCAACCATTAATATGGTCTCTTCTGTAGTATTTAACAGGTGTTTTTTAGACATTTGTTTGTATATTAAGCTATTAACAATTATGTTTAACAGGTTTGTTAATATTGCAAAGGTAACATTTTTTTTAAACATGCGTTTTTCATTTTTTTCCAAACAATAAAAACGAATTGCTTGCGTTATATAATTTCAAATAAGTGCAAATGAAAAAAATAAACATCATATTATGCGGCTTGTTATGTATATGCGGTACTATGCAAGCACAAGAGCGCCTTACCGTATTGTATGGGAGCGATACGGTATCTTGCAGGAGGGCTCCTTCTGTCAAAGTTCGCAAGAATGTGCAGGGGGTGTTTTATCAGTCCGTACAATTGCCGTTTGAAGAGGATTTTTCCGATTATACCGGATATCCGGATACGGCTTTATGGATAGATAATTATGCGTATGTTAGTACAGGGTTCGCGTACAATCCGCCTACTTTGGGCACAGCGTTGTTGGATGCGGTGGATTATTACGGACGATTGTATGCACATGCTTCCACTTCTTCTTTTACAGCAGATTCGTTAACTTCCCGTCCTATCCGGTTGGATTCTGTGTTTACGCCTTTGAAGCGTGCTATGGAGTTGTCCGATTCATTGTATTTCAGCTTTTATTTTCAGCCCGGAGGCGGAAAAGGCAAAGCATGGGAGCGTTTGGGTGATGCACCGGAGGTGAAGGATTCTCTCATTTTGGAATTCGGATATCAAACAGGTGACACTGCGTTATTGTATTATATTACCGATTTACAAAGCATAGCGGATACGGTTATAGTGGGAGACACCATAGTCAGTATGTGTAACAGTAATATCTATATCATTGCCGACAGGAATTATTATCCCGGAGATGTGATAGAAGTGCCTTGTGATTCGGTATTGTGTATGGAGGTGATATGGGAAAGGGTGTGGGCTTCTCCGGGCATGAGTCTGGAAGAGTTCGAAACTCTTTACGGTGCGTGCTGCAAGCAGGTGATGATACCTATAAATGACGCAAAATATTTAAATGCAGGTTTTCAGTTCCGATTCAGGAATATTGCATCCTTGGAATATGAAAGTGATGAAGCGTGGGCAGGCAATGTGGATTTTTGGACAATAGATTATGTTCGTCTCAACAGAATGCGTTCCATGGCGGATACGGCCATAGATGATGTGGCTTTTGTTGAAAATCCCGGTTCTTTGTTAAAAGAATATACATCCATGCCGTGGTCTCATTTTAATGGCAGTTCGCATTTAAAAGCATCATTTGCAAACAAATTGACAAATTTATACAATGTAACCAAAAATACCACTTACGAGCAGCAAGTGTTGGATGAAGATCATAATTTGATAGGCAGTTATTCCGGCGGGTCGTACAATATAGATCCGTTTTTCAGTAACGGTTACCAAACATATGCTCCGCATGCCACTCCACAGATGGCTAATATCACCTTTCCTTCGGCTGTGAACGATAGTTTGAGCATTACCATGTATCATATATTTAAAGAGGCAGGCAGTGGAGATCAAAATCCTAAAAACGACACGGCTGCATACCGGCAGAATTTTTATAACTATTTTTCTTACGATGACGGCACGCCGGAAAGCGGTTATCTGGTCACCTCTTCGGTGTACCCTTACACCACGTGTTTGGCTATGGATTTCACTTTGTCGCATGCGGATACACTACGGGCAGTGCGGATGTATGTAAATCGTCCGCTTAACGAGGAATCGCCCAATGAGTTTAATGTGGTGTTGTGGGAGGACGATAACGGAAAGCCCGGCAGAGAAATATATAAAGAATTAATAGAACAGGAATTTAGCAGGGACATATACGGGATGCAACATTTTGAACTGCAGCAGCCGCAAGTGGTGCAAGGTAAAATTTATGTAGGCTATCAAACACTCAGTTCCCGATTTTTGAATATAGGTTTTGACCAAAACACGGATGCATCTTCACATGTGTTTTACCGTACCGCTTCCGGATGGCAGAATAGTTTTATCAAAGGAACGCCGATGATACGTCCTGTAGTGGGTAAAAAATATGAATATAATCAAATAGATGAATATCAGAATATTGCAGTGGATTTATATCCTAATCCTGTCAGCAATATGCTATATATCAATAGCGGTGACAGAATAGACGGGGTGGAAATCTATTCTTTAAGCGGGCAATTGTTGAAAGCGCAGTCAAATGGCAATCCGATAGATGTCGGTAATTTACCTCAAGGCATGTATATGGTGCGTGTAAAGGGCGATACATTCACCGTTACAAAAAAAGTAATGGTAAGTCGTTAATGGAAAAAAGGCGGATAGACATTGAATTGGTGCGTCGGGGAATATTTTCTTCAAGGGAAAGGGCGGTGGACGCCATAAAGAACCGACAGGTGCAGGTGGCAGGAAAATTGGTGGAAAAGCCTTCGTTTTTGGTGGCTGAAAATTCCGAAATTGTTATCGGGGAGCAATTGCTGCCCTATGTAAGTAAGGGCGGGCTCAAATTGGAAAAAGCCATCAAGGTGTTTCATTTGGATTTTAAAGACAAGACGGTGTTGGATGTAGGGTGTTCCACGGGCGGATTTGCCGATTGTGCTTTGCAGCACGGAGCGAAGCATGTATATGGAATAGATGTGGGGGTGAATCAGTTGGCTCCGGGTCTGCAGCATCATCCCCAGCTTACTTATATAGAGGGTTTGAATGTTAAAGATTTGTTGCCTGCACATTTAAACGGCTGTCAGCCGGATTGGGTGGTGGCGGACTTATCATTTATTTCGCTCACTTATATGTTTGAATATGTGAAACCTTTGTTGCATCAGCAGAGCAAATTGCTTTTGCTCATAAAACCGCAATTTGAATTGGATGCGGCTTCTTTGGATAAGAACGGCATAGTACGGAATATAAAGCATCACATTGCAGCTATAGACAGAGTGGTGAGAAAGGCTGCGGAATATGGGATGTTTGTGGAAAAAATAGATTATGCCCCGTTAATGTCTTATAAAAAGAATATAGAATATATCACCTTGTTTTCGCAAACGCCTCATTGTGTACAAAATGATTATACGGCTGTAGTGGATGCCGCTTTTTGGGAAAAGAAAAAAATGAAATGATGATGAATTTGCCGGATATGAAACGCCCGTCCAATCAATTGGCTGTATTTTTGTTCGCCATGGGAACAGGCATTATTGTCAATAGTGTAATTGCAGCCTTGTTGATGACGACTTATTCCGTGGAAGAAATAACGGGCAATGCGGATATGGTCAGAGGCTTGTCGCTGTTGTCACAAATATTAGTGTTTTTGTTGCCTTCTTTGGTATTGTATGCGTGCATGCGCAAAGAGCAAAACGATTATTTGCACTTACGCGGGATTCCTTCCTGTTACAATTTGACGCTCACCGTATTATTAATGTTTTTGTCCATTCCTTTCATGTCGTGGATAGTAAGTTTGAATGAATCTGTGGTATTGCCGGAAAGTATGGCAACAATAGAATCGTGGCTCAGGCAGACGGAAGAGGAAATGGCTCAGCGAAGTGATATGATGTTGCATACGGACAGTTGGTCGCTGTTGGGAATCAATATTTTGGTAATAGCATTGTGTCCCGCTATTTGTGAAGAAATCCTTTTTAGGGGGGTATTGATGAATTGGCTGCAGCAAGTGTTGAAAAATAAACATGTTGCCGTGTGGCTGTCGGCAGTTATATTCAGTGCCTGTCATATGCAATTTTATGGATTTGTTCCCCGTATGTTTTTAGGGGCTGCTTTCGGTTATTTGGTGGTGTGGACAAAATCGTTGTGGACAAGCGTGATAGCTCATTTTATCAACAATTTGTCTGTAGCGTTGGTGGCATTTGCCTATTGCAGAGGCAGATTAAGCACATCTTACAACGAACCTGCGGTGTGGGAATCGCATTGGGTAGCAGTCGTTATTTCTTTGTTTGACACTATAGCGTTGCTGTATTTATTACATATGAATAATATGCGAAAAACACAAGACAGTTGATTTTGTCTTTTCTATTGTTTCCCGAAAGCGTGACAAACAATAGGATCTGTATCGTTAAGAATCCTGTTCCTGTCCGTGAGAATTTGCATTTGTGTGTTGAATTGAGGTGTAAAATTATACAAATTTGGAATACAAATCCAAATTTGTATATAAATTATTTTTGACACTATACAAAGATTGGTAAAAATCATCCCATGCAAATAAGGACGATGTGCACATCGTCCTTACCTATTTATAAAAACAATTATATTTGTACAATAAAATAGTTTTTTAAATTATTTTACAATATAAAACCATGTTTTTCATTAATATACAAAAGCTCTTTAATGCTACTAATGAATGCATCTGCTACTTTTCCATTAAAAATTGCATTTATTGTATCTACTCCCCACCAGTAATAAGGAAAATTCCTAGATGCTACCCAACCTGCATTATGGTTGAATCCTGACAAGGAAACATTAGACAATACTTTGTTTTTAGAAATATCATTCACTCCATATTCAAGAGCCTCGGTTCCTTTATGTTTGCCGAATTCATAATATATTTCTCCATTTTTCCAAGATGAAACGGATATTATAATAGCACTACAATTTTTTTCGCCATATTCAAAAGTTTTTATTCTTAGTATCTGACTATTATTCAATTCTTTATTAAGCAAAGCAATTTTTTCCTCTAATTGAGGTTTTAGATACTGGTAAACAATTTGCTTTCTGATTTCTTGAAAGTTATTTACAATTAATGCAGCAGTTTCATAATTTTCTTTTGTGGCAAACAAATTTATTATTTCCTGATTAGTCTCATTTTCATTATTCATATTTGT
Organism: Bacteroidales bacterium; assembly: GCA_017616775.1. Taxonomy (GTDB): domain Bacteria; phylum Bacteroidota; class Bacteroidia; order Bacteroidales; family WCHB1-69; genus UBA1205. Next base: position 23,027 of record JAFZXM010000029.1, read on the forward strand.
TAATGATTTAATTAATTGTATATATTGTATAATTGTTTCTCTTACAAGTGGCTTATTATATGCAATTTTCACACATTCTTCAAGCCAAATAAGTATATCATTATCAACTAAATTACTTTCTTCTGGTAGTTCTTGACTTTCATCTTGTGTATACTCATTAAATAAAAAAGTATTGCTATATGCAAGTCGGTTAAACTGCTTGGTTTGTAATTCAACAATTGATTCTTTTGATGGATTATGGCCATCCAAAGTGAGATATATAATGCTCCCCAAAAACTGGACCAACGACTAAAGTGATTATCTTTGCACAAAATTTTAAAAAGATGAATAATATCACAAAGAAGAGTCGCCGGAAATTCACGGCGGAGTTCAAGGCGAAAGTTGCCTTGGAAGCGA
>JAFZXM010000030.1 GCA_017616775.1 Bacteroidales bacterium
ATTAGAGAGCAAAGTATTAAAACAATAGAGCGATATGTCCGTTGCGGAAGATAATGCGATAATACTGAAAGGTATCAAAGTAAATAATTTGCAAAATATTGATGTGCTCATACCTCGCAATCAGCTGACGGTGGTAACAGGAGTGTCGGGGAGCGGTAAATCATCATTGGTGTTTGACACTTTGTATGCAGAAGGTCAACGCCGCTATGTGGAGAGTTTGAGTTCTTATGCACGCCAATTTTTGGGAAAAATAAACAAACCCGATATAGAGTATGTAAAAGGAATACCGCCTGCAATAGTTATAGAACAGCAAACAAGCTCCAAAACATCACGTTCTACCGTGGGGACAACATCGGAAATATACGACTATCTGAAATTGTTATTCGGGCGTTTGGGTAAAACCTATTCCCCCGTGTCCGGACGTTTGGTGAAGCGAGATAGCGTTTCCAATGTGTGTGATTATATTTTTTCTTTGGATACTTCCCATAAGATTATGATTTTGTCTCCTATAGGAAAAACGACAGACCGCAGCCTGCAGCAAATATTGGAAATATTGAAGAATCAAGGGTTTTCCCGTGTGGTGCAAAACGAAACCATTATTCCTATAGACACCCTTTTGGCCCGGACTAAGGAAGAAAAAGAGAAAGTATATTTATTGATAGACAGATGCTCTTTAAATAAAGATGCCGAAAATAAATCGCGTATAGCCGATTCTATAGAGTCCGCTTATTTTCACGGTAACGGCAAATGTGAAATTTGGGTGTATAATGCAGGAGAATGTATAGACAAGGTGAAATTTTCCAATGATTATCAAATTGACGGCATCACTTTTCGCAAGCCCAATGTAAATATGTTCAATTTTTCCAACTCCTATGGAGCCTGTCCTGCATGCAACGGATTGGGGGAAGTGCAAGGTATAAGTCCCGAATTGGTAATACCGAACAAAAAACTGTCGGTATATGAAGGGGCGGTGGTATGCTGGCATGGGGATAAAATGAATGAATTCAAAGAGCTTTTGATCCGGAATGCGCATAAATTCAACTTTAATATACATCAGCCCATAGAAGAACTTACCGAACAACAATATCATGACTTATGGTATGGAAATGAGTATTTTCCCGGTATAGAAGGCTTTTTTCAATTTGTGGAAAAAAATGTTTACAAGGTTCAATACAGGGTGCTTTTATCTCGATATCGCGGCAGAACATTGTGTCCGGAATGCAAAGGACACCGTTTGGCAAAAGATGCATATTATGTGAAGATAGAGAATAAAAGCATCGCTGATTTGGTGGACATGCCTTTGGGTGAATTGTTGGCATGGATGAAAGAGTTGAAATTTCATACCAAATATGAAAAGAAAATAGCGGAATTGCTGTTGAAAGAAATAATTACCCGCTTGACATTTTTATGCGATTTGGGTTTGTCGTATCTTACTCTCAACCGTGCCGCCTCCACCTTGTCGGGTGGAGAAGCGCAACGTATCAATTTGGCAACATCTTTGGGCAGCAATCTGGTGGGTTCGTTGTATATTTTGGACGAACCCAGTATAGGTTTGCATAGTGTGGACACCGATAAATTGATAAAACTGCTCAAACATTTGCGGGATATAGGCAATACGGTGGTGGTGGTGGAACACGATGAATCCATTATGCGTGCCGCTGACTATATCATAGACGTGGGCCCTTATTCCGGCAGACTGGGCGGAAAAATAATCTATCAAGGAAAGCCCTCAAGACTCAGCACGGCGGCAGACAGTATCACAGCACAATATCTTGATGGAAGAAGAGTAATCAAAGTACCGGATGCAAGAAAAAAATTCAATCATAAAATTACCGTCAACGGTGCTAATATCAATAATTTGAAAAATGTAAATGTATCCATCCCTTTGGGAATATTTACAGTAATTACAGGCGTATCGGGCAGCGGCAAATCATCTTTGATAAAAGGGGTGTTGTATCCTAACATACAACGGCATTTGGAATTATTCGGCACGGAAAGCCCTTCGCATACCGATATTTTGGGCGGTAATATTTCCGCTGTCAAAGCGGTGGAATTGGTGGATCAAAACCCGATAGGCCGTTCCTCACGCTCCAATCCTGCAACCTATTTGGGTATATTTGATCATATACGGCATTTGTTTGCAGAACAACCTTTATCCAAACTGAGAGCCTATAAAGCAGGATTTTTCTCCTTTAACACCCAAGGCGGACGATGTGAAGCTTGCCAGGGCGAAGGTGTGGTAAAAATTAAAATGCAGTTCATGTCCGATGTGGAAATATGTTGTGATGAATGCGGTGGTAAAGGATATAAAGAAGAAACGCTGGAAGTAAAAGTAGGAGACAAAAATATTTATGATATTTTACAAATGACTGTTGATGAGGCTAATGACTTCTTTTCCTCTTTGCCCCAAACCCATATTGTCAACAATATTATCCAAGGATTAAACACCATGCAACAAGTGGGTTTGGGTTATATGCAATTAGGACAGTCGGTGTCATCCCTTTCCGGCGGGGAAGCGCAGCGGATAAAATTGGCTTACGCTTTGCAAAATTCACCACACACCCCCAACACTTTGTTTATTTTTGACGAACCGACAACGGGTTTGCATTTTTTTGATATCGATAAATTATATCAAACATTCCGTCTGCTTATCAATCAAGGGCACAGCATAGTAGTGATAGAACATAATATGGAAATGATAAAATGTGCCGATTGGATTATAGAATTGGGACCGGAAGGCGGAAAAAAGGGTGGAGAAGTGATTTTTGAAGGAACGCCGGAAGATATGCTGAAATGCACCGCTTCTCCTACCGCACGGTTTTTACGGGAAAAATTGTCGTAATCTTACATATGCTCCGTACAACAAAAAAGGTTGATTTGACAATCAACCTTTTTTTGTTCCGTTTGCGTCGGGCAAACATTATTTTGCATAGCTGACGGCTCTTGTTTCTCTTACTACGGTTATCTTGATTTGACCAGGATAGGTCATTTCGTTTTGTATCTTCTTGGATAATTCGTAAGACAAACGATTGGTGGCTTCGTCATCTATTTTATCGGCACCTACTATCACACGTAATTCTCTACCTGCCTGAATGGCATAGGTTTTCATTACGCCGGGGTAGGATAATGCCAATTCTTCCAAATCTTTCAATCGTTTGGCGTAAGCTTCAACCACTTCTCTGCGTGCACCGGGACGAGCTCCGGAAATGGCGTCGCAAACTTGAACGATAGGAGAAATTAAAAATTGCATTTCCGCTTCATCGTGGTGAGCAGCAATAGCGTTTACTATCTCCGGTTTTTCTTTGTATTTTTCAGCCAATGTGGCTCCTAATTCTGCGTGCGGCATGTCCGGTTCGTTGTCGGGAACTTTACCTATATCATGAAGCAAGCCGGCTCTTTTGGCTGTTTTGGCATTTAATCCTAATTCTGCAGCCATGGTGGCACATAACATAGCCACTTCTTTGGAGTGCTGCAGCAAATTCTGACCATAGGAAGAACGGTATTTCATTTTGCCTATCAGTCGTATTAAATCATGATGCATGCCGTGTATGCCCAAATCTATGGTGGTACGTTTGCCTATTTCTATGATTTCCTGTTCTATTTGACGCTTGGTTTTGGTGACTACTTCCTCTATTTTGGCAGGATGTATTCTTCCATCTGTAACCAGTTTGCTTAACGATAAACGGGCTATTTCCCGTCTGACAGGGTCAAAGCTTGAAAGTATGATAGCATCGGGGGAATCGTCAATGATAACATCCACACCCGTAAGCGATTCTATGGTTCGGATGTTCCGTCCTTCACGACCGATAATTCTACCTTTAATTTCTTCGTTTTCTATATTGAATACCGATACCGAATTTTCATGGGTGTTTTCTACGGCAGTTCTTTGTATGGTTTTGATTACTATTTTTTTCGCTTCTAAATTTGCATTTATCTTGGCTTCGTCTATGATGTCTTTGGCTATGGAAACAGCCTCGGATTGAGCCTCGTCTTTCAAACTTTCTATCAATTCTTTCTTTGCGTCTTCAACCGATAAACCTGATACATTTTCCAACAATACCTGTTGTTGTTTGATTAATTTGTCCAATTCCTCTTGCCGTTTTTCCGCACCTTCTTTTTGAAGGGTGAGGGCTTGTTGTAATTGACTGAGTTCGTTTTGCTTGCGTTGAAGTTGCTCTTGTTTTTGTGATATGGTGGCTTCTTTTTGTTTGATTCTGTTTTCCGCAACGGCTATCACCTTATTTTTTTCCGCTACCATTTTTTCATGCTCAGCCTTCAGTTGAAGAAATTTTTCTTTGGCTTGCAGTATCCGCTCTTTCTTTATTAATTCGGCTTCTTCGGTAGCTTCTTTTACTAAGCGGTCGTTACGTTTGGTCAATATATGTTTGATAAAAAAGATACTTATCAAAACTCCTATTGCCAAACCGACAGCCAGTCCAATGCATATTGTCAATATATTGTTCATTTTATATGTTTATATTTAGTTTATTATATAGTTATTTATTATTTATTTATTAGGTTTCGTAAAATAAAAAATCCCGCCTTCGCCAATGGCTTACTTAAACTCCTTAAGTTAAGTTTATAGACGCCACAATAAAGCAAGTGCCTCCATAAGGTGCTCTTTTTTTATTGCGAGTCGGCTATATTGTTTGTTTCAGTGTTGAGTTTAACAAACGATCTGGCTCGATGCGGGAAAATCTTCAAAAATATAGAACGTGTAAAGCTTTGGACTATTCGTCTAAAACTTCGTTAACAGTTGTTTGTATCTTTTTGAGCACTTCCAATAAATCGGAATCAACAAATTTTTGTTTTTCGTTCAGCAAAATGTTCTTCATGGCAAAATTGATGACGGCATAACCCATCAATGTGAATTTATCCGTACTGTGAATCTTTTCCGACAAAGAACGGATATAAGTGTTGATATTACGTTCCGCTTCACGATATAACACTTCCTGTGATTCCGGAATGGTAAGCTTGAAAGCTTGTTGTGCAACGTATAAGGTTATTAATTTTTTATTTTCAGACATTGGTTATTCGTTTAATAAATGTATGCAAGTGTCTATTTCCCGCATTAGCTCATTAATCTTGTATTTAATATCGGTGCTTTTTTGCTTGTTTTTAATATCTGCTCCCAATTTATACATGATAATGTCATTTTCTTGCATGCGTATTTTATCTTCTAATAACTTTATGTTTTCTTTCAACAACTTATTATCATTAACAAGTTGCTGATATTTATTGGATAATTGTTGATATTTTTGCGCCAAAATACAAACTTTACTTTCCGCTTCGTACGATAAGAGTTTTAAATTCTGCATATTGACTCAATTTCAATAATTACCAAATAATTATACAAAGATATAATAATTTTTTTTATGAAATCCGCATGTGAAAGGAAAAAAATGTCAAAAAAAAGATATTGTGTTAATTATCAGCACTATTACAACATGGCTGCAAATTGATAAAGCGATGTGCATTGCATTTCTCCCATAGGTTCGGCACCGCCGGAAGTGATAAAAACAGTGTGCATGCCGGCATTCATGCCGAATAGCATGTCCGATTCGGAATCTCCTATCATGACCGATTGTTTGAAATCAACGTCAGGGTAGTCTTTTTTGGCTTGAAGGGCCATGCCTATTTGAGGCTTGCGCATGATATTGTTTTCTTGTGCCAAAAACGGGGAAAAATAGATATGGGTGACAGGAACGCCTATTTGCTCCAGCATGCGGTCATGCACTTGAGATAAATCCTGTGCCGTCATCAACCCTTTGCCTATTCCTTGCTGATTGGTAACAATAAAAATATGCTTGAATTTTGTATGGAATATACGGAAAGCCTCCTGTACGTGAGGTAGCAGCACCATTTCTGCAGGGCAGCGGACATATCCGTTCATAATGCGTTTGTTGATAACACCGTCTCTATCCAAAAATAAAGACCAGGATGTATCCATTTGCGATAAAAAGTTGTTGCTCATCTTTTTTAGTGACCACGGAGGGATTCAAACCCCCGACCTTCAGAACCGGAATCTGACATTCTATTCAACTGAACTACGTGGCCATATATTTAAAACACAAAACTAAATTGAAATTCAAAACTATTGTAAAAAGCTTTCAGCGGTTCTTCGGTAATGGTGTTGATGTTGTCAAGACGATTACCGTCATTATCCTTATATGTGGCTTTAAACAAATTATTCAACCCTCTGTTGTATGCTAATCCGAAAGTGGCTTTGGTGCGGTCTTGTATGCTGAATTCAAAACCGAAAATCACGTATAGCGACTCTTTGAAAACAGCCGTCTGACGGGTGCGGTTGACATTCTTGAATGTTTTTTCTTCCTCCATTTTAAGCGGAGTCACCTCGTCTTTGGATGTCGCACTCAAACAAAAACCATGTTCCATACCTATTACACCAAATATGGCAAACCTTCCCATGGGGTTGGTTTTGAGTTTGATTGCAGTAGGAAAACTTAAATATATATCGTTATATTTTGACAATATATTGGAAACGGTGTCTTTTTTTGTGCCGAAATAGTCATATTTATCAATATATTGTATCTTGCTGAAATAATGACGGGCATTAATACCGACTAAAAAATAATAGTTTTCATTGGTGGGCATTAAATTGATATCGGCGTTAACGCCGTAAACACCGCCTACACATATTCCTTTATTGTCAAATGTTTCCGATGCAGTGCTTAGCCACGATATGGCAGGACCTGCCATAACGCTGAATTCCACTCTGCGCGGCCTTCGCATAATGTCTTGCGCATTTGCTGCAGACAATATGCCTGTCAATATGAGGAGATATGCAATTACTTGTTGTTTAATATTGTATCTCATGTTTAAAACAAGAATAACAAAGTGCAAAGATAGCATTTTTTTTCATAAACCAGCCTGTTTTTGGAAATAGTAATTTTATTGGTCATGTTTTTCTTTTTTTTATAGTGAGAAAATATTGGGGGATAGCTTAATTGATAGTATAATTTAGTATCTTTGCACCGGTAAAATACAGAATAATGACAACGAAAGAAATTATACTTCAATTGCTGCAAGGCACGCAAAGAAAAGGAATGGATAAGGTGACGGAATGGTTGCAGAACAGTGATTTCTTTTTTGCGCCGGCATCTACCTTGTTTCACGGTAATTACCAAGGTGGTCTTGCCGACCATTCCCTTAACGTATATAGAGCCGCCATGCAATTGCGTGATGCCGCTTTGAAACTGAATCCAGATTTGGCGCCGGAGCTGCCGTCGGATAGCGTCACTGTCAGCTCTTTGTTGCATGATGTCTGCAAGGCGAATATTTATAAACCTATTGTAAAAAAACGCCTGAACGGTTTCGGGAAATGGGAAGATTATACCGGCTATACCGTTGATTACAATGAATTTCCTCTAGGTCACGGCGAAAAAAGCGTTATTATTCTATTGCGTTTGGGATTGGTATTGACAGATGCCGAAATTGCGGCTATCCGTTGGCATATGACAGCATGGGACCTTCCTTTCCAAAGCAATGAAGCCAAAAGCAATATCAACGCCGCCAAAGAAAAATATCCGCTTTGTGCATTGGTGCAGTTGGGCGACGGATTCGCTTCATCGTTGATGGAAAAGATTAAAAAATATTAGAGTGTGACACCAATTGGCATAGCAAGCATGTATTTTTGCACTCAAAAAAAATAAGACATCATGAGAGAAGGGCAAAATTTTGCGGCAATAGATTTTGAAACAGCCAATTATCACCGCTCAAGCGTGTGCAGTGTGGGTATAGTGGTGGTGAGAAACGGGGTGGTGACGAATAGATTTTATAGTCTTATCCGGCCGGAACCCAATTATTACAGTCCTGTTTGTCAACAGGTGCACGGCCTCGGGCCGGAGGATACGGATTGTGCGGAAGTATTTCCGAAAGTGTGGGAGAAGGCAGAGCCTTTGATAAAAGGGCTTCCGCTGGTGGCACACAACGCCGTGTTTGATGCAGGCTGTCTGCGGGCTGTAATGAACGTGTATGGCATGGATTGGCCGGAATATAAGTTTTATTGTACGCTCCGTGCTTCACGGCGCCGGCTGCGTTATCTGAGAAACCACCAATTGCATACCGTAGCGACAGCTTGCGGTTACCATTTGGAGCATCATCATCATGCATTGGCCGATGCGGAAGCATGTGCCGCCATCGCCTTGACACTGGATATGTGCTATTCGCCTTCCTGATACTTGCGCAACAGCAAATAAGCCTCCTCTTTCATCTCATTTCTCAGCCTTTCCGGTTCCAACACCTCAACAGAGCTGCCGAAGGAAAGCAGCTTTTGCCGAAAATCAAAGGTGGGACGCAAACGGAGAGAAAAAACGGAGTAGTCATTGTTTTTCTCCTTTTCATATTGTGACGAATGCAGAGGAAGGGAACGCAGATAGTTGGCCTGGTAAGATTCCACCTTTAGCAAAATACGCTCTGCGGGCTTGTCGTCAATGATGATACCATAGGTATCTTCAAACATCTCTGTCAGGTTGAAACGGGCGTCTCTTTGAAAAGTTTCTTCCTGAATTTCCAATTTGGATATTCTGTCAAGAGCATAGATGCGGTGCTCATTGTTGCCATAGCGGCCAATCAGATACCAGCGGTGTTCGAACATTTTCAGCGCATGCGGTTCAAAACAGAACAGGTGTCTCAGTTCTTCTGACCAATAGGGCATATAGTCAAACCTGATCATGCTGTTGTCCTTCATTGCTTGGAGCAAAACGGATAAATACCCGGTGTAAGAGTTTTCCAAGCCTATATATCGGGCCATGTCCTTGGAATTCATGACGGCACGGTTGACGGAAATGGAATCCATCAGCCAACGGCGGAAATAATCGTTGCCTTCGCTATCGGCTATGCGATAGCGGTGTTCCATTCCATTGCTGTAGCATTCTATGTCTATGCCGAAAATATTACTTATCTCTTTACGGTGCCGGTAGAAACTGCGTCGTGAGAAAGCACCTTGCTCACTCATTTCGTCATTTCTGTCCCAGTAATCTCCAATCTGCTCCAGAGTCAAACCTATATCTTTCTTCCGGAGGAGTATGTCTATTAGCCAAATATATTTTTTTAAAGGTGTCATATATTATTCTTGTTGATTAAGTTCACTACCACTTTTACCATAATGTCCTTTTCTTCGGGTTTGCTTTCGGCTATCATCAGTGTTAACGCTACAAGAGTGTTGTCGGCGAGACGTTTTGAACCGTCTTCGCGGTAGAGAATGCCGTTGTTGTTGAGAAACCACAGGAAGAGGGTGGCAGCGATGCGTTTGTTGCCATCGGAGAAAGAGTGGTTCTTGGTGACGAGGTAAAGAAGCATTGCCGCTTTTTCCTCTACGCTGGGATAAAGATCTACACCTCCAAAGGTTTGATAGATTTGACCAATGGAACTCTTAAAGGAATCGTCTTTTTCGTTGCCGAAAAGGACTGAACCGCCAAATTTCTCGCGAAGCCGGTTAATTTCAGCCATTGCATTCTCATAGGTTGCATGGAAGTGTTCTTCCTTAGTAGTTTTCTCAATTGTTAGACGCTGATAGTCGTAATTATCCAACGTGTCTAGAGCGTAAGTGTAGTCGGTAACAACCTCGAAAAGGGTGTTGGTTTCGTCGTTTGATAGCAACGGTTGGTTTTGAATAGTACGACCAAGCATGCCGACCAGTTGGCGAAGTTCTCCGATTTGATTTCGGCGAATCTTTTCGTTAATAGCATAGCCTTTCAACAGATAGTCTTTCAATACTCTATTGGCCCATTGGCGGAACTGTACACCTCGTTGGCTTTTCACACGATAGCCTACGGAGATGATGACATCAAGGCTATAAAATTTTACCGGCTTGTCGGAAAAAGCAATGTGCAAAAAATGCACATTGCTTTTTTCTTCAAGTTCTCCCTCCTTGAAAACATTATTAATATGACGAGTGATAACTGTTCTGTCTTTATTGAATAGTTCTGCCATTTGCGATTGTGTCAGCCACACTGTGTCGTTTTCCAAACGGACATCAATGAGTGTTTGTCCGTCTTCGGTTTTATAGATTACTATTTGATCGTCTGTCATGATGTCAATTTAATTTGGCAAAGATACATAAAAAATGATTGTGATAATCAATTTTTTGCATTTGCGATGCAAAAATAGAACACACCTGTGCCAAAACATGACATAAGCGGAAAAATTTTTTTGAAAGAAATTTTGCAGCGATATTTCAGATTCTGCGATAAAAATGAAGTGGAGGTTTTAAAGAAGATGTGTTTTTAGGAAACACAAAAGGCTGGAGGAGCCAGCCTTTAATGTTGAAATTCATAATTCCATTATTGCTTAACAACCCATTTAACGGTATCCATAAAAGTATTTATAGCTCCTTTTATATCTTCTTCTACTTCCCCAATAGGATCATTAATATCTATTATTTTTAGAAACGACTCATAAGGGCTTGATTCCCAGCACTTTTTTTTATATTTTTTCTTTAATTTTTGTTCATTAACATCACATTTATATCCAATTACACAATATATTGCTCCATCTTTTGTAACTTCTATATAAATACGAGGCTTCTGCTCTTCTATTTTTACACATAAAGGATAATTATCGTCTCGTCCCTCCACCGATTCTATTGTTACTTTTTCTTTTTTTAATTGCTCTAATAATAAATTGGCTTGTTTTTTTAAATACTCTTTTAAAAAGACTATCTTACATCCTTCAAAACCTTGTTTAAGG
>JAFZXM010000031.1 GCA_017616775.1 Bacteroidales bacterium
AAAATATTTCAATCACTTCTCCTTGACTTAGCTGAACTTTTTCCCCATGATGATTCTTGATAAATTCGTAACCGAGTTGATTTGATTTCAATTTATTCACTTCTGCTTCACAAATCACCTTGTTGCTGAAAGAATCATCAAAATATCGTGATTGAGGAATAATGTGTTCAATTTCATAGTCTGAAGTGAATAGTTTTGTGAGAGAAATTTGTTTTCCTGTATAAGGTGAACGATATTTTTGTTCCAACCAACATTTATAACGAATAATATCTGATTTTGAAGGTTGAGCCTGCTTTGAAATCTTTGAAATAAAATCAAAATCCTTGTCGTCTTTTTTCAAATTATCCAGAGCATTTTCTTCATAAATCCGCAATATGTCTTGTTGACTTGGCGAATATGGTCGGACATTCTTAATGCCCATTTCTGGATTCATAAATTCCATCAGCATCGCCTTGATACGCAAGTTGGTATTTTCATTTTCCAGAATGCGTTCTGTCATTTGTTTACGCTTATCTGCTGGATTCTTCATGTCGCGCCCAAGTTCTATGTGTATTTCGTCTATTTGACCTTCCTGTTTCCAGATGTCGCGTACAGTACGCAACGTTTCTGTAACAACTTGCTCAACAATAGGATTCCTTAATGAATGCTGTTTAAAATGCTTTAGGTAATTGTCAATATCTTCGGGCTTTTCCCACTTTTCAATTTCTTTTGCTTCGGAATGTCGGTCGTATACTATATAGCAAGCAAGCCAAGTAGGTAATCCCTTGAAGTGGTTTAATTCAGTCAGATTGATTGCTTTTTCGCGTACCCGATTCATAATGTTTTCATCGAATTCCCCAGATATAATTTTCTCAATGCGTTTTTTTGTATTGTCGTCAATATCATCGGCATTCCAATACTTACCCATGCGTATAAGTGGCAATAGTTTCTTGATTGCCTTTTCGGAATATGCACCATATTCCTTCTTGAATGGTTTTATTTTCTTGAATGTTTCAACGAAATTGCTTTCTAAATTGTTCTTCTGTGCAAATGTTTCCAATGCTTTGCCAATTTCAATCTTGTCTTCAACGGAATACAATATGTGCCATAGTTTCATTTCCATTTCGCATGAAAGGAATTCTTTTTTCATTCCACATTTCTCCAATGCAGAAAGCAAATCATTTCTTGTTTCGTTGCACGGATATTCCTTGTCTTCAACATAATTCCAGCGATACGGGTGTTTTTCTTGACCTTTCGCTTTCTTTATCTTGAAATATGAGTTCAATAAGGTGTCCTGCTTAATGCTTGCTCTGTTGTTAAGCCATTCGAACAATTTTACATAGTCGTCTTCTGTAGTTAGAAATTCTGCAGTAACATCAATATCGGTTTGTAGTTTTCCGTTTAATTCTTTTTCCCGTTCATAAATTTTCAGATTCTGCACGAATTGCCATAATCTGAACTCTTGGAATAACGGATTTGACTTTGCTACGCATTTTAGATGTGCAAAAAATTTCTTGTCTTGTCCATTTTCATCCTTAATATAATTTCCGCTTTCATCTTTTTTTAGATAGACATGGCTTTCATACGGACAGTCGCTTATCAATGATTTTTTGCTCTTGAGTGGGCGTTGGTAGAATAGTATATCGTTGATAAACAGATTTGTAAAATCTGGTTTTGCAATATTGTTCCTATGTGCCTCGTTTATTGGATAAAGTTCATTTATACATTCAAGGTATAGATTTTCGTCACGCAATTCGGGAATAAATTCTTTTTGCTTTTCAAGAATCAGTCGTAATTCTTCTTTGTAGAATTTGCGTTCAATGGTTCTTACGAGTTTTCCAATGATTTTTTGATTTGGATTCTGCAGTAAGTTGTCGTAAATGTAGTATCCAACAGTCTTGTTGCTATTTTCTATGTCGTATTCTGTTTTCTTTTTGACAAGAGTCCAGTCATCTTCTTTTGGTGCTCGGAATGAGCGTTTGATATTGCCTTCCTTGTCTTTCTTGGGTTTTCCGTCTTTCTCCAAGTCGGTGGTAACAATAAATTCTTTTGTTTTTCCTTCCCAGTCTAGCGGAATGCGGCTAGTGCGGCGGTATATCATACCGTTCTCCAAATAGACATTATACCATATATCATCACCTTTCTTTTCGTCTGTTGCTTCAACCTTGATTACTTTTTGAGCAAGAAATTCAACTAATTTGTCCTTGTTTTCTTCCTCTTCTTCGCCACGAAGTTGGTAATAACCGCGCTTTTGGTTGAACTGAAGCAGAATCCATGCAAGTTCTTCCTTGGTGATTGCATCTGTCAGAGCTTTTTTGCGGAGATAATATATTGTCCAATCGTATGGAACTTTTTTGTCGTTTGCTACAATTTGTGGCTGGTATTTTGCAAAATCTGCAAGCATTTCGTTGAATGAATCTGCAAAAATAAACTCAAATTTTCCTTGCTCGTTCTTGCTCCAAGGCAATTTAGGTTCGCTGTCATCGGTGAATTTTCCATACCTATTTATATGTGTTGCATAATGTTCTGGCAGAAAATTCATATGTTTTAACACGCGTAGTAGACGTTCTCGCCTTAATAGGTTTCGTTCCAATAGGCGACGGGTGCCTCTAAATCCAGTGCGGTCTGCTGTTTGTGATACAGAGTTTCCTTTTTCAAATTCACCCAATATGTCAGCTGACATTGGAATGATTCTGCTACCAGCCGCACTGATTTCTATTGGTTTCAAATATTTTGTTTCATTTTCGCGATTAGTTTCATCCGCATTCACCACTGCCCAACCTATGCTGTTGGTACCCAAATCAAGTCCAAGAATTTTCTTCATATAAAATATAATAAATAGTATTTTAATTACTTAAACAAATATTTGGCAAAGTTAATATTTTTTTTCTTTGTTTTGTGATTTCGTATAATATTTTTTTTTATTTTTGCAGAACAAAATTTAAGCAATTCACAATAAGGATTATTCCGTTGTGAAAACATCTAAAGCGGGGCTCATGTCTCGCTTTCTTTTTTATATATAAGTTGCTATGAATGGTTATTGCAATTTTTGCAACAACCACTCATTTAGTTTTGTCATATAATTGATATATTTCTTACACCTACTTTCATTCCGTCTGATTTGTATTCATTTTTTTTTGTATTTTTGCAAATTAATTTTCCAAAGAATCGGTTAATAAACATATATGGATAGCATAATACAAGCGGTAAACGGGTGGGTGTGGAGTCCTGCCTTGGTGATATTGTGTTTGGGAGCGGGGGTATATTTTTCTATAGGCACCCGTTTTGTACAGATACGGCATTTTGGCGAGATGGTCAAGTTGCTGTTTTCTACCGACAAGACGCAAAAGACGGGCATTTCCTCCTTTCAGGCTTTTGCCATGGCACTGTCGGGACGTGTCGGCACCGGCAATATAGTAGGGGTGGCCACGGCCATCGGCTATGGCGGTCCGGGTGCAATAGTATGGATGTGGCTGATAGCATTTCTGGGTGCCGGCTCTGCCTTCACCGAGGCGGCGTTGGCACAAGTGTACAAAGAAAACCATCACGGACAGTACAGAGGCGGTCCTGCCTATTATATAGAAAAAGGATTGCGCAGCAAGGTGTTGGCGGTGATATTTGCCGTAAGTGCGGTGGTGGCCTGCGGGGTATTCATGCCGCCGGTGCAATCCAACGGAATCGCCATTTCCTTTGCCAACACATTTCATATTCCGGTGGCATATATCGGGGGTGCATTGGCATTGCTGATAGGGCTGGTGGTGATAGGCGGGGTGACCCGCATTGCCCATGTGGCACAAATAGTGGCACCATTTATGGCGATAGTATATATTTTATTGGCGATAATAATACTCATCTGTCATGCATCGGAGGTTCCCGCTGTGTTTGCCGACATGATACGCAGTGCTTTCGGCATGAACGAAGCCTTAGGAGGAATTTTGGGCAGTACGATAGCATGGGGAGTAAAACGGGGTATATATTCCAACGAGGCCGGACAAGGCACCGCCCCTATAGTGGCTGCCGCCGCCAAGGTGTCGCATCCTGTCAAACAAGGCTTGGTGCAGGCATTTTCCGTCTATGTGGATACTTTGCTGGTGTGCACCGCCACCGCGGTGATGATATTGGCATGCAAAACATATAATGTATATGCCGCAGACGGCAGCTTGCTGGTAGCTGCGGAAAACATCTCCTTGGGGCATCCCGATGTCTCCTATACCACCGCCGCCATTTCCACCTTCCTGGGAATGCAGTGGGGAGGCATAGTGGTTTCGGTGGCATTGTTTTTCTTTGCCTTCACCACCATTATGGCGTATTATTATTATGCGGAAACCAATTTGGTATATCTGTTCGGACACGGCAAAAAAGAGCATATCCTTATCTGGGTATTGCGGATCAGTGTTTTGACCATGGTGTTTTTCGGTTCCGTCAAAGAGGCAAAAATCATTTGGGATTTGGGCGATATTGGTGTGGGCATGATGGCATGGATCAATATAGTGGCTATCTTGCTGCTGTCACCCAAATCGTTCCGCCTGCTGAAATCGTACGAAAAGCAGAAAAAGCAAGGTCGCGATCCTGTATTCGACCCGCAAGAACTCAATATCAAAAACGCCGGCTTTTGGGAAGAAAAAAACAAGGAATAATGAACCGCAAAATGGTTTTGCACATGCATTTCACAGCATTTTCTCACTAACGGCACACAGCGGATGTACAGCAATGCGGCAGGGAACATTTTGATTGTTAGCAAGCTAACGCGGGGGACTTCCCCACAACACTTTTCCGCCTTAGCTTATATGCCGTATTGATACATAATAATACAAAAAAATGGTATATTTGCAAAAATTTTCATATAGGAAAATGATATGGGCAGAATAATGGCTATAGATTATGGTCAAAAAAGAACAGGCATTGCGGTTACTGATGATTTACAGTTAATTGCCAATGCTCTCACCACCGTGCCCACCGCCGCTTTATTCGATTTTTTGCATCAATACCTCCTCAAGGAAAATGTGGAACTCATTGTGGTGGGAGAACCCAAACAAGTCAACAACCAGGCATCGGAAAGCAGCAAATACATCCAACCGTTTTTACAACGTCTGCAAAAAGAGTTTCCTAACATGGCCGTTGCACGCATGGATGAGCGTTTTACCTCCAAAATGGCATTTCAGACCATGATAGATGCCGGCTTGGGAAAAAAAGCAAGACAAAATAAAGCTTTGGTGGATACCATCAGTGCCACTATCATCCTTCAATCGTATATGGAAAGTATGGAATATAAGAAAAGAAAGGAAAAACAATGATATTACCCATTACAGTATATGGCAATCCTATATTAAAACGAAAAGCACAGGATATTGATGCCGATTATCCCGATTTGCATCAGCTTATAGAAGACATGTTTGCCACCATGTATCATGCCCGCGGATGTGGCTTGGCGGCTCCGCAGATAGGCAAAAGCATCAATGTGTTTGTCATAGACACCACCGAAATGGAAGAGGAAGGCAGCCCTAACGAACCTGTCAAAATGGCTTTTGTCAACGCTGAAATCACAGAGCGATTCGGCAACGATGAAGTTTTTTGCGAAGGCTGTTTGAGTGTGCCGGGTATTAACGAAAATGTGATACGCAAATCTGCCATCACCATCACATGGTGCGATGAAAATATGGAATCGCACACGCAAACATTTGAAGGCATGGCCGCCCGCGTTATCCAACATGAATATGACCACATTTTAGGAAAAACATTCATAGACAGAATATCGCCTTTTAAACGCACCTTGTTGAAAGGCAAACTCAAAGATATAGAAACAGGCAAAAAGACAACCTTTTACAGAACCAAACCAAATAAATAACACCATGAAGAATTTAACAAAATATATGTCGTATTTTTGCTGCATAGCATTTTTATGCGTATCGTGCAAACCTTCGGCTGCCGACAAACAAAAAGAAATAGCCCAAATGGAAGAGAACACCTACGAAGTGTACGACACTACCCTGCTCAACCAATTGATTTCCGCCTATAAAGACTATGTAAAAGCATTTCCGCAAGATTCGCTGTCACCCGAATACCTTCTGCGTGCCGGCTGCATAGAAATCAAATTAGGCAAAGGCGGTGATGCCATACAACATTTTGACCGTATTATCAACTATTATCCCCAATACGAAAAATTACCGGAAGTATATTACTACAAAGCTTATACTTACGAAGCAGTGATATTTGATATAGCACAGGCACGTGCCGGCTATACCGAATTTATCAATCGCTTTCCGGAACATTCCATGGTTACGGATGCACAGCTATCCATCAAATATTTGGGCATGTCACCCGAAGAAATTGTAGCCTCCTTTAACCTTGAATGAGTTCACCGATGACTAAAAAACAATATTAAAAACAAAAACATAACATAATGATTATCAAACATTCTATCAAGCAATTAAAAACAGACAGATTATCGGCAATATGCATAGGAAGTTTTGACGGCGTGCATATTGCCCACAAAAAAATTTTACAAAAAACCAAACAGGAAGCCGCTAAAATAAAAGGGATATCCATCGTTATTTCATTTTCAAACCACCCGTATCAGGTATTACATCCCCACAACAAAAATTTCGGCTTGTTATGCACCGAAGAAGATAAAATAACACGTATTGCCGAAGCGGGCATAGACTATTATATCTCCTTGGATTTTAATCAAAAAACGGCGAACACGACCTATTTGGATTTTATACACCTGCTGAAAAAACAACTCAATATGCACACATTGGTCATGGGTCAGAATCATCATTTCGGCAAGGAACAAGGCGGTTGCCTGCCTGCTTTACGCACCGGGGCGAGCCAAGAAAATATCAAAATAGCATTGGTAAACGATGTATATATAGGCAAGGAAAAAATCAGCTCCTCCGCCATAAGGACAAAAATACTTCAAGGCAATTTGGCCGGAGCCAATGCTATGCTGGGATATCCCTATGGTTTCCCTGCTTACAAAACCGGCACATGGAAAAAATACACCCGTTTCATGCCTTTGAACCGTCATTTGATTTTTCCTCCCACCAAACAACAGTACAACATTACTGTCAACGGCCAACCCGCTACCGCCTGCACCGATGCGTTCTATATATATGTAGAAACCGTCTATTGCAATCAAATGGAAAAAGTTAACATCTCATTTATCAGTTAAATCATGGCAAAAAAAGACCCCTTTATAGATATCAGACCTTATTATGATGAAGAATTACCTTATGTGGTGAATCGCATGCTGCAAAGTCCGGGATTTATTAATTCCCTCACCAACTTCATGCCCGATGTGCCCTTGAACATCATGGTAAAACGCATACGTAAAATAAGCACTTTGGATGAATTGCAGAAAAAAGTGTATAGCCCTATCATACAAACTTTGGAAGAAAGAAGTATAGATGAACTCACCTTTGGGGGATATGAAAATCTGGAAAAATCCAAAGCATATCTTTATGTGGCCAATCATCGTGATATTGTGATGGATTCCGCCATTTTGCAGGAATACCGCATGCTGAACAATGAAAGCACTTGTTTGAGCGGCATCGGTGACAACTTGTTGATGTCGCAAATATTTACCGACATTGCCAAAACGGGCAATATGTTCACCATCACCCGCACCGGCAATGCCCGCCAAATGGTCACCAAATCCAAATTGGTGTCGGAATATATCCATACCAATATAACCAAAAACCACCAGTCGGTGTGGATAGCCCAACGTAACGGAAGGACCAAAGACGGATGCGACAAAACCCAGCCCAGTGTGCTGAAAATGTTCTGCATGAGCCGACGCAACAAAGAGCTTTTCAAGCACATCAAAGAGCTGAATATAGTGCCCATCACCATATCCTATGAATTTGAGCCATGCGACCAGATGAAAGCCCGCGAACTTATACTCACCGAAAAAAATAAAAAATACGAAAAATTACCGGATGAAGACTACAGAAGCATCACTACCGGTATTTTCGCCTACAAAAGCCGCGTTCATCTTCAGTTTGGACATCCCATCAACGAGGATATAGACGAAAGCCTGCATTTCTCCAGCGAAAATGAGAAAATACAATATCTTTGCTCTCTTATCGACAAGCAGATGTATAAGCACTACCGCTTGTGGCCCAACAATTACATAGCTTACGATTTGCTCAACAACAGCACTGTATTCCAAAGCAAATACAATGAATTGGCCAAAAGAGATTTCAACCAGCATATCCGTAAACAAGCCAATATTGACGATGTAAGCTATTTTAAAATGAAACAGCGGCTGCTAAGCATATACGCCAATCCCGTAAGAATAGCCATAGAAAATAATTTGGAAAATATTACGGTGCAATCGTAAAAAAAATGATACCTTTGCAAACTCGCCGAAGCGAGTAAAGGAGAGATGCCGGAGTGGTCGATCGGGGCGGTCTCGAAAACCGTTGACCGCGTTTGCGGTCCCAGGGTTCGAATCCCTGTCTCTCCGCAATATTCCATCAAATGCACACAGGTCTTTATTTCGGCACCTTTAATCCTATCCACAACGGGCATCTTGCCATTGCCGAAGCCATGTATCAAACCTGTCACTTTGATGCCATATGGATGATTATTTCCCCTAACAGTCCTTTTAAACAATATTCCGAATTGGTGGACGAAAACATACGATACCGCATGCTTTGTCTGGCCATAGAAGATTATCCTTATATTAAAGCCAGCAAAGTGGAATTCGACATGCCCAAACCCAACTATACCTACGCCACCCTGCGCAAACTCACACTCACCTACCCCGAAGAAAAATTCTCCCTCATCATGGGCTCGGATAATTTGGAAAATATCCGTCAATGGAAAAATTATGAAGAAATTCTGCAAAATCACACCGTTTATGTGTACCCCCGGGGAGAAAAAAATATAGCCTGCAAGCAAAAAAATATCACCATCGTCCCACTTCCTTTACTCAAAATATCTTCTACCGAATTAAGAAAAAAACTGCAAGAAGGCAAAGATTGCAGCAGGGAAATTCCTGCAAAAACATTACAATTTATTCTCAATCAACACCTTTACAAATAAGCAACACCCCACCTTCCACCCCAATTCATCCATTCTACATTTTTTATACAAATAAAATCCGACTGACTTGGATTGGCAAAAAATTTGCAATGTAAATTAATCGGATTTAATCATTCAATCGTATTTATTTTTTTTATACCTTTGTCGCAATTTAAATTTTAAAACATTAGTGCCATGAAAAACAAATACATTGACCTTATTCAACAGACCTTTGAATTTCCACAAGAAGAATTCAAAGTAGAAGACAACAACTTATTATTTAACGGCATTGATTTGATGGAGATAATCAAGCAATACGGCACTCCGTTAAAGATTACCTATCTGCCCAAAATATCTCAAAACATACAAAAAGCCAAACGTTGCTTTAATGTAGCCATAGCCAAATCGGACTATCAGGGTGACTATCATTATTGCTATTGCACCAAAAGTTCACACTTTGAATTCATATTGGAAGAAGTACTCAAGAACGATGTTCATATAGAAACATCTTCCGCTTTTGACCTCAACATCATACAAGCTTTATACGAAAGAGGTTTGTTCGAAAAGGACAATTATATAATATGTAACGGATTTAAAAAAATGCAATACATAGAAGGTATTGTCGAATTATTGAACGACGGATTCATCAATATTATTCCCGTATTGGATAATATGAAAGAATTTGACCAGCTCAACTCCATATTGGACAGCAAATGCAAACTCGGCATCCGTATAGCTTCCGAAGAGGAACCGCGATTCGAATTCTACACCTCCCGACTGGGAATACGCTACAATGATATCATTCCTTTTTATCAGGAAAAGATAAAAAACAACCCGAAATTTGAGTTAAAAATGTTACACATGTTTATCAATACGGGTATAGAAGACACCGCCTACTATTGGAATGAACTTGCCAAAGCGGTAAACGTATATTGCGATTTGAAAAAGATAGCACCCGAATTGGATTCACTCAACATAGGCGGAGGTTTTCCTATCAAACGTTCTCTGGAATTCAATTACGACTACGAATACATGGCAGAAGAAATAGTGGCACAGATAAAAGCCACCTGCAACCGTAACGGCATAGAAGAACCTCATATCTTCACCGAATTCGGCTCATATACCGTAGGTGAATCCGGTGCCGTACTCTATTCCATACTCAACCAAAAACGGCAAAACGACCGTGAGCTGTGGAATATGATAGACAGTTCTTTCATGACCACCATTCCGGATGCATGGGCTATCAACCAAATATTCATCCCTTTGGCCATCAACAATTGGAACAAAGAATATGAACGCGTATTTTTGGGCGGACTCACCTGCGACAGCCAGGACTATTACAATTCGGAATCCAATCTTAACGCCATATTCCTGCCCAAAATCACCCAAGAAGACACCCCTCAATACATCGGACTTTTCCATACAGGAGCCTATCAAGAGGCTTTGGCCGGCTACGGCGGCATACAACACTGCCTCATTCCGGCACCCAAACATGTGATCATCGATAAGGAATATGCTAATCCCGACGATGAAGAAGGTGAGATAGTAACCAAATTATTCGCCAAAGAACAAAGTTACAAATCTATGTTAAAAACATTAGGATATTAATCACATGGAAAGCATAAAACATATCTATCGCATAGGAAACGGTCCTTCTAGCAGCCACACCATGGGGCCGAAAAAAGCGGCTGAAATATTTCTTTCCAAGCATTCCGATGCAGCTACTTTCAAAGTAACACTCTACGGCAGCCTGGCCGCTACCGGCAAAGGACACCTTACCGACCAGGCTATATTGAGTGTTTTGGCGCCCGCCGCCCCCACCGAAATAATATGGCACCCTGATATCACTTTGGAATATCATCCCAATGCCATGTTGTTCGAGTCGTTCAATGCCGAAGGCAAACAAACAGATCATCTGACCATCTATAGCGTGGGAGGAGGTGCTTTGGAATATGAAGGCATGCCCCGCTCCGCCAAAGAAGAGATATATCCGCTTCACACCCTCAACGATATTTTGGATTGGTGCAAACAAACAGGACGTTCCTATTGGGAATATGTGGAAGAACATGAAGAAAGCGACCTATGGGACTATCTGTCAGAAGTCTGGAAGACCATGCAGGCAGCGGTAGAACGCGGCTTGGATACGGAAGGTATGCTTCCCGGCGGACTCAAAATCAGACGCAAAGCACCGGAATATTATATCAAAGCCATGGGTTATACCGACAACCTCCGTACCCGCAGCCTTGTTTTTGCCTACGCTTTGGCCTGTGCCGAAGAAAACGCCTGCGGCGGAAAAATAGTCACGGCACCCACCTGCGGTTCATGCGGAGTGTTGGCATCGGTGCTGTATCATCTGCACAAAGGACATCTGTTTTCCGACAAACGCATACACAAAGCCTTGGCTACTGCCGGACTCATAGGTAATATTGTCAAATACAATGCCTCCATCTCCGGAGCCGAAGTCGGTTGCCAGGGAGAAGTGGGTGTAGCCTGCGCCATGGCGGCAGCTGCCGCCAACCAACTGTTCGGAGGCAGTCCATCGCAAATAGAATATGCCGCCGAAATGGGTTTGGAACACCATCTCGGCCTCACCTGCGACCCTATCTGCGGCTTGGTGCAGATACCCTGCATAGAACGCAACGCCTATGCTGCAGCTCGCGCCCTTGACGCCAATATATACGCCACCCTCACCGACGGCAGACATGTGGTGTCGTTCGACAAGGTGGTGCAAGCCCTCAAACAAACAGGACACGACCTGCCTTCGCTATACAAAGAAACCGCCTCCGGCGGCTTGGCCTCCATATTTTAATCTTGTGCCGACAAAAAAATCGCACCTCATCTGAAATATAGCCCTATTTCCCCCCTTCTACAGTGACCGGGGGGATTCTCTTTCCCCAGCAAGACAGACAGAAAACTTTCCCCCTTCCAAGGTGCCATGGGGATTTTACCCTCATCCCGCAGATGTTTTCTCTCTTGTGGTGCGACGAGGACATAAAAAAAGACCGACTCCTTGCAGAGCCGACCCTTTAATATTTTAATAATTGTTTTATAATGGTAACTTTCTATTTAATAATAAAATACACCCCTATCATTACTATCACCACACCTATCCAACGGGTAAGCGGAACCACTTCACCGAAAATGAAACATCCGACAAGCAAACTGATAATATAACTAATTGACAATAAAGGATATACAAAACTTATATCATAATGCTTCAACAGATACATCCATAATATCATACTCGCTATGAATAAAACTCCGGAAACATAAAATTGCCATGTTGTAAACACTCCTTTAAAATATTGGCATGTAAGTTCAAACGGTCCAAACAGACCTACCGCTATTTTCAACAACGACTGTGCCGCCACTATCACTATCGACTGCACCAAGACCCAAAATAATACTATTATATTCGACATCGTTCTCTAAATTAAACTACTATTGAAGGTCTGAATATTTTTTTACAAAACATTCTGCCACAATAATCATTTTTGCAAAGGTAACATTTTTTTATATCCTTCACTTTATCAAATGAATTTTTTTTTATCATGTCCTACATTAAAAAAAAATCATCTGTACTTTGACATTTTTTTCTTTGAAGGCATTTTTGTATTATTTTTTTACTTATCTTTGCAAGTTGCTTTTATATTTTAGCGTATTAATAATTGATATTGCCAAATGACAAAGGCAACAAAAGAAGGATAATTCACACAATATTAACATTTTATTGCACAATAGAGTAAATATGTAGCATCTATAGAAAAGAAAGGGGGACTATTATATGATAGATACTTTGGAATTAGGCAAATTGAAATGGCTGCATGTACAGCACCCTACTAACGAAGATTTTGAACATATACAGGTTAAATATGATTTTCACCCTTTGGATATTGACGACTGCCGAAGTTATACCCAGCGTCCTAAGATAGATATCTACGATGATTATTACTTTCTTATCCTTCATTTTCCGCATTTTGACAATCTCAAACGTTTTGTAAAAGCCCAAGAAGTAAAGATATTTTGGGGAAAAGACTATATTATCACCATCGGTCGTTCCCACTGGGTGGTAGAAGACTTGTTCAATTACTACAAGCAGAATCCCGATGCTCTCAACGATTTGTTTGCCAAATCCAGCGATGCCATCCTTTACAATCTGCTCAACAGGCTTATCAACGAATCGTACCTGCTGGTAACCCGTGTAGGGCAAGAAATAGATGAAATCAACAGGGAATTGTTTGACACCAAACCGGAACAAACCATTGAAAAGATATCCATCGCCCGGCGAAACGTCATACAGTTGAACACTATTTTCAAACCGCAGCTGAGAGTGTTTCACAAATTTGAATCCGGTGATATCAAAGGTTATGAAAGCACCGAAGACATGGAAGACTACTGGGGTAATATATTGGATGTGTACCAAAAGATGTGGGATATGATAGAAGACTTTGAAGAGTTGACCTATTCCCTGTCGCAAACTTTCGATTCCGTTCAGGCCAACAAAACCAACGAAACCATGAAAGTGCTTACACTCATTTCCACCATATCATTGCCTCTCACCTTTGTTACCAGCCTTTACGGCATGAACCTGTTTTTACCGCTGGCCGACAAACCCTATGCATTCGCCTTGATTATGGGCGTCTGCGTCATACTGATTATCTTTTTCTTATACGTGTTTAAAAAGAAAAAATGGATATAAACCATCAGTGCATGATAAAACAGCTTCTTTAATCCTTCATTTTTTCACGCTTTTTCATTGCATGCCCCTGCGGCAAGTTGTCGTTTTACCATCAAACAATCTTGGTGGAACAAGCCGATAGATCAATGTTTTAAACAAAACACACAGGCAGATTCCGCCCAAGCCTATTATTTATAGGACTTCAGTTGAAACTCCACCTTGTATTTGCGGTCGGGATGAGAATATGATGCCTGACTTTTATAATAAGCATAATCATCTTTGTATCCATAACCGTCCAAAATGAAACTTTTTACCATGCCGGGGTCTATGCTAATGGATTTGGTAAAATCTTGATAATCCAACATATTTCCGCTCATATCGTAGTAAATCATACGGCCCGTCACTGAGGAAACGGTACGATTGGTATTGTTTTTAAAGGCAACGGTGGCCTCTGATTCCACCCAATCATGACTATAGTTAGCCAATGTAATGGCACCGGAACTTTTTTCCTCAGGAGCGGCACTTGCGGGGGCGGTGGTTTTTTCGTAAGCTTCCCTATTTTACGCCTGCCGGCATGGATTATTCTTGGTTTTGTTGCAATTGCTCCAATGCCCGACAAAGTGTCCGGACAAGAGGTGGGCTTGTCTCCGCAACGGTTTCGTTCCCTTGCTATGTATCTGCGACATAAAGCGGTGCCGCTGTTCAGGTGTCATCGTATCAGTCATACGAAGCCTCGGTATTTCACACGGAGCCGTATTGCCCGTGCATTCTCGTGTTAACTTTTTTCAAAAAACTTAACTTGACAACGATAACGTGTTAAAAAAAATGAAATTTCTTAACACGTTTCGCAACTCATGTTATGATTTTTCATTTTCCTTAACATGAACCGACTCTATGCTGTCTGCCGATTCTGATGGGTTGAATTCGCCAAATGAGACAAACAAGTCCATCAACTTAGTGTTAATATAGTAGTTTTCTTTCCCGATTTTTTCTTTGTGCAATAAACCAAGCGTCACAATCTTGTCGAGATATTTCGCTGCAGTTTGTCTAGATAGTTGCAAATTTTTCTCAACGTGCTCAATTTTGGTATAGGGATGATAAAATAGCCCGTTGATAAGGTCGTGGCTATATTTCTTGCCGAATGCGGGGCGAAGTATTCTCTTATACTCATCCATCATGACGCCAATACTTTTTACAAGCGTAATTGTGTCTTCTGCTGTAGATTCAACACCTTTGAGGATGAACAATACCCAATTTTCCCATTCTTTCGCATTGTCGGTATTTTTGTCCCTGACAGCCTGCAGCAATCGATAATATTCCCCTTTGTTATGAGTGATATACCTACTAAGATAAAGTATTGGCAAATCTAACAATCCATTGATAACAAGGTATAGAATGTTGAGAATACGACCTGTCCGCCCATTACCATCATAGAATGGATGTATGCTTTCAAACTGATGGTGTATAATGGCCATTTTAATTAGTGGATCAAGCGGACTCAACTCATCTTCATTAATAAATTGCTCAAGGTTTGTCATGTACCTAAGGATATCTTGCCCATCTTGTGGAGGCTCATAGACTACTACATCATCCGACCTCTTCAATTTTGTGCCAGGGTTTGTACGAAAACCAGCCGTATTTCCTTCTAAAACTTCCTGAATGTGTTTGATATCATTTAATGTGAGAATATTCTTCCCTCTTACCAAACGGAATCCTGTCGTAATAGCTTCTCTGTAATGGAGGACTTCTTTTGTGGCAGCATTGACAGGAGGTATATTCGGATCCAACTCTGCACGATAGAGTTCATCATGTGTGGTGACTATACTTTCCACCATGGAACTATCCCTTGCCTCTTGTAGGGTTAGGCTACTGATTAGAATCTGCTCATTAGGTATAGTTTGTGCAACACCTTTTAATTCCGCCAATTTTCGTGTTGCACGGTTGACCTGTTTAAGAATTTCTTTTGTCTCCAAGTCGTATAACAATGGCAGTGTCGGTATAATATAGTTCTCCATATCTAATCAAATGTTTTGTTCTATAGCTTAGGACTTTTTGTCAATAACGTTTTCTTTGTGTTTTTATTATTCACTTATGGTTATCTTGCTCTTGCATAGCTTTTTTTAAAAAATGATGCAGAAGTGTCGCTGCTCCGGTGTCGTTCTGTTTGCTAATGACATCATCGATCTTCCGGCCTCTAACCAAACGGCATACCGCCTGCAGGTTGCCGTCGCATCCGCCCATAAAGAAGACCTGCCGGACAACACCTTCGTCATCAACCGTCACATCTATATACTGCGAGCAAGTGCCTTGGGTTTTGTAGAGGGTATGTTTCATATTTCTATTATTTACTTTTCAATATATTTTGTAAAGATAGTATTTTATATCTTATGTCACTTTTAATATATCATCATTCTTTTTATTAAGCATTTCTGTAAAAAATTCTTCATCCATATAAGAAAGCAACCGACATCCTCCCAAATAGTTTAAGTACTTTGTCATATAGCGACATTTATTTTGAAATGCATGACTAAAAGTAGTATCCATGTGAGATTCAATAAAACTTAAAGTAGCAATCGTCGCAGGTTTATGCCTAAATAATGTATATGTCCCAAGTGTACGAGTTCGCAAATCTTCTTGTTTAAACAATATCTTTGTTAATGCATATTTATCTTCACGCCTGTTATCTACGGTTAAGTATACTGCCCACCATAGATTTGGGAGCCACGTTTTAGAAGAGCTACCCATTCCAGGAAACCAATAATCCATAATATAGTTGATTTGTGCATCTGTGCTATTTTCAACGCCTTCTCTATTTTCAAGAACATTAGACCATCTTTTTCGCATATACGCTACTAATTCAACATGTGCAAAATAAAGCCAAAACGGAGCATACGATGCCAAAAGGGGTTTTAAATCGGGCAACGCTTCATATAATAAAATAGCAGATTCAAAAGAAGAATAATTATTCTCATTCATCTTTACCAGATTGGACTTATCAACATGAAAATCGTTCAAATAACACACATCTCTGTCTGTAAACTCAAAGCACTCACCATCTTGAGTATAATTTAAGATGGATTGACCAGCTTTTAGATTTAAACGCAATGTGTTGCAAAAATCCTCTTTAAATATAGCTTGCTTGTTTTCCATAATCAATCTTCCGTTAATATATTACCTACATGATTTTCATCTGCACTTATGTATTTCAACATGCCTAAATATGGTTGATTCAACATCATGTGAGCCAACTTGAACGAATCATCTATGTTTTGTGATTCGTGATTATTGGGTTCGTCATTAATGATATCTGAACAGATATCCCGTATGTCAGGTTCATTCATTCGATAGTTTAACGCATTTACCCACATATAATCTTTATCTTTATATTTCGAATAATTTAACAAAGCATAAGTTAAAGCCTGTACATATAAAGACGACTTCAGTATTATTTTGCGTTTTTCTTTTTCAATAGAGCTTGATGATTTTTTATTATATTCATTCATCATTTCTTCTGGTAACAAAATCTGTATCTTTGGCGAATCCAAATCGTATGTGACAGAATTCTCGTTTGTGCGATTATTTTTTTGGACAGTCATAAATGACTTCAAGTTCCTAACATTACGAAGATCTAAATTCAAAGGAATCGAACATTTTCTATACGCAACAAGTAAATCACCTTTATGCAAGTTTATTATATGGCCATCATAATCTGGATTTAACCCATCGTTCTTATAATCGTGAATATCTTTCTTTGCAATAACGAAACACTCGAATTCTAATTTGCCATTCAGCAAATTCTTTTCAACTATAAAATTAAACTCAGGTTTCGCTGACGTTACACATTTTCGATACATTGTTGAATGACAGGATACTTCTACAGAAAATTCTGCAAAATCTTCCTGAATATAGTTGAGAACACCCTCGTTTTTCAATTGAAGAACAACCAACACATCGAAGTTCGTCTCGTCCTCTTTAATTATAATTTCTGGATTTGCACACCCTGTTTCTTCCAATGTCGGTCTAATATCGTCACTTATTCCCAAAACAGGATATGGTAAAGATACATTTTCTATTTTCATGGCATTTATTCTTTTATGATTACATCATGTTCTGTCAACAAAGAAAAAGCATATTCGCCCACGTTGTCTACTCTAAAAGTAATAATATTTTTCCCTTCTACTAAAGGAACTTCTGATATTTCATTCTCTCTAGTTTTTCCAACAGAGGATGATAGTATATTTACATTACAACTTTTATCATCTGTTTCTCCTACGGCTGTTAATGTTAAGTAGGCCTTTTCTACTTGTTGAGGTGAATGAATTATAAGAGTATATAACATCTTACCATCTTCTTCCTCATCAGAGAAAAGCCGGTACTTGACAGGAAACTTTTTTCGAACCTGCCTTTCATCACCTTCGGGTGTGTCTTCATAATTATCATCCCCTGTCGATTTCGGTTTAGGATCAGGGGCTGGCTTTACGGGATGTTTCTTTTTTCTTCCTCCTGATATGTCTGTTGGCAAATCTGTGTTTTCAACTTTTTTTGGAGAAGAAACTTGTGCTTTCCCTACGAATGCTGGTTTTCGGAATTGAGTAGATATTCCTGCATGAATATCTACAGGAGCACCCGCTATCTCGTCATTAGCTCCTTGCTTATTGATAAGACTTCCAATAAGAGGATTTGTCGTATCGCTGTCCGATATAAGTGGCACCGTAAAATCTTCAAGTTCCACATCGTCCGAATCTGTTTGGTTATTTGGGAAAACAATATTCAGACACCAGCGAATAAAATCTATCATTTCTTCTTCAATTTGACCAGCTTTTTCTATCATTTCTGGAGGTCGCTTGTCAAATTCCAACTGTCTTCGACTCCATGTTCTATGAGCAGCATCTTCCATATACCGTAATAATATATTGCCCTTTTCTTTATCATCGCATAAAAATACCGCAGAATAACCGCGAGATGTCTTATTGCGTTGAACTCCTACAACCATACGAGGACAACGCATAAATAATACCACATCATTCCCTTTTTGTTCATCAACATTCAAAAACAAGGAAGTATCACCTAATATAGACAATGTTTTTTTAAAACATATATATTTTTTCCCCGCACAAGCTTCAATAGCTTCTTCATCTGACAAACCTTCTGTAATTGTTATATCATTTTTCCTATATGCCTGCCAATATGGATTTGGATTAAATCTATCAAAAACTTTTTTTTGAGCCACATCGTAAGGTGGATTATTAAAGAATTGATTCTCAAAAATTGTATCGATATTATCTTTATTACATTCAAACTCATAACCATCCCCAAAATCAATGAAAACTTCCAATTTTCCATCGTTTATAGCTGCAAAAAAATTTCTAAGTACAGCCTCACAGCATTCTGTAAAAATTACAGACTTATTTGCTATATTAACATAAGGAATAGAAACCGTTGTGCCTGGTTCTTTTCTACGAAAATCGTCAGGAATTTTAGAACTCTCACCATTGTATTCTTGTACTGGAATACCCTCGCCCTCATCCCAGAACCCGGTGTCAAGATATGAATAATGAGCTTCTTCAGCTGGATGATTAGCCAATCTCGAAACCCCTTCAAATGTTCGCACACCATCTTGAGTCATAGAAGAAACTATTATAGTATTTATCTCTGAAATAGTAAAATATGTAATTTTCCCATATCCATGTGATCCTCCTGCGCCCGCAGAATCATTAGGATCCCCGGTATAACGAACAAATTTTTTAAAGCGACCAGTATCTAATTCATAATCATAATCCATTCCAATGGTATTATAATCAGAAACATCCAACATATATATATTTGGAGTATCCATAACTTCTAACATACGCTTAAATCTATCAGCATGAAAACTATCATAACAAGCTTGTATGTGTATGCGTAACTCTTTAAATCCCTTGAAATCTTCCGCTGAAAACGTTCGAATTTTATATTCCACTCTGACTGGAATATTATCACAGCTGGGATGGTCTAAAGAATTCTGTATTGACTCTCTTATTAATGTTTGATATATTGGACCGGGAAACAACTCTTTTTGAGGATCATTCTCTCCACGTCCAAACGCATTTTTCGCCTGTGGAAAATACCAATGTATATTAGAATCTCTCATTACTTATGCTTTAAAAGTAAACCCCTGTTTGTTTGTTTTATGTAATTCATTCACATATGCAGACCTTGCATCTTTCATAGCTTTTGATATTTCAGAAAACATGAGTTCTACATCCGATTCGGAATATTCATAGTTATTTCTATTAGAACAATTCTTCAATAACTGCAACGTATCCAATATTTTCTGCACTCTATTGCCTGCTACTTTTTCAAATCTTTGTCGTTTTTCTGTCTTTGACATATAATATATTTTTTTAATATTTAAATTACGCTGCAAAGATACAACATATTTTTCAAATAAAAACATATTTTAAAAAAATTTTTTTAAAATATTTAATATATATCAAAAATAAGAACTACATTTTAAAAATATAGTACATCTATAAGAACTATTCTACATTTATATAGTTAATATTATCATATTTTAATAAAGACCTCGCAACTTCTTTAACAACAGGTATTGCAACAGAATTCCCGAACTGCTTATAGGCAGGTGATTTTCCGACACATATTTCAAAATATTCCGGAAATCCTTGCATTCTTGCACATTCTCGTTCCGTTAAAACTCGTATATGGTCATGATTAAGTTCTCCTCTCGGGTCATTTGCTTGATTTACATCAGGATTGGCATCATCTATAATCAAATTTCTTTCCAATCCCATACCTCCCACCATAAGAGTATGTCCGAAATCATTATCTCCTATGGTTCTATAACCATATCCGCGACCTTGATTATGTTGAACTTCTTTATGTTTAACCAATGTCTGCCAATATCTTTCGGACATATAATATCGGGTATCCACTACACCCTTTTCACGAATATCTCCAAAATGTTTATCCAAAATACCCTCTCCTGTCGGATATTTATATTCCTTATTCGGACGCTCAAGAAAACCTACAATAAATACTCTGTCTCTATTTTGTGGAACTCCAAAATGTCGAGCATTCAATATTTTCGGGTCAGGAACATAATATCCGAGTTCATCTCTAAGAATATTTAAAATTGTATCAATTGTTTTTTCCGACATACTTCTACCTTCATTATCTCTATTATGAATGGAAAGTAAACCCGGAACATTTTCTAATAAAATAATACGTGGGTGTTTAGTTGCAATTATTTCTTTAATATCAAAAAATAAAGTTCCTTTGTTTTCATCTCCAAATCCTTTTCTCAATCCGGCCATAGAAAAAGGTTGACATGGAAATCCTGCACATAAAACATCTATACCTTCCGGTATACGTTTTTTATTTTCATTTAACTTAATGTCTCCAAAAGGAATTACTCCATGGTTCATACCATAACTCCTTTGAGCACTTCCATCAAATTCTGATGCATAAACACATCTTCCTCCCAATTGTTCCAATGCAATCCTAAAGCCTCCTATTCCGGCAAATAAATCGATAAAAGTAAAAGCATTATTGTTACGATGCCTTTTATATACAGGAGTATCATTAATTTCAGAGAATAATTCTTCTAATTCTTGTTCTTCTATTTCAGCATCATCAGGCAATTGAGTATGGGTTGCTTTGTAATAGCTTTTCAATATAGGAATAGCTTTTTCTTTGTAAAATGCACCTTCAGGATGATTTTTGTTTTGTATATAATGCGTAATAATTGCCATATCTGCATTATAATCATAATTTTTTGTATCAATATCCTGTTGTAATTTAAGCCATTGTCTTATAGGAGCAATAAGTTTTCCTCCAAAAATTTCCTCTTTAGATAGCTTATCAATATTATATTGCTTCATATACTTTACGAACTTCTTCTACACAAGCGGTAATATTTTTTTTAATATCTGTTTCCCAAAAACGAATAACAGCCCATCCTTCCGCTTGTAGTCTTGCATTAACTTCTTTATCGCGAGCTATATTTCGTTCTATTTTCGGAATCCAAAACTCTCTATTAGATTTGAAGTCTGCTTGCTGTTTCTCCCAATCTTTACCATGCCACATCTCTCCATCACAGAAGATGGCAATTTTCTTTCCTTTATGAGAGAAATCAGGATGACCGAAAATCGTTTTATTGTTTTTCCTAAAATGCAAACCGGCATTCCATAAAGACTTACCTAACAAGATTTCAATCTTTGTACCTTTTCCTTTTACTGCAACCATATTTTTATGCCGTTGTTCGGGAGTCAATTTATCCATTTTTTACAATCCTTTAAAAATTTTATCCCTGTGATATGCAAGGTAGTCTCGATTCGGTTGGTGTTCTATCGGCATTATCAATTGTTGTCCGGCAATACAGCCGAAATGTTGGTCAAAATATTCTTGTGTTTCGTATTCTCGCAAAGCGGATGACAGACATACAGTGAAATCATCCGGCGAAATGGTAATCAATCCACGGTCAAAAGCCCTGTCGTATAAAGCAGACAAACAGATGCCGTTTTCAGGATTGAGTTTCTGTGAGGGTGTACTATCTGCCCACGGGATGATATGGCTGGCAACCAACAAATCAGGAATACTGATTCCTGTAATAGCACAGCGTTCCTCGTAGTTATAAAGAATCATCGAACGAAAAGCCGTTTGGTTTACACGTTGCTTGATGATTGTCTCTCTTTCTTTCCCTTCCATCTCTCTCTGTGTAAGATGCAGCGTTTCTTCAATTGGCTTATTTAACAAGTGCGCTTTTATGCGTTGAGCTTCCAAAAACAGCTTTTCTTTGTCTCCTGCAAACTCATCCCAGATGGGTTTGCAAACAGACATACCCGCAGGCATTCCTGTGCGACCTGATTCTGTAATATATGGGTCACATGCTGCAAAATTGACCAGACGCAGTGCCGCAGAATTGTCAGACCGACCGATAAGACGTGCCAACTCCTTTACTTCCGGGGTGGTACGGTTAAGCCGTCCAAACGGAAGTTGGAAATATACGCTCAGAGTCAGTATCAACTCTTCCCGTGTCCATCTATTTTGTTGGTTAGTCATAATAAGCCGATGAATATATGTTTTTTGTTGGGCATAATAATCTTGATTCAGATTCTAAAAAGTTTATCCTCCTGTGACAACTCTACCACAAAACGCTCCGATTGATTGATTTCAGACGGAAGTTTATCTTTCAAAATCGAAGCAACGAATTGTATATTTTTTTCTTCAACTATCTCCGCAATTCTAATTAGTTGGTTGTCGCTCATCAATTCCTTTTTATCGTTCAAAATAAAATCCAAGTGGGGAATGTTCTCTTGACGAGCGAACATTGTATAGGCTATGTCGAAACAAGATATTTCGCCCATTTTCTTTCCTGTACTAAGGTTGGCGTTAAAAGAAGAAAACTTATAGATATTAGTCCCGGTTTTTTTGTTTGGTACAGAATCAAATTTAATGACATATTCTTCGTCATAGATTTGGCGTGATATCTGGGAAAACAGAATATTGAATTTGTTAACCTGCTCTTGAACGTGATTCTTAAACGAGTCAGAAAACAAGTCGTCATCAATGGTTTTCAGTTCGCCTTCTGATTGTAATATCTCGTTCTCCACCGTGTTAATCTGGTTGATAATATTCTCATATTCACCCTTTTCTTGGTATTTTTGATTCAATTCGTTGATAAGATTCTCCAATTCTTCATACGTATTGGATTTAACCACTTTTTGGGTCAAGGCATCTTCTTTTGTAAGCAGAATTCGTAATTCTTTTTGTAAAGAATCAAGTCTTTCCTTGATTTGTGGCAACGATTTCAAAATGAATCCCACTTTGTTGTCAAGCATTTGATTGTGGTAAGTGACCAATTCCTCAAAGGTGCGTTGTAAATCTGGGATTAGCACTTTGGCTTGTTTGTAAATTAGAGCGAGTTGTGCATTATCTATGTTTGATTTTTGAGATTCCAATTCCCGTTGCGCATCAAGAATCATATCACGGCGCATTTGGGTCGTGTTGATTTCAGAACTTATGCTATTGATTTGATATTTTATGGCATTCAAAGTATCCATATCGGCTGCAAAGTTCGGATTGATGTTCAGTTGGGCTTTTTGTTTCTTCAACTCTTCGATTCGGGCATCAACAAGTCCTAAAAGCGATAGATACGTGCTTTTGCTATTGTTTTTTTCCAACCGCATCTTGAAATTCTTGTCAGCCTTTAGTTTCTCCAATGTTTGCTGGCGGATACTACCATGCTCAAAATTACAGCCGAACATGAATAGATACAAAGATTCATATTCTGCATCAGAGGTATATGGATCCAAGGTTTTTAAAACATTCGAAACGTTTTGGTCAGAGTATCGAATGTTATGAGAAATGATTTGACGGAAAGTTGGCTTATCCTTTTCAATCCCCAAAATAGCTTGTTCTAAAGCTTGTGGATAGTCTTCTTCATTTGAGATATTAACGCCATTTATCTCTCGAATAGCATTTGAGCGTTTTTTGAAATTACGTTTAATTATGACGTCTCTTCTTTCAAAATCAGTTGTCAGAACTAATTCAACGACAACATTGGTATTAATCAGAAAGTCTTTAACGTCTTTATGCTCAACTTTTGGATTGGCGGGGTCAGAATATATGATGCTGGCATCTTTGCCCAAACAAAAATCCACCAACTTTAATACAGTTGTTTTTCCGACATTATTACCTGTTTCGGTTGTGGCGTTGGGTGTGTTGTCAACAATGAGGTTGAGTCCTTGGTGGAAAGGGATGTTTCGAATAACCCCATTGTCATTGTAGATGGATAATAATTTTATGAACATAATACGACCTCCTCTCCTTCTATTTTTGCTACATCTATTAAGTACAGCCAATCAAGGCATAGAATAAACATGGAAAAACTGATTTGTACAATTTCAGATACTTTTGAATATAATTCAAACAAGTGCATATTGCCTGATTTTTGGAGCACTTGTAATACAAAAGCTCCATTATAGTAAACACAGTTCTCTGGCCTTATATTATCTGGTAGTAGCATAATGGATTATGGCTTTTCAAAGATTTTACATTTAATGAACGCGTCAACCAATATGATATCAACATACAACTCTAAGTCATCATCATAAAACTGTTTCAAATTGGCGCTCAAGGATAATTTATCTTTGATATTCTGTGCAATGGCTTTATACAATTCATCTCCGGAGAATTTCGATTTTAATTCCAAATATTCTTTTCTGATGGTCTGAAGGACGGCATAACTTTTGTTATTCCCCATTTTGTCAAACTCATCATAGATCCTTTGCACAACATAGAAATAAACATCATATTGTTCAACAACCTCTTTGAAAACAGCGAGATTATTTTTTATGATTTTATTGTCAATGTCATAAGTAGTGGTATCAAAAATTGCCTCATTGCTCTCCAAATCGATTTCTGAAAGTTCGTTTATCACATGAGCAAGTCCTGTTTCAAGTTTCAATTCGTCCGTTTCAAAATGCAACTCTTGTTTAATATACTTATATACCTCTTCCATTTCGGTAGCGGACAAAGATTTTATTTTATTCAATAAAGTATCAATATCATAAATATCGGTAGATGCATCAAACTGTATGTTGAGATTTGAAGGTGTGTTGAATTTATGTTCTTTAAGTTTATCAGCTGGTTTTGCAATCGAAACAAATTTGTAATTATACCCAGTATATTGGAGCCCTAATTTGTCCAATGAAGACTGGATTTTAGTGGTAGTATTTGTCGATGAAACCTGAACAATTATATTTCCCGATGTATAAATCAAGTCAACAGCAGGGCTATTACGTTGAATCGTGTTGGCATTTACTAAATTCCATCCGTAAAGAAGATTCAGCAAACGCATGTAGAAATCTTCGCAATGTATGTTTATATCATACATGTTTAAAGACCCTCTTGATGTGATTCTTACAGAAAGCCATGCAAGACGTTCTTCTATATAATTGAAATAGATTTGCGTTTTCATAAATTTAATCATTTAAGCATGTGGTTCAAAACTACTTCCCCCGCCAATTCCGCAAACAAAGGCGGAATGGCGTTGCCAATTTGGGTGTAACGGGGCACCTCTAACTTACGCATCTTGCCGCCAGTGGTGTATTTCTTTTTAATCTCGTACCACCCCGGCCACTGGAAATGTTTTTTGTTATCAATCAGATTGTATTTAAGGGTTTCAAAAGCAAAAGCATTCTTTTCGATGGCAAAAAGGCCTTCCCACCCTGCCTGATACAAGCCAAGTGACAGCCCCCCGCATCCCGCGAAAAGATCTATCACCTTATAATTATCACCATTTTTAAGAGTGCCTGCCATTGCAAAATAATCCTATTTTAATCTGCAAAAATACAAAATATTTTTTAAAAGACAACTCTTCCTGCTTTAAATTTTTAACAATCTCTATTTAATAAAAAGGTATGTAAAATATTTGTATTGCATTCAAAAAGTGCAGTTTGCAATTTTTCTCAATTCAAAAACACCCATCTGTTGGCGATATCGGAAATTTTGTCGTTGTCGGGTTCCAATTGTCCGTTTTCGCCGTCACGAACCAATTCTTTCAAAGGATACAACTCTGTGGATTTGCCAACTTTGACAGCATCTTTGGAGTCGGTTTGTATGGTTATTTTTCCATATCGTTTGCCAATAACTATCATGTCTTCCTGATGGTAAAAATCATCAATATAATCTTGCACAATGTCATAAATGCGTTGTTCAAACCGGTGAATATCCTGTATGGTGTTCATTATCTTCCGTTTTTATTTTTTAACTATACCCTTGGTGGTGCAAAATGTATTTCTATTTTTAGGAATAATTACTCTTTATTTTCACTATCAACAATCTGGTTTACAATCTGTCGCAGTTGGTCTTTGTTGGGCAAATACAACTCATATTTTGATACAAAGAGATTGGTGTTCATCCCGTAAGTTGCATACTCAACCAGCAGATTATCCTTGTAGTGCGACAAGATGATGCCTATGGGCGGATTGTCGTCTGGCATATTCTCCTCTTGGGCAAAATAGCCGAGATACATGTTCATCTGCCCGATGTCCTCGTGCTGCACTCCATTACGCTTCAAGTCAATAAGCACAAAGCATTTCAGTATGCGATGGTAAAACACCAAATCACAATGATAATGACGATTGTTGACCGTTATCGGATATTGCCGTTTTACAAATGTGAACCCTTTTCCCATCTCTAATAAAAAGGACTGCAGATTATCAATAATGCGTTGTTCTAATTCCGTTTCTGAAAATCTGTAATTCTCGGGGATGCCGAGAAATTCCAAAGTATAACTGTCACGCACCACATCCTCCGGATTCTGCACAGAGATGCCTTCATTGGCCAAAGCAAGCACCCCAGCCTTGTTTTTACTTGCTGCCAAACGCAAATACAAGGCAGAATTCATCTGCCGCTTCAAAGTACGCACATCCCACTTTTGGGAAACACATTCCTTTTCGTAAAAACTACGTTCAAGGTCGTCTTCTGCCTGCATTAAGACACAAATATGTGTCCAACTCAAATTGTCAGTCACTGACTGACAATTGGGGTATAGCAGATAGAACTTTCTCATATTCACAAGATTAGGACGACTAAAACCACGTCCGAAACGAGCGGTGAGTTGGTGTGAAAGTTCTGTAAGCGTTGAAGTGCCATAGGCCACTTTCGCTTGCCCGCCTTGCTCGTATTCTACAATATATTTCCCGATTTGCCAATAAGCTTCGGTCATTGTGGAATTGATGTGTGATGCTAGTTTTTTTCTGGCATTGTTGATGATTTCAGCAATACTGTCAATGAGAGGCCGCATCTGAATATCTTGAGTTGGAATGTCTATGGGATTTTTCATAACTTTATTTCAGTCATTTTTTTTCTTTTTGCAAAAATATCATTTTTTTTCCAAAAAGTTCCTGCTTTTAAATTATTTTTTCTATCTTTGCATTGTTGAACTTTAATTGTACGGATATGAAAAAGATATTATTTACAGCCTTGTTGGCTGTTGTCGGCATAATCGGATATGGCCAGACGACAGAGGATTCCAACGACGAGATATTTCATGTAGTGGAGCAAATGCCGGAATTTCCCGGTGGCGATGAAGCTTTCATTAAATACTTGGGAGACAATTTGCAATATCCCATAAAAGCCCGTGAAGCCGGCGTTCAAGGCAGAGTGATGATAGGTTTTGTTGTGGAAGCGGACGGAAGAATCACTAATGTAGAAGCCATTCATTATGTTCCTATCACTGACAATAAAATTGACAGTAAAAAAAGTAACACCAAATCCACCACTTTAGCCATCTATTTGCAAAAAGAATTGGAAAATGAAGGCATACGGGTGATCAAAGCCATGCCCAAATGGATACCGGGCAAACAACGCGGCAAAAATGTCCGTGTCGCCTACAGATGTCCTGTTACATTTAGTTTGAATTAGATAAATCAGGTACAGGGCTTAAGCCTGATGCATGCGTTTGTCCGACGCGTGCCGGTATATTTTTATCCTCGACCTTAATTTTTAACCGGTTTTACCTTTCGGGAGTAAAATGCAGACCTTCCTGCAAGAAATCTTCCGCAGTGTGATGCAAAACGCTGTCGGACAAGGTGCATACGGAAATACGGCCGTCCCCTGCCAAACGCCGCAAATACGGCAGAACATACGGAGCCTCTTCAAACTCTCTGCAATAGACCTCGTCTTCCACCAAAATATAATCATAGTCAAATGTCAGCGCATGAGCCACCAGTTCGGGATGGGTCCACATCACGGCATAACCTTCCCTGTCCATCATTGTAAACGGCAGATTCTGTGGATAGGAGAACAGGGTTAAAAATCGCAATTCATCGGAACCGTAGCCTGCTTTTTCCAACATACTGTCGGCATATTTATACCGTACAGCCGTATCCAAAGCCTCCACTCCTTCTTTTCTGCGTTCTTGCTGCATGCGGAACACTTCTTTTGTCATCAAGCCTGTAAGCAACAGCACCACCGCCAACGACAGCACCCTGCTCCACCGCTGCGACGGATTGGGAAGCAGACTCAGCAAGCCGGCCGACAACATCACTATGGGCAGAAAAAGACTGTCCAGAAAATAATAATCATGGTCCATATACTGCAATGACATGGCTGCCACAAACAGCATTTCTCCAAACACCCATATCAGCAGCAGCCACCACAATGACAATTTGCCGTGACGACTGCCGATGGATTTTTTCCTGAAAATCAAAACAGCCAAGGCCACTGCCGCCAAGGCCACATACAGCCAATGCTGTATCCGCTGGAAATAGTGAAAACGCCAACGGTCGTGAACATTCTGCAATACTGTCAGGGCGTCTTCTATGCTATGAACAGGCAGCAGGCTGCCGAGAAAAAGGGAGCCGTATTGCTGCCGCAGATGCAAACTCCACAGCCACCAGGAGGCAAACAAAAGTGCACCGGCAAAAAAAGGAAGACAAAGGTTTAACAGACTTGTTTCCTTACGGAACCACCGCAATATCTGAAAGCAAGCCACCGCCACCCACAAAACGGCAAACGAGGTTCGCAGCATCATGGCAAGGGTGAGCAGCAAAATGCCCGCATAGAGTGTCCGGGTATCAGCATTGCGCAAATGCAAAACATAAAACAACAATCCGCCCGTTGCCAGCGACAAGGCAGGCACTGTGGGAAGAAAAGAGGCACAATAATAGGCATACGAAGGGGCTGTTGCCATAATCACGGCCGTTAACAATGACTTCCCCCTTGAAGCTGTCAGCACAAAAACCAAGAAATACAAAGCCCACAAGCCCAAAACCGCCACCATCAGCGTAAACCCGCGAAACACCCACGGCTGGTGGCTGCCGGTAATGCCCATCAATATGGATACCAGCCAATGATGCAAGGGCAAATCGCAAGCCGTCACCAAGGATTCCGGATCGTTGTAACCATATTGCTGCTTGTTGTAAATAAGCGTTTGCGGATGAAACAGATCTCCGCCGTTGTGAAGGAATCCCAATGCCAAAGAATAGTTGTCAGCCTGCGCCCACGCATGAATGTAGGCAGGAGGCTCGTTCAGATGACGGATATTCACAGCCACCGCAACAGCACTTATCAGCAACAACGGCAAAATATGCCGCTTCAAATTGCTTGTTACCGACTGCAATTGATGTGTTTTTTCACGCATACCCGCCTATTTTCCATTAAAAATGCAAATATACATTTTTCTTTCATTCCCAAGCAATCCCCTGGATCGGAAGCTTAAAGTTCATTGATCCATTCTTTTACATCTTTATCGTCAAAGGTGGTGAACACATGTCCGCAAATACCGAACGACAGCCTTTTTACTTCTCCGTTGCGGCAGGTAATTTTACCGGTGCTGAACAGAAAATAGTTGTCCACTTCCAAATATTGCTCAATACCCCGCAAAGTAAAATTGCTTGCCAATGCGTTCAATATACCCAAAAGAGCATCTGCCTCAGAGTCTTCATCTGAGGAAATACCCTGGCTGATACCGCTATTTAACTCTTTGCCGATAGCATCCAGATGTTTTTGTCTGTCCGGACAAGTGATAATGCACACTCCGGCTACTATCGCCACCAATATTATCAAACCCAAACCTTTCTTTTTCATTGTATTATATTTATATTACACATTATTTTTAAAACGGATATCCTATTCCGAACACGACGGAACGGTCTTGTTTATATGCCTGATAATTTTTCCAATTGAAATGTTGCCATCCTGCATTGCCTTGCATGGCGGGATTATGTATTTTCAAGGCATAATCCAAACGAATGACAAAGAACGAGAGGTCCAACCTCAAGCCTATGCCCGCATCCATGGCTATTTCTTTATAAAACCGGTTAAACTTAAATTCACCGTTAGGAAAATCCACATGTTTGTTCAACAGCCACACATTGCCTGCATCCACAAACAAGGCTCCGTGGAACACTTTGTATATTTTGAACCGGTATTCCAGATTCAATTCCAATTTAATATCCCCCACGCTTTCTATGGAGCCTATCGATACGGATGTATCGCAATAGCCGCCGGGACCCAGAGTACGCAAACGCCACCCTCTCATGGAATTGGAACCGCCCAAATAAAAGCTGTGTTCAAAGGGCAAAGAGGTGGAATTCCACACAGGGGCACCCACCCCTATGTTGGCATGCATTACCAAATGTTGTGTTTTGGTTTTCACTATATTATACACTATATCCGCATCGGCGTCCAAACCGTTGGCAAAAGGAATTTTCCAAATGGTATATTGTCCGTAATCGTTTTTGGTCTGTTCCGCCTTTTCGCCCACTGCCCGCATAATGCCATAAAGCACATTGCCGAACCATTCCACATTCAATTTAAACACAAAATGATTGGCATCGTACATGGTAAAATGATAATTGCTTCCCAATATAAAGTGGTCTTTGTATTTTTCCAATATACGGCGTTTGAAATGGAATTTCGCTATAGCTTCGTCAAAACCTTCGGCATTGTACATTTTTATCAAACTAAAGTCCAGCACCGACACCACATGTTCTATACGTATGCCGATATTGGATCTCAAACGTTGTGTCCATTTATAGGCAAAGGACACATTGGAGAGGAATCTGTCGTACAAATCCTGACGCATATAGTTGGCTGTCAGCTGTACGGACGTTCTCGGACGGAAGGATTTGGATATATTTTGTTGTTTGATAGGAAACAAAAAACGGGGCACTTCCAGTCCCAATGTGCCTCCCACTTCAAAGTTACGGAAGCGTGTACCCAAACTATCGTGTTGCAATTCATGGGTATATTTTACGGCAAAGGTGAATATTTCCGCCCCTTTGAACAGGTTTCTGTTCATCAATGCAATGCTACCGCCAAAACCTATGCGAGAGCCTGTATTTTTGAGCAATACATCGATGGCTATATTGTGTTTTTTTTGCGGAGAAAGTTGTATGCGGCAATCCAATTCCCCTGTATCGCTGTTATAATTCAACATGCTCTCTTGTGTTTCGGCATAAGAAACCTTGATAAATTCAAAGTTCTGCATGTCGGCATAGCGGTCATAGGTTAACTGCGACCTTGCCGCTGAATACAATCTGCCTTTACGCATGGAAATAGGATACACCAGGGCACGGGGTGAAAACTGACGTTTTCCGTGGTTATAAATAGCATATTCGTTAGTATCCCTTCGTTTTATCACTTCCACATACTGCATGGTGTCCGCTTGTTGCCACTCTTCATCCTCCAAGGATGCGAAATTGCTCATCACATTAATGGAATTAATGCGGAACAAGCGATGTTTTCCTTCTATAAACGTGCTGTCATCCACCTGATAGGTGGGATTGTCTATTACCAGTTTTACATCCAGGCATTGATTGTTGTAATTGGAGTCCACCAAAAAATGTATATAGTTTTTGGTGAAATAAAAATAGC
This sequence comes from Bacteroidales bacterium, assembly GCA_017616775.1. Taxonomy (GTDB): domain Bacteria; phylum Bacteroidota; class Bacteroidia; order Bacteroidales; family WCHB1-69; genus UBA1205. The sequence continues at coordinate 32,072 of JAFZXM010000031.1, forward strand.
CGCGGTTTTGCATACGGTTAGCGATACGTTCCTGCTCTTCGGTAAGCTTGTCCACGGAAAACACATCCCCCACCTTCACCACACGGCGCAAGGTATCTGCAAGTATTTTCTTGCATATCACGCTATCCGCTATATCGTATTCTATTTTTTGTATTCTATATGGCTCGCCCGCTTCCACATCATAAATGGCTATAGCCCGTTTTCCGTTGTATTTGATACGATTGCTCACTTTGGCGTTAAAATAACCGTTGTTGAACATCATCAATTTCACTTGCGCCATAGAATAGGCAATCATATTGGTATCCAACAATACAGGTTCTTCACCAAAATCGTTTTGGATTTTTTTTCTCAACCGGGAAAGTCTGGCATGATAATAATCCACGGCTGCCGTATCGAGCAAAGAGGGATATTTTCCGACAGAAGTACGTAATTTTTGTTCCCACGGCTTGCGTTCCTGCGCTTTTTGCTCTTGTCCGTACATATATTGATACACCCCCACTTTCCATAAAAACAAGCCGAAGGTGCGTTTGTTGGTTTTGGGTCTTACCGCATATACCAAATCTCCTGATACGTCAATATTTTTCTTTTTATCCACATTCACCTTGTTCTTCACCAATAAATATTCGCCTTCAGGCAAATATTTTTCGGGAGCACACGATACAAATGCACACATCAAGCCTAAAAGCAAACATGCGTACACCATCCGGTGCTTATATGTTGTCTGGTGAATGATATTCATTATCTCATATCTATTACGTCCACATCCGGATGTGCGGCTGTGTCAAAGACAAAGGTTGCATCCGTCAATTTTTGATTAACCGAAAATTTCTCCACTATATAATGATACATGGTACCGTCTTTTTCATATATCACCACATTTACAATCTGATTTTTTGCCTTGTCGATAATCAGCCTCACCTTGGCAACCGAGGTGGCCGACTTAGGGGTAAGGTCGATTATCTGCACCAAAACACCTCTTCTGCTTTCTTCCCTGATAAAAGTGGAACGATAATGTTTTTGATAGTCTTTCACCACCTGCAAAGGATTGAGTTGTTCCACATCCGTGCTGTCGTAAGCGGATATGCTCACCTCCTTTTGCTCAGGCAAATAGGTCCATACGTCTTTGGCATTGCAATACACCTGTTGTTCCGGGGTGGTCAATTTGTATTGACTGCCTTTCACCCATATTGTTCCTTTCATCTCTGAGAGCGTGGCGGCATTTTTTTCGGTGCGAAAGGTAAACTGTATATTCACGTTGGAATACGAGAGCATCTTTTTATACATTGCATCCAAAATTTCTTTGGATTGTGTATCCACATATTTATTTGTCTGCGTTTTGGCTGTTTGTGCCGAAAGCATATTCACGCTACAAATCCACACCAATAAATATAATAATCGTTTCATAATTCCTCCTTTTATTTTGAATATATAAAAAATCAAGCCAAACTACTCTTCACCGGTTAATTTTTTACAAATTCTTACTTCTCAAATACTCTTCCAAGCTTGCAATATCTTTATACAGCACCTCTCTGGCTTTGCTTCCCACTTGAGCCCCCACTATACCGTCTCTTTCCAATTGGTCCATTATTCTGCCGGCCCTGCTGAATCCCACTTTCAGTTTTCGTTGTAAAAACGATGCCGAACCCTGTTGGGTAAGCACCACCTGACGGGCGGCATCGGCAAAGCAGGAATCATATTCATCATCGTCTGCCGTTTGTTCGCTCACACCGCACTCCTCTTCTGCCACTTCGGGCAAATACAATGCGGAAGTATAACCTCTTTGATTACCCACAAAATCGCATATACGCTCTATTTCAGGAGTCTCCACCAGTGCACATTGAATACGCACCGTTTCGCTGTTGGCCGAAATCAACATATCACCTCTTCCTATCAAGTTTTCAGCGCCTCCCTCATCCAAAATAGTGCGTGAATCTATTTTTGACGCTACTTTAAATGCAATACGCGCCGGGAAATTGGCCTTGATAAGCCCTGTGATGATATTAACGGAAGGACGTTGCGTGGCAATAATCAAATGTATGCCTATAGCTCTTGCCAATTGAGCCAAACGGGCTATGGGTTGCTCCACTTCTCTTCCCGCTGTCATGATACAATCGGCAAACTCATCGAACACCAGCACTATATAGGGCAAAAATCGATGTCCTTTCTCCGGATTCAATCTGCGGGATTTGAACTTTTCGTTATATTCAATTATATTTCTGCATTGTGCATCCTTCAGCAAAGCATAGCGCATATCCATTTCGGTGCATAAGGAAGTGAGTGTCTTCACCACTTTTTTGGTATCGGTGATAATGGCTTCCCCGTCTTCCGGCAGCTTGGCCAAATAATGCCTTTCTATTTTGGAATAAAGGGTGAGCTCCACCTTTTTGGGGTCCACCAATACAAACTTCAATTCCGACGGATGTTTTTTATACAATAAGGATGTCAGCACCGCATTCAATCCCACCGACTTGCCCTGACCCGTAGCACCTGCCATGAGCACATGAGGCATTTTTGCCAAGTCAAACACATACACATCATCCGATATGGTTTTACCTATGGCTATAGGCAAAGCCATCTTTCCCGAATTTTGAAATTTCTCCGATGCTATACATACTTTCATCGGCACCACTTGCGGATTGGCATTGGCGACTTCTATACCCACCGTTCCTTTGCCGGGGATAGGGGCTATGATACGTATTCCTTTGGCAGACAAACTCATGGCTATATCATCGGTAAGCCCTTTGATACGTGCAATGCGCACGCCCGGCGCAGGCTTGATTTCATACAACGTTACCGTAGGACCTTCTATGGCACTAATGCTTTCTATTTCTATCTTATAGTCCTCCAAGGTTTTCTTAATCCTGACTTTATTGGCATTAATCTCCAATATTTTCTGCTCCGGAGAACGTTTGGCATTAGCATAGTCTTCCAACAATTCCAAGGTGGGATATTGATAATCGGGAAGGTCCAAATGCGGATCGTAAGGGCCGTATTTCTCCAATAATTTCTCGGGAGTCATTTCCTCTTCCGCCGTATCTTCTTCCTGTGGATCTTCTGTTGTATTTTCCATTACTTCTATTTCCGACGGAACTATTGTAAGCCCTTGACCGTGTTCTTCATTCTTTTCCTCTGTATCCGTTGCGGCTGATTTTTCCATCGCATTGTCGGCAACAGAAACGTTAGCGGAGGTGTCGTCTATCAACTTGTCTTCGCCCATAAAATTAAAATCCGTGCTTACAGGTTCTTCTGTTTTTTGCGGGCAGACATGAATGATCTGTATATCGTTCTGCACATTAACACCTTCAGGCTGACTGTTTGCAGGCACCTCTTCAGGCATATCCTTTTCTGCGGTGTTGGCCTTTGCTACATTTGCCTCCTCGTTATTATCCTCACTATTTGCATCTTCTTGTGATTTTTTATGCGTCAGCCACTGTTTCAGACGATGAAAAACAGACTCGTGCTCTTCTGCCCCTTCTTCCTCTTCATTGCCGGCATTTTCCTCCTGCTCCGGAGCGGACGGTTTATTGTTATCCAACAATTGTTGTAAAGCCGCTGTTTGCGGGTCCTGAGCGATGGCATCGCTGTCTTCTGCCATGGTATCGGATGCGGCTTTCATTGATTTTATCAATGTCCAGCCGCCGCAAAGCACCACAATGATAGCTATATACAGCAAAACTATCAGTGCCACGCCCACCTTTCCAACTTTATAAGACAAAATGGTAAGCAAATCCTGGCATACCTCACCTCCCAGCCACCAACTTTCGGCCAACTTGCCGCTAACCACACAAGGATAAGACAAGGCTCCGCTAACAGCCAAAATGATAGCCAAAGTATAGATGGTGATTTTACCTAAAGGCATTTTCCGCTTACCGACAATCAAACGTATGCCCCAAAGCACAAATAACAATAAAAAGCCGAAAGAGGCTATGCCGAAACCCGATTTGATGAACAAAAATGAAAAATACATGCCCACCACGCCTAATGTATTGCCCACGGTATCGCCTTTGGACAAGCATGCAAAGAAATTTCTGTCGTACAAGCCGTCATCCATATCATGCGTAAAGAAAAACGAAATAAAGGATATCAACAAAAAAACACTGAAAAATAATAACAAAAAGCCCAATACCACCCTCAATTTTTCACTGCTGAAAAATGCTTTGACATTAGCATTGCCTTTGGCAGACTTTTTATCTTTACCCTTTTGTTTTTTCTTTTTGGAAACCGTTTGCGTTTTTTTGTTTCCCTTCTTTTTGTTAAACGAATGCTCTCCGTCCTTATTTATACGCATTTGAGATGCCGTTGACACTTTATTTTTTTGCATATTTGACATATAACCTAAAAAGCTGTTATTGTTATAACATATTGTAAATCAATGTTTATACAATAAACCACAATCTACTTTAACTCAAATTACAAAATTAGAAATTCCAACGCCTTACACCTCACCCGCTTTAACTATTTATAAACAGCATATTGTTAATTTTTTTCACCTTGTTTTGTATACTTTTGCGGGCATTATTACGTTTAAAAAAGAAAAAAAAAGGTTTTCAATGAAAAAATTCTTTATTGTCATTTGCATCGCCTATTGCGGCACCAATCTGCTCCAAGCCCAATTATCGTTTTCAAAAAGCAATCTGCAGCAGTTCAAAAACACCAAAACATATATCGTATTGGAAAGTGACATGTTTTCCGAATTCAATGCCAATATCAAAAAAGCTGCGGAGCTGTATTGGAAAATCACTCCGTATGAAATTATCGGCCAATCGGAATTTGCCAAGCTGTGCACCCAAGAGAGTAATGTATCGTTTCTCACTTTGGTAGAAGGCACGTATTCTCTCGGCAAGAGCACGTTAAAAGTGAATTTGCTCACTTTGGTTATAGGCGATAAGAGCGGAAAAATAGACAAAATGCGGGAAGTGATATCCATACCCTTGGCCACCTACGATGAAGACGGGGAAAGCAACAGCTACGGCTACAAGTTGGCCGGCATTATCAAGGCCATGCATTATATGTTGGATACGCTTGAAGAAATTGATCTATCCCCCAACGACTTGAAAACCTTTCTTCGGGCTAACAGACATGAGATATCACAACAGCCGCTTTTGCTTACCGCCAACGATGTGGCTTCGGATGTCAACACGGCGGATAAACTCAAAAAAGTATATCCTGACAAATTCGCTTTTGTAGAAGAAGACAAAATAGAAGAAGCCATTTATAAAAACGAGTCCAAAGCTTTTGTACACCATATAGGGGAATTGGACAACTGGAGTTTTTTTGTAATCATATCATGCGCCGACGGCCGCCTGCTATATGGTAATTACAGGCAAGCCAAAGACAGCAAATCCATGGGCGTTACCAAAGAAGATTTTTTAATTATCCAATAGTGCAGCCTGTTTACCGGACCGTTCACACAAGGAATGAACCGCTTTCTTTGTGAGGCAGCCTGTCCCCATTTACAGGTGTAAACAAACGAAAGTGAAAATATGTCATTTGCCGACAGGCATCCAACCGCAAAGAACAACCTGTATGGCGGAGCAAACAAAAAAAGCTCCAAAGGAGCTTTTTTCAATGAAAACGAATAATAATTATTTCTTTTTGGATTTGTCTTGCAGCGGTATAGACGGCACCCGCTCTCCTGTGCGATGGTCCATTTCGTCTCTGAGCTTGTATTTCATTCTGGCTTCCATGGAATATAATTTTTCCACCTGTTTCATGGAAAGCACTTTGGCAAATTCCGAGATATATTGTTTTTTGAGCATAGCCAAATTCACCACTTCGTCAAACGACTTTTCCAAACATTCTTTGATTTGAGCATCGGACATTCCGCTTTTATCACATTTGCATTTATGTTTTTTAATGGCGCTCACTTTTTCAAAATATTGCTCATAAATGGGTTTGAACTTAGCAAACTGCTCGTCAGAAAGCAACAGCACATCTTTTAACACATTTAATTTCATACTCAACATATCCGCCTCGGAAGCGGACTTATAGGGAGGATTGTTTTTCTGTTTTGGGGATGTTGATTGTGCGTGCATGGCACACAATGACATCAACAAGCACATGGTAATGAAACTTTTTTTCATGATATCTTCAATTAAATTATTAATAATATAAATTTTCTTCCATATATTCAACATCAGCGCATGCATTGGCCAAATCATCTTCCGACATTTGCGCAATAAAATTTTGATATTGTTCCATGGGCGGAGCGGGAAAGAGATACATATTACATATAAATATGACCAACACCGCTGCCAATGCCGAACTCACACCTATGGAAATACCCCACAGCCATGGCCGCTGACGTTTTATTTTACGTTCTCCTATAGCTTCGGCACAGGCTACAGCCTGTTCAAAATAGCCGTCCGGCACTGCGTACGGCATACGCTTTCCCGCCAAATTGAAATCTTCATTATTCATTTTTTATACCCAATTTATTTTTTATACTTTCTACCGCGTAATGATAGTTGGTTTTTAATGTATTCACACTTTGACCTGTAATTTCACTTATCTGTTGGTAGGACAATTCATCATAATAGCGCAAATTGAACACAATTTTTTGCTTATGGGGCAAAGCTATCAATGCTTTTTGGAATCGGGCTTCCATTTCTTCTTCCGAACACGCAATCTCTTCTGTAAACGATGCCAGCAGCTGTTCATTGACATCGTCTATGGAATCCCATCGGGATGCCCTCTTTTTTTTAAGCCAATTGATACTTTCATTGTTGGCTATTTTATACAGCCAAGCTTTCAACGATTCGGCATTACCTTTTCTATCGGGCAAATTCAAATATACCTTCACCCACACATTTTGTAACACATCCTGCGTATCTTCATGCACTACCAACAAGCGTCTTATATTCCAATACAATGCTGAAGTATAAGACTTTACCAACATGTCATACCCTTCCTTAAACGTGGAAGGCTGTTGTAATAAACTGATAATTTTATTGTTATCCATCTATTGAAACAACATTTAAATGATAGACTCTGTTTTTGACAAAAAGTTAAATTGACATAAAGAAAAAAAAACATCTTTACAGATGTTTTTTCCAAAATTGTTTTGTTATATCGGTATATACAAAATTGTTTGAGTGCTTATCCACCTTGAACATTTTTTGATTGGTGTGCGGATTTTCCAAACCTCCGCATTCTTTTATATAGGGCCCTACTTTCACATAATCCACCCACTGCGGGGTAAAATTTGCCGATATTTCATTCCGGCCCGAATACCATGCCACTTTCAAAGGATAATGATTCTTAATCCAATGGGCTAAATGCATTACGCCCTGTACATCGGCATCCCCACCCATAAAAGCGACGCAAGTAATGTTTTTCTTATATTTGCTCACCAATTGGTTTAAAGCCGTTTCATTTAATTCTTCACCTATATTCTGCATCAAATAACTGCTATGACAGCCGTTACATTTGCACGGGCAGTTGGAAATGTTGATAGCCAAAGTGGTTTCGTCGGGAACCTCTTGAAAAACGATATCATAATTCACAAATTTCATCATACCTTATTCTTGGCTGGAATGATAATAATATCTTCTGCCGGCTTCCATTTGCCGGGGTTGTGAAAAATGGTCTATACGCTTTAAATACCCTATCACACGGGTAGCCCATGTTACATTGGGGCTTCCGCATTTGGGGCATTTTTTCAGATAACGTTTGTCTATATGTCCGCAGTCATCTTCTTTACAGATGGTATTGGGAATGTTAAAAGTGAAATAATTGGTACCTTCCACTGCAGCCACTTTCAACAGATTCCGATATTGGTCTTTAGACAAATGTTCGTCCAAATTCATATGCAATGCGGAGCCGCCGTCCAGATATTGAACATATTCTCTGCCATGGAGTTTGAATTTATCCATGATATTCAGCGAATGGTCTTCCACCACATAGAAATAGCTGTTATAACAATCTCTCGGAACCGCATAGCCGTCCTGCTTATCCCACATGGCATGTTTTACGCCCAAATTCTCTGCCGGCACAAATTCTGTATTAAACATCAAATCTTTGGTGCGTGCGGCTTTGTTTTCATCGGATATGGTTTTCAAAACAGCTTGTATAAACGCCTTGTAATCGTCATTATCGCTTATTTTCAGCCCCAAAAATTCGGCAGCTTCCACCACTCCGTTGACGCCTATGGTCAAATATTGTTTTTCCAAAGAGATAAAATTGGCTTCGTAAGCAGTAAGCATGTGGGCGGCAAAGAAATCTTTCAACAATTCGTTAAAAGCGGTTTGATATTTGTGCACTTTTTGCACTTGTTCGCGTAAATATTCCATGGGATCCTGATGACTTTTCACCGCATTTTGAACCAAACGGTTAATATTAAGCGTCATTACGGACTTGGAACCCGTGGCCACACCGCCTGCACCCAATGAATAGCTGAATTGGTTGTCTTGCATTTCATTGCGCAAACGGCAGCAGGAGCTCAAACTATCGGCCGAATTGGACATATAGGTGAAAAAGGAATGCCCTTCCGCATACATTTCTGCCGTAAATTCACCGTATTCTTTATCCAGCACATCATTATCGTCACACAACAATGCCATGGTTTCTACCGGGAAAGTCAAAATTTCTTTAGTACGCTCCTTATTAAACCATTTCATAAACAAACGTTGCAAAGAATCCAATGATTCCCATTGAGGTGCTGTGCCGTCGGGAAAATAAAACTCCCCGAACACACCTTTAAAATAATAGCTGTCAAAATAGCTGATATTCCAGAACACCGATTGAAAATTACGGGCAGCGGCCGGCTGATTGAGATAATAAACTATATTTTGGAAATAATCCAATATCACATCTTTAATCGTACGCTCTTTGGATATGGATGTCTCCACTATTTTGTCATAGTGCAGGTAATAGTCATTACCCCATTCTTTACGGCAAAAATAATCAAAATACAACAGGAATTCCGGGGTGGCTACCGCTCCTGCAAATTGGGCGGCAATGGTGAACACCATATTCACGAATATGCCGCAAAAACTACGCAAATGCTTAGGAGGAGCCGATATGCCGCCCATGTGTTTTAAGCCGTCCAAAAGCATAGGATACATGGTAATGGCCACACAATAAGGGAAAATGGATGTTTCATCATGTTTATACAACTCATGATTCTCCAATTGCCTGATATATTCTTTGGCTAAATCATCACCGTACAAATCGCGTATTTTATCCGTAAGACGCGAACGGTTCAATTTGATAATATCCCCCTTGAACAATTCTCCGTTCAAAGTGGCAATATTTTTTTCCGTTACATTAGCATTTGAATCAAATTCGCTGGCGGTGGCGGCATTAGAGGGTTTTAAATATTTGGCTATATATTTTTTCTTCTTCTCCAACTCCCTTTCTTTACGATGCTGCTCCCTGTAAATGATAAAAGCTTTGGCCACTTCAAAATATCCGCGTTTCATCAATTCCACTTCCAATTGGTCGGATATACTCTCTATGGTGATATAGTTGAACAGATGCAAACTATCTATAATTTCATCTATTTCTGCATCTTTATACTTGACAGCCGTGGCTCTGAATGCCGATACCAAAGCGTCAAAAATCCTACTCCTATCGTAACGATGGGCTTTGTTGTCTCTGCTAATGACGTACATAAATTCCTATTTGATTTTGAAAAATGATTTGCAAAAATATCATTATTCCCCACCTCTTGACACATTTTATTACGATAGTTTTCAACACTCTTTACACAAGGTTAACATGCTAATAACCAATAATAAAATTGTATAATTAAATAATTATCAGCATGTTAACCATTGTTGAAAACTTTTTTCAGAGATGAGCAATTATATTTTTGATTTACTTTTGATTGACACGGATGATGGTGTTTGGATTGATTCCTGCTTCAAAGGAAAAACGTTTTTTGCCGTTTTTGTCAAAACAATAAACGTCACCATTGGTTGCATTATTCAAAGCATCACTGATATACACATCCTGAGTGTTTGGATCTACCATAATGGCATAGGCTGTTTTAATAGTGGTACCGTCTTTGATAAAATCGCCTGTTTCCACATCTGACACCAAATCCACTACTTTAACAAACGATTGCACATCAGGATAATTCGACCAATCTACTCCGTAAACATAGGCATAATTACCGCTGATACAAAAATTTGAAGCTACTATACCTTCATATACTTTTTCCACGGTATTGGTGTTGGTATTGATTTTTTGGAAACAAGAAGCGATATCCGCATAATTGCCATAACTTACAAGGTAAACATAACCATTGTCACCGGCGGCAATTTTGGCGGGATTGACACATACCGTAATTCTGGATTCTTCCTGCATGGTGTTCACATCCACCACAGAAAGTGTGGAATCGTATTGATAATCAGGATTCAAACCACCGGAATTACATACATACAATTTGCCGTTAACAGCCACCAAACCTTCCGGATTGGCACCTACTTTTGCTATTTTGTCAATATTTAAACTTGCGGTATCTATCCTCACCACATGACCGGTATAGCACGATGCGTACACTTTGCCTTTATAGGTGGTTAATTGACGGGGATTACCTACTGTAACGCCTTCAAATGTTTTATTGTTGAAGGATATTTGGGATAAAGATTTTCCTGTGGTCATATCCACCACGTCAATCAAATTGGAATTATCCACGGCAATATACAATTTATTGCCATATGCTATCATATGGTTGGCATTATCGCCCAAATAACGGTTGTTTTTATCATAGAACACATCGGGATAGGCCAAATCGCTATCCAAATCATAATAAGAAATGGTTGAATTGTTCTGTTGATACACGCCTTCACACAACACCAAAATTCCGTTATTAAACAAGGCATTATCTTTCTTTTTGTCGGGGTCGCATGATACCAAAACCGACATGGCTATTGCCACTACGCTTAATTTAAATACTAATTTTTTCATTTTGTTATTATTATATTAATTAATTAATTATTTATTTACCATTTAAATGTCACATTCACCCGCCACGACAAGCCCTGAACGGGGAAATTGGCGACTATTTCATAATTTTTATTGGCCAAATTCAGCACATCCACGCCGACAGACAACAGGGTTTGTTTGATGTGAAAATCACGGCTCACCCCCACACTATGGTCAAAATAGGGCTGCATATAGTTTTGAGGGATATTTTGTCCCAAACGATAACGGCCTCCCACTATTTGTAATGTATAATGCAGTGCAAACCACGTGGTATGGAATACCGCACGGGCGTTGCCGCTATGCCGGGGCGTATATGGAATTTGATGCCTATAGGTTTTACTGTCGGGAGAAGTCACATCCACCGCCCGCTGATAAGCATAATTCAGCGACATATCTATGCGCAGCCAGCGTGCTGCTGTCACCTGCATGTCCACATTGGCGTCTAACCCTGCAATATTTACTTTACCGTAATTATACATGCCCCACAGGAACAAATTTCGCGTAGGAATGGCCACAATTTTATCTCTCACCTTGTGATAATAACCCGAGACGGCTATTCTGAAATAAGGTAATTTAAGATGTATGCTTTTCACCCATGCCAAGGTTCCCACCACCTGATGCAGGGTTTCGGGTTTCAAACTTCTATTCCCCACATTGGTGTAATACAAATCATTGAAAGAGGGCAAACGGAATACATATTGATAGCCGACGCTGAAAGTCAATTTTTCTTTAGGCAGCAGCCGGAATTCCATATTCACCGCCGGACTCCATTGGCTATAATGAGTACGCACATCATCCAATTGGGTAACATCATATACATAGGTATGCAATATATTGGCTTGCACTCTCCACCATTTACAATGATATGCCGTTGCCAAATCGGTATAAACGGTCAACCTGTGCGGCAACGGAAAATCTTTCATATTCAGCGACATATTGTTATACACCACATCGTTGGACAATGATATCTGCCATTGTTTGGGATGGGCATACAACAACACATTGGATAAATACAATTCCCTTTGCTGATAATGGTTATCCAACCCTCCTTCTGAATTCCAGAATGTGGTGTCTATGTATTCGGTATGGGCATAATTGGCTTTTAACACACATTTGTAACTGATATTATGTTTAAAATGATGTTCATATTTGCCCTGCAAAAAAAACATATCGTTATTCAGGCGTTGGCTTGCTTCCAAATTATACAATATGGTGGCGCCGGGCAATCCGTTACGGGCGCTATAGTCATATGCTTTAAAATGGAAACGGTTGGAGCTGTCGTTATAAAACAAATTCAGCACCGCTGTAAATGCCGAAACATCTCCGTTCACTCTCCGTTCCACCGAAGTGCTGTCGTCTGCACCTCCATAATGCATAATATATTTATAATTGCCTTTGGAATACAAATATTCGGCGCACAAGGAGGCGGACCACATTCGGGACAAGCGCCCTTCTATCAAAAAAGAAGGATTAATGGTGGTAGCGGAAGCTATTTTTACGCCCACACTCACATTACACGGTTTGCCTTCCCGAAATTGAGGCACATGGGTATGCACCTGCAAGGTATTGGCGGCGGAAAACAATCGTGCTGACTTAAAAATATCCGTCTCCGAATTGGCATTAAGCATGGATATATAATCCACATTGGCCAGTGAGAGTTTTCCGAAATCTATTTGCCCCGTTTGACAATCGTTCAATGCCACACCATCCAGATTCACTGCGGTGTGATTAGCTCCCAAGCCTCTTACCGACACCGTTTTTAATCCGCCGATACCGCCGTAATCTTTCATATTCACTCCGGAAAAAAACCTGACCACCTCCGATACCTGCATGGCATTTTTAAAATAATCCTGCACATCTATTTTTTGCTTACCGGGAACATTAAAGTCCAGATGAGTGCCATATACGGTAAAATTCTTCAATGTATGCGTGGTAAGGCTATCGTCTTGAGCATATGCCCGACAACAACAGACCACACAACATACCAACATTGCCAACTTTACCTTGTACATATCTTACTTTCAATTACTATCGGCTAAGGTGAAAAAAGACAGGATAAGGTATTCTATAAGAATGCTGCTTCACCCGCTCTTTCCTCGAAAGCTTCAGTGAAAAAATTTGATCCGGCAGGTCTTCTGACTTTGTTCCTATTGTAACGCCTTCCCGTTTACTTGGTGTATCCACACGCTTTCAACAGTGACATACTGTTACAATTTATATTTGGAACTTACAGCAGCGGGACTGTTAAGGATTTTCACCTTATTCCCTTTTAATCTGATGACAAATGTCTTTTCAGAACCAAATCGTTTGCAAAGATACCACTTTTTTTATTGTCTCTTTCATTCAAAAACATTTTTTTTCACAAAATCCAACAAGCGCATAACTTGATAACATTCAGATATTTGTGTGCAAATTTCAAGAATTATTAACAATAATTGTTCTTAGCTGTAAAAATGCTATCTTTGCAAAACACGAAACAGATATTACATGGAAAAAAATTTAAAAATAAGTGTTTTTTGCGGTTCCCGTTCAGGGAATAATCCCCTGTACACACAGGCAGCCCAAGAATTGGGAAGACTATTTGTACAAAACAACATCACCCTCATTTTCGGTGGCGGGAGTATAGGATTAATGGGTGCCATGGCCGATGAAATGGCATTATTACATGGCAACATAATAGGGGTGCTGCCCAAATTCTTCAATGCGGAAGCCGTCGGGCACAAGAATGTTACAGAAATGATACCTGTCAACAGCATGAGTGAAAGAAAAAATATCATGGCCGACATTTCCGACGGATTCATAGCCTTACCCGGAGGAATAGGAACCATGGATGAATTATTTGAAGTGCTCACCTATTCCCAATTACACTTACACGAAAAGCCGGTAGGCTTGCTCAATACCGCCCGTTTTTACGACGGCTTATTGTTACAATTGAACACCATGGTTGATGAAGGTTTTTTATACACCCGACATTATCGGATGTTGTTGCAGGATTCCCTGCCGGACAGGCTCCTGCAGCAAATGCTGGATTACACTTATTCGCAAGATAATGCATGGCTGCAAAAAATCAAACACGAATAATCCCCTTGCTTGGAGCCGCCATATTTTTTAATGCCGCCCCCCCCGTTATACCCGGTCACCAACAGGACTGCATTGCATGCGGACAAAAAAAATAGTTGTCAATGCAAATTGACAACTATTAGAATTACTTTTTTAACCTAAACGATTAAGCTTCTGCTTGTTCTGCAGGAACAACGGAAATATAAGATTTTCCTTTAGCTTTCTTTTGAAATTTCACCACACCGTCAACCAAGGCGAATAAAGTATGATCTTTACCCATTCCCACATTGTCACCGGCATTGTGAACAGTACCTCTTTGACGTACTATTATGTTTCCGGCGATACATTTTTGTCCGCCAAAAATTTTAATACCTAAACGTTTACTTTCGGATTCACGACCATTCTGTGAACTACCGACTCCTTTTTTATGTGCCATCGTTTACTATTTTTTTACAATTAATAATTTTGGTTAACCAATGATTTCATTAATTTGAATACGAGTAAGCTCTTGACGGTGACCATTTAATTTTTGATAACCTTTTCTTCTCTTCTTCTTGAAAACCAATACTTTTTTACCTCTTAAGTGATTCATTACGGTTGCAGATACCTTTGCTCCGTTTACTTTGGGAGTACCTACATTGACAGTGCCATTATTGTCCACTAATAATACCGTATCAAAATCCACTTTTGCACCTTCTTCTGCATTCAGGCGGTGAACAAAGATTTTTTGATCTTTTTCAACCTTAAATTGTTGCCCTGCGATTTCTACTATTGCGTACATAATTTTACTATTATAATATTTTAAAATTTTAGGCTGCAAAGGTAACATTTTTTTTTGAACCTATCGCCTTTTTGCTTTATTTTTTTTATTTTCCATTTGCAGAAAGTCTTTTTACGGTTCTTCCACGTTAAATTCGTATTTGGTTAAAAACTTCTTTTTCGTACCCAAACCCGCAATGGTATAACGATACGGAGCCAAATTGTTTTTAGCGTCAGCCTTCAATATTTTCTTTTTCTGGGAGGTGTTTTTTATCAACTCATTAAAGGTTTTGTCGGAAGAAAGAGCCTGCATGGTGGTACCGGAATAATTGAAATAGAACCATTGGTCGTCAAATTCAAAATACAGCTGCATGGAAGTTTTGTTATTGGATTTGGAATTGGTGCTCTTCTTTTGTATTTCCATAATACCGGGAACAAATTTGTTCACCTCTTTTTTTCCGCATATGGCTACCCCTATGTCACCCACCGACACAAAGGCCTTGTTTTCCTGTTTCCACACCATTTTCATATCGGCAAACACAAAACTCATTTGCAACACTTTGGGCAAACGGCGGAAATGATAATATTGCATCAGTTCGGTATGTGCTTTATCGTATTCTTTTTCACCCAGAATTTCCAACAAAGCTGTTTGATAGCTTTTGCTTTCCACCACGTCCACGGGTTCCAGATTCTGTGAAGATTCCATTTGGTTGCTTAATATTTTCATACACTCTTCGTTAAAATAGAAATCCATGGATGCCGAC
The DNA here is from genome assembly GCA_017616775.1 of Bacteroidales bacterium. GTDB lineage: Bacteria > Bacteroidota > Bacteroidia > Bacteroidales > WCHB1-69 > UBA1205. The sequence goes on from JAFZXM010000031.1 coordinate 47,587, forward strand.
ACTTCTATTTCGGCAGAATCTTGTTCTATATAATTGGTAATAATACCCATGGGCACAAATTCCATACGACCGAAATTAGTACCCAAATCCAATCTTCCTTCACCTTTGGCTATACAATTTTTATTATCCATATACACCACATTGCCGGGCAAAGACAAATCTTCCAATTTTTCTTGTGAGGCCACCACATACATTCCCAATTCTTCATTGTAGGTAAGAAAACCGTAGGCCCGAATGTATTCGGGATTATTAATGGCATCTTTTGCCCTGGCGAAAGCGGGATATATCTGTCCGGAAGCATTGGAGGCTATGGCTGCCACTACCGGTCTGTTGTTGGTGTCTCTGGTGTGTTCCCCTATGGGTATCAACACCGAATCGGGATTAACGGCTCCTGAAAAGCGTATGGGTGCGTACATATTGGTATCGCAGCTGTATAACAGCGATACTGCTCCACGCATCAATAAAAATTCGTTTTCCGCTTTCAAGGTCACACTGCCGCTATATCCGAAATGCGGATTCAGTGTAAAACCGGCTTCTTCCGCTATTTTTCCGGCGCCACGCGACTGTTTGTCACGGCTTACCCAAATGGAATCAAAATATATTTCCTGTATTTTTTCCTGCGCATCCACATAATTATAATAGCCGTCGGCTCTATAACTTTCCCTTGATTCCAACATGGTATTGGCCCGGAATATCTCGTGGTACTGATTATCCAAATTGGCCAATATTTTGCTATCGGACAAAGGGGCTATTTCAGCCCGGCGATAAATGTCCACCAAGCCGTCTTTGGGAAACACCGCTGCATCTGCTATTTCTATATAACGCACGCCTTCGGCGTGGATTTCGTATTTGGCAAAATTATAGGTAGCCTTAGTCGCGGTGAATTGCAATTCCTTTTGTGCCGGGTGGGTGGATATAAGCTCATTCCCGTGCGATTGCATAGCATACAATTCTTTAATGGGGGTGTTGGGTATATCCGCTATTGCATATGGGTCGTCATATTGGAAAATCAATTGTTTTTCTTTTACCTTCCACTCAAAAGCCTTGGAATAGGTTTTAAACATATTAATGGGGAAAAGCAATGCTTGTGCATGTCCGTTGGCGACAAAATCTCCTTTTTCATTCTCAAAGTCCATATGCCCCTTGTGGTCGTATGCTCTAATGTGATAATCTTCCAATATGGAGTCGTATAAATCGATATCCAGACTTTTGGCAAACATTTCATGATGGGCAAATTCATAATTTTGAGAACGCATAGTGGCTATATCGTACAGAAAGGTGCCCGCACCCGTGACCCCCGTATTGGACACCACCAGTTCACCGTCATGTTTGGCCCTGTCGTACATACGAAACTTATAATTAGTGCTGTACACCTTCATTTTATCCTGATAGGGCAACCAGTAAAGAGAATCGTTTTTGCCGGTTACGGGAGGATATTCCGCACCTGCCAGCAGGGCATCCACCCTGAAATCATCCAGCCGGCCTATAGCCGAATCCAAAAAGAAGACTATATTTTTCCCTTCTCCATGAGCCTGCGTATAATCTATTGCTCCGGAACATCTCAAACCCAAATTACTGAGGTCGATTTTACCGTTAAAAACAGCTTTGTTTTGATATGCCGGCATACCGGATTCTCCGGTATGATAGATAAATCCCAATGAAAAATCGGGTCTTACCTTCAAAGGTTTTTCTATATCGGGAAATATGCCGCCGGAATGCAAATAACCGTCAAACAGCAATGAATCGGTGTCAAAATCGTCCAAATCCCTGATGACAAACCTGTCCACCTGAAAATAAAAACGTTCTCTGTCATAGGCGCGGTTATATACAAAGTCGTGGTCGTAATATACTCTTCCCGGCGATTTGCTTTCAAAATAAGGATAACCGGGAATGGGCAAGGTTCCCGACTTGTTGTTGGCCTGATCTATATACAATGTTCCGGAAATATCGGAGATATAACTTCTCACCTTTTCCAACGGATATTCACCCATGGCATTTTCTCCTTTCGACTTATCCTCCACATAAAACACTATGGAATCTATAACGGTAAAATCCATGGTGAAAGGTTCGTAATTGAATTTACAGTTACTCACCCAAAAATCGAATAATCCTGCCTCCACTTTGCCATGAAACAAAAAATCCCTGTTTTTTTGCATGGTAATTTTTTTACCTTTGGGAAACACATTCACTATTTGAGAATCACTCACTATCAGCAATTCTATTCCGTTGATAAGCAAATCATAGTTCAACATGCTCAGGGTGGCATTGGATTTATTTCCGGTCACCTCCGAACGGAATTGCAACACATCGTAATCTTTTTTCTTTACTTCATTAAACAAATAGTTGCCCAATTTTTCACGATAAAGCACTTGCCTTGTCGCTATGTCAAAATCCACAAACCCGAATTGTACCAATTGGAAAATCAAACTTTGCACATCTTCGCGTCCGTATTTAAAAAAGGCTGTTATTTCGTCTATACTCCCCGATTTGACATGATTACGACGATAAAACTCATACAAAGTGTACATGGGATTGATATCGTTCATTCCCAAAAAACGATTCAGTCGGTCGGAAGTAAAATAATTGATGGATTCAAAAACGGCCGTGGTTGCTGACACCGGACCCGGCATGCTGCAGAATTCTATATTTTCTTCATTGAGTTTCCAATGTAAGGCTTCGGCATACATATCTATATTGTGATAGGTGTTCAAAAAGGGCATACGCATAGGTCCGTCTTGACCGCGTATCAACCACATTTCCCTATTTTTAGGCGTATATTTGAGTTCAATAGCCGAATGAGTAATGGAATCTTCACCCAAAAACAGCACTATTTTGCACATGGAAGAAGATATTTGATTGTCTTTCAACACAAAAGAAGGAGCGTATGCCAAAACAGCAGGTTTGTTTTCCCGTTTAAAAGTCAAACAGGCCTGATGTTGAGCATCACCTTGTCCCATAAAATTGTTTCCTCTCACATGCACGCCGCCTTTATAATCCACTTCGGCATAAATATCGGGAATGACTATTTCTTTGTCGTAAGCGGTAAAACGCGGATAGGTCGCCTTTTCTTCATCCACCGCCGTTGTCATCACACGGTCTTCCAACACCCCCCGCTGCGGTTTAAGAAAATAATCCGGATTATAATACAATACATTTTCCAATACTATTTTGGGGGCTTTAAGCGTGATAGTGTATTCATCGAAAGTGGCATATACTCTTTCGCCCCAACCGGCTTTGGTCCAATCCACCAATCCTTTATTTCCGTAAAAGTTCATGCTTAACGGTTCAAATATTCCCGAGGTGTTTTTGATTACCATGGTATCCTTGCCGTTGCCTGCAGTAAGCGATAACTTGGGAAACACCACTTGGGGCACCGAATCGAAATTGAAATAATACACATCCGCATCTTCGGCACGCCACGATACACCGGTAAATGTGTTGAGCACCTGATTGTCTATCAAATTAGCATAGGTTTTCATCACATTGTTGAATTGGGTGGCATGACGTTCTATGACATAAACAACCGATTTTTTAAAATTTTGCATGCTCTTTAACGATTGATTGCTTTCAACCACAGAACGATAGGTAGCTATAAAATTCGACAAATGGGGAATAGGCTGCAATTTATATTTAAACAGTTTGTTGGCTATTTCCACAAATGCCAGCTGTTCATCATCACTCATGGATGCCCAGAAATCGGGAAATTGGGCTATTATCTTGTCCGCTTCCTCTTTTTGACTTTTATTTACTTTTGAATATATGTTTTTTATTTCAGTTTCTGTACTGTCCAAGTGATAACTGAGCACTTGTCCGTAGTTAACAGCACAAAATACCGTGAAAATAATAATCAAGCCTGTTTTTTTCATTTCTTTTTTACTATCTTTATTTTTTTTGCAATTTAGCAGCTACCCAATCTTTTTCTTTTTTATAAGACAATAATCCCATATGGTATTTGGCAGCTTCGGCCGTTAATAAATCCAAATCGGGATGAAGATAAAATCCGCTGAGATACAATATTCCGCCTTGTTTCAATGCATTGGCATACACATGCATATCTTGCAGCAATACATTTCTATTAATATTGGCTAATATCATGTCAAACGGAGCGTTTTTAACACTTGAAGCGTCACCGTGTATCACTTCTATTATATCTTTCAATCCGTTACACTGCACATTTTCAACACAATTTTGATATGCCCAATTGTCATTGTCTATTGCCAACACATAACTTGCTCCTTTTTTGGCTGCCAGAATAGCCAGCACACCTGTTCCCGACCCCATATCCAAAATCCGTTTCCGCTCACAATCTTCTTGTAACAAATAGCTTATCAATTGGGCTGTGGTAGGATGATGTGCCGTTCCGAAAGACATTTTGGGCTCTATCAATATTTCATATTTCACATTGTCTTTAACAGCATGAAACGGAGCCCGTATATAACATTGGCCGTCTATGAGCACAGGCGAATAACTTTTTTCCCATTCCGCATTCCAGTCTTTTTCTTCAACATCGTCATATTGCAACAGCACTTCAAAATCAAATGCAGAGGCGGTGTTTTGAAGTTCATCTAACATTGCAGGCGAAAAATCCTTTTTAGGAATATAAGCCTTCACCCCTTCCGAATATTCCACAAAACTGTCGCACCCCATATCCGCCAAAAGGGCAATCATGATTTCATTGCCCTTAAGCGTATCGGATATTTGGCATGTTATTTCAACATATTGCATATCAATCGTTTTTTGAAGCCGTTTCGGCAGCGTTAACAATGGCAATAAAATCTTCTGCCACCAAAGAGGCGCCGCCTATCAAGCCGCCGTCCACATCCTGGCAGGAAAACAAATCCAAAGCATTGCGAGCATTACAACTGCCTCCATATAATATATAGGTATTGTAGGCCACCTCGGTGCCGTATTTTTCTTCTATAATCCTGCGTATGTGCGCATGCACTTCCTGTGCTTGCTCAGGCGTTGCGGTAAGCCCTGTGCCTATAGCCCACACCGGTTCATAAGCAAGAATAATTCCGTCAAAATGCTCCTTATCCAAATGGAAGAGGGCGTTTTTTATCTGATTGTCTATTACTTGAAAATAATTGCCGGATTGACGTTCTTCCAATTTTTCTCCACAGCAAAAGATAGGCACTATGTCATTCTCCAACAACAAATCCACTTTTTTAGCCAATTCTTCATCGGTTTCATGAAAATAATTTCTTCTTTCCGAATGCCCTACTATGCAAAAATCGGCACCGGCAGATTTCAACATCTCCGCACTTATCTCTCCGGTATAGGCACCTTTAGGGGCATAGGATACATTTTGTGCTCCCACATAGAAATTACTCTCTTCCGATATGTCCGCCGCCATTTCCAAATACACCGAAGGGGTACATACGACTATTTCCGTTTCCAATCGCATATCATCCAATGATTCTGCTATTGATACCAATAATTCTTCCGCTTCGGAAAAATTTTTATTCATTTTCCAATTTCCTGCTACTATTTTATTCTTCATATCTTATTATTGTTGATTTCTACTTATATTCAATTCATCGGTATTCATTTTTACCGATACACTCCTTATCGGTCCGCCTAAAGGCGGATTAAGCTTGTATAATTCTATTTCAGCACTTTTAACAGCACTGAAAGTATTCATCAAGGCACATAACATCCTGTACACCACATTTTCAAGCAATGCCGATGACTGCTGCATTTCGTGCTGAAGCACTTTATACACCTCCTGATAATTTACGGTTTGCTGCAAATCATCTTCTTTTGCGGCACCAATCACCTCTACATTCAACTTACAGTCGGCTTCAAAATAGGTGCCCACCACTTTTTCTTCATCAAAACATCCGTGATAGGCATAGAATTTCATGCCCGAAATATTTATATTAGCCATAATATCAATTTATTACCTTTTTAACATTAGAACGTTCCCCCACTATCCACACCAAATCGTCTTGTTCAAATATGGTTTGCATGGGAGGATTGAATGTTTCTTCTCCATTACGATTGATACCCACCACCATGCAATTACCCGTATGCCAAATTCCCGATTCCGCTATGCTTTTGCCCAAATAGGAAGAATTCTCCCCTACCACAAACGATGCCAGCATCATATCTTTACGGTCCTCTTTTGTGGCTGCTGCGGACTGCACCTCTGTAACTATGGTATTGAAAGCCGATATTTTACTGTCTCCCCCCAACACCACCAACACATCGCCGGGATATATATGCTCCTGACCATTGGGCAAATATATATCTTTACTTCCCCGCTCTATTTTTACAATACTCACCCCGAATTTTTCATAGCACCTTGATTGTGATATTGTCAAACCGACCAAAGAGCAATCCGGAGACACCTCTAATTTGGCCAAATGGATATCTTTTCCTGAAAATTGGGAATCTATGCTTGATCGTATAGGCTGGCGACGCCGTTGTTCTTCCTGCTTGTGGTTAAGGTTATAATAGAATTGTCTTTCTATTTTGGAAAAACGGCGAAATGAATTACGGGAAAATAGCACGAACAACACTACTGCCGCCATTACCACCACCAAATTCCACGACATGGTGGAAAACACCCTGAACAACACCATCGATATAAAAAATATCACCAAAAAGATACGCAACAGCAGCAAGGCCACCAACACCCCTCTGTTGTAGCGGCTACCGCTCCACAAATGGGTAAAAGCAACTGATTCTTCCTTTTTTTGTATCACCATGCCCCGTAAGAACGGAGCTATAACCAATATGGTGACCGCTGTACATATCACATTGGCTAAAAGAGTATCCATCAATGTTTGAACAAAGGGATAAAACCATGTGAACGAACTCAATATTAATGCCACCACCACCACCGAATACAAGGATATGCGCACTATGTATGACTTTATCAATTTGCTCCAATCGTTATTGACATTCACATTCGCTCCTGCGGATGCATAACGATTCAAAAAGGAAGCAAATCTATCCGGCAGATGCAATTCCACCCACCCTGCTATAGGGCCGGCATACCGTATGCAATAAGGCGTGGTAAAGGTAGTGATTACCGATACCGCCACTATAACGGGATAAATATAAGCGCTCAACACATGCAATGACGTTCCCAAAGTAGCTATAATAAAGGCAAACTCACCTATTTGAGACAGGCTGAAGCCCACTTGCAAAGATGTTTTTAGATTTTGTCCCGATATCAAAACCCCTATTGCAGAACAAATGGTTTTGCCGAAAATGGTGAATAAAGTCAATATGACTATAGGCAACCAATATTCTTTCAATATTACCGGATCAACCATCATGCCCACCGATACAAAAAATATAGCACCGAACAAATCCTTAATGCTCTTGCTCAATTTATCAATACGTTCAGATTCTATGGTTTCGGACAACAACGACCCCATTACAAATGCTCCCAGAGCGGAAGAAAAACCGGTGGTTTCGGCCAAAACCACCATGCTCAAACATAAGCCCAAAGAAATAATCAACAGTGTTTCATCGTTCATCAACGATTTAAACTTACGGAAAAATGATGGTAAAATATAAATGCCTATCAAAAACCATAATACAAGAAAGAACATCAATTTTAATATGCTGCTCATCATTTCTTTACCGGCAAACTGCTGACCTACGGCTGCTGTTGACAATAACACCATCAGCACTATAGCCACCAGATCTTGCAAAATAAGAACCACTAAGGTGATATCGGCAAATTTTTGTTTTTTCACCCCCAAATCATCAAAGGCCTTGATGATAATCACCGTGGACGACATGGCCAACATACCTCCCAGGAAAATGCTTTCCATTGTGGTCCATTTCATCAAATAACCTATAAGCATACCCATCAAGCCCACCGTGATAATTTCGGTGCCTGCGGTGATAAAGGCGGTGCTGCCCATTTTAAACAATTTTTTGAAGCTGAATTCCAATCCCAAACCGAACAAAAGGAATATAATTCCTATATCCGACCACTCCTGTACATTATCCAATTCTATGACCGTAGGGAACAACCCGAAATGAGGCCCCACCAAAAAACCCGCCACTATATATCCCAACACCAAGGGCTGTTTAAGCATTTTAAATATCAGCGTAGTCACCCCTGCTGATATCAGTATCAATGCCAAGTCGGTTACAAAATGCGATTCACCCATATTTGTATTATTGCTTCAATAATTTTTTAGTTATTGCTCCTATTTTCAAAAAATACACGCCAGCGGCATAAGAAGACATATCTATTGATATTGTTGAACCGTTCAACGGTAATGTTTTTAACACCTTTCCGCTAATATCACATATTTGCACAGGATATGGCTGCAATTGCATCCATAATGCATCACTCACCGTCAATTCCGCTCTGTCTTGTACAGGGTTGGGGGTCAACGTCACCTGTTCTTGCCATTCCTGTTCTTTCACATCGGCATAGGCTCCGTCATATTCCATGGTCCATCCTGCATCCGTACCCGATTCATCGGTTACAAAAGTCAGCATGATACTGTTTGTATTAAAAACATACCTGTTCCCTGAACAATCTCCCGACAAAGCCAACAACAATTCCGAAGGCGTGGTGCGGGGATTGTAGATGTACAAGGTATCGCCTGCCTGTGTTTTGAATTCCGGAAAATAGACAACAAGCGCGGTTCTGGAACTGACAGTGATTTTATGACGACAATAGGTATAATTGGTATAATTATACTCCCCGCTGCCGTCTTCCACCGTTCCTTGCGTGGTGGTATAAAATTTAATATTGGTGCAAAATATCGGCAAAGAGGCAGAATATGAAAAATGCAAGGACTTGCTGCCGGCACCATGCGTCACCAAATGCAATACAAGTTCCGGCAAACGGGAATAAGACAAACGGATATTGAGCAAAGTATCGGTATAAACAGTAAAGCCGTTCAAATACGGGCTCCATATATATAAGCTATCCCCTTCTGCCAAATCGGCCATAACCGAAATTTCCATTTTTGAAACGGTGTCGGCATCGGGAATAATATGCCAGCTGTAATCGGCACCCTGAGGTATATTGCCCCCTGCATAATAATTCACAGAGCCTTCTTCTCCGCTTAATGTATCTTCATTCACCAACAGTTCGGGCACCGGATAGGTATATTTGGCGGTATCGGGATATGCATTGATTATAATCTCCTGGGCCAAATTAAAATCACTTCCCGACGGAGACAACTGCCCGGTATAAAAATAACCGTCACTGTTGCCATCCCAACCGAAATTAAAATGATAATAATAATCTCCCTGATCATTCAGCTGGTAGCCGTCACAAACAAAACCGTGCCCGATGATATTGGGAACGCTCCAACCGGCATAATACAATGGAATATTCTTATCCAAATGCAACACTATCAAACTATCCCAGTCCATGTCTGTACTATCTCTGAATACATATTCCGTATTCGGACTGTATTTGAAATGTGTACGCAAAGCGTAAGCCGCTTTATGATTATACATACCGGTGCCGTTCGGACCATATACCAAATCACAGGCCACCCCTATATCTTTTATCAACCGCGAAGCGGCTGCATTGATATTGGTACTTTTATCACACATGGCATTGTAATCGTAACAGGCGTGTTCAAAATCGGCCGCAAGTTCCCCATAGGGTTCCTGCTGATAGGAATAACTTCCTTCTCCGCTTTGCGGAAAACGGAAATAATACATCACCTGTGCCAACGCCGTGGCTACACAGCCCGTAACACAACGTTTATTGGGGCCGTCTTCATCCTGCGGACAGAAATAATTATAATTTTTTCCCTGCCCCCATCGCGATACTAACAAAGGAGCCACCTCTTTGACTATTGTTTGCGTACTTTTTGATTGTTTAACCTCCTGCCCTTGCAAAGAAGCTATGGCTTGCCTATAATAATCCAACCACATGGCCGCCGCAGGAGCCAATTCTTCACTATTGAAACCCTGAGTATATGAATAAGCCAAAATGGAAGGCGCCCTTCTATCTGCCGAAACCACCGCATACGACTTTTCTGAACTGAAAACATAATACACAGGTGCTCCGCCTTGCCTTTCCGTACAAACACAATCAAGCACCCCCTTTTGCCGCTCACCCAGAAAACCTGCAGCCTGACTTCGGGCTTCCGATTCCGTAACAGGCTGGGCATACAAACCTATACTGTATACCGCACCGATACATATCAAAACAATACTTTTGATCTTCATCATTTATCGTTTATAAATTATACACGTGCAAAATTAGCAAATAGCACCGAAAAAACACCATTTTTTTGCTTTATTTTTCATCAATTTATTAACAATTCACTCTCGGGATTTATAGCCGGTACGACAACATTTATATCATTAATTTTCAAGATAATGAAAACTCATGCTAATAAAACGGCTGAACAAAAAAACATCTATAAAAAAATGCTACCGCTGTTGCAAACATTCACAAATGGTGTTACTACATAAGGCTTGCACAAGCAGCATCAAAAACATGAAGCGGTTATTTTCACTTTACATTAATAACCTCTATTTTATAATCATATCCTAACTTACCGCTTTTTTCATCTAATTTTTTACTGCCGCCGTTCCACACAAAACGATAGCCCTCAACATCGTTGATTTCTCCATGAGTAATACCTGTATCTATAGCTTGTTTGATACGATCTACCACTTTACTGAAGACTTCCGAAGTAATAGCATCTGTATTATTTAACATAAAAAACGACATATCAGGAGCTTCATTCACACCTTTTCCTTTACAATTTACAATTAAACATCTATCTCCATTAGCTGCTACTATTTCTGTTCTTTCAATGGTACGATATCCGATATAATATAATCCCTCTCCCAATTTCACTTTTTTTCCGCCTTTTAGCGTTATCTCAATTTTTTGGGCATTTTGTGCTACAAGTTCCGGAATATTGAGTACACTTACAGCCAATGATAATATTACCAAATACAATATCTTTTTCATTTGTCTCTAATTTAAATTATCACTAATATATATCAATTTGCAAATATAGTAAAAAAAAAAAAAAAAAATACAAAAGAACATTTATTAGCATTTTATTACAAATAATTTAAATTCATATTTTTACAATCCGCGTTAAGCTATAAAACTAAACAAATTTTCTATTTTTGCTTGTTGAATCTATAGAATCTATCCACATTGTGTTACATGTTTTAAAACAGAAAAAAAAATAGTATCTTTGCATATTTGGTTTAACACAAACAATACGGAATGCCGACATTGGAAACAGTATATAAAAGCAGATTCTTGAAATATGCATTTCCCATTGTCATCATGTTATGCGAAATGATGGCATACGGTCAATTTTACAATGGTTCCAACATGACATTCGGGCAAAACCGCATTCAGCATGCCCAACGGGAATGGAGCTATTACCGCACCGATTATGCCGATGTGTATTATTATCCCCAAAGCAAGGAATTAGCCGTATATACAGCGGAACATATTCCTGACATATTGTTGGAGATGGAACAAAAAACGGGTGTATCGCTCAGCAAAAAAATGCAAATCATCATTTACGCCCGTCAAAGTGATTTTATGCAATCCAATATAGGTCTCAACGACGATAACTTTTATAACACAGGAGGTGTTTCTTCCATATATGCCAATAAAATATTCTTATATTTTGAAGGCGATATGAAAAGTTTTCACCAAAATTTAAGAAACGGCGTAGCGAGACTTGTTATAGACAATTATCTTAAAGGAAGCACCATGGCTTCCAATATTGCCACCAGCTATATCGCCGATTTCCCCGTATGGTTTGTTGACGGATTGAGCGCATATCTTTCCGGCAATTTCACCAATGAAAACATATTGCGTATCAAAGACGGTTTTGAAAGCGGACTGTACGACAAATTTTATTTTTTACCGCCTGAACAACAAAAAATTGCCGGATTATCATGGTGGCAATTCATTGCCAACGCCTATGGCGTTAGCAGTATCAATGCCATCATGTATTATGCCGCCATCAGCCACAACTATGCCAAAGCCTGCTTATATACCATAGGAAAGCCGTTTGATGAAATACTAACGGAATGGAAAGATTATTATAAAATATATTTCAACGACTATCCTTCGGACGATTATACCAATGCACTATGGAAACAAAAACGCTCCTATACCCAACATTTGCAGCCGAATATCTCTCCCGACGGAAACACATTGGCTTATATCTGCAATACCGAAGGCAAGGTAAAAATAATGCTTCGCGATTTGAATTCAGGCAAACAAAAATGCATATACCGGCATCATTACCGTATAGAAGACAATCCGGACTACTCCACCCCCTTGCTGGCATGGGCTCCTTCCGGAAAATGGCTCTCCGTTTTGGAAGAATGGCACGATAAAGTTTATTTAAAATCATATTTGCCCGACAAACACAAATTTGAACCCCGGCAAGTGATTTTTATCAACAAAATCACCTCCATCAATTATTCCCCCAATGGCAAACATATTGCCATATCCGCATCCGACAAAGGACAATCGGATATTTATATCTACAATTTGGCATCACGGTCGTTGGAACAAATCACCGCTGATATCGCCGATGATTATGCCCCCTGTTTTATAGACGACACCCATATCCTTTTTTCTTCCAACCGTATTGCCGACAGCATTAACGACATTGACAGTATCATTCGTGCACACACCGACTTATACCTGTACAACACCGTTGAAAAAAGCACTTATCGTATCACTCATACCGACAACATAGACGAAAACGCCGTCACTGCCTTATCCGGCAAATATATCAGTTTTCTGTCTCAACAACATGACGGCAGCCGCCGTCACTTGGGAAAAATGGAACACGTGATATCCCGCATTGATACAGGCATACATTATGCCGACCAAATACGCACCATTCCCATACAACAATATCACACATTGTTCGGAAAACAGCAGGCCGACCCCACCCAAAACACCATCTATGAGCAAATATTACACAAAGGATATTACACTATCGGCAAAACGGAATATCCGCAATGGAACACCATTCCTCCTGTCAACACTGCCAAAGACACCTTTAGCACCCCTATTGACACCGCCGTCCCTATTGCAGACAACAATATAAAAATCAAACGATTGCGGCAAATGCGGATATCCGACCTGAAAAAACACATTTCAGACAGCACGGATACGGAAGACAACAGCATAACCACCGCCAAAGAACATACTTCATTGATACCCCGCAACTATTATGTACAATATTATATCAACAAATTGGTTGCCCAAGCCGACTTCAGCTTTCTGAATACCTTTTATCAGCAATTTGTCAATCCCGATTTTGAGCAAGGTTTGGTGATGTCCAACGACCTTAACGGTCTGCTTATGGTCGGCATCACCGATATCATGGAAGACCACCGCATGATAGGCGGAATAAGGCTGTCGGCTTTCAGTATTGGCGATATGGAAATACTTTATAGCTATGAAAATCTCAAACGACGCTTAGACAGACAAATAGTGGTACACTATTTATCACAAAAATTTGCCGAAAGCGACGAACTTATCCGACAACAAAGCATATCGCTGCACTATCTGCTCAAATATCCGTTTGACAGAGTGAACAGCCTGCGTTTGTCCATGGAATTGAGATACGACAGAAAAGATTGGAAATCCATAGACGACTATTCTTTGCATCAGGGTCCACAACACGGATTATGGACAGGAGCGAAAGCAGAATATATCATTGATTTCACCCGACATATCGACGATCACATACTCAAAGGATTCAGGGGAAAAATATTTGCAGAAGCTACATGTACTCCGGCAAAAACATTTCGGTATCTCGGCACTTTGGGTTTAGACGCCCGCCTATATACACCGTTGGCACGCACCCTTATATGGGCCAACAGAGTGGCCGCCGGCACCTCTATGGGCAATAGCAAACTCATTTATTATCTCGGCGGTGTGGATAATTGGATATTACCCCGCTTTAACCACAGTATGACCGTTAACAACCCTGCAGACTATGCCTACCAAACCATAGCCACCAATATGAGAGGGTTCAGCCAAAATATCCGCAACGGAAACAATTTTATGGTACTGAATACGGAGTTGCGCTGGCAAATTATACAAACCATGATAAAACGCCCTATCAAGAGTAATTTTTTACGCAGCTTGCAATTGGTGGGATTTTTTGACATAGGTACTGCATGGGCCGGAAAATTGGACGACAATTACACCACCCACATCACCAAAGGGAACAATAACAATTTGGATATTACCGTCAATCGCCAAATCAACCCCTTTGTATATGGTACGGGTATAGGTTTGCATTTTATGTTATTCAGCTATTTTATCAGAATAGACTATGCCTGGGGATTTGAAAACAATAAATTCTCCAATAAACAATTGTATATTTCTCTCAATTTAGATTTTTAGCCCCATGGAAGAGATAAAACGAGTGTTTAAATATGCAATACCCTATAGCAAGAATATATACAAAGCTTTATTCTTCAACATATTATATACATTTTTTTCACTTTTCACCTTGGCTGCCATCGTGCCGTTTGTTTCGGTAATATTCGGCATTACCGACCCCATACATGAGCGTCCGCCCTTTAATTTATCGCCGCAAACCATATTGGATACATTGTCTTACTATATCAATACCATACATCACACTTACGGAATACAATGGAGTTTGGCGTTCATGTCCGCTATGCTGATAATAGCTTCTTTGTGTGCCAACGTGTGCCGGTATTTATATATGTATTTTATCACTCCCATCAATGCCAATACTGTACGGGATATTCGCAATGAAATGTATAAAAAAGTGATGATATTACCTTTGGCATTTTATGCCAAACAACACACAGGCGATATCATCACCCGTTTGAATGCCGATATGCAGGAGATAGACACCCTCATCCGACGTTCCATAGAAATATTGTTACAGCAACCTTTTGTGATACTCGTGTTCCTGATAACCCTTTTTGTCATCCATCCATGGTTATCGCTCATATCTCTTGTTTTGGTGCCGGCTGTGGGTTTTGCCGCAGGAAAAATAAGCGTAAAAATACGCCAAAAGGCCAAAAAAGGACAGGAAGAATTAAGTGTACTGTCTTCATCTTATGAAGAAACCGTTTCGGGAATACGTATTGTCAAAGGTTTTCACGCCGAAAACTATTTTTCACAAAAATTCGACCACATCAACGAGCACTACAACACCACTATCAAGAAAATGCTCCGTTATATGGAATTATCGGCACCCTTATCCGAAATTCTTACCATTACCGCCATGCTGATAGTGGTATATATAGGAAGCACCCTGGTGCTTAAACATCAAGGCATTTCATCGGAGACTTTGATACTTTTTGCCTTGGTGTTCGCACGCTTGATACCGCCCATACAAAGCACCATACGCGCCTATAGTTATGTACAAAAAGGCATCATTTCGGCCAAACGGGTATTTGAAGTAATGGACAGTGATGAAAAAATTATAGAAAAGCCCGATGCTTTAAGCATCAAACAATTTACCGACAAAATAGTTTTCTCTCATGTTAACTTCAGTTACGAATCACAAGAAGTGCTCCATGATGTGAATATCACCATCCACAAAGGGGAATCTATTGCATTAGTCGGCATGTCGGGCTGCGGCAAATCCACTGTTATCAACTTGCTATTGCGTCTCTACGACACCACTGAAGGCAGCATTTCCATTGACGGACATTCTATTGAAGACTATATCATATCCGATGTCCGCTCCTTATTCGGTTTGGTATCACAGGATGTCATACTTTTTAACGACACCATCGCCAATAATATCAGTTTTGGCAACAGCCTTGCAAGCAGAGAAGAAATTATCAATGCAGCAAAAATGGCCGATGCCCACCAATTTATCATGGATATGCCGCAAGGATATGATACGCCTATCGGCGACAGGGGCATGAACCTTTCCGGCGGACAACGCCAACGTATCAGCATAGCACGTGCTTTACTCAGCAATCCGCCCATACTTTTGCTGGATGAAGCCACTTCCGCCCTTGACAGTCATTCGGAACAAATAGTGCAAGCCACCTTGGACAAAATAATAGTGGACCGCACGGCCGTTATCATCGCTCACCGCCTTACCACCATTCAAAACGCCGATCATATTCTGGTACTGCAAGACGGAAAAATAATAGAACACGGAACGCATTCTTCTTTAATGCAACAAAACGGAGTATATCGCCAAATGGTGAATGCACAAAATATCAACAATCAATAATACGTTATTGATTATTGCTCACACTTTGTATAAATATTTCTTCCATAGTAGGATACACCTCTTTGAATTCACATATTTGCAAATGCGGCAACAGTTGAACAAGCAATTGGTTTCCCGTAAACTGATGCGGCAATTGTACGCTGACGGTATTCAAATTGTCTTCCCTGCGGGCTTTCACCACTTCCGCACCCGGCGGCAAAACAGCGGCAATATTTTCAACATTATCAGAGATATATTTGATTTCAAACACATTGCGCTTGTAAGCCTGCCTGATATCTTTCAAACTGCCGTCCAATATCTTTTCCGACTTGTTAATCAAAGCGATGTCATCACACAAGGCTTCTACGGAAGCCATATTATGTGTGGAAAAAATGATACTGGCTCCTTTGTTTTTCAAATTGATCATTTCTTCTTTCAACAAATTGGCATTTAGCGGGTCAAAGCCGCTGAATGGTTCGTCAAAAATCAGAAATGCAGGCTCATGCACAATAGTCACTATAAACTGTATTTTTTGCTGCATACCTTTGGACAATTCCTCCACTTTTTTGTTCCACCATGCCTCTATTTCAAATTTTTCAAACCAATAATGCAATCTCCGCAAAGCTTCAGTTTTATCCAAGCCTTTCAACAGCGATAAATACAAGGCTTGCTCGCCCACTTTCATTTTTCTATACAAGCCTCTTTCTTCCGGCAAATAACCTATTTGAGCAGTATGACGAATAGTCATGGGCTCGCCTTTAAAAAACAATTGTCCTTCATCGGGGGCGGTTATTTGGTTGATAATGCGTATGAGAGAAGTCTTGCCTGCGCCATTAGGCCCCAACAAACCGAATACACAAGCTTCTTTTATTTGTATATTGATATGCTTGAGTGCAAGATATTCCCCATAACGTTTGCTTACATCGGCTATCTCTAATATATTCATGTGCTTTATTCTATCAATTTATATTTGGCTTGCGCCTGCTGCAAAGTACAGGCGTTGAAGTGCCACCATTCTCTGGTAATGGTTTTGAAACCTGCTTTACGCATCACATTACGCAACAATTGCCGGTTATTATATTGTTCTTGTGTAAGTTTACCCTGTTGCAACAGCATCTGCTCATTGTTGATATGCGCAATGGAATCGAAGGTGTCATAATTGCAACCCATATCCAAAGGTTCTCCATATTCGTCAATAATGGTAAGGTCTACCGCCACCCCGTAATTATGCAAACTTTTTCTATTAGGCGGCGATACATAATACTTTGCTACGGTATTTCGCACCACTTTCCACATT
Organism: Bacteroidales bacterium; assembly: GCA_017616775.1. Lineage (GTDB taxonomy): Bacteria > Bacteroidota > Bacteroidia > Bacteroidales > WCHB1-69 > UBA1205. Next base: position 65,059 of record JAFZXM010000031.1, read on the forward strand.
TTCTGCTGTACACTCAAAGGGCGGGCAGCATCGTATATCAACAACATATAATCCGGATATTGCTCATGCAAATAGGACTCTGCCTGCACCACCATTTGTGCTACATCTTTTTGAAAATAAGCGTATTGTGATGTTTCATACAAAGGCTCTCCCATAAAATTCTCCGATGTACCATAGGGCAGCATCACTTTAATATCGGGTGACAAGGTTTGTATTTCCACCAACCCCGCCTGTTCCATTCGCTTACAATATTCCGGTTTAGGCTCCACCTCCGCTACAAGCTCTGTTTTCGCAGGCTCCGCCTCCACTACAGGCACCGAAGGCGTTTTACGGGCGGTGCATGCCACCGACAACAAACTTGCCGCTGCTACTATATAATAATATTTTATCGCCATAAAGGGGAAGGATACAATTTCGCTTTTGACATTTCCGTTAACTTCGCTTGCACATATTCCCTGTCTTCCCTATATGTCACCCCGTACCATTGGGCATCGGAACCGAGCACTTTTACACATGCTTTGCCTGTTTTAATAAGCGTGTCAACAACAAACGGAATATAAAATTCCGATTTAATATTATGAATGTTTTCTTCCAAAAATGCGGTAAACATGGTTTGCAAATGTTCGAATATGGAAGGGTGAAAACACCAAAAATTCATGGAAACCATTGTATCGGGATTCATCTCCACCTTATTTCCGTCATCACCGATGTTAATGATTTTACCATTTTCGTATTGTAACTTTGTGTGTTCTTTCACATTCACCAAATAATGGTTGCTGTCCACATAACACACGCCTCGGGATACGGCTCCGTTTTCCGACAAGGTTTTATTCAATTGATAGGCCACCATGGCATAACTGCCTTTATCTTGCAAAGACAGTTGACGAAGATAAGCCATAGACACACCAAAGGCATCTCTGCCATAAAAATCATCACCGTTGATAACGGTGAAAAAACCGTCTATCTTATCTTTTGCCATCAATATGGCATGCCCCGTTCCCCATGGCTTCACCCTTTCCGCAGGTAAGGAAAACCCTGCAGGAATGTTATCCAACTCCTGCAACACATAGTCCACTTTAATACGACCTTCGTATTTATCGGCAATACATTCTTTAAAATCCTGCTCTATACTTTTTCGTATTACAAACACCACTTTGTTATACCCCGCTTCTATGGCATCATAAATGGAATAATCTATTATGGTTTCTCCACATGGACCCAACTTGTCTATTTGCTTTAATCCTCCATAACGACTTCCCATGCCGGCGGCTAATACCAATAAACTAAAATCACTCATAATTATTAATTATTAAGTTGCAAAGGTAACATTTTTATTATTAAATGGAAGATGTAGCAAAAAAATGCTACCTTTGCAAAGATAAAAATAAACCATCATGAACACAAAAAATATCGGCATTATAATTGTATCTGTCTTATTTTCAGCTTATAGCATTCACGCCCAAGATGTAGTAAAACCCATTTCAACAGCCAAACCCGTACAAAAAACCGGTGTTACCGCAGGGCCTCCCACTATCGTTTATAAAGTGGCAAAAAAATATTTGGATAAAGTGCCCATCAATCTCAATGATGAAAAAACTTGCATAGTATCCTATCCCGATCCTAAAGATATCAATGAAAGCCAACTACCCACACCTCTTAAAAAAGGTTATTATTTGGACAATAGAGGAATAGGTCCCAATACGGTATTTTTATCTCTTACCTACAAAGAATACGCCACTTTGCAATCCGCCCCCGATGCGGACCAATTCAGCAAACTTATCATGGGTAAAAACCCCATCAAGGCTATGTATGATTGCGGCAACAGATTCAAATTCAAAAATCTTATAGAAGACCTTAACATCATTATAGATAACAAATTCGTTGATTGCAAGAAGTTAAAATAAAAACTATTTCATGGCAACCTCTAATTTTTACTAATTTTTCCTTTCATTGTAGTTTTTGACAGCAGAGGCTGCATTAGAACTATCCAAACCACAACAAAAGTTTTTTTCAACTTGCAAAGTTAAACAAAATTTTAATACGAATCCTCCTTTCT
>JAFZXM010000032.1 GCA_017616775.1 Bacteroidales bacterium
AAAAAAACATGTATTTAATGGTCTCTTGGCATAACCATATTTTTCAATCCGCAAAGATATAGACAAAATTTTGAATAAAACAGATTTACAAGAAAAAAAAACTGCCCTTCCGCCCAGCGGCGGAAATGTTGGTTGACGGTAACAAAACAAAAGGGCAACAGACTGTTGCCCTTTTGTTTGTTTATAAAAAAGTATGTTTTTAAGAAAAACTACTCTTCCTTACGTTTCCATTCTGTTTGGTTTTTTATCAGTTGTCCCCACATTGTATGCAGTGTTTGAAATTCCGGAAACTCCAATGTGTATTTGCCGTCATCCATATATTGTAGCAATATATACGGATAATTGCCAAAACAATAATTAAATCCGCCATAGACACTGCCCAACATAGTGGTGTCTTTTATGATATTTTTACAATCTGTCAAACCATATTTTTCCAAATAAGAATCCATGAGTGAGGTTCCATTGGGATCATAGCTGATACAATAGATATTATTGGTCTCGAAAGTGTCCCTATTGTATTGCATAGTGCTGAAAATAAAATCATAGCAGGTTCCACACGGATATTTCATGTTTACTATCAACACCACCGACCTTTTATCAGGAATGTTCAAACGATGGAAATATTCTGCCACTCCTATGGAATCTTTTAAAGGAACAGGCTTTTTTACCATATTTTTCTCAAAATCTGACATTTTAACCTTTTTGAGCTTTCTGTTGAAATGAATTTGATGTCCTTGCTGGTCTTTTGAGCATTTGACAATAGGTGAACCCACGATAGCATATGGAATTTTATTATATTCTTTCCCGATAGCATAAGCCAAATGATTAAAGTTGGAATCCAAAATTTCAGTAATTAATGTTCCCTGCTTATAATCTTTATATTCTACTATCCAAATTTGTCTAAAATAGCATTGTTCCTCACTGCACCAGCGGGGAATATCGTATTTTAATGCCATTTTCCCGTATTTCATGTTTGCGGTATCAGTCGTGGTAAATACTTTGTCATATTTGCAATCCCATTTTGTCATAGTGTCTTTTTGGAAATCATAGTGATAAATGGTGGGTATAAACTCAAAAAAGATAAACAAATCATTGTGCTTTCCTTCCATTATCCAATAAACATCCCATATATAACGATCGTCTTCCCCGAACTTTTTTCCGAAATATTCCGATGGATAATGTATATTCAACATACGGCAGCTATCTGTTTTTAAATTGTACAAGGCTACTATAGGAGGATCAAAAACTGCATAGTCCTTATCAAAACAATGTGCCCATGGAACGAATCGAATCAATAATTCATCTCCTATCAAGCGAGTACCTATAGTATAATTATACGTAGGAAACAATGTGTGATCTCGACTTCCGTTGCCTGTATATTTCAACGGATGGTCCAACGTATAATTTCCGATACAATCACCTTGTCCGTTGATAAGAATGATATCGTAAATATCTTTACTTTTCTCCTTAAACCTTTGAGGAGCCTTTTGCACGAAAGGTTGGTCTATAAGTAGAAAAATGGAATCATGATTATGATAATATACCGATTTTATTCCGGCTATAAGCAGTCCATTCTTTATGGGTATTTCTTTCACCTGATACGATATGGTATTATAAACGTAAATGGTACTGCGGCCATATTGAATAATATAATAGAGCGTATCACCTATTTGTCTTGCTTTGGGATCTACATCTACAAAAAACAAAAAAGGACTATCATGCTGTACTTTTGAAAAATATTCAAACATCATGGTTCGCTCATCAGGTAAGGAATCTATGCTATAGTCCCAAACACCAAAAGATTTGCTGTTCTGACAACTCGCTAAACAGCAAAAAAGAACCAATAGAATAGAAAACAAATACTTTTTCATTACCTTAATTTTTAATTATACACTCGTGGTTGTGTTATAATTGTACCATCGTCACGAACTGCATAAACAGCACTCCAAGACATAGTGGTTTCATCATCCCATATTGTTGCATCCCCACAATCGTTTCCGGGACGTGTACAACTAGCTATTTTACCTTCAGAACTAAATTGCGCATGACCATATTTTTCACCATAATCAACATGAATTTCCGTTACTGCGGTTCCGTTTCCATCATAAAAAGTGATTCCATCAGAAGAATAGAATACTTCAGGGATATCAATATAATCTCCTTCCGTGTTTTGGTGTTTTACAACTTGTTCGGTTGCTACTTTATCTGTATTTGTAATTTCTTTTTTGCAGGCAACAAAAACCAAGCCTACAACTACTAATGCTGCTACAGCAGCTAATATTTTTTTAAAATTCATTTTTTTATTTTTTTAAATTATTTATTTATTACCTTACAACAAGGTAAATTTTTATTTTTCCATGCTGTTAATAAACTGCTTTCGGCACAAGGAACGGAAAAGAAAATCCCTTTGCTGCATAAAAGCATTCAGGTTTTGCGGGTCATGCCACTACTGCCACCGTGCCCGGACAATAGCAGCGGGCATTTGCTTAAGTTCGTCTTGCACAAATACCAAACATCATTTCTATAACGAAAAAAATCGGCAAAAATTGTATTGTTTTGCGGTTCTGCATC